>PMTR01000099.1:0-4416 GCA_003167255.1 Bryobacterales bacterium
AAGATTCCGCGGATTGTGGACGCCTTTGCGCGACGGCTGCAGATACAGGAGCGGCTGACGCAGGAAGTGGCGCAGACCATCCAGGAGATCATCGATCCGATGGGAGTGGGAGTGATCTGCGAAGCGCGGCACTTCTGCATGATGATGCGCGGAGTGGAGAAGCAGCACTCGGGGGCGATGACCAGCGCGATGCTGGGGGCGTTTCGGGACAGGAAGAAGACGCGGGATGAGTTTTTGTCGCTGGTGAACCATCGGGGAGTCGGGCTGTAGGGGGCAAGTCGCGCTCATCGAGGCGGGAGTGACCGCTGAAAGCTACTGAAAACGTCCAGGGCTTCCCGGTTTCTTCGAGCTAGGGCGGAAGATGCGGCGAGTGCTGGAACCGCGCGCGGTTGGACGGCCCCGGAAGAGCCCAGAGGGCGGCGCGACCAACGCCGTACAAACCGCGCTATCCTTTGCACTTGGGCAGGAAAATGGAAACACGTAGCCTGTCACGGTTTTCTCGGCACTCTTCACACCAGCTATAGCTATAACTGCATCAGCGGTTTCCTCAACAGCTCCACCGACACCGACAATTCCATTACCACCAGCTACACCTACGATGAGCTCGGCCGCACGACGCACGTCGAACAGAGAACCGCGAGCGGCAGCCTCGACCGGTCTACCGACACGACCTACGACGATGTGGGCCTTGTGGTAACGACCAGACAGGACGATACCTCCGCCGGTAGGCTCGTGAACACGACGAATTTCGACGCGCTCGGCCGTGTGCAGTCGACCAAGGACGGACTGGGGCAGAGCGTTCAGAGAGCCTACCGGTACGGCACGGGCGGGACCAGCTACGAGCTGGTATCGAACCCGTACGCGAGCACAGGCGATGCCACCATGGGATGGACCTTGACGACGCGCACGCTCGGCACGCCATATAACGTGACGGCGACCAGCGTGGCCGGGTATCAGGGAGCAACGCTTCCGGGCGTCTGGGGCGGCGGCAGCCCCAACTCCAACGCTACGGGAACTGTCTCGACGACCGCCAATGTGCTTGTTCCCGGAAGCGTGCCGGGTTGCGGAGGCGTCGCGACGACGACCACCGATGCCGCCGGCCATATCCGTACGAACTGTATGGATGGCCTGGGCCGCCTGGCGGCCGTGATCGAGCCCAACGGTATGCTCACAAATTATACCTACGACCTGCTGGACAACCTCACTGGCGTGAGCGCGCAGTGTCTGGCGGGGGCGGGCTACACCTGCTCGCCAGTGGGAAGCACGGGCCAGACCCGCACATTCACCTACACCACTCTCTCGCGGCTTCAAAATGCAACTAATCCGGAAAGCGGTTCCGTTTCCTATACATATTATCCGGGTGGAAACCTGAAAACCCGGACGGATGCCAACCTCACACAAGCCACCTTTACCTACGATGGTTTAAACCGCCCGACCGGCATCACATACTCGCCGGCTTCTCCCGCGGCGGCGACGCCCAACGTGCAGTATTCTTACGACAACAACTCCGTTGGCGCGGGTTTCACTGGATTCGTGGGCGCGCTGAGTTCGGTCAGTTCGTCGGCGAGCAAAATGGAGTACAGTTACGACGGGTTCGGGCGGGTTGTCGCCAGCCGGCAGACCACGCCCAACAACCAGAACGGAACCCCTTATGCATTCGCCAACTACCAGTACTCCCTCACCGATCAGCTCACCGGTATTACATACCCCTCGGGCCGCGCGATCGCGTATACGCTGGATGCGGACGACCAGGCCACCAGCGTAAAGAGCACGCCTGCGGGAGGCAGCGCGACCACCTACGCTTCCGGCATCACGTACAACGCGGCGGGCGGTTTATCGTCGCTGCCGTTCCAGAATGGCATCACCGAGAGCCACACCTGGAACAGCCTGTTCGAGCATACGGGGATTTCCGCCGGCAACCTGTTGGCGTTGAATTACAATTACTGCAACAACGGCGCGCAGGTTTGTTCCAGCGGCAACACTGGAAGCCCGTGGCAGCAGACGATTGCGGTCGGCGGCCAGACCATGGCGGTGCAGGAATACGTGCACGACCCGATGAACCGGCTTGTGACGTTATCGGAAAGGGCCGGTGGGACCAGCTTCAGCCCCACCTGCCCGGACTCGGCCAGCGTATGGTGCCGCCAGTTGAGCTACGATAATTCGGGGAACGTGACGGTGACGAACCGGAGTCCGGCGGGAGCGAACTCATGGGACGTGGCGTCGTTCAACGCCAAGAACCAGGCGCCGGGATGGGGCTATGACCTCGCCGGGAATGTGACCGCGGCTCCGGGCGCGACCATCGGGTACGACGCGGAGAACCGGCAGGTTGCGTTTGGGAGCACGCAGTACGTTTATGATGGATTAGGGAACCGGGTGCAGAAGATCGATCAGTACAACAACGCCACGACTTACGTGTACGACGCCTTTGGGAACCTGGCGGCGGAGTACGGCGGTTCTCCATCCGCGCCGGGAACGACGCAGTATGTGACCATGGATGCGCTGGGGAGCACGCGCCTGGTCATGAGTGGGGCGCAGGCGAGCGAACGGCACGATTTCCAGCCGTTCGGGCTGGAGACCTTCGCCGATTCGGGGACGTGGCGGACGGGCGTGGCAGGCTACGGAGTGGACACGGTCCGGCAGAAATTCACGGGGCAGGAACGCGATGGGGAATCGTACCTGGATTTCTTCCAGGCACGCTATTTCAGCCCAATTCAGGGCCGGTTCACCAGCCCCGACCCGGGGAATGCTGGGGCAGATCCGAGCGACCCGCAGAGCTGGAACGGTTACGCGTACGTCAGCAACAATCCGCTGACGTTTACGGACCCGTCAGGACAATTTGGGGAAGCCACTGGTGTGGGCGCTGCCGCTTGCGGCCCGCTCTGCGCCGGAATTGGCGCCGCGGTTGATATCGGGATCGCACTTTTGGGCATTCTTGGCGGAGGCGGCTCCCATACTGACTTGTCCTCGGTTGCCTGGACGCCGGATCCGCAATCGTCTATTGGTGGACTGTCGGGCGGGCCACTGAGTGGCGGTGGCGTTTTCGGCAGCGGCAACACCGGGCCGTTCGTATTTAGCGCGACGCCTTCGACCACCTGGCCAGGCACTTGGCCTGGCGCGCTCCCCGGCGCGACCGGCACTTCCTGGTGGGACACAGTGTTAGGGGCTGCAGGTCAAGCTGCCCAACTGCTGACCATGCCAGTCCGCGTGGGAATGGTAATGGTGATCAATCCGAAGGCAGCGGGGAACAGCAACGAGTGGGCGTCGATCGGTTTATGCCAGTACGGCCAGACGTGCCCAGGCCTCACTTATGCAAAGGGCGAGGGTGGGAGAAAGACACCTAGCAAGCTAGGGGCTAAGCCCAAGGAGGTACCTACTGGGACCAAGCCAATCGACGAAATGGGGTGGGGCAGCGGGCGAATTCATGGCATCAAGGATGGCCTTGGCGCAGGCCCGAGGGACTGGGTAGGCATCGCTCCTAATGGCGACGTGATAACTGGTGACGCGGCTGGCAATGCCGTGAACAATGGACCTTGGACGAGCTACATACGATGAATCCATTTCGATATTCGATCTCCCTTCGATTGCGTCATCCAAGCATGGACCCAGAGAAGATCTCCACCGCGTTGGGTGAAACTCCTCGTTTCTCGTGGAAGGCGGGCGAGAGGAGGAGAACACCAACCGGCCAGTCGCTTGAGGGTTTAAATGACACCACCTACTGGTGCTCTCAGTCAATCGATGGAAAGGGATTTGATTTGGCCTCTACAATTGGCTTGAATCTAGAGTCACTCGAATCGCATCGGTCATTCTTGACTGGCTTCTGTTCTACAGGCGGAGAGGTGGAGTACTTCATCGGTTGGTATACGGACGGACGTAACACAGGCGAGACATTCAACTCGGATTTGCTAAAGCGTTTGGCTGATCTGGGGATTGATCTGGCGTTTGACGTGTACGGCGCGGAGCAGCCTGTGGTGCCGCCAGTTGAGCTACGATAATTCGGGGAACGTGAGGGTGACGAACCGGAGTCCGGCGGGAGCGAACTCATGGGACGTGGCGTCGTTCAACGCCAAGAACCAGGCGCCGGGGAGTTTGGGGAGTTTCGGGGACAGGCTACGAAACCCCGAAACTTTATGAGAGTTTTGCCTCTCCAAATCCACAAGTACTCTCCATGGCACGCATCGCCCGCGTCGTTGTCCCTGGCTGCTGGCATCACATCACGCAGCGCGGCAACCGCCGCCAAAGCGTCTTCTTCGAAGACGCCGATTACACCCTGTACCTCCAGTTGCTGGCCCACCACACCCGCCGATGCGCGGTACGTATCGTCGGCTATTGCCTCATGGGGAACCATGTTCATCTGATCGCCATTCCGCCCGCGGAGACCGCGTTGGCTAAGAGCCTGGGCCGGGCGCACGTGGACTA
>PMTR01000099.1:4486-27701 GCA_003167255.1 Bryobacterales bacterium
AGCGGCGTTGGACGGGCGGGACGCGGCGCGAGGCATTGACGCAGGGGATCGAAGACGCCGCCCTGATGGAGCGGATTCGGGAAGCCACGCGAAGCGGGCGTCCGGCGGCCGGCGAAGGATTCGTAAAGCAGTTGGAGGAGGAGCAGCGCCGATATTTGCGTCCGCGGAAGCGGGGTCCAAAGGGCAAGGTGGTCGTAGACGAGAAGCAGATGAGCTTGACGGCAGGATAGTTTCGGGGTTTCGTAGCCTGTCCCCGAATTACTCAGGGGACGGCACGTAACCCGGTAGTCTCAGTGTTTCAGGGATTGTTTCCAAAATGGGAAGGTCGTTGATCCGTCATCGGTAGGCCTCGCGGCGGTTGCGGACCCGGAGAATGCGAATCGTCTCGCTCTGCTGGTGGCAGCGGACCCGGTGGTCTCCCACGCGGAGCCGGTACTCGGGTGGGTCGATGCCCTGGAGCCTTTTGACGTTGCCCGCGACCGGTATCGGCGAAACGCTCGACGGCCTGCTTGACCCGGCGGGCGATTCCCTTGTCGAGCGCCGCCATATGTTCCAGCGCCGTCCCGGTCCACTCGACCTCTCTCACTCCAGGCCGAGCCTCCGCATGGCCTCTTCATGCGGAATGCCTTTGCCGCCGCGGCGGGCGAGCCAGTCGCTCGCTTCGGCAACGGCCTGCTTTTCATCGTCGGTCTCCGGCTCGTCGTCGATGGGCGCATTGAGCAGCGCGGCGGCCACGGGATCGACGATGCTTTCCAGCAGGCCGACCAGCGCCGAAAGCTGCGTCTCCGGCAGGCGGTCAATCAAGTGGTGAGCCTGCTCGCGGGGGTCGGTCATTGTGAGCCTCCGGAATCACATGCTTGCCGCATGCAACTCCATTCGCGACTCTCAGTCTAGCATGGGGGAAACGGTCGGCATGTTCGAGCCGCGGCTGCGCGGCTGCGTGGCCGGAGAGCCGTCTACTTCACTCCGTAAAACACCGCGGAATTCTGAAACGCAGCGACTGGGCCGATTGCCAACCCCAGTTCAATCTTTTTCTCCTTCAATATCAATCACTTTCCGGGAATTACTTGCTCCCTGCGCCTGCTACTCTCAAAACAGGTAAGAGTCGCGCGGGCGGGCCACTCTCGTTTTCCCCTGAAACCAACCCGCGTTTTCTTCGATCTCTGTAGTAACTCGCCACGATTGTGGCGTGATTTTTCGAATAAGCCTTTTGTTTCTAATAAATCTCTTGTAATTCTCGCCACAATCGTGGCGGGAAAGAAGCGAAATTCACCATGTCAGGTCCCCAAATTCGCCGATCCCAACCTCTGTGCCGCCGGCCGCACCCACTCGCCGGAATCGCCGGCAAAGGCAACGGCCTCTCGCCAAAAGTCCGGTCCCTGTCCCGCCCCATCGGCGGATATCAGAAAGCGAAATCAGATTACGAGTTGCACCTCCCGCATCGGCTGTGATAAGGTTGCTCAACCTCGGAGATAGAAGAGGGTTGGGTTCGTGGAGGGATTCCGGGATGCTGCTTGCACCCATTATTTGGGTTCTAACGGTTGGGATTGTTTACTTTTTTGCGGCTAAGACATGGTGGTTTCCGCCTCCCATCAATCAGCACGGAATGGATTATGATGCGCAATTCATGCGCACCCTGATCGTGGTGGGAATCGTTTTCACGCTGGCGCAGTTCGCCTTGGGCTACGTGATTATGAAGTTCCGCAACGATGGCGGAAAGGCTTCGCACTCCCACGGGAATAACTTCCTTGAGACGCTTTGGACCAGCGCCACCGCCATTCTGTTTCTGGGCCTGGTGGTGATGGGAACCAAAATCTGGGCGGGCGTGCATTTCGATGAGGCTCCGCCCGACGCCATCCCCATCGAGGTCATGGCCAAACAGTTCTCCTGGAACTTCCGCTACACCGGCCCGGATGGAAAGTTCGGCCACACCGACCTGCATCTCATCAACGACGCCGGCGGCGACCCGTTCGGGCTTGACCCGAAGGACCCGGCCGGCAAGGACGACATTATGAGCGCTTCGCTCAAAGTACCGCTGGGCAAGCCCATCAAGTTGATTCTGCACTCCCGCGACGTTATCCATAATTTTTTTGTTCCGGAACTGCGCATGAAGCAGGACATCGTGCCGGGCATGGAGATTCCCATTCACTTCCAGGCCGACAAGATCGGCATCTATGAGGTGCCTTGCTCGGAACTGTGCGGCCTCGGCCATTTTCAGATGCGCACCACCATGCAGGTGATGAGCGAAGCGGATTTCGAACAGTGGAAACAGCAACAGGCGGCCAACAAGTAATGGCGGTCAGGACACACTCCCAGAGGTAATCTATGTCTTCTCCAGCCCATGCGGCGCAGCACGCGCCCCAAAGCTTCATCCGGAAATACGTTTTCAGCCTGGACCACAAAGTGATCGGCATCCAGTATTACCTGCTGGGGCTGTTCTCGGTGCTGCTGGGAATGGGCTTGTCGTTGCTGATGCGCTTCCACATGGTGAACCCGAACGTGGCGGTGGCTTGGATCGGCAAGCTTTGGCCCACGGCGGCCGCCGGTGGCGTGATGACGCCGGAACTGTATCTGTCGCTGATGACCATGCACGGCACCATCATGGTGTTCTTCGTGTTGACCACCGTGCCGCAGAGCGGGTTCGGCAATTACATTCTGCCCATCCAGATCGGCGCCGAGGATATGGCCTTCCCGGTTCTCAACATGATGTCGTTCTGGACCACGTTTGTGGCGCTTGTGGTGATGGTGTCGGCCTTCTTCGTGCAAGGCGGCGCCCCGCTGGCCGGCTGGACCGCGTATCCCCCCTTAAGCGGCGCGGGCCCGTTGACCGGACCGGGCGAAGGACTCGGCCAGACGCTGTGGATCGTGAGCATTGCGATTTTCTGCGGGGCCTCGCTCATGGGGGCCATCAACTTCATCGCCACCATCGTCGACCTGCGATGCAAAGGTATGAGCCTGATGCGCATGCCGCTCACCTGCTGGACCTGGCTGGTGACTGCCATCCTCGGACTGCTGGGCTTCGCCGTGCTGCTCGCCGCCGGCGTATTGCTGATTCTCGACCGTCAGGCCGGCACCAGTTTCTTCCTCCCTGCCGGCATGATGATCAACGACCACATCATCGCCAACCACAAGGGCGGTTCCCCGCTTCTCTGGCAGCACCTGTTCTGGTTCTTCGGCCACCCCGAGGTCTACATCGCGATTTTGCCCGGCATGGGCGTGGCCTCGCAGTTGCTTTCCACCTTCTCGCGAAAGCCGGTCTTCGGCTATAAGGCCATGGTCTACGCCATCCTGAGCATCGGCTTCCTGGGCTTTCTGGTGTGGGGCCACCACATGTTCATGAGCGGGATGAACCCGTACTCGGCCATGGCCTTCGCCACATTGACCATGTGCATCGGCGTGCCCTCGGCCATCAAGACCTTCAACTGGATCGGGACTCTGTGGGGAGGCAAGATTCACTTCACCACCGCCATGCTGTTCGCGCTGGGCTTCGTTTCGCTGTTCGTGACGGGCGGCGTCAGCGGCATTTTTCTGGGCCAGCCGGCGCTCGACCTGTACTTCCACGACACCTATTTCGTGGTGGGCCACTTCCACATGATCATGGGCGTGGCGGCCATCTTCGGAATGTTCGCCGGCACGTTTTTCTGGTTCCCCAAGATGTTCGGCCGGATGATGAATGAGACGCTGGGCAAGATCCACTTCTACCTGACGTTCATTGGCGTGTACTGCATCTTCACGCCCATGCACATGGTGGGAATCGCCGGCAACCCGCGGCGCTATGCCGATTTCACCAACGTGGAATACCTGGCAAAACTGATTCCGGTGCACCAGTTCATGACCTACGCGGCCTATTTCACGGCTGCCGCGCAAGCGATTTTCCTGGTCAACCTGGTGTGGAGCTGGATGAAGGGTCCGAAGGCCCCTGCCAATCCGTGGAACTGCACCACGCTGGAATGGACCGTCCCTTCGCCGCCGCCGCACGATAACTTCGGCGGAGTGCACCCGGTGGTGCTGCACGGCGCCTACGAATACAGTGTGCCGGGCGCTCCCAGGGATTTCGTCATGCAGACGGAGCATTTGCCGGGCCGTTCGGGTGAATAGCACATCTATATGAGCATGCCCGCTACTTTCACGCACGACATCTTACACGGCCCGCCGCCTCCCATCGATACTGGATGGGGCGGCGGAGACGATGGCGGCGGCGCCGGCCGTGGCGCCAGCCGGGCCGCTTCCTTTACAGGCCTGTTCGTCTTGCTGGCGGCCAGCACCATGGCTTTCGCCGCCTTCACCAGCGCCTTCGTGGTGCGGCGCGGCCTCTCCGACATGGACGATTGGACCGGCGTGCATTACCCGCCGATCCTTTTTCTCAATACCGCCATCCTGCTCGGATCCAGCTTTGTGCTCGATCTTTCGCGGCGCGCGCTGAAGGCCGGTGATCGGGGTAAGTTCAATTTCTGCTGGAGCGCCGCCACGGCGCTGGGCATTCTGTTTCTCGTTGGACAGGCCGCCGCCTGGTATCAGCTCAAGCAGGCCGGCGTTTTTATCGCCACCAATCCGGCCAGTTCGTTCTTTTATGTTTTCACGGCGGCGCACGCCTTCCACTTGATCGGTGGAGTGGCGGCGCTGGTGTACGTGGATGTGCAGGCGCTGCGCCTGCGGCTCGGTCCGGCCAAGCGCACCGCCATCGACGTGACCGCCATCTTCTGGCATTTTCTGGATGGCCTGTGGTTGTTTTTGATGGTCCTATTCTACGTTTGGGGGTAAGGGATGTCGTCGCAATCGAGCGTCGCACCATCGCTGTGGGAAGGCGGAAGGTCGCCCTACGCGACCAACTCGAAGAAGTTCGGGATGTGGCTGTTCATTATCTCGGATTCGCTGACGTTTTCGACGATGCTGTTCGCCTATACATACAGCCGCGTCACCAATCCGGACTGGCCCAAGCCTTTCGATTTTTCGCCGGCCATCATCTTTTCCACGGTGATGACGTTCTGCCTTCTATCGAGCAGTCTCACCATGGTGATGGCGGTGCATGCCATGAATCACGGCAATCGCAAAGCCACCGTGCGCTGGATCCTGGCAACCATGGTTGGCGGCGCGGCGTTTGTGGTCCTGCACACGAGCGAGTGGCTCAAGCTGATCAACGTGGAGGGCGTGACGCCTTTCAAGAACCCCTGGGGCGTCCCGCTGTTTGGCGGCACCTTTTTTGCGCTGACCGGCCTGCACATGACTCACGTGATCTGCGGGCTCATTTACCTCGCCATCGTCGCAACGGGTATCGCGCGGGGCAAGTTTAAAGCGGAGGACGTCGAAGTCAGCGGCCTCTATTGGCACTTCGTCGACCTGGTGTGGATGTTTATTTTCCCCTTGGTCTATCTCATGTCGGCCAGAGTCGGATAGGAGCGAACCCATGAGCGAACACATCGAAGAAATTCACGTTGGCGGGACCACCGGCACATTTGCCAAGGTCTGGATCGCCTTGCTGGCGATGACCGGCGTCGAAGTCCTGCTGGCCTACGAGCAGGTGCCCACCATGATCATGCTGACCGCGCTGCTGGGCCTCTCGATCGTCAAAGCGGCATTGATCATCGCCTACTTCATGCACTTGAAATTCGAGAAGTTGAGCCTGTTCCTTACTCTCTTCCCGATGCTGATTTTCTGCATCATCCTGATGCTGGTCTTCCTCGGCGACGCCACGCGCATTCCGCACATGAGGCCGGGATTTTGAAACGGCTGCTGTTAGTTCCGGCTCTGCTCCTGGCGCTGACGCTGCCCGTTGGGGCGCAGTGTGTGATGTGTTACCGCACCGCGCACGCGCAGAGCGAAGCGCGATCGCACGTGCTGAACTGGGGAATCCTCATCCTGGGCGCGCCGCCGTTTTTGATCCTGGCGGGGTTTGTGGCGTTTGTATTCTCGAAGAACAATCATTACCGGCAGGACTAGGTCTCTGACCGAGCCGCGACCGTAAGGGAGCGGAGGGCCAGTAGCACGAAAGTTCTCGCCCACCATTGGGCTGCTAAGCTGAATGAGCATGCAGCGGTGGGCAACCCTCTTTTTGATCTGTTGCAGCGCGGCCCGCGCCGAGAACGTTCTGGCGCTTCCGTTCTTCAACCATACCAGCTCGACGAACCTGGATTGGATCGGCGAAAGCATCTCCGAGACCGTCCGCGACGCTCTGGTCTCCGAGCGAGTGCTGGCGCTCGACCGCGAAGACCGGCTGGAAGGCTACCGGCGGCTGTCGCTCGGTCCTGGCGCCGAGCTGACGCACGCTTCGATCCTGAAAATCGGCGATTTGCTGGACGCCTCGCTGGTGATCTATGGCTTCTACGAATTGCTTCCGGCCGAGACCGCCAAGGCGCAATCGCGGGGCTCTCTGCGCATCACCGCCCGCATCATCGATCTCAAACGCATGCGCCAGGGCGCGCCGTTCAGCGAGATCGGCGCGGTGGAAGATCTGGCCACCCTGGAGTTCCGGTTGGGCTGGCAGACCCTGCAGCAACTGGAAGGGAAGAAAGTGCCCTCCGAAGAAGAGTTTCTCAAAGCGCGTCCGGCCGTCCGGCTGGACGCCATGGAGAGCTTCGCGCGCGGGCTGGTGGCAACCTCTCCCGAACAACGGCATCTCTTTTTCACGCGCGCCGCGCGCCTCGATGAACATTACTCGCAGCCCTGCTTCCAACTCGGCAAGATCTACTGGGGTAAGAAGGACTACAAGATTGCCGCGGGCTGGCTCGGGCGCGTCACGCGTTCCGACCCGCATTACTTCGAAGCGCAATTCTTCCTGGGCCTATGCCACTACAACACGGGCGATTTCGCGGCCGCCGCGCTTTGCTTCGAACTGGTGGCGGAAGCCGTCCCGTTGAACGAAGTCTATAACGACTTGGGCGCGGCGCAGGCCCGCCACAAGGATTCCAGCCAGGCCATCGCCAATTTCCGGAAGGCTCTGGAAGGAGACAGCGCCGACCCCGATTACCACTTCAACCTGGGCTATACCCTCTGGCGCTCGGGTGACTACGCGGCGGCCGTCGAGAGCCTGCGCGCCGTGGTGGAACGGAATCCCAGCGATGCCGAGGCCACCGCCCTGCTGGGCCGCGCCCTGAAAAAGGAAGGGCCCCGGCCCGGAGATCCCAGGACCGAGGCCCGCGAGAGGCTCAAGATCGACTACGAAGAAACGGCCTACCGCCAACTGCAGGCGGAACTCGGCAAGTAGGTTGGCAGGCGAAAGCGCCTGCCCCACAAAAACGCAAGCCCTTGCGCACCAAAGTGGGACAGACGCTTTCGTCTGTCAATCCGGCGATCTCAGCGATTCTCTCACGGCTCTTTACGTTCTCGGCTCGGTGCAGCGGCGCGAGCGCCAGGGCTACTTCTTGGGGGCGGCCGGCGTTGCGCCTTCGGCCGGCAGAACGGTGGCGGACTTGATGCTATCTAGCTTGGGGAAGTTCTTGTCGAGATATGGCTTGCCCTGGGATTGCACGAGATCCTGCCTCGGTCCGTGTCCGCCTTCATCGGGCCCACCGCCGTAGCCGCTGTAGAGGCCCAGGACTATGTCCATGCCTTCCGTTACCTCTGCGAACGGTGTGAAATGTCCGGGGTTGTTGTCGAGGCTGGGGCCGTTGTCGCCCACATTGATGAAGAACTGCGTGGTGCGGGTGCCGGCTCCCGCGGTCGCATATACCAGGGTGCCCTTCTTGTTGCCGACACCGGGTTTTTTTGGATCGTCGGGCATATTGGCATTCTCCCAGGCCTTGGCAACCTCGGGCTTGGCGTGAATGCCGAACTGCACGATGAAGCCGGGGACGTAACGGAAGAAGGCCGCATCGGTGAAAAACTTATTCCTGACCAGGTTGTAGAAGCGGTCCGCGCCGAGCGGCGACCAATCGCGGTGCACTTCCACCGTGAATTCGCCGTGGGTGGTGACAAACTTCACTTTAAAGTTTTCCGGTGCTTTGGCTTTCAAACTTGCCGGATGCAGCAGCGGGCTTTCGGCCGGCGACTGGGGAGCGGCGGACTGGGTGGAAGCCGGAGGTTGAGCCAACATCACGGTTCCGGTTGCGAGAAGAACAATCAAAGCTTTCATCAGGTCCGATTATAAAATAACCGCGGTGCCCAATGCACGCCGGGCGGCCGATCGGGATAGAATGGAGGGCTGATGAAACGCCTATCGGTTCTCTTCATTCTCGTTGCCTGCGCTTTCGCGCAGAAGCCGGACAAGCCCCTGAAGAACGGGTTGTATGCCATTTTCAATACCGAGCTCGGAAAATTTACGGCCCAGTTGTACGAAAAAGATACCCCCAACAGCGTGATCACATTTGTCGAACTGGCGCAGGGTACGCTGGCGTCGCGCGATCCGAAAACCAACGCCATGGTCAAACGGCCGCTCTACGACAACACTACGTTTTATCGTATCCTCCCCGGGCAGGCGATCCAGGGCGGAAGCCCCAACGGAACTCCCGCGTACGATTGCGGCTTCACCATTAAGGACGAAATTCTGCCCGGGCTGATGTTTTCGCAGTCGGGCAAGCTAGCGGTTGCCAACTCCGGTTCACCGGACACGGGAGGCTGCCAGTTTTTCATCACGACCGGACCGGTTGCGAGCTGGAACAACAAGTACGCGATCTTCGGTCAAGTGGTGGAAGGCCTGGATGTCATCGCCAAGATCGACAAGGTTCCGGTGCACGGCGACCAACCGGTCAACCCGGTGAAGCTGATCAGCGTGACCATCCAGCGCGTCGGCCCCGAGCCGGTGGTCAAGAAGCCGAAGAAGTGAGCGGGTTGTCGACCCGTCCCGGAGTCATCCGGGCCATCTGCCGGCAGGTCTGTCCTCGATGCCGGCAAGGGCCGATTTTTCGCGGGCCGCTGTGGCGCCGCGGCCTGGCCATGCATCCGAATTGCCCGGTATGCGGCCTCAAGTTTCAGCGCGAGCCCGGCTACTTCGTGGGCGCGATGTACTTCAGCTACCTGCTTTCGATTCCGCCGGTATTCCTGCTGGTGTTGCTGCTCTGGCGGTGGACCGGCTGGCGATACGACCTGGTAATCCTGGCGGCCTTCGTCTGTTACCTGCCGGCTGTACCGGCGGTCACGCGATGGGCGCGAGTCATCTTTATGTACGTGGATCAGCACTTCGATCCGGAGCGCTCTACTTAATTTCCAGAGTGCGTACGATGCCATCGGCTCCCGATGCGCCGGCCGGCAGCGCCTGATACTCAATGCGGATTTGCGCGGCGGGCTTCGAGCCGCATTCCAGGCCGGCAAACTCGGTGAGGTCCGGGGCCAGAAACACTTTCGGAAAATCGTTGACTCGCACGTGCAGCTTGGCCACTTTGCCCTGACATTCGATGGTTTCGAGCAGCCCCTCGACCACCGGCGGTCCCACGGCTTGCGAGAGGCGCTCCAGCGCCGCGGTCTCCTCCGGAATGTGGGTGAAGCCGCGTCCCAGCGCGATGAGCTCGCGCGCTTTCACGGCATCGCCCATGCGGTATTCGGCATACGCCATGTTGTAGAAGTAACGCGAGGCCTGCTGGCGCGTCACGGGCACGGCCAATTGCAATTCGGCCACGGCCTCGCGCCACGCGCCCGCGCGCACCTGCGCCAGCCCCAGATCGAAATGCGTTTCTTTGCGGGCAGGATCCAGCTTGACGGCTTTCTGGAACGCAGCCAGCCCGTCCTGCTCGTGGCCGGCCAGTCCCAAGGCGCGCCCGTAGTCCACGAAGGTAAGCGGGTCGGTCGAACCCAGTTCGGCGGCCCGCGCGAAGTGCGCGAGCGCCTCGTCATTGCGGCGTTCGCGAAACAGGAAACGCGCCCAGGCCGAGTGCACTTCCCAACGCCGGGGATACTCGCCGCCTAACTGCTCGTAGGCCGCCCGCGCCTGGCTCACTTTGCCGGGATAGGCGGACAGCAGTTCCGCCAACGCCAGCCGTGCCGCCATACCGGCGCCAGTCTGCACTTCCGGCGCTTCCGCCGATTTCGGCAGCTCAACCCGTATGCCCACGCCATTTGCGTGCGGCGAGCGGATGTATGCCTGCAAGTCCTGCTGGACCTCCGCCACGCTCTTGCCGTATGCCGCTTCAAAAGCCCCGGCGGCATCCTCGGTCTTGAGCGCGTCCAGCATGGCGTGCAACCGCGTGCGGTACCCGTTGCCGAGGTTGAGCATGTGAACCAGTGCCCAACTTTCCGCGTAGAACATTCCGGCGCGGTTCTTTTCGTTGTAGAGCGGCGAATCGTTTGCGACGGCCAGCAGCACGTCCAGATCGATCCACTTCTCGGTGGTCAGCGCCTGCACGCGGCCGGGGGCCGCTCTGCCCACGACGATCAGCGGGCCTTCCCGCTCCAGGGTGGCATACAGCTCCGCCATCCCCTCATTCAGCCAGACCGGAAGCGTCTCGCTGGTCTGGCCGACCAGCAGGTGCGTGTACTCGTGGTTGGCCACCTGGTACTGGCCGGTTGAGTCGTTGATCATCACGATGAAGTCGTGCGCCGCGCCGGGATGGAAAAAGGCCGCAGCCGCCTGGTTGGGCGTGTAGGGAGCGAATTCCTTCTGGTTGCGGAAGGCGATGATCGAGACCGGCTTGGAACCGGCCACCTCGCTGCCGAAAGCCTGCAGAAAGAAACTGCGGACCATTTCGAAGTGCTGCACCAGGTCGCGCCCGCCGTGTTCGCCGGCCGTGGTATAGAGTTCGAAGTTGGCCGATTGAATGTGCAGCCACGGATCGTGCGGCGCGGCAAAGGCGCAGGCGGCCAGCGCGGTGAGCAGAAGCGCGGCACGCGTCATGACGAGGAGTGTAGCACCGGCTCGGCGGAGCCTTCCAGCATGTGCGCCACTTCGGCGTGCAGCCGCTCGGTCAGGTCCATGCGGTCAGCCAGTTTCAGGTTTCGGGTGTCGATGGGATTGCCGATGCGCACCGTCACGCGCCCGCTGCGGATGTGAATCGAACCCATGGGCAGCAATTCCCGCATTCCCACCACGGCCATGGGGACCACCGGCACTCCGGCCTTGATCGCAATATAGGCGGCGCCTTCCTTAAACCCGCGCAGGCCGTGCGCCGACCGGCCGCCCTCCGGGAAGAGCAGCACGGAAATGCGCCGCTCGGAAATGATGCGCGCTCCGTCGCTCATGGTCTTTAGCGATGCGCGCGCGTTGGAACGGTCTACCGGCAGATGGCCGGCCCAGCGGAGGTGCCAGCCCAGAAACGGAATCGAGTACAGCGACTTCTTGGCAAAAAAGCGGAACTGCTGGGGCAGCGTCGAAAGGATGGCGGGAATGTCCATGAAGCTGGCGTGGTTGGAGACGAAGACGTAGTTGCCGTGGCGATCGAGTTTTTCGAGGCCCTCCGCCCGCACGCGGATGAAGCTCTCGGCCAGCAGCAGCTTGGCCCAAAGCCGCGCCGCCTGGTGCGCCGAGTTGCCCGAGCGGTCAAAAAAAGCCAATACCATGGACGCCAGGTTCATCACCACGGTGGAGAGCGCGATCAGCGGCGTGGAAATGAACAGGGACCGGAGGAAACTCATGGCTTCGAGCCAATCATAGCGCGCCCTCAGCGCCAGTCGCCCACCGCCACGAAACCGGCCCAGTAGAACGGATGCGTGCTCTTCCCGGCGGCGCGCCGCGCGCGCAGCCGCTCCAGGTCCGCGGCCCGCGCCGATTCCGCCGTGCCCTTCCGTTCCACAAACCGCGTCCGATAGAGCGCAGCCATCCAGAGGCGGGCTTCCCGATCGTCCACCGGCCAGAGGCTGGCGATGAGTGTGCGCGCGCCGGCCTCCTGAAAGGCGCGCCGCAGTCCCAGCAGACCCTCGCCGGCTTTGATATCGCCCACGCCCGTGTCGCAGCCGGAAAGCACCACCCACTCCGTGTCTTCCAGATCCAGCCCCGCGGCTTCTTCGGCTGTGAGAATTCCATCGTCCTGATCCTTGGCGGCCGCCTGGCGGTGATTGGCTCCGGCGAACACCAGACCAGCGCGCAACAGGGGATTTTCGCGGGCCACCGAACCCGCCGGACACTGCGAGTCCAGAAAAAAGCCGTGGGTGGCCAGGTGGACCACGCGCTTGCCGGCAACATTCTGTTTGACGGCGCTCTCGGTGGCTTCGCGGCCGCTCAACTCCAGCCCATGCCATCCGCGGCCGTTCCAGATCCGCAGGATCTCCCGCACTTCTTCGAGCGAGCCGGGCAGGCTGCCGAACTGCATGGTGGCGAAATCGGCGCAAGACGAATTGGCGCCGCGATGCGCCGCCGCCGCAGGTTCCGGTCCGCGGCCCGGCAAGGCCTGAAAACTGGGATCCGCCACGGCCAGCAGCTCCGTGCCGGCCGGCGCGGGAACCGGCGCCGCCAGGTCGCGCTCCGTCGAGAGATTGTGCAGAAGCGGCCCGGTCTCGGCCAGATACTTACCGTCCGCCGCCGGCAGCGATCGAAAATTCACAAGCTGCAAGGCGCCGTCCGGAACAATAAACACCCGCCGCGCCGCGCCCAGCCGGCTCACGACCGGATCCCACACCGCCTGCCGCAGAGCCGACGCGGCGCTGCGATAGGCCGCCTCGTTGTTCTGCTCCGCGCGGCCGAACGACCCCCGCTCGCGATCGATTTCGCCGCGCCATTTCACCACCAACGATTCGATGCGCGCCGCGCTGCCCAGACGCACCACTGCCGGTTGGTCCCCACCCGCGGCTTGAACGAAGGCGAGGTAGGAATCCGTGGCGGCGTCGCCCGCCACCCGGTAGTTCTTTTGCGAGTAGCGGCGGAAGGCCACCAGCGCGCTCCCCGGCGGCAGGGCCGATTTCACTTCCGCGTACCCGGCGCCCCTCTCGACGAACTCGTGCCGGAACTGTGCGCTCTTGCCCGCCAGGCGCTTCTCGGTGCGCTCCAGGCCGGCACGCGCGGCTTCCACCTTGGCCGAATAGTCCGCCAGCGTCGATCTTGCGGGCCCCTCCAGAACCAGCCTCGTAATTTCGCTGCGTCCGGCCGCGGCCTGTTGCGCCAGCTCCAGCACTTCCGGATCGGCCGATTGCCGGATGGAGCGATGCCGCGCGCCCATTTCGTCCAACACAAGAGCGCGAGAGCGAATCAGCGCGTCCCAGGTCCTCGCGAGATCCTCGGGCGCCGTCTCCGGAAGAGCGGCTATCGTCAGGGCCGTGTCGAGGCTCTGGGTATGCAGTTGCGCGTATTCGAGCGCCTGCTTCTCCCCCGCCGTTCGCACGGTGCGTACGATGTTGTCGCGGCGGATGTTGGCAGCCTCGAGAGCCGTATCGAGGGCCATCCGGCGCTCACCCAGATGCGCCAACGTGTCGCTCAGCAGCGTGATGGTGGCCACCGTAAAGGGATGCTCGGGGCCGAGGCGCTCACGCCAGATATCGAGATTCCGCTGGTAAAGATCGCGCGCCTTGTCATAGTTGCCGGCCGATGCTTCGAGCTTCGCCAGGCTCTGCAGGACATTGCCGGTCCACGGATGGCGCGCGCCCAATTCCTGAGTTTGGATGGCCAGCGCACGCTCCAAAGTGCTTCGCGCAGCCGCAAACTGCTTCAGCAACGTGAGAGTCTGGCCCAGGTTATCGAGGGCGCCGCCGAGGCGCGTATTGTGAGGGCCGAGGTGCGCTTCATAGATGCCGGCCGCGCGCGCGAAATAATCCCTGGCGGCGGGGTAAACGCCTGCGTTGCGGGCGGAGTTCCCCATGCCGTTCAAAGTGTCGCCCACATCCACCGCATCCTTGCCGGCGCGCCGCTCGAGAATGGCGAGGGCGCGAAGCTGGTAACGCTGCGCACTCGGATAGTCGCCCATTTCCACCAGCAGTTGGCCCAGGTCGCGCAAGGCGTCGGCCGTCAGCGGGTGATCCGGCGGAAAACTCTGTTCGCAGATCGCCAGAGCCTGTTCGCCCAGCACTCTGGCCCTGGCATAGTCGCCGCTACGAGTCAGGTTGTTGGCCAGCCGCTCCAGGATTCCCACGGTGGTCTCACTGTTCGGCCCCAACGTTTTTTGTGCCATCGCCAGGGCGCGTTCGAATTGCGGAGTAGCGCCTTGGTAGTCGCCCGCGCCCAACCGCGCCAGTGCGACGGCGTTGAGCGCTCGGGCGACGGCCGCATGTTCGGCGCCGTATGTCCGCTGGTAGATGTCGAGCGCGTGTTCGGCGCGCTCCCGGGAACCGGCAAAGTCACCCTTGCGATAAAGCACGCCGGCGATATCGAGCAGAAGGTCCGCGGCCTCCACGGAGTCCGGCCCGGATTCGAGCGATGCCAGCGCCTGCTGGTAGTCTTTGAGCGCGCCGTCGGTATCGCCCTTCTCCAACTTTTGATCGGCGGAGTGCTTCGCCGAGTCCTGTGCGGGCGGCGCCGGGAAGAGCAGGACCATCGCCAGCAAGGTGCTAACGAGCATATCTCACACGCGACCCAAGGAGGTGGCGCACGCACTCGTGCGTGCCGTGTCGAGACTCGTCTCGACACCCTGGCGGGGTGCGGACAGTGTGTCGGGACCGGGCGTCGGCATGAGNNTGCGTGCGCCACATCGTCACCACCGAATGTCTGTGAGAAGAGCGGGCTAACGAGCATGAATCACTTTACCTCGGATTCTGTGAGCAGCGCCCGGGCTTCCGCCACCAGAAACAACGACCCCGTTATGAAAATGACGTCTGCCGGTGAAGCATCCCGCACCTGTTCGAGCGCGCTTTCGATGGTCGCCGCCGTGCTTAGGTTAGGGTGGTCCGACACCTCGCGCATGGCCTCCGGGGAAAAGGCGCGCGACTGTTTGGGGGCCGTGACCACCACCTGCCGCGCACGCGGAAACAGGATGCCGCTCATTTCCGCAATGGCCTTGTCGCGCATCGCGCCGTAAATCAACCGGACGCGGCGCCCCGCGTAAAAGCGATCGATGTAGGCGGCCAACGCGCGCGCCCCGGCCGGGTTGTGCGCGCCATCAAGAATGATCTCCGGGCGCTCCCGCACGCGCTCCAGCCTTCCGGGCCACTCGGCGGCCGCGATGCCGGCTTGGATGGCGCGGTGCGATGCGCCCAGGCGCAGCAGCGCCACGGCCGCGGTGACGGCGTTGCTCACCTGGTGTTCGCCCGCCAGTCTGCATTGAATCCGCAGATCGCTGTCAGTGGCAAGAACAAACCGGCTGCCCCTGGCGTCCATTTCGAGGTCGCGCGTCCGCCAGTCCGTGGTGCGTGTCACCGCAATCCCCAGCGCGGCCGCGCGGTTTTCCAGCACGCCCACCACTTCCGGACGTTGCCCGGCGAAGACCGCCGGAACCCCCGCTTTCAGGATGCCCGCTTTCTCGCTGGCAATCGATTCCAGGCCTTTGCCTAAGAACGCTTCGTGGTCGAAATCCACGGGCGTAATCACGCACAACTCGGGAGTCACTACGTTGGTGGCGTCCAGGCGGCCGCCCAGCCCGACTTCGAGCACCACCCGGTCCACGCCTTCCTCGGCGAAAATCAGCATCGCCATGGCGGTAACGGTTTCGAAATAGGTGGTGTGCAGATCGATCGCGCCCGCCTTGAGCAGATGCTCCACCACGCGATGCACGCGATGGAAAGCGTCCGCGAATCGCTCGGCCGCGACCGGGCGGCCTGCAATCCGGATGCGCTCGGTTGGTTCGGCCAGGTGCGGCGAAGTGAACAATCCCGTGCGCAGCCCCTCCGCGCGCAACGCCGATTCGATCATCGCGCACACCGAGCCTTTGCCGTTGGTGCCCGCCACATGGATGAAGCGCAGCCGGTCCTGCGGCCGGCCCAACGCTTCGAGCGTGGTGCGGATGCGCTCCAGACCGAACTTGGCCGTCTGAATTTCGTTGCCCAGGGCGTAGAGGAAATGGACCGAATCGGGGTAGTTCAAAAGCTTATGCCGCGAAAAACTTCAGTGCGCGCGCGATGTAGGGCTTCAATTCCAGGCGCGGCACCACCGCGTCCAGCATGCCATGCTTCAACAGGAATTCGCTGCGCTGGAAGCCCTCGGGCAGCTTCTGGCGGATGGTCTGCTCGATCACGCGTGGCCCGGCGAAACCGATCAACGCGCCCGGTTCGGCGATATTCAAATCGCCCAGCATGGCGAAGCTTGCCGTCACTCCGCCCGTGGTAGGATCGGTCAGCACGCTGATGTAAGGCAGCCGCGCTTCATCCAGGCGCATCAGCGAAGCGGAAATCTTGGCCATCTGCATCAGGCTGACCGCGCCCTCCTGCATGCGCGCCCCGCCGGAAGCCGAGACGATCACCAGCGGCGTGCCCAGGTCGATGGCGCGATCGATAGCCCGGGCGATCTTCTCGCCCACCACCGACCCCATGCTGCCGCCGATGAAGCGCGCCTCCATGGAACAAATCTGGATCGGCCGGCCGGCCAGACATCCCGCGGCGGAAATCAGCGCGTCGGACAGGTTGGTGGCCCGTTGCATGCCCGCCAGACGCTCGCTGTACGGTTTGGCGTCCACGAAGCCCAACGGGTCGGAGGAACGCAGATCGACGTCGAACGGTTCAAACTCGCCATCGTCCATCAGCAGCTTGAGCCGCGTCAGCGCGTCGATCCGCGAGTGCCAGCCGCACTTCGGGCAGACACTCCAGTTGGCCTCAAGATCTTTTTTCCAGATGATCTGCCGGCAACCTTCGCACTTCTGCCACAGGCCCTCGGTCCGGACCCGCCGCTCGCCGTTTTCCGGCGCCGGGCGATTCTCGTCAGCCGGTTTGTCGCGCCTAAACCAAGACATGCATCGACCAAGTTAGCGCGGGTAGGGATGACCCCGCAAGGTGGCAAAGGCGCGATAGATCTGTTCGGCCAGCATGGCGCGCGCCAGTTCGTGTGGAAATGTCATAGCGGAAAGCGAGATCAGGGCATCGGCCCGGTCCGCCCAGTCCTTCGGCAAACCGTCGTGGCCGCCAATCAAAAAAACCAAATCGCTCGCTTCTTCTTCCGCCCGCGCCATCCAGTTGGCGAAGCCGGCCGAATCCATCGGCTTGCCGCCCGGATCCAGAAAAACTTTGCGCGCGCTCGGGTGTTTGGCCCACAAGTCCGTTCTTTCCGGCCGGATTTCGCGCATCTCCGTCGAGCAATAACGGGCCGCGCGCTTGACGTATTCCTCCGCCAACCCATTGGCATGCGCATCCTTCGGCTTGCCGATGAAGTAAATATAGATTTTCACTCTTCCGGGATCTCAAGCCGCTTGCCGTGGCGCCAAAGGCGCTCCAGCCCGTAATACTCGCGGGCCTTCGGCGAAAAAATGTGGACCAGCATGTCGCCATAGTCCGCCAGCACCCATTCCGCCTGGTTGTACCCTTCGACACTGAGGGGCAGTTCGCCGGCTTGGTGCTTCAATTGCAGCCCGACCTCGTCGGCGATTGCCTGAATCTGGCGTTGGTTGGCGCCGGTCGAAATCACAAAGGTGTCGGCAAAGGACGTGACGCCGCTCAGATCGAGCACCAGCACGTCGGTAGCTTTTTTGGATTGTGCGGCGCGGACGGCAACCAGCCAGGATGGCGTAACGGTTCGGGCGGCGGGGGTTCGCTTCAGATCTGCCTTGGTCAGAACACGCTCCTGAAGGTATCGTACTACATGGGTGTGCGACACAGAAGTGGAACGGCGTGGACCCTAATCAGAGCCGCGACCGTCAGGGAGCGTTTGCCGCCACGGACTGTCAACACGCGCTGATGTGGGAATCGCTACAATAGAGCTTCATGCGCTTCGTTCCGGCCCTTATCCTGCTTGCTGGCACGGGCTTTCTCCGCGCGCAAACGGCAGACGATCCGGAAGTCTCCGCCGCCCGCGCCGAAATGGCCAAAGTGCGTGCCCTGGTGGAAGCCGGCGCCGCTCCACGCGCCCAACTAGCCAAAGCCGAAGAATCCCTCGCCGACGCCGCGGATGCCGCGCTGCTCCGCAAAACCGCTTACGGGCAGGATCTCACCGTCGAGCAAGCCGACGACATGATTGCCGCCGCTAGCCGCCGCTTCAACCGCCGCCAGAAGGCTCTCGACGACGCCCAGCGTTTGGTGGCTGCGGGTGTGAGCACCGAACTCTCGCTTGGCCCCCTGCGGGACGAACTCGACCGTGCCCGGAAGGAATGCGACGTGGCCG
Source organism: Bryobacterales bacterium (assembly GCA_003167255.1). Taxonomy (GTDB): domain Bacteria; phylum Acidobacteriota; class Terriglobia; order Bryobacterales; family Bryobacteraceae; genus PALSA-129. Next base: position 22,512 of record PMTR01000099.1, read on the forward strand.
ATTCGCGGGCCAAGCTGACCCACGAACTGAGCGAGATGGCCCAGGCCGAGCAAGCGCTGGCTGCCCGTCCCGCGCCCCTGGATTCGGAAACGGAGAGCGACGGCGTGTTGGCCTATGCCACCTTCGCCCGAGTGGAAGTGGCCTTCGAAGAACACTTCGGGAAGAAGCTTCCGGTAAGCGCGGTCGGTGAAACCGCGGTGCATCGCGCTCTCGGCTTCGACCATCACGGGCGCGTCGACGTGGCCCTCAATCCGGACCAGCCGGAAGGCGCCTGGTTGTGCCAGTACCTCGCTCAAAACCACATTCCGTTTTTTGCGTTTCGCCAGGCGGTGCCTGGAAAAGCCACCGGCGCGCACATTCACATCGGGCCCATGAGCACGAAACTGGTTTCCGGCGGATAATGATAACTCCATGGTCGATCCCAAACTACGAGTCCTGATCTCCGCCGAGAAGATCCAGGCCCGCATCCGCGAGCTGGGCGCGCAGATTTCGCGCGATTATCCCACGGGCCAGTTGCAACTGATTTGCATTCTTAAGGGCGCCTGTTTTTTTCTTACCGATCTTGCCCGCGCCATGCAGCGCGACGTCTCGCTCGATTTCATGGGCATCTCCACTTATGGAAAGGGCACTTCCAGCTCCGGCGAAGTCAAGGTCACCAAGGACCTCGACATATCGCTCGAAGGCGCCGAGGTCCTGATCGTCGAAGACATTGTCGATACGGGCGTCACTCTCAACTACCTCATGCATCTGCTCGAGCAGCGCAAGCCCCACTCCATCCGCATCGCCGCGCTGCTCGACAAGCCCGAACGCCGCCTACGCCCCATCCACGTCAACTACGTGGGCTTCCAGATCCCCGACGAATTTGTAGTGGGTTACGGTCTGGACTACGGCGAAAAATATCGCAATCTCGACGACATCTGCGTGCTGGACGGATCTTCGTAAGTCTGTTCAAACGCGGAGGGGCGGAGACGCGGAGGAAACGCGGGTGAGGACTTTTCACGGATTTGCCGATAATGTATTGGAAGAACTCTGATGAAGCTGCCCTCGACGCGATACATCGCAATTGCCGGCTGCCTGCTGCTGTTCAGCGCCTGCACGAGAACGCCGAATACTGCCAAACTGCTTCCGACTGTTCCGGCCGCGCACGGCGACGCGGGTCGCGACGCCGATGACGAAGACGCTTCCCCGATGGATGCGTTGCAGTACTTCCTGTTGAAGCGCCTGCCGGAAGGAGCCACTGAGCTGTCACCGGACTGGTTCGTGGAGGCGCAGCGCCACATCGCCCTCATGCCGCGGTTGCGCCTCGCCGCCGAGGCCGCCGCCGCCGGCCTGACCTGGACCCAGCTCGGGCCCGGTGATATCGGCGGCCGTACCCGCAGTCTGCTCATCAATCCCCAAAACACCAACATCATGTATGCCGGCGCCGTTACTGGCGGGATCTGGAAGACCGTCAACGCCGGACAGAACTGGAGCTTGCTGACCGACCCCTCCGCCAACATCACGGTGGGCTTCATGGTCATGGACCCCACCAATCCCAACATCATCTACGCCGGCACCGGCGAATCCTACCAGGGCTATCTCGGCCTGGGAATCTACAAGTCGACCGATGGCGTCACCTTCAACGTTCTCCCCGCCACTGCCAACTCCAATTTCACGTACGCGAACAGACTGGCCATCGGACATAGCAATCCGCTGCACATCTATGCCGCCACCACCAACGGCCTGTGGGCCTCCATGGACGGAGGGACCACCTGGAAACAGCAGCTCAGCGTGTCCACCCACGGCTGCGACGACCTGCAATCCCGCACCGACCAGACCACCGACTACTTGTTCGCTACCTGCGCCGGTAACTCATCCACCGCCGGCTTCATCGTCTACCGCAACACCGATGCAGGTGGGTCCGGCGCCTGGCTACAGGTTCTTTCCGACCCGGCGATGGCGCGCACTTCGCTGGCCATCGCTCCGTCCCTGCAATCTACCGTGTACGCCGTGGCTTCCAGCAACGGCACCGACAACAAAAGTTATAAGGACGGCCTCCAGGCCGTTTGGCGCTCGCAGACCAACGGCGACTCTACGACCTGGGTCAAGCAAACCTCCAACGCCGACCCGAACCTGATCAACACCTCCGTGCTGAGCGCGCCGCTGTGCTCCGCCACCCAGGTCCCTTACGACATCGGCTGGTACGCGAACCTGGCGATTGTGGATCCCACCAATCCGAACCGCCTGTGGGCCGGCGCGACGCAGATCTACCGCTCCGATGACGGCGGCGCTAACTGGAACTGGGCCGCGCTGACCGGAGCGCATGTGGACGACCACATCTTTCTCTTTCACCCGGGCTACAACGGGACCAACAATCAAACGATATTTCTGGGCGACGACGGCGGCCTTCACCGCAGTGACAACGCGCCTGTCGCATTGTCGGCTGTTTCCGGCCCTTGCCCCGGCACCTCCGGCTACCCCATGACCTGGACCAGCCTCAACAACAGTTATGGGGCCACGCAGTTCTATGACGCCACCGCCTTTGCCGGCGGCAGCGCCTATTTCGGCGGCACCCAGGACAATGGGGTGATCCGCGGCAACGATACCACCGGCTTGAACGGCTGGACCACCATCTACGGGGGTGACGGCGGATTCGCCGCCATCGACCCGGCCGACGCCAGTACGCTCTACATGGACAACAACTCGATGGCTTTCCATAAATCCACCGATGGCGGAGTCACCACGCCGCTCGCCATGAACGGCATCCCGAGCAAGGAAACCGGCCTGTTCATCGTGCCCTTCGCCGTCGATCCGAACGATGGCACCAAGGTGTGGCTGGCCGCGCAGTCGGCGCTCTACCGCACCGTGGATGGCGCCGCCAACTGGACTGTTGCCGCTCCGCAGCCTTCCGGCGCGAGTTACAATGTCTCGGCCGTTGCCGTTTCGCCGTTCGATTCCAACACGGTTGTTTTCGGGGCCACGGACGGAAACATCTATCACAGCAGTTCCGCGCTTTCTACGGACGGCTCCGCTCCGTGGGCTTCCAGCCGGCCGCGCTCCACCATGGTTTCCTGGATTGCCTTCGATCCCAACAACCGCGGCGTGGTTTATGCCGCCTATTCCGCCTACCGCAACGGAAACCCCAACGTCAGCCACGTTTACAAGAGCACCGATGACGGCGCAACGTGGACCGGGATCGATGGAATCGGCTCGACGGCTCTGGCCGATATTCCGATCCACACCATCATCGTCGATCCCAATCACAGTTCTACCCTCTACGTAGGCTCGGATACCGGAATCTTCATCACCCAGGATGGCGGCAACACCTGGGCCCATGACCAGAGCGCCTTCGCGGACGCCGTGGTCGATTCCTTGAAGCTCGACCGGCCGCTCGGCGGCTCGGTCCTGTTCGCCTTCACGTTCGGACGCGGCGCCTGGAAGACGCCGCTCGCCAACGCGCCCGCCGGTTGTACCTATTCCGCTTCACCCACCAGCATTGCCGCGCCTTCGGTGGGAGGATTGTACACCGTGGCGGTCACCACCGCGTCGGGATGCTCCTGGGTGGTAGTGCCTTCCGGCAGCAACGCATTCGCCGGCGGGCAATCGCCCGCGTCCGGCACCGGCAGCAGCAACGCCATCGTCTCGGTAGTCCCGAACTTTAGCGGAAATTTGCGCAATTCGACGCTGCTGGTGGCCGGCACTACCGTAAATGTCTCGCAGTCTCCGGGTACTTTGATATCTGCGGGGCGGTTCGGCTACGACGAATATGCCAGCCTGACTCCGGGAACCCTCCCCTATACCGGCGTGGCGGACGACACGCGAACCCTCACTTCCAACGCCTCCGACCCGGTCCATAGCTGCAGCCCCAACAAGTCGGCGGACTACAAGACCGCCTGGTGGCTGCTCACCGCGCCTTCCACCGGCATGATGGAAATCACCGTCCAAAGTGAACGCTACGACGCGGGGGGAGGAAACGCCGGATTCGTCCTCACCGCTTATCCTTCCGGCAACACCAATAGCGAGCTCGGGTGCACCACCATCGCGCGCGATTCATCGAGCTGGGCCTATAGCAAGATTCGTTTCGCGGTTACTGCCGGCGCAAACTACCTGGCGGAAGTCAGCGCGACCGGGAACACCGCCAACGACGGCGGCTACACCATGCTCTTCGCCGCCATGGGACCTTCCGATTTCACCTTATCAGTCGGTCCCTTGGCCGCCCAGGTCGTGTCCGGCAGTTCGCTTCTGTTTTCCGCGAATGACACCGCCAGCCTGAATCCCGCGGTGCGTTGGTCCATTAACCCGGCGCTGGGCGTGATTTCACCGTCCGGTCTCTATACCGCTCCGCTGGGGATCACCGCAGCCACCAGTGTCACCGTGACGGCCACGGCCTTTGCCGATACCAGCAAGCGGGCCAGTGTCACCTTGACCGTCAATGCGGCTCCGCCGCCAACCATGTCGGCAGTTCAGAACGGCGCCAGTTTTCTGCCCGGTTTTTCACAGGGCTCATGGATCACGATTAAGGGCACTAACCTGGCCGGGACCACCCGCGTCTGGACCGGCGTGGATTTCGTTGGCCCCAATCTTCCCACGCAACTCGATGGAGCCAGCGTCACGGTCGACGGCAAGCCGGCCTACGTTTACTACATCAGCCCCACTCAGATCAACGTGCTTGCGCCGGCTGATGCCGCGCAAGGCCCGGTGCAAGTGCAGGTCACCTACGCGGGACAGACCAGTGCCGTCATGAGTGCCGTGGAGTCGACCTTCTCGCCGGCCCTGTTCATGTTCGGCCCGTTGGGGCAGAAGTACGTGGCTGCCGTGCGCATAGACGGCCAATACATCGGGCCAACCAGCCTGTACGCCGGTCTGACGGCGCCCGCTCAGGCCGGCAATATCCTTCAGCTCTACGGCACGGGCTTCGGTCCCACCAATCCAGCCACTAACTTCGGCCAGACGTTCAGCGGCGCGCCGCCGACTGCCAACACGGTTACCTGTAAAATTGGCGGCGTTCCCGCCACCGTCCAGTTTGCGGGACTGGTCTATCCCGGCGAATACCAGCTAAACATCGTGGTGCCGTCCGGCCTTCCGTCTGGCGACAACCTGGTGGTACTCACCGTCGGAGGCGTCACAACGCAAGCTAACGCCTACCTGACGGTGCAATAAAAAGAGTGGGACAGGCCATCGCGTTTTGTGGCCTGTGGGGCGGCCAATTCT
>PMTR01000020.1 GCA_003167255.1 Bryobacterales bacterium
GTTTCTACAGCGGCGCTTCTTTCGCCCCGTTCCGGGGCTGGTCAATTGGCTACGGGAACCCACGGCTCACGCCGTGGGCTATGTTGTTTCGCCCTCCGGGCTTGGTGCTTTGGTTGCGGCTATGCCGCTCTGCGGGGCAGCCAATCCTGGCTGCCGCCGGCTTTCAGCCGACGCTTGCCGGGTGCGAGGGATCTCTTTCAGCCCGAAGAAGCCGCCTGAAGGCGGCTGCGGGCAAAATTGCCCGCCCCACGATTTGTGCAGCAGAACCACTCGTGCGTGCGCCACTTCAACGGACCTATAGGCCGAACATGGGATGGTATTTCCCGGGCAGTTGGGCCCGGTGCATCTCCCGGTTCACGAAGACATGCCGGGTGTGGCCGGTAGCCAGCAGACGGCCGTCTTCGGCCACGCGCATTTCATAGTGAAAGATCACGATGCGGGTGCTAGCCTCTTCGATCCAGGTCCTGATGATGACCTCATCGTCGAAACGGGCGGGCGAGCGGTAGCGGCAACCGGCCTCCGCCACGGCGAGAAAAATTCCGTCTTCGCGTTCCATGTCGCGGTAATTGAAACCACAGGCTTTGCACAACTCGACGCGGCCCACCTCCATCCAAACCAGGTAATTGGCATAATAGACCACGCCCATCTGGTCGGTCTCGGCATAACGTACGCGGATGCGGGTTTCGGCGGTTGGCTTCATGACAAATTGCAATTGTAACGGAAATAAGGCCGGTATTCCCAACGCCCGCGCCCATTTCTCTGCGGCGTCTTCCGTCAGAAAAACTCAACGAACAGTTTAGAAAAACCGAGTTGTTTCTCCGATTAGGGCCCTTATAATTGCATCAACAGCTTCTAAGTCTTTGGCCGGCGCTTAGGCGCGCCGTAAGGAGAAAACTATGTCGTTTTTGTGGACCCGTCGAGGTCGTTGGAACCGCGCTGCGGTTCTCTTTTGCGCTCTCGCGCTGCTAGCCGTGTTGAGCCCGCGCGCAATGGCACAGGCAGTTGCCGTGGTCGAAGTGGACGGTCACGTCACCGACCCGACGGGCCAAGCCATCGTTGGCGCCCAGGTCAAGATCACCGAGACGGACAAGCACGAAGTGCATACGTCCATCACCGACAACACAGGCCGCTTTGCTCTTACGGAACTGCCTCCCGGCGGATACCGGCTGGAAGTTTCGTTTGCCGGCTTCAAGACCTATTCTCAAACCGGAATCATCCTGCAGGTAGGCAGCAACCCTGGAATTAATGTCAGGATGCAGATTGGTGCGGTGACGGAGAACGTCGACGTGGTCAGTAACGCCGGCATGGTGGAAACCAGGGATAGCGCGATCGGCCAGGTGATTGACACCGAGAGAATGCTCGATCTCCCGTTCAACGGCCGCAACCTAAACTCGGTGCTGACGGCCACGGGCGCGGGTACCGCCACCATGACGCTGAACGGCGGCGATCTGACTGGCAGCAAGAACATGCAGGGCACCGCCGGCGGTTCCGGCCAGTTTTCGGTGGCCGGCAGCCAGGCCAACGGCATCAACTTCCTGTTGGACGGCGGCGACAACAACGACGCTTTCAGTAATGTGAACCTTCCGATTCCCTTCCCGGATGCCGTCCAGGAGCTGAACGTGCAGACCAGCGCCCTGCCGCCACAATTCGGATTGCACCCCGGCGGCGTCGTCAACATCGTGACCAAGTCCGGCGCCAACGCGTTCCACGGCGATTTGTTCGAGTTCTTCCGCAACGGCGATCTCAACGGCCGGCCGAAAGGAGATCAATATGGTTCGCAATCGGTGCGCGATTCTCTCAAGCGCAATCAGTTCGGCGGCACCGCGGGCGGCCGGATCATCCGGGACAAGCTGTTCTTCTTCGGCGGATATCAGGGTACCCGCCAGCGCAGCGACCCGGCCACCCAAACGGCATACACCGCTACCGCCGCAGCGCTCCTGGGCGATTTCAGCGTGCTGGACGCCGCCAAATCCGCCGGCGGCTGCCTGGCTTCTGCCAAAACCTTGAAGAGCCCGAGCGGCACTCCCTATCCCAACAACCAGATCCCCGTAACCTCATTCGACCAGGCCGGGCAGAAATTGGCGTCCACTTATGTCCCCATCTCCACCAGTCCTTGCGGACTGTCCACCTTTGGCTACCTCGCCAACAACCCCGACGACCAATGGATCGGCCGGGTAGATTACATTGCCAGTTCCAAGCAGACCTTTTACGCACGCTACTTTGTTTACGATTACACCGCGGAGGTGCTGTTCGACGGCCATAACGCTCTCACCACCGGCACGCCGGGCAACAAAGAGCGCTCGCAGACCATGACCATCGGCGACACCTACTCCATCAGCCCCACTGCGGTCAACGCCTTCCACGCCACCTTCGACCGGCGCCGGGACGACCGCGCCGATGCGCCCAATCTCTTCAGTCCCCAAACTCTGGGTTCCAATATGTACGTCGCTGTTCCCAACTACACGCAGCTCAGCGTCACCGGTTATTCGGGCGGCGGCTTCAACGTCGGCTGCGGCACCTGCGCCTTCGCCGACTTCAACATCAACACCTATCAGTTGGCCGACGATTTTACCCTCATCCGCGGCAAACACCAGATCATGTTCGGCTTCGATGGCCGCAAAGACCAGTTCAACTCCGTCAACAATCAGCAGTCCAACGGCCAGTTCACATTCAACGGCAGCTTCACCGGCGACGGCTTGGCGGACCTGCTGACCGGCCAGTACTCCGGCCTCACCGACGGAAATGTGATTTCCGACTACCTGCGCCAGACGGTCATCGCCGCCTATGCGCAGGATGCCTTTCACATCGCGCCCCGGTTCACCATCAACTACGGCGTCCGCTGGGAACCATCCGTGCCGTCCTACGATAAATACGGGCGAGGCAACCAGTTTAGTTGGCCGCTCTTCCTCGAGAATTGGCACAGCTCCGAATATCCCACCGCTCCGGCGGGACTGATCTTCTCTAAGGACTCGGCGCAGGATCCCTACGGGAACGCCTTCACGGCCGCCCACTGGGCCACCTTCTCGCCCCGGCTCGGCCTGGTATGGGACCCCAAAGGCGACGCCAAGCAGACCATCCGCGCCTCCTTCGCCATCATGCACGACACCACCGAGCTCTTCTACCCTGAGCGCTGGACCACCAACGCTCCCTACGTCTCTTCCGTGTCGTTGGTGAGCGGATCGGCCGGCGGTACGTTCTCCAATCCCTTTGCAAACTACACGCTGAACGGCGTCAAGGGCGACCCGTTCCCCGGCAACCTTGTGTTCCCGACCCAAGGCGTCTACATCAGCGTCCCGCCCAACATGAAAGTGCAGTACATGATGAATTACAACGTCAGTTACCAGCGCCAGCTCAAGAATGACTGGCTCGTCACGGTCAACTACCTGGGCAGCCTCACGCGCCACATCTGGAGCTCGACGGACGTCAACTATGCCATGTACACCGGCTCCACGACGACCTCCACCACCTCCAATACCAACAACCGCCGCCTCACTTATCTGACCAACCCCGCCACCGGCCAGTATTACGCCGACATCCAACAGGGCGACGATGGCGGCAATGCCGAGTACAACGGCCTTCTGGCATCGATCAACAAACGCCTTTCCCATCATTTCACCATCCTGAGCAATTACACCTTCAGTCACTGCATCAGCTCCTGGGATTTCGCTGGAGAACTGGCGGGCGTTATTATCCAGAATCCGCTCAACCGGGCCACCGGCGAACGCGGCAATTGCGGTTTCGACCACCGGCAGGTCTTCAACACCTCCATTGTGGCCGTCAGCCCCGGACTCGGGACCGGCGCGTTCAAGTTCGTCACTTCCGGATGGTCGCTGGCGCCAGCCGTCAGCTTGTTCACCGGCAACCCCATCCAGCTCACCGATGGCGGCAAGGACATTTCGCTCAGCGGCCAGGGCCTCGACAGACCCAACGTGGTCTTGCCGACCCAGGTCTACCCGGCCACCAGGACGCTGGGCGCGTGGTTCAACCCGGCAGCCTTCGCAGTCCAGCCGGCGGGAACCTTCGGAAACCTCGGACGGAATTCGGTCTATGGCCCCGGCCAGATCAATTGGGATATGGCCCTCAGCCGCCAGTTCCACTACAAGGAGCGGTGGAGGCTTGACTTCAAAGCTGAATTCTTCAACATCATGAACCACGCCAACTGGAACAACCCGGTCGCCACCAATACAAGCTCGACGTTTGGTCAGATCACCGGGTTCGGATCACCGCGCAATATTCAGTTCTCGACGAAGCTCTTGTTCTAGTTTCCATCTAGTCCATCTCCAAAGGGGGCCAGGCCAAGCCTGGCCCCCTTTTTTGTCGGAACCCGCCGCAACCGCGGCCCGCCCGCAACCGTCTGTTAGACTGAACGTTACAATTTCGCCATGCATGTGCGCGTGCTGTTCTTCGGGATGCTCAAGGAACTGGTGGGCCGCCCGGCCGATGAAGCCGACTTTCCGCCCGGAGCCGACCTTCGCGCTGTTTTCGAACGCTACGCCAGCCATTATCCCCGCCTGCGCGAATTGGCAGCCAGCATCGTGGTAGCCCGGAATCGGGAGTTTGCGGAGATCTCCACGCCCCTGGCCGAAGGCGATGAAGTGGCCTTTTTGCCGCCCGTCTCTGGTGGCGCCAATGCCCCTTCTCACATCGCCGAAGCCGGCCATTACTTCGCTTTGACGCGCCAGGCCATCGACACGCGCGCGCTGGCGGCCCGCCTGCTCACGGGCGCCGAAGGAGCGGTCGTCACCTTCGAAGGCACGGTCCGCAACCACACCGGCGGCCGCGCCACGCTGTGCCTGGACTACGAGTGCTATGAGCCGATGGCTCTCAAAATGATGGCGCAGATCGGACTCAGTCTGGCCGCCGGCCGCGCGATCGAGCGCATCGCCATAGTGCACCGTCTCGGCCGCATGCTGATCGGCGATACCAGCGTCGCCATCCTGGTGACCGCCGCGCACCGGCGCCCGGCGTTCGAGGCGGCGCTCGAAGCCATCGACCAACTCAAGAAGCGCGTCCCCATCTGGAAGAAAGAGCACTTCCTCGACGGCGAAGTCTGGGTGGAAGGAGAGTGGGACCAAAATGTTCCGGTGGCCGGCTAGGGCTTGTCGGGAAACAGCCGATTCAGTGGCCCGCGATCGCTCCCTTACGGTCGCGGCTCCGATGGGCATCCGGAGCCGCGACCGTGAGGGAGCGTTTGGAATGGTTGTTTCGGAACGAGTCCTGAGACAAATCAGCGCAGCGCTTCTGTGCGCCGCCGCGCTCACCGCCCAGCCCACCGTCTTTAAGACCAAGGTGCAACTGGTCCACGTGATCGCGACGGTGAAGAACCCGGCCGGCGAACCCGTGGGCGCGCTGGAGAAATCCGACTTCACCATCTCCGACAACGGCGTGCGCCAGGAAATCGCTTTCTTCCAGCGCACCACCGAGCAAGCGCTCTCCATCGTGCTGCTGATCGATACCAGCGGCTCCACCGCCAAGGATTTGAAGTACGAGACGGATTCCGCCGCCAAGTTCCTCCACGCGCTGCTCTCGGAGGGCAACCCGCAGGACGCCGTGGCGCTCTACAGCTTCAACTACGAAGTGCGCGAGGAGCACGGCTTCACGCGCAATTACGCGGGGCTCGAAGGCCGTCTCAAGCTGCTTCACGGGGAAGCCGGCACTTCGCTCTATGACGCGATTCATCTGGCCGCGCGCGCGCTCGAACCGCGCGAAGGCCGCAAGGTGATCGTGGTGATCACCGATGGCGGCAACACCACCAGCAGCGTCGATATCCACACCGCCCTGAAGGAAGCCCAGTTCGCCGACGCGGTGATCTATCCGGTGGTGGTAATCCCGATCACCAACGAGGCGGGCCGCAACACCGGCGGCGAACATTCGTTGATCTTCATGGCGCAGCGCACCGGCGGGCGCACGTTTTTTCCCGACGTCGGCAAGCTCGACAAGGCCTTCGCCGACATCATCACCGAGCTGCGCACCCAATACCTTCTCAGCTTTTATCCTCAAGGCGTGCCGCTCACCAAGGACCCGTATCATAAGCTCCAAGTGGCCGCCACTTCGCCCGATTTGCGTGTCTCCGCCCGCGACGGCTATTATGGGGATGCGGAAGGCGCCGGCTCGGCCGACGCGCGAACCGCTGTCAATCCCAACGGAAGAAAGAAGCGGCCTCAGCAGTGATCGAATCACAACAGGGTGCAAAATCCGGTCGCGCACCGGAACATACGTTTGAGGAAGCCAAATACCTCAAACAGTTAATTGAGAACTCGACGCCTATCCGCGTGAAGATGGAGGATGGCGAGGAAGTGGCGGGCACCATCGAGTATTACGACAAGTCCTTCATTCGTCTCACTCGCGCCGGCAAGCCCAATCTCTTCATCTTCAAACACGACATCAAGTACATTCAGGAAGAGGGTTAGCCCCGGGCGAGCCCATGCATCACCTGGAAACCGCCGTCGAAATCGCGCGTGAAGCCGGCTCGCTGCTTGCCAATTACTACGAACGCCGCGTGGCTTTCGAAACCAAGGGTGAATTCGACCTGGTGACGGAAGCCGACCGCGCCTCCGAAAAGCTGGTGGTGGAACGGCTGCGCTCGCATTATCCCGCCCACGCGATCGTCGCCGAAGAAGGCGGCGGCCACGAGAGCTCATCCGACTATCGCTGGTTTGTCGATCCCCTGGACGGCACCACCAATTTCGCCCACAGCTTTCCGATGTTCTGCGTATCGATCGGTCTGGAACGGGCGGGCGAAGCCATTGCGGGCGTGGTCTACGACCCCATCCACCAGGAGCTGTTCACCGCCGAACGCGGCTCCGGCGCGTTCCTCAACAGCCACCGCATCCGCGTCTCCGAAACCAAACGCCTGGCCGATAGCCTGGCCTCCACCGGTTTCCCCAGCCGCAAGCGGCATCACAATATCAACATCCATTTCTATTACCAGTTGGCCATGGCGTCGCACGGCGTGCGCCGCACCGGCTCGGCCGCCCTCGATCTGGCGTACGTCTCCTCCGGCCGACTGGACTTCTTCTGGGAGTTCGGCTTGAAATCCTGGGATATGTCCGCCGGCACGCTGCTGGTCTCGGAAGCCGGCGGCCGCGTCAGTGACATGACCGGCGCGCCCCTCAACGTCACCACTTCCGACCACCTGCTGGCCGGCAATGGCGCGTTTCATGACGAGATTCTGGCCAGGTTCGCCGAGATCTTCCGCGGCCACCAGCGGATTCAGTTACCGCCCCTGCCGACCGCTCACTAAAAAATCGCTGAGATTGGCGGGTTGACAGGCGAAAGCGCCTGTCCCACTTTGGTGCGCATTTCGTTGCTTTCGTGGCGCACGCACTCGTGCGTGCCGCGTCGACTTTCGGCGGCCTCTCACATTGGTTGTGGCTATGCTGCTCAGTGGGGCAGGCGCTTTCGCCTGCCAATTCTGATCGTCTATATTGCGTGGTCCGCCGCTGCGTCTTCTCCGCGCCACAGCCGGCGCGACGTCCAATCTTCCGCCGGCCCCTGCCAGAAGGCATCGGCCGGCGGCAAGCCCAGCGGCAACAGAACCGTGGAACAGAGATACAAGCTACCCGTCGAAATGTAATCCTCGCCCAGGTGCGGCTGGTGTCCGCAGAAGCCAATGGTTAGCCAGCCGTGCTCATCGAACGTTCCGGGCGCCTCCAACAATCGCCGCATCACCGCCCCCAACGCGCAGCGCACACGCGGGCCGGTGAGCGGCGCCGCAAGCCGCCCCATTAGCGCAACCTGCGCCAGCAGGTGCATCGCGCCGGTGCGATAGGCGATGGAGCGGCCCAGCGCCGGAAACGTGCCTTCGGGCGAAATCAACCGCTCCTCGATGGCGGCATACCGCTCGGCCCGCTTCAAGGTGTCGGCTTCCAGATTCCTCCAACGCTGGCTGTGCGCGCCGATGTTGCGCAGCACATCCAGCAGCATCGGCTGGATCACGAAGCTGTTGTAGTAATCCCAGTGGAACCGCGGGCCGTCGCCATACACGCCATCGCCGAGGTACCACTGCTGGTGTTCGCGAATGGCGTTGTCCACGCGAGCCTCGTCCCAGGGCTCGCCCATGTGGGCCAATGCCGTCTCCACGGTGGCGGCGAACATCAGCCAGTTGTTCGCCGGCGGCGAGATCGCGCGCGAAGCCGCCAGCGCGGCCGCCAGATTCTTCCGGGTGCGCGCATCCAGTTTCGTCCACAACTGGCCGGGGGCGCGCAGCACGGCCTGCGCCAGGAAGCCGCAATCCACCAGCGGCTGTGAGCCCTCGTGAAAATTTAGAAAATCGGGCGACGCCGGATCGGTGGCTTGGCCCAGCGCGGTCCTCGCCAGATCGCGATAGCGCTGCTGCAAATCGCGCTCGGCACCGGCTCCCAGTTCGGCTTCCAGTTCCACTTCGAGCCACGGCGCGATCCCCGCCAGCAGCCGGCCGATGGCCTCCAGGTGCGTATACCGCCGCCGCTCTTCCAACTTCCCGCTGGCGCACTCCACCGGCATATTTCGTTTGAGCGTTCCGGCCGCCAGATTCGCCAGCACCGGATCGGCAATTCGCGTCAACTGCCGCAGCCAATACTGCCGGTAGTCTTCGGCAGCCGCCTGCGCGGTAGCCGCCGCCACTCCCAGCCCCGCAACCGAATGAAAGAACCCGCGCCGGTGGACCATGTCCAAATAGTGTAGCCCGCTTAGAGCCCAATGCCGCATACTTTTCCCGATACTGAACATCTGCACAAATTGTGGGGCGGACGCCCCGCTCCGCAGCCGACGCCCTCGTCAGCCTGCCCGCGCTTTGCAGGGTGCTGATATCGTCGCTCCGGCTGCGGGACGAGGGCGTCCCGCGCAGACCAGGGGTCTGCCCCACAAATTCTGCTTGCGCGTAGAATGGAAGGACACGCCGGCATGAGCATCCGTCCTTCCCCCGTTGACCCTGCCCGCCGTCCCATCGATTCGCCCCGCACACAGGCGTATCGCCGCCGCTGGCTCTGGATCTTGGCCGCCGTTCCGGTCTTCGCCGCGCTCACGGCCGCCGGTTCCTGGTGGCACGCCCGCGCAGCCAGCGCCCAAATCCGTTCTATCGCAGTCCTCCCGTTCCTCGACTTGTCCCACGGGAAGGACCAGGATTGGTTCGGCGACGGCATCACCGACGAAATCATCGATGGCCTGACACGCATCCCCGGCTTGCGCGTGGCGGCCCACGCTTCGGCCTTCGAGTTCAAGAACCAGGCTCGCGATCTCCACCGCATCGGCGAACAATTGGGCGTCGCCGCGGTGCTCGAAGGCGCCATCCAAAAAGACCGCGGCCGCCTGCGCATCACCGCTCAACTCCACCGCACCGATGACGGCTACCAGCTTTGGTCGGTCACCTTCGACCGCCCGGCCAATGACGCTTTTTCCCTCCAGCGGGAAATGGCCCGCGCCCTCGCGAAGCGAATCCGCGCCGCCGCCAAGCCGCGTCCGGCGCCGCATCAGCCTTCAGCCCTGGCCTATGATGCTTACCTGGAAGGCCGCGCTTTGTTCGGCCGCGCCGGCGGCGCCTCCATCTCCAAGGCAGCCGAACGCTTCGCCGAGGCCACGCGTCTCGATTCCGATTTCGCCCTTGCCTGGGCCTGGCAATCGATTGCCAACGAGTATCGCGTCGATGACGGCCTGGTTCGCTCCAATGAGGCCATGCCCGCGGCGCGGGACGCCGCCGAACGCGCCGTCGCCCTGGATGCCGATTCCGGGGAGACCCACCTCGCGCTCGGAATCGTGAAGCTGCAGTACGACTGGGATTGGAACACCGCCAAACAGGAGTTCGATCGCGCCATTCAGCTCAGCCCCGGATCCGGCTTCGCGCAACATTGGCTGGCGCATTGGTATGAAACGCAGGGCCGCCTGGCTGAGGCCCTCACACACATGCAAAGTGCGCTCACGCTCGATCCGCTCTCGCCCGAAATGCTCCGCGATGTGGCGAACGAGTACCTGGCCTCCGCAAATCCCGCGGGCGCGCTTCCGTTTGCGCAGAAGGCCGAGGATCTTTTCCCCCATGCCCCGCAGGTAGAGATCAGCCTGATTGGCGCGCTCTTCTATGCGGGCCAGAAAGAAAAAGCGCGGCAGTTGACCGGGGAACTAACTCCGCCGGTGCAGGCGGCACTCTGGTCCGCTATCGAAGGCGAATCCGGCCGTGCCCGCAGTCTGCTCGATCAGGCGGATGATTTGCACGCAGAACAACATGTGCCCGCCGCGGCCCTAGCCGGCCTGGCCGCGGCGGTGGGAGATGGGGATCGGTTGTTCTATTGGCTCGCCGTCGCGTACGATGAGCGCAGCGTCCATCTGCCCTATGCCCGCTTGGATCCGCGGATTCCTGCGGCAGATCCACGCTTCGTGGAACTTCTGAGCCGAATGAACCTGCCGCCGGCGCATTAAGCGAACCACTCCCTCACGGTCGTGGCTCCGACAGAGCCGCGCGCGTCAGCAAACGGGTGTTCCGATACGCGATTGCGCTTCGCCTTACTGCGGTTGAGGTCCGCCGGCAGGAGGAGGTGCGGGCGCCACGGTTTCCGGCGTCGCTTTCCCGCGATGGCAAGTGAAGCATGTCACATACACTTTACCCTCGGCCACGGGGAACTTGGCGTTGATGTCATGCGCCATGGTGATCATGGAGCGGGCCACAATCTTTTTGGGATTGTCGTCGCTGGCGTTGTCACCACGGACGTGGCAGTAATTGCACTGCACTCCCAGCGCGAGCCGGAACTGTTGCATGATCCCGGCCTGCAACTGCTCCGGCGTCAATACTTTCAGATTCTTCGGTGGGCCGCCGCCGCCGCCCTTCCTTTGTTCCGGGGGAGTATCCTGCGCGCAGAGCGGCATCAGGACTAACAGCATCGTGGCAAGAAATCGCATGGAAACCAGCATACCCCATTCGCCCCGTCCCCGGAAACACCGAAAAAAAGTGCGAGCGGCCACTTTGTGGGTTGAAAGGACTTGGCAGATGATGGCATTCTCCAGATATATGAGGAATATGAAAACCATTTTTCTGGTTCCATTCCTGCTGGTTTCGACCGCCTGGGCAGATGAGACCGCCGACCGCGCCTCCATCGCCCGCACCATTGCCGCGTTGAACGACCCCGGCCAGCGTGCCGGCGTGTTCGCGAAGGGCGCGAACCCTGTCACCGAAATCCTCCGGCTCGTAAACGCGTTCCCGCCGTTAGCCCATTTGGCATTAAGCCAGCTCGAGCCGCCCTCTTCCGACGCTCGCTTCACCGTGGTCATTTCACACGAGCCTTGGGGAGAAGCCACCATCTGGCCGGTGCCTTCCGGAATCGCGCCGGCCGTGCCGCAGGTCGTAAGCGGTCCCATCCAATTCCTCAATCCCAACGTCGCTCTGGTCGAGGGCACTGCACGCCCGGCCGACCGAATCCTCTCCACGCCCGTGCTCTTCGTCATGCTGCGCGAAGGTCCCGATTGGAAAATCGGCTCCCTCCGCGTGCTGAAGCCGGGAACGGACGAAACGCATCCGCTGAAGTGATACCGAAGCAAGCCGTTTCGTGCCGCGTGAATCCGCGCGCCTGTTACCATATTGGTGATTCCCAATCCATGGCTGATCTCCGCGTGAAAGCGTACGGCACGGCGGCGGCGATACTCGCGCTCGACCGCCTCACCAAGTGGTGGATCGAGCGCCACGTCACGTTCCTCGACTCGTACCGCATCATCCCAGGCTTCTTCGACATCATCCATTCGGAGAACCGCGGGGTGGCCTTCGGGATCTTCAACAACTCGACCTCCCAATGGCGCACCACGCTGCTGATCCTGGGGGCGCTGGTGGCCGTGGTGGCTGTGAGCGCGCTGCTGTGGAAAGCGGAGCGCCTGGACGCGGCGTCCCGCTGGGGCTTCGCGCTGGTGCTGGGAGGAGCGGCCGGCAACCTCCTCGACCGCATTCTCTGGGGACGCGTGACTGACTTCCTGTTGTTCTACGCCGGTCAGTATCAATGGCCCGCCTTCAACGTGGCGGATTCGGCCGTGGTGATTGGAAGCGGGCTGCTGGTGATCGATCTCATCCGGCCCAATCGGGCGAAGGCGAATGTATCCTGAACTGTTCCATCTCTCGTTCCTGCACACCTACGGTGTGCTGGTGGCGCTGGCGTTCCTGGCCGGCCTGTGGATCGCGGCGCGGCTGGGCAAACGCGAAGGACTGAATGCCGAGGCTCTCACGAACCTGGTGATCTACTGCGCGCTGGCGGCCATCGGCGGCGCCAAGCTCATGATGTTCGTGGTGGACCCGCGCTACCGCCAGAATCCGGCCGAAATTTTCACCCTGGACACTCTGCGGGCGGCCGGGGTGTTCTATGGCGGGTTGATCGCCGCGCTGGCCGTGGCCTTCTGGTACATGCGTAAGACCGGGCTGCCGGCGTGGCGGACGGCCGATGTCTGCGCGCCGGGGATCGCGCTCGGCCATGGCATCGGGCGCATCGGCTGCTTTTCGGCCGGCTGCTGCTGGGGCGTGGAGTGTCATCTGCCGTGGGCCGTCACGTTCCACAGCCGGGTGGCGGCTGAAATCGTGGGCGTACCGCTCAACGTGCCGCTCCATCCCACCCAGCTTTACGAAGCCTTCTCGGAGTTCGCGATTTTCGCCCTGCTCTACTGGCGCATCGGCAAACCGCATCGCCGCGGCGCCATCATCATGTTGTATTTGCTGCTGTACGGCGCGGTGCGGTTCGTGGTGGAGTTCTTCCGCTACCACGAGCAGGGCAACCTGTGGGGCACTCCGCTCGATACCTCGCAATTTATCTCGCTCGGGCTGTGCGCCGCCGGCGCCGCGTGGCTGATCATGCGGCGCGGCACGCAAACGGCATAAAAGTCCTGGCCCGGCCACAACTTTCCAGGCGATTCGGTACGGCGGAGGTACGTCTGGCCCTTTTTCCCTCATCGCTTTCAGGGCATGATGGCATCACGGAAGCAGGCAGAGGCACATGCTGCAAATCAGAAGAAGTTTCGATAATCCGGCCGGGCCGCTCGCCATCTCCGCGGTGCTTGATTCTGGCACATGGTTGTGGGCCAGGCTGGACAACGACCAACTGGAAGCATGGCTCGGCGACTACATCTGGTTCTCGGAGTTCGTGGAGGATGAGTACCGCGCCAATTGCGCGCGCACGCGCGATGAACTGGTGGTGGAATGCGCTCTGCGCGACCGCCACGATCTGATCCGTCGGGCGTGGGCTCGCCTGGCGAGAAATTCGCAAGGACGAAGATAATGCCTGGAGCGCCCATCCTGGTGGTCGACGATTCACGCGTCAACCTCAAGCTCATGCGGCTTCTGTTGACCTTTGAAGGCTTCGACGTTCGCACCTCGGAGCGGGCCGAGGAAGCTCTGCAGATGCTGGACAGCTTCCGCCCGGCGCTGGTGCTGACGGACATTCAAATGCCCGGCATGGACGGTGTGGAGATGACCCGTAGGATCAAAGGCGATCACCGCACCAGCGGCATCAAGGTGGCGGCGCTGACGGCCTCCACATCCAAGCTCGACAACCAGCGAGCCATCGAAGCCGGTTGTGAAGACTACATCTCGAGGCCCGTGGATACCTCCACGTTGGCGGCGCGACTGCGTAACCTGCTGGGTGAGAAACCGCTTGCGCGGCCCGCGATTGCGGCGCCGGCGCCCAAGCCGAACTCGCCCGCGCCCGACGTGGGGACTTTACGGCAGCGTTTCCTGCGCCAGGGCGTGGACTTCAGCCGGGAGTTTCTGGAGAGCCTGGATACCCGCTTGGATTCGGTGCGCATGTCCGGCCAACTGCACCAGTGGGCCGGCAGCGGCGAAACCCTGGAATTCCCCACCATCGCCAAACTGGCGCGGTCCGGCGAAGAACTGCTGGCGGAATCTCCCTTGCGGGCCGAGGCCCTGCGCGAGGGCCTCACCAACTTGTACCTGACGTTCGACGAACTGCTCCGCGGTGAAGATCCGCCGCCGCCGGATTACTTCCTGCAGGCGCTCCGCGGGAAACGCATCGCACTGGTCGGTCTGCCGCCCGACCGGTCCGACGAGATCTGCGCCGCGCTGGCCCGCGTGGAAGCGCGGCCGCGGCTTTTTTCCATCACCGACGAACTGGAATCGCAATCCATCCGCGAGTGCGACCTCACCATCCTGCACGTGCAGCAAGGCATGGATGCCGAACGGCTGAGCGCCATGGCGGCGGGCGCCGGCGCGGGCCAGTTGCTGCTGGCCGGGGAGCGGGCCGATTTGATGAACATGGCGCCCGGTATGCAAGCGGCGGCGGCCGAATACCTGGGCGCCTGGGAGCCCGAGGAAGTCCTGATGCGGTTGGCGCTGGCCAGTACGCGCACTACTTCCAGGCTGGTCGTGCAGGGTCCCAAGGCGGGACGGCGAGGCGGAGTGGCTTCTCCGAGCGTGCTGCTGGCGGACGACGACCCAATCGTTCTGGCGCTGCTGCGCTCCATCCTGCGGAACTACGGCATGCAGTGCCAGACTGCCGAAAACGGCCAAGAGGCGTTGCGCGCCATCCGCGAAACCAAGCCGCACGTGGCCGTGCTGGACGTGAGCATGCCGGGACCCGACGGCTATGAAGTGCTGACCGCCATCCGCGAGGAGAACCTGCCGACACTGGTGGTGATGCTTTCGGCCCGCCAGCAGGAGACCGACATCCTCAAAGGATTCCAGTTGGGCGCGGACGATTACCTGATCAAGCCATTTAACCCGTTGGAGCTGGTGGCGCGCGTGAAAAGGCTGCTACGCCAGGGCGTGCACGCATGACCGGAGCGCAACGGCATTACCATCGCGAGCCTGCCGATTTCCCGGCGACTTTGAAATGGGAAGACACGTCCGGGAAAGTCTCCACGCTGCGCCCCCGCGCGCTCGACATCTCGGAAGCCGGCATGTGCCTGGAATGCCCGCAGGCCATCGCCCCCGGCATGCACGTCTACATGGATGTGGCGCGATTCGCCTTCCCGCTGGAAGCGGTGGTGCGTTACGCGGTGGCGCGCGATACGGTATTCCGCATCGGCGTGGAGTTTTCGGAATCGACCAGGCGGATGACCCAGGGCGTGGTGGCCGGCACCGACTACTACGAGGCCCTGCAGCTCAGCCCCAAGGCCGACATCGAAACCATCCACCGCGTGTACCGGATCATGGCCACCCGCTTCCATCCGGACAATGCGGAGAGCGGCGATCAGGAGCGGTTCCTGTTGCTCTCGGAAGCGTACCACGTGCTCAGCAATCCGGACACCCGCGCGCGCTACGATAGCATGCGCGAAACCGAAACACCGCACCCGCTGCCCATGTTCCAGGCGCGGGCCTTCGTGGACCAGAAACAAGGCGAGCGAAACCGGCGGCTGGGCGTGCTGTGCCTGTTGTATGCCCAGCGGCAGCGAAACTACGACCATCCGAGCGTATCGCTGTTGGAACTGGAAGAGCTGATGGCCATTCCGCGCGAGTACCTGGAATTCACGCTCTGGTATCTCAAGGAGAAGAAGTACGTGGAGATGAACCAGGGAGCCGACTTCAGCCTGACGGCGGGCGGCGTGGACTTCGTGGAAGAACACACGCCGGCTCACGCCATGATGCGCAAACTGCTGCAAGGGGGTGCGGGCGGCATGCGCACCGCCGATCCCGGCGTGGGGCGCGCGGATCACCCCGACCTGGCGCACGTGCAGTAGCAGTTCAAACGCGGTAGGTATCGGGGCGCCACGTCTTGATGGCGCGCTTGATGGCATCCTGGGTGAGGTTCTCGGCGGCGGCGCGTTGGGCCAACGCGACGAATTCGCCATCGGACGCGAAGCGCAGACCCACGATCTGACCAGCCGTGAGACGCGAATCAAGCAACTTGCCGGTCATGGCGAAGTGGCGAAGGTTCTCTTCGGCGCGGATGGCGCGATCCTGGGCCTTCAGGGAGAAAACCCGGGCGAAGAACGCCGTGAAGAGGCCACAGACCGAGAGCACCACAATCAGCGATGCGCTATAAATACGCTGATGATCTCCCCACGATTCGACCAGGTTGACGATGGAACCAATGATGGTGAGAAACAGGACCGGTAGCAGAACATAGTGAAAGATCGGGACGTACTGGCGATGGTTGCTGTAATTTTGATCGGGCACGGAATGACTCCCTCCAGATAGTGTACGCGAGCCAACGGCGCCCCTGGCGGCACGGTGCTACCGGCACGGCGCTACCTTTGGCGGCTCCGGTCTAAAATGTTCGTTAGATATGGCAATTGATATTTGGGGCTGTGCTCCGCTGATCCAGGTTTTCGACATGCCGGTAGCGATCCATTTCTACCGTGACATTCTGGGCTTCGAACTCGTCACCACGTCCAGGCCGAGAGACCATTTCGATTGGGCGCTGCTCAGCCTGAATGGCGTTGGCTTGATGCTCAACACCGCTTACGAACAGGACAACCGGCCGCCCGTTCCGGACCCCGCCCGCGTCGCCGCGCACGGCGATACGTGTCTGTTCTTCGGCTTGAAGGATCTGGACGGAGCTTACCGGCACCTGCGCGCCCACGGCATCGATGTGAAAGAGCCGGCCATCGCCCCGTACGGCATGAAGCAGTTGGGCGTCCAAGATCCCGACGGCTATAACTTGTGCTTTCAGTGGCCGGCCAGCCGGCAGATGCGGGCTCAGTGGCAGGAATGGTATGGTCTTGAGTTCGAGAAGCGCGATGCCACCGTGCCGGACGCGTGAGACGCGCCCATTTGAACTCGGCACTGCGGCGAGCAGCCCATCAAAACTGTTGGCATTACCGACCATGCTGTAGGAATCGACGACAGGCAACCTAACCCGCTCATTCCACGTCGCGTTACCGCGAAATTCGACAGGGGTGCCGTTGAATTCATCAACAGACTCGGGCCGTCGCAAAAAACCACATTCCGTATTTGCTTGAAATCACGACACATACAAGCGCAAAAATCAGCGGGGTTTGGCATCCGCCGTGCCTTTACTGAAGACAGAAAGGTTGGACGAATATGACAGCGATTCTGGTTCTTGCTACTTTCCTGGTCTTCATCGTATTGGATTATGTGTTGAATCGCCGCAAGGTGATGAACACGGTAGCGGTCGACGCACCGCAGACAGTCCCGGCCCAGGCGGGCGGTGACTATGTAGATGGTTTCCTGGTTCCCGAAAAGCTCTCTTACCACCCCGGTCATGCCTGGTTGATGCGCGAGCGCAAGAATGTCGTTCGCGTGGGCGCCGATGAGTTCGCCGCCGCCCTGTTGGGCAAGCTGGAAAAGATCGAGCTGCCGAAACCCGGCCAGTGGATCCGCCAGGGGCAAAAGGTTCTCTCCTTCTACCGCGACGGCCGCAAGACCGAAATGGTCTCCCCGACCGAAGGCGAAGTGATGGAAATTAACGCCGAGGCGCTCGCCAACCCCAGCGTCGTCCGGCAAGACCCGTACGGCAATGGCTGGCTGGTGGCCGTGCATGTCCCCGACGAAGAGAATACCGGGCGCAATCTGGTCCCCAAAGGCCTGGTGAGAGAGTGGATGCGGGAAGCGGTGGAGCGGCTGTATGCGCGGCAACCGGCGCTGGCGGGAGCCGTGGCGGCGGATGGCGGGCGGCCGGCCGAAGATCTGCTGGAAGCCATGCCGGAAATCGGCTGGACCGAAGTCACCAGCGAGTTCTTCCTCACGGTCTAACAGTTTGCGTCGCCGCAAGGCCAGAACGGGACAACATTCGTCCAGTACGGAAACCGGGACTGGAGGCGCACACCTCCGGTCCCGGTTTTGTTTGCGGCCTGGCTGCGGGAACGGCGAGTTCTTCGCCACCCCTCCATTGGGCCTGTAAAGATTCACTACACTTCTTGCGTGAATTCTGTTAAAAAGGGAGTTGAAGACCTAGTTATGCCAAAAGCGATCCTGTACGACAGCACTCTTTGCATCGGGTGCAAGGCTTGCGAAGCCGGATGCGCGGAACGGTGGGGGCTTCCCTACAACGAGCAGATAGCCGCGGAGCCGAGGATTTCGGCGCATAAACTGACTGCGGTGGAAACGCACGGGGATCGATTTTCCCGGCGGTTGTGCATGAATTGTGTACAGCCCGCATGCGCCTCGGTATGCCCCGTAGGGGCGTTGCAAAAAACATCGCTGGGACCCGTCACCTACGACGCGGATAAGTGCATGGGCTGCCGGTATTGCATGCAGGCCTGCCCGTTCCAGGTGCCTACCTACGAATGGAACAGCCGCCTTCCGAAAATGCGGAAGTGTAACATGTGCTCCGAGCGGCAGATCGCCGGCAAACTGACGGCCTGCGCGGAAGCCTGCCCGGTCGGCGCCACCATCAACGGCAATCGGGATGAGCTGATACAGGAAGCCAGGCGTCGGATCGCGGAAAAACCGGACCAGTATTACGGAAAGGTGTACGGCATCTCGGAAGTCGGCGGGACGTCGGTGTTCTACCTTTCGGCGGTGCCGTTCGAACAAATCGGCCTGCGCACCAACGTGGGGCAAGAGCCCATGCCGGAAACCACCTGGCGCGTGCTGGAGCTGGTGCCGGACGTCGTTTCCACAGGCACGGTGTTGCTGGGCGGAATCTACTGGATCACCAATCGGCGGGCGGAAGTGGCTAAGAAGGAGGGGCGATGAGCATCAAGCTTCCCAAGATCACGGTATGGCGGGTGATTTTCGCGGTCATTCTGGCCTGCGGGTTGTACGCCACCTATTTGCGCGTCATGTACGGGTTGGGCGGCGCCACCAACCTGAGCGACAAGTTCCCGTGGGGACTCTGGATCGCCTTCGATGTGATGTGCGGCGTGGGCCTGGCGGCCGGCGGTTTCACGCTGGTGGCCATGGTCCACATTTTTAATATCGAGAAGTACAGACCGATTCTGCGGCCGGCGATTCTCACCGCGTTTCTGGGCTACACGCTGGTGGTGGTGGGGCTGCTCTACGATTTGGGCCGGCCCGACCGCCTGTGGCATCCGCTGGTGATGTGGAATCCGCACTCGGTCATGTTCGAAGTGGCTTGGTGCGTCACGCTCTACACCACCGTGTTGTTCCTGGAATTCGTCCCGGTGGTCTTTGAGAAATTCGGACTGCACAAGCCGCTCGAGTGGATCCACAGAATCTCGGTTCCGTTGATGATCCTGGGCGTGCTGCTCTCCACACTGCACCAGAGCTCGCTGGGGTCGCTATTTCTGATCGTGCCCGAAAAGCTCTACCCGTTGTGGTACAGCCCCATCCTGCCGCTGCTGTTTTACATTTCTTCGATCGCGGTGGGCCTGGCCATGACGATCTTCGAATCGTGGCACAGCAGCCGCGCTTTCGGCCGCGCGCTGGAGTTGCCGCTGCTGATGAGCATGGGGCGCGTGCTGGCGGTGGTGTTGAGCGTGTACTTGTGGATTCGCTTCCTGGACTTGAGCCACCGGCACGCCTTCGCGCTGCTGGCGCAGAACCGCATCGAGACGTGGCTGTTCGCGCTGGAAATTGCGCTCATGGCGGTGCCCATGGTCCTGCTGTACCAGGCGCGCATCCGGCGGCGGCCGGGCGCGCTGTACGCCTGCGCAGTGATGGTGGTATTCGGATTCATTGCCAATCGCCTGAACGTCGGAACCACCGGTTTGGAAGCTGGCTCGGGAACGCATTACATCCCCAAATGGAGCGAGATTGCGGTCACGCTCTCGATCGTCGCCGTGGGATTTGCGACGTTCCGGATGATCGCCCAATACTTCCCCATCTTCGAAGTGGAAGAGCACCACAGTGCCGGCCCGGAGATGGAAGAAACGGAGGCGGATTCAGTCGCCGTGGGATAGGGATTGCTCACCACGGAGACCCGGAGGCGCGGAGGATTTTAGATCGCGGAGCCGCAAATGAGTTTGCGTAAAACAATCCGCTTGGGACTGGCCGCCAAGCTGGCGATCTCCGTGATCGCCTGCACGACGGCCTTCTTCGCTCTGTTCGGCTACATCAATCTGCGGTCGGAAAGGCGGCAGTCGGAGAATCTGGTGGAACTCTCCGCGGACCGCATCACCAACGTAATCGTGCGCAGCACGCACTACGAAATGTTGCAGAACGACCGCGCGGCGCTGCACAACCGCATCGACGACATGGGCTCGGAGCCGGGCATCGAGCGCATCCGCTTGTTCAACAAAGAGGGCCTCATCACCTATTCCACCGATCGCAGGGAGATCGGGCGGGTTGTGGACAAGACCGCCGAGCAGTGCAACAAGTGCCACGCGGGCGCGGCGCCGCTCTCCCAATTGAATCAGCGCGAGCGGGCGCGGCACTTCACCGATCCGCAGGGGCAGCCGGTGCTGGCGGTCATGCGGCCCATCGATAACCGCCCGGAATGCTGGAGCGCGGAATGCCACGTACACCAGGCGAGCCAGCGCGTGTTGGGGATTATCGACGCGGACCTCTCGCTCGAGTTGGTAGAGCGGCAGATCCGCCAGCACCAGGCAAACCTGACGTGGTTTCTGTTAGGCGCCATCGCCTTCGGCTGCGCGGCGGCTGTGAGCTTCATGTGGGTGGTGGTTTACCGCCCGGTGAAGGAACTCATCGACGGCACCCGCCGCGTGGCGGGAGGAGATTGGGAATACCGCCTGCCCGTGCGGTCGGACGACGAATTGGGCGACCTGGCGGCCTCGTTCAACACCATGACGGCGGAAGTCGGCGGCGTGCAGGCCAAGATCGAAGAGCAGGTGCGGCGCAAAACTCTGGAGTTGGAGAAGGTCCACAAGACGCTGCTGCGCTCCGAGAAGATGGCCTCCATCGGCAAGCTGGCGGCCACCGTGGCGCACGAAATCAACAACCCGCTCTTCGGGATTCTAACCTACGCGCGGCTGGTCCTGCGGGAGCTGATGAAGCACGATCTGCCGCAGCGCGACGAGATGGCGGAGCAGTTGCAAACCATCGAGCGCGAGAGCAAGCGCTGTGGAGACCTGGTGAAGAACCTGCTGACTTTTTCCCGGCAGGCCCCTAGCGTGCGCGAGCCCAACGATCTGAACACCGTCGTGCACCGCGCGGTGCTGCTGGTCAAGCACAAGCTGGAAATGCAGAACATCGCCTTCGAAGAAAAGCTGGCGGAGCATCTGCCGCCGGTGCTGTGCGACTCGAACCAGATCCAGCAGGTGATTCTGGTGCTGCTCATGAACGCGTCGGAAGCCATGGGCAAGGGCGGGCAGTTGGAAGTGAGCACCGCTTTCGATAGCCAGACGGAGCAGGGCGTGGTGCGCGTGAAGGACAGCGGGAGCGGGATTCCTCCCGACGTAATGCCGCGCATTTTCGATCCTTTCTTCACCACCAAGGAAGACCAGAACCGCACCGGGCTGGGCCTCGCGGTGGCGCATAGCATCGTGGAGCAGCACGGAGGTGAGATCACGGTGCGATCGGAGCCGGGCCTGGGAACGGAGTTCCAGGTAGGGCTGCCGATGGCCTCGGTTGGGGTGGAGGCATGAGCGGCCAAGGCAGCGTGTCTTTCGCCCCGACACCGGGCTCCTACGTCAAGCCCGAAGCTTGGGGCGTGCAGCAATGGAGGGCGGACGCCCTCGTCCGCAGCCGGTCCCCAGGCCGGCTTTTCTTAAGTGGTAAGCAGTTAATTGTTCGAACAAGCAGCGGGTCCAGGGGGACCCGCGCAGACCGGGGGGTCTGCCCTCCTGAATTGCGCCTCTGGCGCAGCGGAGACTTAGGGATAAACGGGAGAACGTTATGGCAACGGCAGTAGAGGCACCCAACTCGATTCAGGTGAAGGGCAAGATCCTGATCGTGGACGACGAACTGGTAGTGCGGGATTCGCTGGGCAAATGGTTCACGAGCGAAGGATACACGGCCAGGCCGGTGGGCAGCGGGCGCGAGGCGCTGGAGGCCATCCAGCAGGCCGAGTATGATATTGCGCTGATCGATATCAAAATGCCGGGCATGGACGGAATGGAGTTGCAGGCCCGGCTGCGCGAGGCCGATGCCGACCTCACCGTGATCATCATGACCGGCTATGCCTCGGTGGAGACGGCCGTGCAGGCGCTGAAGATGGGGGCCTACGACTACATCACCAAGCCGGTGGACCCGGACGAGCTCTCGCACATGGTTTCGAACGCGCTCGAGCACAAGCGCGCGCGGCGTGAGGTGGTGAGGCTTCGCGAAAACCTGCAGGAGGTATCGCCCTCGACCGAGCTGATCGGCAAAAGCCCCGTCATGAAAAAAGTGGTGGAGCTGATCGAGATGGTGGCGCCCACCGAAGCCACCGTGCTGATCACCGGCGAGAGCGGAACCGGCAAGGAAGTGGTGGCGCGCGCCATCCACGCGGCGGGGCCGCGGCGCTTCATGCCCATGGTCACCATCCACTGCGGCGCCTTAACCGAGACCCTGCTCGAAAGCGAGCTGTTCGGCCACGAGAAGGGCGCCTTCACCGGCGCGCAGTATCGCAAGAAGGGCAAGTTCGAAGTGGCCGACGGCGGCAGCGTCTTTCTGGATGAGATCAGCGACATCAGCCTGCGAACCCAGACCGACCTGTTGCGCGTGCTGCAGGAAAAAGAAATCGTGCGCGTGGGCGGGAACCAGCAGATCAAGGTGGACTTCCGCTGCATCGCAGCCACCAACAAGAACCTGGAGAGTCTGGTCAAAGCCGGGACCTTCCGGCCCGACTTGTATTACCGGCTGCACGTCTTCTGCATCGAACTGCCGCCGCTCCGCGACCGGCGCGAGGACATTCCGCTGCTGGTGAATCATTTCCTCAACAAATTCTGCATGGCCACTAGCCGGCCCATGCCGCAGTTGGCGCCGGAAGCCATGGACCGGCTCATGCAGCACGATTGGCCGGGCAACGTGCGCGAGCTGGAGAATGCCGTGGAGCGCGCGTTGGTGGTGGGGCGCGGGCCGGAAGTGCGGCCCTCGGACTTCTCCTTTCAACTCCAGGCCGACGAAATGAAAGGCGGCCGCACGCTGGACGATATCGAGCGCGCGCACATTGAGCGCATTCTGCGGGAGACCCAGCACAACCTCTCGCGCACCGCGCGGATTCTGGATATCGACCGCACCACGCTCTACAACAAGCTGCGGCGCTACGGAATGCGGTGAAACCGATCCACCTCATCCCGCTGACGGGCGGAAACAGCCCGGCTCGGGAGCCGCGACTGGATGCGCTCGAACAATTGGCGGCCGCGTTGGCCCGCACGTTTCGCACACCGTGCCGGATCCGGCCGGAGACCTTCGACCTGGGCTTCGCCTTGGACGCCGGGCGCAACCAATACTACTCGACCGCGATTCTGCAACGCCTGGAGCGCGCGGCCTCGCCCGATGCGCGCGTGCTGGGAGTTACCGCCTGCGACCTGTATGTCCCCGTGCTGACCTTCGTATTCGGCGAGGCCCAACTCGACGGCAACTGCGCCGTGGTTTCGACGGCGCGCCTCGGGGAAGAGTTCTACGGATTGCCGCCGCGCCAGGATCTGTTGCGGGAGCGCCTCATCAAAGAAGCGGCGCATGAGCTGGGCCACACTTTCGGCCTGAGGCACTGCAACGACTGGCGCTGCGTGATGGCCTCGAGCCACGCGGTGGAACGGTTGGACGTGAAGGGGGCGGAGTTCTGCGTGGCGTGCAAGAAGCCGGTGCTGCACAATGGGAATTTCTAGCCCCAATGGCGTTGTTGCTGGATGATGCCAAGAACCAGTCATCGTTTCTGACGTGGGACGAAGGCGCCGCACAGGCCGATGTGGCGAAGACCCTGCGCCACGATTTCCTGGTCTCGCTGGAGCGTGCCGACAAGCTTTCGCGCGCGTGGGGGCGGCATCCGCTACTGGGCCGCATGCACCTGCCGGCGTATCGCGCGGACACCATGAAGGTGGCCGAGTTGCGGCGGCGCTATCCGGCGGCGAAGTTCTTGCCGGCGCTCTACGGCGCCAACGCCTGGTGGATATCGCGACGCTGGAGCGCGCGATTTAGGCCTGCATTTCCGGTAGTGGGTCAATTTTGACCCGCTGCCGCATTTCCGGTTGGGCTTGCGGTCGGCATCTCCAGAATGCGCTGTCGAGGGACTTGTGCCTGTGGCCAAGCTTCTTCACGAAGATCCGCAGGTGTCAGTCGGGGCGGCGTTCGCGAGCTTATGGAAGGAAGTTGCTCCTACCCTACTGATTCAAAGACTGCAGGAAGAATATCCGCTCCTTCAATCATTGAACGGACAGAACGCAAATCCGCCAAAAACTGGCCTGGAGAAACTTTAAAATATCTCCAACAACTGAAGGTCTCATTTTCTTCCTGGCGAGCCAGAGCCTCAGCCTCGGCAAGAAATCCGAGGGCAGCGACCGGATTCCCCGATGCCCAATGGGCTATCGCGAAGCATTGCCACACGTTCCTTCCTAGTATCTCTTGCCTAACTGGGATCAGCTCAACAACCCTCCGGAACCAATCGACAGGAATATGCTTCGATGCTCCCCATTCAGCAATGGCATAGTTGAACGCATCTGGAAGGTGTAGGAGCGCCAGATCCGGACGACCGCTGCCTAACACCTTCATGGCATCGTCGAACTTCCGCTGGCCGATCAAACTCAACATGAGATGTGTCCGGAAGTCAGTGGTCATGTGGCTAGGAAAAAGCGATCGGATCGTCTGTTCGATCAGAGGCAAGGCATCTCGAGACACAAACATTTGATCAATGAGGGCAGATTGAGCGGACGGTTGAAGATCTCGGAACCTCGAAGAACTCATGAAGCCCCCGAGAACGGAGATGTCTAGTCGTCCGGCCAACCGGATGGCACGGCTCCGTTCAAGAAAGGTTGCACGAGAGTCGTTAAGCGCCTCCTTCAGGGATACCAAAGCCGCCTCCACATTACCCTCCGCATGAAACCTATTTGCAGCATCAATCATCAGCTCCACACTTCGGTATCCAAGGTTGGCTGCTTCGTCGAGAAGCTTCTTGGCCTCCTCACTTCTCCCAAGCTTCTGCATGAAGGTGCCAAGGTGGTGTATAACCTCACCGTCGCGACCATGGGCGTTCCGAATCTTTTTTAGTCTAGAATCAAGATCCCGTAGACCAGGAATCGCTGGATCAATAATCGCTTCATCTCCTGAGAGCAATCGAAGAGCGGCGCCCCGATCATCGAGGTTTCTTGCCGTCATCACCGTAGCGAGCTCTTCATATTCTCTGGCAAGTCTGCTGCGTGGATGCGTGATTGAGAAGACCTCGCTATCAAGAAGAGCAAGACTATCATACCTGTGGATAGTTGCATCTGGTTCTACAAACCCGAGTCTTCCTTCAGCTTCCTCAAGCCTTCGATTCAAAATGTCCTCTTCATCGTCAAGATAGGGCACGTTAGAGGGAACGAAGAGAATCTCTATCTGCTTTTGAAGCGGGCCCTCATTTTCTTGACGTATTTCCGCGACGATCGATTCTAGGCCGCGAATATTCTCTTCGTTTGGCAGGAAGGAGAGGACAACAGCATCTGGCAGTTGCCGAGTACAGATTCCGCCTACATCGGTGTGACCTGTACGAGAATCGACCAACACATAGTCGGGCTTAAGATATGATTCCCACTGAGCCTTTAAGTCTTCGAACAGGAGATAACCATGGCGCTCCGAGTACAAGTTCTGCCAGTTTATCGCCTGAAGGCGAGAGCTGTAGGTGTGATTTCGGATCCCAGATGGCATGGTCCAAAGCCGTCCTGGCCCTTTGCCGAAGCTGGCGCAGGAGGAGACATAATTCGCTACTGGCGGCGCACAACCAGTGCTCAAATAGTCAGTCACATACTCGACCATCCCGGGCACACTTTCTTCGGACCGTAGCAGGGGGAAAGCGTCTAAGCCAGGCGCTTCAAGGTCAAAATCCACAAGGAGGACGTTACGCCCAGATTTGACGAGCTGCGCTGCCGCATTGACCATCGCCATTGTGCGGCCCACGCCGCCCTTGAACGAATAAAACGTTATTACATACATTTTAAGCAATCCTCAAGCTGTGCGCCGGAGCGAAAAACAGCGCTGCTGCGACAGACGCGCCTCGGTGATTTGAATGCACTGAAATTGATGCGCTCGGGGTGCCTCACTCTCTGAACGAAGGCGTGAGGCTTGAGCTTGCAGTCGGTGCAAATTCTCAGGGTACGTCAGAAGGTACAAGTAGCAATCATAGGCTTTGCTCGGTATGCTTGCACCGGTTTCCCAACGCGAAAGCGAGGCTTCTCCGATGCCCGTAAGCTCGCCAAAGGCGGCTTGAGTTCCACAGTTCTCGCGGATACGAAGTACCTCCCCCGGCGTCAAACGATTCAGATGTCGGCAAACGGTTTCGTGCCGGACCATTTCGCCAACTTCGTCAATAAACCGCCCTCCGCAGTTCTCACAAACCCGTACGGGCAACTGGCACGTGAGGTCCACGGCGGTATCTCCTACGCCGTAGGTGAATTTGTGCTGTACGGTCTCGGTATAGACCTGGCTGCTGTCGCACGTGGGGCATTCGAACATGTGTCCCCGATCAACGTTAGGTTTGCTATGCATTTGAGTTGTCCTCGCGGGTGCTATTGTGGAAGCTCCTACCGATAATTCGATGGCCGTGTAACCGCACCTTGACGTAGATCTGAGGCTGTCCGGATGCACCGGGAAAGCGCATTTCGTAACCGAGCTCGTTCGGCGGCTTTCGAAGCTTCACGACCTGGACCGCACATCCAGCTTCCAGTTGGTCCGCGATGAAATGCCACGCGCTGAGGTCCGTGAAAGGAAACTCGCAGTTGGGATTAAGAACTTCGGTAGGTTTCCAGACGGTGGGCTCCTCAGAGGTGAATTCGAACGAGCGGAGCCGCTTGTCCCGTGCTCGGCGGATCAGCTCAAGCCGTGTTTCAGCGCTCATCTCAGATCGGGCAGCAGGGACTTCCATTTTTCTTGCACTAACACATCAATTGATAGAATTACATATTGTATGCCGTGTTGTCAATAGGTAAATACATCAATTGGTTCGACAGAGAGGCGGCGATCGATTGCAGTTTCCCACAAGCCAAATTCGGCTCACTGTCGTTGTGCGAACAACAAAGTGTCGCCAGATTCCCGCCGCTGGCCCCTTTGGATTCAACGGATTCATACCGCGGGCTATTGCATCGGGATCCAGCAGCCGGTCGCGGCCCTCGAATTCGAAGGATCGGGTGAGCGTGGACTTTCCGGAGCCGTTCGGGCCTGCGATTACCGTGAGGGTGGGCACGCTGCCTTAGGCGGCGTAGGCCGTCAATTCGCGGATGATTTCGTAGTTTGCTCCGGACGGGGCGCCCGGCAGCCAGCGGATCTCGAATCTTCGGCCATCGGCACGCTCCATCACATTGAGACCGGCGTCGTCGACATAGAAGACTGGAAGGCCGGCCGCAAGCGTTTCGGCGAAAGCTCTGCGGGTGGCCGCCCGCACCGCATCATCAAACTGCGTGCTACCGAAATCGTAGACTGCAGGCATGCTTAATTATACACACCGGCCGCCTTAAAGAAGCCCGCCAGGGCGCTCGGCTGCGCTCGGCTGCGGACGGGGGCGTCCGCCCTCCAAGATTGTCATACTGGGATCTACCAATCATGGCCCCGGCAATTCCTCAAGTCACTCTCGATCAGTTTGAAAACCACGGGCGGCACTTGATCCATCAAGCCGTGGATCATTGGGCCGCGCTCCAGCCCGACCGGGCCGCCGTCGTGAATGCCACGCGCGGGACCGGGTTGACGTGGCGCGATCTCCAGCGCGGCTCCCTGTCGCTGGCCGCGGAGCTGGAACAGATGGGCTTTCGCAAAGGCGATTTCCTGGCCACTTCCCTGCCCCTGCTCAACGAACACATCCTGCTGGAATACGCCTGTTTTCGCATGGGCGTGATTCATGCGCCGCTCGATTTGCGGCTCGAACCGGCGGAGGTGATCCGCTGCCTGGGGCTGATCGGCGCCAAGGGATACTTCTTCTTGGGAAAAACCGCGCGGGCCGATTTCGCGGCGCTGGCTGAGGCCGTGCGCGCCAAGTGCGCTTTCGTCGAACACTTCGTGCAGTTCTCGCCGCCGGCTGAGTGCATCGCGAGCGCCACCAGCTTCTTCGGCCTGCTGAAATCGAACTCGACAGCCGGCCCCTGGGAAGTCAGCGAACACGACGGCGCGCAAGTGATCTTCACCACCGGCTCTACTGGATCGCCCAAGCCGGCGCTGCTCTCGCATCGCGGCATCGCCTGCCAGAACCTGTGCCTGGGGACGGCGTTCCGTTTCGGACCTGACCAAAGAGTGCTGTGCAATCTGCCGGCGTCGCACGTGGGCGGGCAATCGGAGATCTTGATGACGTCGCTATTCGCGGGCGGAACCGCGGTGACGCTCGAAGTCTTCGACCCGGTCAAAAGCCTGGAGGCCATCGAGCGCCATGGCGTCACTTTGCTCGGGCAGATTCCCGCCATGTTCCAACTGGAATGGCGCACGGCCGATTACGCGCGCCGCAATCTGTCGAGCCTGGAACTCGCGGTCTACGGCGGGCAGGCGGTACCCAAGCCGTTTCTCGACCGCATGCTGGAGATGGCGCCGCGGATTGCGACCGGATTGGGCCTCACCGAAGCCTCCGGCTTCTGCACCTACACGCCCCTGGGCGGCGCGGATGTTGTGGCGGACGGCGTGGGTTGGGCCATGCCGGCCTACCGGACGTCGGTGCGCGAGCCAATGGATGCGGCCGGAACAGCGGGCAGCGAAACGGGCTCTGGAGAAGTCGGGCACATCTGCTTTCAAGGGCCGCAGACTTTCCTCGGATATGTGAACGACCCGGCTTCCACCGCGCGCGCGATATCAACCGACGGTTGGCTCTACACCGGCGATCTGGGCTTTGTGGACGATCGCGGGCTGCATTTTTCCGGCCGCGCCAAATGGGTTTTGAAGCCGGCCGGCCACCAGGTCTTCCCCGGCGATGTGGAGAGCCACTTCGGAGCCATGTCAGATCGGGTGGCCAACGTCGGTGTGGTGGGGCACCAGCACGCCCTGTGGAGCGAAGCCATCATCGCATTTGTGGAGCCGCAGGCCGGCGTCGGATTGACCGAAGCCGAGCTGCGCAAACACGCGCGCGCGTTGACCAGCTACATGCGCCCGCTGCACTACGTGATTCTGGAGCCGGGCGCGATGCCGCTCAATCGCACGGCCAAAGTGGACATCGTCAAGCTGCAAGCATTGGCGCGCGAAGAGGTCTCGAGGCTGCGCGAGCGGGGACGCTGGGATGGGTGAGGCGCGGCTGCGGATTCAGTTGCGCGGCATCGTGCAGGGCGTGGGCTTCCGGCCCTTCGTGCACCGCCTGGCAGAGGAGCGCCAATTAGGCGGGTGGGTGCTGAACTCGTCGGCCGGCCTGGTGACGGAAGTGGAAGGCTCCCGCGCAACGCTCGAAAGTTTTGTCGAGGCCGTGCGGCACGATCCGCCGCCGCTCGCGTGGATTCAGGAAATGCAGGTTTCGGAAGTCGCAGCGCTCGGCGAAACGGCCTTCGTGATTCGCCAGAGCCTGGCATCCACCGGAGAGTTCGCGCTGATCTCGCCCGATGTCGCCACCTGCGCCGATTGCGTCGCCGATTTCACCGGCGCGGCCAACCGCCGCTATGGCTACGCCTTCACCAATTGCACCAACTGCGGCCCGCGCTACACCATTATCCGTGACATTCCCTACGACCGCCCCAAGACCACCATGGCCGCTTTCCGCATGTGCCCGGCCTGCCAGGCGGAGTATGAAGACCCGCGCGACCGCCGCTTCCACGCCCAGCCCAATGCCTGCGCGGATTGCGGGCCGAGCCTTTCTGCGGCGGTCGAAGAAGCGCGCCGCAGGCTGGCGTCCGGCGAGGTGCTGGCCATCAAAGGTCTGGGCGGATTTCACCTGGCCTGCGATGCGCGTAACCAGGAGGCCGTTGAGCGCCTGCGCGCGCGCAAGCGAAGGAGCGACAAACCGTTTGCCGTGATGGTGCGCGATCTGGCCGCGGCCGCCGCGCTGTGCCACGTCTCGGAGGCGGAACAAGAGGCGCTGTCGAGCACGCGGAGCCCCATCGTGATCCTGCGCCGCATCGAGCCCGTGGCGCTGCCCCACGCCATCGCGCCCGGCAATCGCACTCTGGGCGTGATGCTGCCATACACGCCGCTGCATCATTTGCTGTTCGTGGATGCGCCTTACGATGCTCTGGTGATGACCAGCGGCAATTTGAGCGAAGAGCCCATCGTGGTCGATAACGTCGAAGCACGCCAGCGGCTCTCGCAAACCGCCGACTGGTTTCTGACGCACGACCGCGACATCTACATGCGCACCGACGATTCCGTGGTGCGCGTCTTCGAAGGGCGCGAACGCGTGATGCGGCGGTCGCGCGGCTATGCGCCGCAGACCCTCGACCTGGGGCGCGAAGTGCCGGAACTCCTGGCCTGCGGCGGTGAGTTGAAGAATGCCTTCTGTCTCACCAAGGGGAGGCACGCCATCCTGAGCCAGCACATCGGCGATCTGGAGAACTACGAGACGCTCGAATTCTTCGAAGAGACCCTCCGCAACTTGAAGAAGCTGTTCCGCGTGGAGCCGCGCGCCGTAGCCCATGATCTGCATCCGCAATACCTGTCGACCAAATACGCATTGGAGAGGACTGGCCTGCCGGCCGTCGGCGTACAGCACCATCACGCCCACATCGCTTCCTGCATGGCCGAGCACTCGCTCTCGGGCGAAGTGATCGGCGTGGCCTTCGACGGCACGGGCTACGGGACCGACGGCGCGATCTGGGGCGGCGAGTTCCTTGTGGCAAGTTACGCCGGCTTTACGCGGCGGGCGCACCTGCGCTACGTGCCGCTCGCGGGCGGAGATGCGGCCGTGCGCGAGAATTGGCGCGCGGCGCTCGGCTATCTCACGGATACCTTCGGCGCGGACGCCTCGATCGACGGCGTGGCCGAAGAGCGCGTGCGCGTGGTGCGGCGCATGATCGCAACCGGTCTCAACACCGTGCCGACGTCGTCCTGCGGGCGCTTGTTTGACGCAGTGTCGGCAATCGTCGGGCTGCGCCGCGAAGTCACTTTCGAAGGCCAGGCGGCCATCGAGCTGGAGATGATCGCGCAGAGTGACGAGCCAGGCCGTTACGATTTCGCGATCGAAGGCGACGGCCCGTGGCAGGTCGATTTCCGCCCCCTGGTCGTGGAGATTCTGCGCGACCCGGCCGCCGCGCCCGTGAAGGCCGCCAAGTTCCACAACACCCTCGCCGAAGCCACCGCCGAAGTCTGCCTGCGCATCGCGCGCGAGACGGCGCTGCGCCGCGTCTGTCTCAGCGGCGGCACGTTTCAGAACATGCGGCTGCTCGGTACCACAGCGGCGGCGTTGCGCCGCAACGAACTTGAAGTCTACCTGCACGCACGGGTTCCACCCAACGATGGTGGCATCGCACTGGGGCAGGCGGCCATTGCCGCTGCCGCGGGTAACATTAACTTCTAAGTCATCTAACTCACTTGTCGCGAAAAGTACTAGGCCAGACAGAACTGACCACCCGCCACATTTTTCTTGTGTAACGCCTGTCTTGGACTTACCCTAAAACCGAACTCCTCAAGAAATGATGATCGTCAGAGCGGCGAATGGAAAGAAGCACGCAGCGGTAATACTGGCTCTTACGGGCCGGGTGATGCGCGTCGCCTTGAAGGACACTGACGATGTCATGGAATGCAAGCTAGTCAACCAGACTTGGATCTCCGAGGATTGCGAGCCGGTGACGTTCGAGTTTCCGCTGGGAGTCTTTGAGGCAATTGGAATCATGCCCCCGGGACCGGGCTCCCCCAGCTACAAATGACGGCCATTTCGAAGAGAACGTGCCATGACCGATATCGGCGTTGATATAGAGGCTGCCGCCGAGTCGCTCGAAGAGCGGCTCGCGCGCGGTGCCATGCCCTTCCGCGAGGCGCTCGAAAGCGCCACCCGGTTGGCTGCGCAACTGCGGGACCTGCATGCCCACGGGCTTGAGTATGGCGCTCTGAGCGCGCGGACCGTGGTGATTGGCGCGTGCGGAGCCGGCCTTGCGCCGCGCAGGGGCCTCGCGCGGAGAGCGGACGGACGCAGCGACGTGGCTGCCTTCGGCGGCGTAATGCAAGAGATGCTGCACGGCGCGGAAACGCCGCACCACTTATTGGCGCTCCGGACGGAAGCGGCCGGACTGGCTCATCGATGCCGCGCGCAAGCGCCGGAGATCCAGCAGGTGCTGATTCCGCTGCGGCTGCTCGGAATGCGAGCGCGTCTGGCGCTGCCGGAGCTGCCGGCGCTGCCGGTGGATTCAACGCCCGCCGCGGGATTGAGTGCGCGCCTGAAATCCCTTGCACTCCTGGCGGCAAACGCGCTGTTGGGCAGCAACCCGGCGAGCTAGTGGTAAAATCGACCTGACCATGGGGCTCAGCTCTTCGTCAGGCCGGCATGTTCGATAGCGCGTCCATCAAAAGGCGGGACTTTCTTCTCAAAACCGCGCTGGCGGGCGGCGCTCTAGCCTCCGCGCCGCGGAGCCGCGCTGCCGGCGAGACCGTCTCGCTGGTGGCCGATTCATCGGACCCCATCATTGCTTCTGAACCCGTCGTGTGGGCCATGGCGGAATTGCAGCGCGCACTCGAAGAGACCGGGCGCGCAGTCCGCCGCCGCCGCGCGGTGCGAGAAGCCGCCCCGGGCGAACGCTGCATCGTGGCTTCGAGCAATGGTGGGGCGGACGCCCTCGTCCGCGCGCGACCCCCCGGTCGCGCTCCTGCCCTCATCCCCAACTCTTACCCGGCAGAGGCGCTGTCGCTCTCTTCCACCACCACCGCCGGCCGCCCGGTCGTGTTAGCCGCCGGCAGCGACGCCCGCGGCCTCACCTACGCGCTGCTCGATCTGGCCGACCGCGCCCGCCACGGCATGCCGCTCGAAATTCCCAAGCCCGTCGCCGAACAACCGGCCAACCCGGTGCGCAGCGTGATGCGCCAGTTCACCAGCGAACCTCTCGATAAGCCGTGGTTCCACGATCGCGACGGCTGGCAGCAGTACCTCACCATGCTGGCCGCGAACCGTTTTAACCGGCTGCACCTAGGCTTCGGGTTGGGCTACGACTTCCTGCAGCAGGTGGCCGATTCGTATTTCCTCTTCCTCTACCCTTTTCTTGTGAAGGTGCCGGGCTACGAAGTGCGCGCGTCCAACCTGCCGGATGCCGAACGCGATCGCAACCTCGACACGCTCCGCTTCATCAGCGAACAGACCGCGCGGCGCGGCCTGGATTTCCAATTGGGCGTGTGGATGCACGGCTACCAGTTGACCAACAGTCCGCGCGCGCGCTACGTCATCGAGGGCCTCACCAACGAAACGCACGGGGCTTATTGCCGCGATGCGCTGACGGCGGTGCTGCGCGCCTGCCCGAAGATCGGCGCGGTCGCCCTGCGCATCCACGGCGAGAGCGGCGTGGCCGAAGGCAGCTACGATTTCTGGCGCACCGTCTTCGATGGCGTGAAGCGGTGCGGACGAAAAGTGGAAATCGATCTGCACGCCAAAGGCATCGACGCCACCATGATCGATTCGGCGGTGGCCACCGGCCTGCCCGTGAATGTTTCCCCGAAGTATTGGGCCGAGCAGCTCGGGCTGCCTTATCACCAAGCCGAAATCCGCGAGCAGGAGCGGCCGGCGGAAGGTCACGTGGGAAGCCAGTTGATGGCGCTGAGCGAAGGCTCGCGCAGTTTCACGCGCTACGGCTACGCCGACCTTCTGCGAGAGGATCGCGCGTACACCGTGCGCCATCGCGTCTTCGCCGGCACACAACGCCTGTTGTTGTGGGGAGAGCCGCAGTGGGCCGCGGCCTATTCCCGCTCCTTCAATTTCTGCGGCTCGACCGGCGCGGATCTGATGGAACCACTCACATGTCGCGGCCGCCGCGGCAGCGCGACGGCAAGCACGCGCTGCGGCTACCTGGACTCATCGCTCGAGCCGCCCCGCGATTGGCAGAAGTACGAGCAGTGGTATCGCGTGTGGGGGCGGGCCCTGTATAACCCGGAAACCGGGGCGGAGGTTTTTGGGCGACCGCTACGTAAGCAATTTGGCAAGGACGCCGAAATCGTTGAGGCGGCACTGGCCAAGGCCAGCCGCGTGCTGCCGCTCGTGACCACCGCGCATCTGCCTTCTGCGGCGTGCGACACGTACTGGCCGGAAATCTACTGGAACATGCCGATGGTGGACGCGCGGCTGCGCAATCCCTACGGCGACACTCCCTCGCCAAAGACGTTTCAAAATGTCAGTCCGCTCGATCCTCAGCTCTTTTCGCGGATCACGGATTTCGCCGATGAGTTGCTGAAAGGCGAGCGCAGCGGGAAGTACTCGCCGCTCGAAGTGGCAGACTGGCTGGACAATTTCGCGGGGGCGTACGTATCGCTTTCCCGCGCGGACTTTGGGAGCTCGCCGGAGTTCCGCCGCATCGCGGCGGATGTGGA
Source organism: Bryobacterales bacterium (assembly GCA_003167255.1). GTDB lineage: Bacteria > Acidobacteriota > Terriglobia > Bryobacterales > Bryobacteraceae > PALSA-129. The sequence goes on from PMTR01000020.1 coordinate 34,283, forward strand.
TTTGCTGGCTTCCCTTGGGTATTTCTTTAGGTCGAAGCTTCGGGCTGGCGTGCTTTACGCGATTTACGAGCGCACCGGCGACCGCGCTGCGCTGGTGGAGGCGCTCGAACAATACAAATATGCGCGCAGCAACTGGGCCGGCGTGGCGAACCGCTCGAAGCTGGAATACGCCCCCGATTTGTCCGCCGGCGATCGCTACTCGGTGCGCGGCCAGTGGGCCGACCGCCTGCCGGTGATCGATGAAGACATCGCCGCCATGGAGCAGAAAGTCGGCGCGGCGCGGCTGGTCGACGAGCCGCGCGTGCGCACGGCCATCGCGGAGGTGTTGGCCCGGCCAGTGCGAGACTCCGGGCAGTGCACGCATCAACCGCCTGCAAGCTTCCGCGCGAAGGAAGCCCTGGCTCTGGAGATCGCCGTGCCCGTTCGCAAGGTCGAATCCGTGCGGACGCATTACCGGCACGTGAACCAGGCCGAGCGCTTCCAATCCATCGAAATGGAGAAGCGCGGCGACGCGTGGGCCGCAACCATCCCGGCCGCGTATACGGATTCCCCATACGCGCTCCAGTATTACTTCGAAGTCCGCGAATCCCGCGCGAAAGCCTGGCTGCATCCCGGCCTGGGCCCGCAGTTGACCAATCAACCGTATTTCGTGGTGCGGCGTGGATGAGCGCCGCTGGCGCATCGCGCTGCTCATCGCAGCCGCCATCGCCATCAGCTATTTTGACCGGCAGACCCTGCCCGTGGCGATCAAGGCCATCCAGCACGAAATCCCCGTCACCAATTTTCAGTTCGGACAATTGAACCTCGCGTTCCTGCTGGCTTATGGCGCCATGTATGCGGCTGGCGGCAAGCTCATCGACGTGCTTGGCACCCGCAAGGGATTTTTTCTCATCATGGTCTGGTGGTCGCTGGCCTGCGCCAGCCACGGCCTCGCGGCGGGTTTCGGAATGCTCGCCGCCAGCCGCCTGCTGCTCGGCATGGGAGAAGGCGGTGGATTTCCGGCCGCCACCAAAGCCGTCGCCGAATTCTTCCCGACCGCGGAGCGCGCAACCGCCATGGGCCTCATCAATGCCGGCACCGCCGTGGGCGCAGTCATCGCACCGCCCGGCATCGCCCTGGTGATCGGCATGCTCGGTTGGCGCTGGGTCTTTTTCATTTCTGGTGCGATCGGCCTGGCTTGGTCTTATTGGTGGCGCCGCTCGATGCCTTCCGAATCCCCCATCAACGCTCCCTCACGGTCGCGGCTCGGATCGGAGATTTCCTTCACCTGGCTCCAACTCCTGCGCCATCGCCAAGTCTGCGGCCTCGTCGCCGCCAAATTCCTCAGCGATGCCGCCTGGTTCGTCTACATGGCGTGGCTGGCAAAATATTTATATGACGTGCGCGGCTTCGATACCGCCCACGTCGGCTACTTCGCGTGGATCCCCTTTGCCGCCTCGGGCGTCGGCAGCCTCACCGGCGGTTGGTTTTCCTCCCGCCTGATTCGTACCGGCCACTCCCTCGATTTCTCCCGCAAATTCGCCCTGGGAGCGAGCGCCGCCCTCATGCCGTGGATCTTCTTCGTCACCCACGCGCCCGTCCAATGGGCCATCGTGCTCTTTGCTATCGCGTTTTTCGGGCAGCAATCCTGGTCCACCCTGGTGATGATCGTGCCCGCCGACATTTTCCCCCGCGCCGCCGTCGGCTCGGTCGCTGGACTGGTCGGCATGGGCGGCGCGTTCGGCGGCGCAGCGTTCAACCTCTTGGTGGGATACATGCTCGATCATAAAATGGGATACGGTGCGGTCTTCGGAATGTTGAGCACATTCCACGTGATCGCGTTCGCGATAATTCTACTGGTAGTCGGCCGAATCCGGCCTCTGGAGACAACATGAAGATTACCGAAGTGCGCACGAGGGTGGTGGAGTGGCGCGGCAAGACAGTTCCGCCGCAGCCCCATTTCTGCACTAACCCGATGGACCTGCTGGATCTGCCCGCCGACTCGATGGGCGCCTTCCGCTTTCACGGCTGGCTGATCGTCGAGGTCTTCACCGACGCCGGCCTCGTCGGCATCGGCAACGCCGCGCTCTCGCCGCGCATCACCAAGCAGGTCATCGACCTCTACTTGAAGCCCGTCATCATGGGCAAAGACCCCTTCGATTCCGAATTCCTCTGGCAGCACATGTACCGCCAGACCATGGCGTTCGGCCGCAAAGGCATCGGCATGGCGGCCATCAGCGCGGTCGATATCGCCCTCTGGGACCTCATGGGCAAGGCCACCAAACAGCCCGTCTTCAAGCTGCTCGGCGGCCGCACCAAGCAGAAGATCCCCGTGTACGCCAGCCGCCTTTACAGCCAGCCGCTCGACGACCTGCGCGCCGAAGCCGAAATGTACAAGCGCCAGGGCTATAAAGCGATGAAGCTCCGCTTCGGCTGGGGCCCTGTCGATGGCGCGGCCGGCATGGTGAAAAATGTGCAACTGGTGCGCACCGTGCGCGAAGCCATCGGCTCTGGCGTCGACCTCATGGCCGACGCGTACATGGGCTGGAACCTCGACTACGCGCGCCGCATGCTGCCGCTGCTCGAACCCTTCGACCTTCGCTGGCTCGAAGAACCGGTGATCCCCGACGACATCGGCGGCTATGTCGCACTCAAGGCCTTCGGCCGCATTCCCATCGCCGGCGGCGAGCACGAGTTCACCAGCTACGGCTTCCGCGATTTGCTGGAAGCCAAAGCGGTGGACTACATCCAGTTCGACACCAACCGTGTAGGCGGCATCACGCAAGCCCGCAAGGTGCAGGCGCTGGCCGAAGCCTTCTCCGTGCCGGTCGTCCCCCACGCCGGCCAGATGCACAATTTCCACATCGTGATGGCCAGCTTGAATTCCCCGATGGCGGAATTCTTCCCCGTGGTCGACGTCGAAATCGGCAACGAACTTTTCTGGTACATTTTCGATGGCGAGCCAAAGCCCATCGATGGCATGATCGATTTGCGCGACGACGTGCCCGGCCTCGGCATCACAATCAAGGAGGACGCCCTGGCGCAGTTTGCGGTGATCGAGTAGGGTGGGGCATGCTTTAGCTTGCCCTGGCCGTGTACCCGAGTAGCTTTATGCGATTGATCCAACTGATTGGCCCCGATGGCCGCCGCGTAGGCCTGGTAGAAGACGCGCACATCAATCTGTTGCAGCGCTTCACGTCGGTTTGGAGCCTGGCGCAAGCAGCCCTCCAAGACGGCGTCTCCCTCCAGAAGAAGGTCGACCCCACCAACGAGCTTCTTCCTTACGATGCCATCTACTCCGGCTGCGGCGTCTGGCGCATCCTCCCTGCCATCGATCATCCCGATGAGCCTGCCCGCTGTCTGGTGAGCGGCACCGGCCTCAGCCACATCCGCAGCGCCGCCAACCGCCAGGCCATGCACGCCGCCGGCGAGCAGATCACCGACAGCATGCGCATGTATGAGTGGGGCGTCGAAGGCGGACGGCCCAAACCCGGAGCCATCGGCGTCGCGCCCGAATGGTTCTTCAAAGGCACCGGCGGCGTGCTGCGCGGTCACAATCAGCCGCTCGATGTTCCGCCCTACGCCGAAGACGGCGGCGAAGAACCGGAAGTCGCCGGCCTATATATCATCGACGCTTCCGGCCAACCCCGCCGCATCGGCATGGCCACCGGAAACGAATTCTCCGATCACGTCGTCGAAAAGAAAAATTACCTCTACCTGGCTGCATCCAAGTTGCGTACCTGTGCCATCGGCCCTGAACTAGTCATCGACCCCGAGTTCGGCCTGGTCACCGGCGAAGTCTCGATTGAGCGCGCCGGCGCGGTGCTGTGGCGCAAAGCCATTCGCACCGGCGAAGCGGTGATGTGCCACAGCCTCGCCAACCTGGAGCACCATCATTTCAAGTTCGACGCGCACCGCCGCCCCGGAGATGTGCACGTGCATTTCTTCGGCGCCGACGCCTTCAGCTTCGGAGAAGGCCTGCGCCTGGAAAATGGCGACGTGATGCAAGTCCGCTGGGACGGATTCGGCAGGCCCTTGCGCAATCCGCTGCGCATCGCCACGGAAAAAGAAAAGTTGATCGCAGTGAAAGGAATCTGACCATGAAATCGATAGCAGTGCTGGGATTGGGAAACATGGGCGCCGGCATGGCGCGCCGTCTGTTGAAAGCCGGTTATGAAGTGACGGTGTACAACCGCACGCGCGAACGCGCCGAGCCGCTCGCCGCCGATGGCGCAACGGTAGCAGCCTCACCCAAGCAGGCCGCCGGCCACGCCGACATGGTGATCGCCATGCTTGCCGATGACAACGCCTCCCGCGCAGCCTGGACCGGCGATGCCGGCGCGTTGGCCGGCGTGCGTCCCGGCACCGTCCTCATGGATTCCAGTACCCTCTCTGTCGACTGGGTGCGCGAACTAGCCGCGGCCTCCGCCGCCCTCGGATGCCCCTTCATCGAAGCCCCCGTCACCGGCAGCAAGCCGCAAGCCGAAGCCGGAGAGCTGTTGTTCCTGGCCGGCGGTGAGCCGCAAACTCTCGACGCCGTGCGCCCGGTCCTCGCCACCATGAGCCGCGCCATCGTGCATCTCGGACCGGTCGGATCCGGCGCCACCATGAAGCTAGTGAACAATTTCCTCTGCGGCGTGCAAGCTGCCTCGCTCGCCGAAGCCCTCGCCGTAATCGAAAACTCCGGCCTGAATCGTGACGCCGCCTTCGACATCCTCGCCAACGGCGCTCCCGGCAGCCCCCTCGTAAAAGGCGTTGGCAAGCGCATGACAGCCCGCGATTATCGCGTACACTTCGCTCTGCACCTGATGCTAAAAGACATGACCTACGCCATCGCCGAAGGCGCCCGAAACGGCGTCGCCCTGAAAATGGGCGAGGCCGCCCGCGACAAATTCCACGCAGCCACCGCCGCCGGCCTTGGCGACAAAGATTTCGCCGCCATCGCCGAACTGAACCGTCAGCAATAGCCGCCTTTGTGGCGCACGCACTCGTGCGTGCCGCGTCGACACTCGTGTCGACGCTCCCTGGGACGGCCGCCTGGCCTGTCGCGCGACCCCCTCGTCGCGCTCCTTCGCTTCAGAACTCCACCCTCGCCTGGAATGCAATCATCCGAGGCGAGTTGTCCCCGCCCAATCCCACGCCTAACAGTCCCGTCGGCGGCGAAGTTGGGTAGCTGAGCGCTCCGAATCCGGTCTGCGTGGAAGGCTTTCCCGGAATTCCCGCGTACCCCAAAACCGGAAGGCCGAAATTCGGATGATTGAAGATGTTGAAGAACTGACCGTCGATGCGCAGCTTGACATGTTCTGTCAACTGGAACCACTTGGTCAGATACAGGTCACTCCAGAAGAAATCGGGACCGCGCAGTGCGTTCCGTCCGAGATTGCCGAACTGGCAATTCTTCGCACTGTCGCCACCGTTGCAGGCGCCGGTGCTCGGATCGACGGCCGAAACAAGCGCGTCAGGGTTGAGCCACTGGATGGTTCCAGGTTGAGTCACGCCAGGGATTGGATTGTGTTCGTACAGTGGTACGCCCGGAATCACGCTGGCGTACTGCGGGCCGCTGCCCTGAACGATGCCATTTCCATTGGCGGAATAGGGTGCGCTCAAGATCGAGAATGGCAAACCGCTATGCCAAAACACGGTGCCTGAGACCTGCCATCCGTTCAGCGCCCCGGCCAGCACGTGATTCCGGAACTTGACCGGCAACTGATAAACGTACTGGGCTGTGAAGTTGTGCCGCACGTCGTAATCGCAGGGACCATATTGGCGGCCAAGCTCGCCCGGCAGCGGCGAAAGAATGGCTCCAGCGGCGAACGGCAGGAATCCGCCGTTCGACACAGTGTCCATGCAGTGGCTCCAGGTGTAATTCATCTGTACCTGGATGCCATGGCCCAGCCGCTTGTCGGCCGTTAACTGGAGACCGTTGTAGTGGCTGTTCGCACCAGTGCTCAACTGCGTTACGGATGCGAAGCGCCCGTCTTTCGGCTGCCCGTATGGGAACGGCCTGAAGCAGCCCTCGCAGACAGTCTGATAACCGTTCACTTGCGTCTCATAGGGCTGGTTGACCGCGCGCGTGCCTACATATTGGGCTCGCAGGTTGAAGGCGTTGTTGATTTGGTGTTCGATTGCAAAGCTCCACTGCATGAAATAAGGCGCATGGAGCTTGCCATCCGGAACCGCGGTGATCGAAGTCGGCGGAAGGCAGGAGCTCGGATTCGCCAGACGCGAGGCGCACGAAAGCTGCCCTTGCGCAAAGCCCGTGCTGAATAGCTGATTCGCCGCGGCGGTTGCATCGATAGCGCTGTTCGGAACTGCGGGCCCGATCGCCACTCCTCCCACCGTGCCGAGCAGCCCACCCTGAAAGGTCTTCGAGTAAGGAGGATTGGTTCCCACCAGGTCGACCACGCTGCCCGGCAGGATGTCGCTGAACAAACCGAACCCCGTGCGCACAACCGTCTGCGGCGCCATCTGCCAGGCGATGGCGGTTCGCGGCTGGAGGATCGCGGTAGGCGTAGCGGCAAAAATCGTCGCCTGCTGTGTCCGAATCACCTGGCTCAACGGTTGATTCACGTCGTGGGCAATGGAATCGAACGACCCGGCAAGGCGCGCCACGGCATTGTGTGGATTCGCAGGATTTGAGTTATACGTATCGCGGACGCCGAATGTCCAGGTCAGCGTTCGCGTCAACTTCCACGTGTCCTGCGCATAAAAGTCCAGATTCAGGAAATTGTATGGCTGCGAATTGGCCAGCGGAAAGGTTGTCGAAGCCGTAGACGCAATGCCATAGATGAACTGGGGCAGGGTCGCGTAGGTCACCAGTGGAACCGCGCCTTCGCCGAAATCATAATCATTGAGGCGGAAGATCCGGCTGTTCGTTCCAAACCGGAGCTCCTGCGACCCCACCGTCCAGGCGAGATTGTCGTTGATGAAGAAGCGCGCGGCGCGCCGTCCCTGAACCCACGTGTTGTCCAGCCCTCCCAGCGTGGTGAATGGCGCGTTGGCGCCGCTGCCCTGGAGAACAATCGGAAATGCCTTCAGGGTCTTCTGGAGGTCGGCTGGCCCGAACAGACTCTCGTACCACGAAAATGCGGGGTTAAAGTAGTTCACCAGTCGCCCGGAGAACTCATGTGTGTAACCCGCCGCGAACGAGTAGAGCGGCTGCGAAGAGATGGCGTTGAAGAGCGGATTGATCGCATCGGTATAAGCGGCCTGAAGGCCGGTGTCGGATTGCAACCGGAACCACGCGATGTCCCGCGCATTGATGTTGTAATCGATGCGCGCCGTTTGCACCTGCTCGCGATCGTCGCTCGAATGCGAAATACTCTGGCGATTCGCACAACCGTTTCCGTTGGGCGGCTTCCCGGTTGCCGCCGCTCCATCGCTAGAGTACGGACAGCCGAGAATCGGCAGCGGGCTCCCCGCGGTATTGCCGTAAAGCGAAAAGAGCTTCTTGTAGAACGGCACCAGTTCGGGCGCTGGCTGATAAGCCGATCCGGTTATGGAGTCCACGCCGCCGCGCGGCAGTTGCTGCAGGACATAGTCCTGAAATGCCGGCGTGGGCACCGTCGTCGAATTGACAATCGGCAGCGCAATCCGAACCCATTCGGAATCGAAGAAGAAAAACAGCCTGTCATGAAGGAGCGGGCCTCCCAAACTGCCGCCGAAGTGATTCACCGTAGAGCGCGGCTTGTGGTTCCCGGCGGTGGCGTTTGTGAAGAAATCGGCGGCATTGAATTTCGAGCCGTTCCACAGCTCATACAGGTTTCCGTGAAATCCATTCGCACCGGACTTCGTGACGTAGTTGACCTGCGAAGCGCCGTACCGGCCCTGATCGACGGCGTAGGAGACGGTGTTGACCGTCACCTCCGCGATCGAATTCAATCCCAGCACCAGATTGGTTGAAAGGCCGCTGTTCAGATTGGTCAGCGGATCATTGGTTTCCAGGCCATCGACGATATACCCGTTTGAGAGCGATGGCAGGCCATTGAATTGAACGTTGCCATAGCCGTTGGTGCCCCCGACGAAGTCGTTGCCGCTGCCTGCCGTGTTGATGAGTGCGCCGGCGGCAAACTGCAGCGGGTAGGTCATGTCGCCACCCGGATTCGGAAGATTTTCAATCGATCGGGCGGTCAGAGTCGTCGAGGTGTTCGGATTCTCCGGGTTGAGCAGAGGCGCTTGTTCCTGCACCAGGATGCTTTCGCTTGCCGATGCGATGTTGAGCTTGAAATCGACCGTTTGCTTCTGCCCAAGACCAGCGGACACGGTGTTGTTCTGCTGCGCCTGAAAGCGGTCTGCTTCCGCTTTCACCGAGTACGCTCCGGGCTTAAGTTGCGGAAAGCTGAACCGCCCGCCGTCGTCTGTTTTCACGGATCGCTTCATGCCATTCTCGCTGCTTGTGACCGTAACGGTCGCGCCGCGGATCGCCGCGCCGCTTGGATCGGTGACCGAGCCGACGATCGCGCTGGTCGTCTCCCCCTGAGCCGGCGCCGGAACCCGCATCGCCAGGGTGGACGCCAGAAGGATTACATAGCGCACCCATAATTTAGGCATGCCTAAATACTAATCATTTGGCATCTTCATGTCAAGTGCCGAGGCTTCGACACATTAATTTAGCCGATTGCGGGCGCGCGAAGACCGGAGTAATCTAAGATTTAGTGCCACCTAGAGTTCATGGACCGTACACGACGGAATCTGTAGATGACTATTTGAAAGCCATACTGGAGCTGGGCGGCTCTGAAGAGGAACGGGTGACCGGCAACTCCCTCGCCCGGCATCTCGGTATCCGTGCGGCCTCCGTAACTGGAATGCTTCAAAAGCTCGCGGCACAAAAGCCGCCGTTTGTGAAATACGAAAAACACCGCGGCGTGCGTTTGACAGCGGGTGGGAAGATGCGCGCTTTGGAGGTTCTTCGCCATCACCGCTTGCTGGAGCGTTTCCTCCATGATTTCCTCGACTACTCGTGGGACGAGGTTCACGATGAGGCGGAACGCCTGGAGCATTTCATCTCTGAGCGGCTTGAAGATCGTATCGCGGCGAAATTGGGGGATCCGGACACTGATCCGCACGGCCACCTGATCCCCGAGCGAAGCGGCGCGCTTCCGGCTCGGGAAGAAGTGCTGTTATCAAAATGGGCGTGTGGCGTCCCCGCCGTGATTAGCAGCGTGTCGGACCGTGACCCCGCCGCTCTGCGTGAGATGACACGGCTCGGATTGAGGCCCGGCATGGCAATCACGGTGGAAACGGGAACGCGCAATGCCTCCCTGCGGGTCCGCGTTGGCGCTCGCACCGATTCGGTGCGCTTAAGCCCAACTCTTGCCTCTGGAATTTCAGTATTCGCCGGCCCCAATGGTCGCCCCTGATTAGCGCTGCGAAGATTTCATTTCGCTNNACACTCGTGTCGACGCCTGGCGTCACATTGCTTGCGGCTCTGCTGCTCCGTGGGGCAGACGCCCTCGTCTGCGCGCGACGCCCTCATCGCGCTCTTGCGGCAGTGGGTTTGACCTTTGCCCCCTGATATTATAGATTATAAATTATCGTTCAGAAAGGTCCGCACTCAAACATGAAAGTCACCTGGAAAGGCGTATTCCCCGCCATCACCACCCAATTCAAACAGGACCAGTCTCTCGATCTCGCCGCCACTGCCAAACATCTCGAAGCCATGATCCAGGCCGGCATTCACGGCGTCGTCTTTCTGGGAACCGTCGGCGAGAATACCGCGCTCGAGTACGAAGAGAAGCTCACCATTCTGCGCGAGATGAAGGGCGTGGTGCGCGGCCGCATCCCCATGCTGACGGGAGTCGCCGAATACACCACAGCGCTCGCCTGCCGCTTCGCGCGCGATGCCGAAAAGATCTCGCTCGATGGCCTGATGGTGCTCCCCGCCATGGTCTACAAGTCCGACGAGCGCGAGACCATCACCCATTTCCGCACTGTGGCCAAGGCCACCGGCATGCCCGTCATGGTGTACAACAACCCGGTATCCTACGGCGTCGACATCGTGCCCGAGGCCTTTGCGCGCCTGGCCGACGAGCCCAACCTCGTGGCCATCAAGGAATCCTCCGAAGATGTCCGCCGCATCACCGACCTGCGTAACATCGTCGGCAGCCGCTACGTCCTCTTCGGCGGAGTGGACGATCTGGTGCTGGAGAGCATCCTGCTCGGCGCCGAGGGATGGATCTCGGGCCTGGTGAATGCGTTCCCCGACGAGAATCGCGCGCTCTGGGATCTGGCCATCGCCGGCAAATGGGAACAGGCCCGCGAATTGTACCGCTGGTATACCCCTCTCCTCCACCTCGATACCAAAGTGAAGCTGGTGCAGTACATCAAGCTCGCCATGCAGGAAACCGGGCTTGGCTCGGAGATGGTGCGCCCGCCGCGCCTGCCCATTGAAGGCGCGGAACGCGAACAGATTCTTGGCATCATTCGCAAAGCCATCGCTAGCCGGCCGGTACTGGCGGCGCGGTAATGCCGCGTGGCATCTCAGGCACGCTGGAAGCGCTCTCGCACGATCTGGGGCGAAGGCCGCCCATCGCCGACCGGATCGCCGAGACCATTCGCGGCTTGATTGTTTCGGGCGATCTGAAGCCCGGCGACCGCATCGTGGAGTCGCGCATGGCCCGCCAGATCGGCGTCGGCCAGCCCACCGTGCGCGAAGCGCTCGTGGCGCTCGAGCATCAGGGCCTCGTCGTGCGCAAGGCCAACCAGGGCTGCGTAGTGACGGCGCTCACCCGCGCGGAAATCACCCAAGTGCTGCGCGTCCGCGAGGAACTGGAACGCCTGGCCGTGGATCTCGCCATCGAAGTCGCGCCCGACGCCGAAATCCGCAAGCTCATCGCCGTCGCCGAAAAGATGAATGAGGCGGCCGAGGCGCGCGACATCCGCCGCTATCACGAGTTCGACGTCCAGTTCCACCAGGCGCTCTGGCGTCTTTCCGGCAACAGCGTGCTTCCCCGCCTGCTGGCGCAGACCCTGATGCCGCTGCTGGCGTTCTTATTCATGCGCAACCTGCGCAAAAATAACCAACTGGAGATGACCTCCTCGGCCGTCGCGCACGTCGAGATTGCCGAGGCGATTCTGCGGCGCGACAAAAAGGCCGCGCGGCAGGTGGCCCGGCAGAAGTTCCGCCTGTTTGCCCGGGAGCATCTGAACTGCTATGAGAGCGAGGGGTAAGGAGTGAACGGACAACGCATCAAGGTTATCGATTCCCACACCGGCGGAGAGCCCACGCGCGTCATCGTCTCGGGCGGCCCCGATCTGGGCTCGGGGCCCATCGCGGAACGCCTGGCCCGTTTCCGCGCCGGGTTCGACGGCTTCCGCTCGGCCACCGTGAATGAGCCGCGCGGCAACGACGCCATCGTCGGCGCGCTGCTGTGCGAGCCTTCCAGCCCCGCCTATGATGCCGGCGTGATCTTCTTCAACAACGTCGGCTATCTCGGAATGTGCGGCCACGGCACCATCGGTCTGCTGGCCACCCTGGAACACATGGGCCGCATCCAGCGCGGCGCCCGCGTCCGCCTGGAAACCGTGGTGGGCCAAGTCGACGCGCACTTGAACGCCGACGGCACCGTGACCTTGCGCAACGTCGCCAGCCACCGCAGCGCCGCGCACGTCGCGGTGGAGGCGCCCGGCATCGGCCGCGTCTACGGAGACATCGCCTGGGGCGGCAACTGGTTCTTCCTGTGCGGCGGTCATGGACAGGCGCTCACGCTCGATCGCGTCGATGAGCTCACCGATTTTACCTGGCGCATCCGGCAGTCGCTCGAAGCCCACGGCATCACCGGCGACGACGGCGGCGTGATCGATCACATCGAACTCTTCGGCCACCCCACTGTGGAAGGCGCCGACAGCAAGAGCTTCGTCCTCTGCCCCGGCAAAGCCTACGACCGCTCGCCGTGCGGCACCGGCACCAGTGCCAAACTCGCCTGCCTCTACGCCGATGGCAAACTGAAACCCGGCCAGGTCTGGCGTCAGGAAAGCATCACCGGCTCGACCTTCGACGGCCGCATCTCCGTCATCGGCGGCAAGCTCTACCCGGAAATCACGGGCTCCGCCTACGTCAACGCCGAGGCCGACCTGGTGCTCGACGAACGCGATCCCTTCTGCTACGGAATTCCCCGCTCATGGGCAAAAGCTACGACGTAGCCATCGCCGGCGGCGGCATCGTGGGCGCGGCCTGCGCGGAGGAATGCGCAGCGGCGGGCCTGTCCGTGGTGGTTGTCGAACCGGGCCCGGTCGGCGGTGGCGCGACCGCCGCGGGCATGGGCCACATCGTCGTCATGGACGATTCCCCGGCGCAGATCGCGCTCACCAATTATTCGCGAACGCTATGGATGGCGCGCGCGCACGAGTTCCCCGCCGACGTGGAATACGTCTCCGCCGGCACGCTCTGGGTGGCTGCCGACGCCGAGGAAATGGCCGAAGTGGAACGCAAGCGCGCCGTCTACGAAGCCATCGGCGTGCGGGCCGAAGTGCTGGGCCCCCGGGAGCTCGCCGAAGCCGAACCGAACCTGCGCCCGTCGCTCGCTGGAGCGCTGCGCGTCCCCGACGACGCCGTGGTCTATCCTCCCTGCGCCGCGCGCTACATGCTGCAACGCGCGCTCGAGCGCGGCGCCGTGGTGCGCGCCGGAGAATCCGCCGCCCAACTGAGCGGCGCGGGAATCAAACTGCGCGATGGCTCCTTCGTACCCGCCGGCATAGTAGTGAATGCCACCGGCGCATGGGCCCCGTCGCTTACTCCCGGAATTGAAGTGCGGAAACGCAAAGGCCACCTGGTAATTACCGACCGTTATCCCGGCTTCGTGCATCATCAACTCGTCGAGCTTGGATATTTGAAGAGCGCGCATTCCATGACCGCCGATTCGGTGGCCTTCAACGTCCAGCCCCGCAAGACAGGCCAGTTGCTGATCGGCTCGTCGCGCCAGTTCGGAGCCGAGCACGGCGAGATCGATGCTAACATGCTCACGCGCATGCTGCGCCGGGCGCAGGAGTATATGCCGGCCTTGGCCGCTCTCACCGCCATCCGCTCGTGGACCGGCTTCCGCGCCGCCACTCCCGACAAGCTCCCGCTGATCGGCCCATGCCCCCAAGACCCGCGCCTGTATCTGGCAACCGGCCACGAAGGCCTGGGAATCACAACCTCACTCGCTACCGCAAAACTGGTAGCCGACCAGTTACTGCATCGCACCCCGGCGATTCCCGTTGAACCTTATTTGCCCGGAAGAAAGCAGGCCGAGCATGACTGATGCCGCGAACAAACACCGCTTGCTTTGTGGGGCGGGCAATCCTGCCCGCAGCCGCCTTTCAGGCGGCTCTCTCCCCGAGGCACGCGCATGATTAACCCGATAGACCTCTCCGTCAATGGCGTCCCCATCGCCGTTCCCGCCGGCACCATGGTCTCCACCGCCGTCGCGCTCGCCGGCGTCACCCGCTTCCGCCGCTCAGTCACCGGCGAAGCGCGCGCCCCTCTCTGTGGAATGGGAATCTGTTTCGAATGCCGCGTCTCCATCAACGGCCGCGAGCATTGCCGAAGCTGCCAGGTGCCTTGCGAGAACGGCATGGAGGTCGCGGCCGATGCCTGATTGCGACGTCCTCGTAATCGGAGCCGGGCCTGCCGGCCTCGCTGCCGCCACCCGCGCGGCCGAGACCGGCGCGAGCGTCGCCATGGTCGACGACAATCCGCATCCCGGCGGCCAGATCTGGCGCGCCGCCGCCGGCAAGGCTCCCCAGGATGCAGCGCGTTGGATCCATTCCGCCGAACAGCACCAGGTCGAATGGATCGCCGGAGCGCGCGTCTTTGCAGCGCCTGCGCCCAACCGCATCGCGGTCGAAAAGTTCGATGGAGAACTGGAGTTGGGATACCGCAGCCTGATTCTCGCGACCGGCGCGCGCGAACGCTTCCTTCCCTTCCCCGGCTGGACGCTTCCCAACGTCATGGGCGCCGGCGGCCTGCAGGCGCTGGCGAAATCGGGCCTGCCGGTTGAAGGAAAGAAGATCGTGATTGCCGGCAGCGGTCCCCTGCTTCTGGCCGTCGCAAAGTACATGAAGGAGCACGCCGCCGATGTCCGGCTGATCGCGGAGCAGGCGACGCAATCAGCGCTCCTGGCCTTCGGGCTGCGCCTGGCCGCGCATCCCGGCAAGCTGATTCAGGCCGTGGGCTTGCGCGCGGCCTTGCTGGGCATTCCCTATTTGACCTCCTGTTGGCCGGTGGCGGCTGAGGGCAAAGACAAACTCGAAGCCGTCACACTCAGTCGCGGCGAAAGGACCTGGACCGAGCGCTGCGACTACCTGGCCTGCGGATTCGGCCTGGTGCCGAATACCGAGATAGCCGCCCTGCTGGGCTGCCGCCTCTCGGACGGCAGCGTCGCAGTGGACGAGCAGCAGCAGACCTCCATCACGAATGTCTATTCGGCGGGCGAAGCCACTGGAATCGGCGGCCTGGAACTGGCGCTGGTGGAAGGCGAGATCGCGGGCTTCGCAGCGGCCGGCGCATCCGCAAGGGCGCGCACGCTCTTTGCCGCTCGCGATAGATACCGCAAGTTCGCCGAGGCGCTGGAGCACGCCTTCGCGCCGCGCGAAGAATTGAAAGCTCTGCCGCGTGAAGAGACCCTGGTCTGCCGTTGTGAGGACGTCACGCTGGGCCGCGTGCGCTCCTGCACCGGATGGCGCGAAGCCAAGCTGCATACCCGGTGCGGCATGGGCCCCTGCCAGGGCCGTGTCTGCGGCGCCGCGGTAGAATTCCTGCTCGGCTGGAAGTCCGAATCGGTCCGCCCGCCTGTCTTTCCCACGCGCATCGAGAGCCTCACCCGAACCGAGCCACCGGCGTAGGCGAGTGGTCTCCCTCAGGGGCACCGGCAACCCCCGGGGTGGCAGGGCAATTTCCGATGAGTCACAATGGAGTTGTGTGGAAAGACCTGCTGCACGGCGTGCGCGCGTTGCGCCGCAGTCCGGTTTTCACTACAGCCGCCGTGCTATCGCTGGCTCTAGGGATCGGCGCCAATACCGCCATTTTTTCTCTCCTGGATCAAGTGGTACTTCGCTCGCTGCCGGTTGCGGACCCCGAACGGCTGGTTGCCGTGCATGGCAGCTATTCAGGGCCCGGCGATAGCTCGTCGAGCTGGTCGACGAACTCAGAGTCCGTTTTCCCGTACCCGTTCTACCGCGACCTGCGCGATCGTGATCCTGCATTTTCCGGCATTCTGGCTTGTGCTATTGCGCCGGTACGGATCACCTGGCGGTCCAGCACGCAGGCTGCCGAGGCTGAAATCGTCACTGGTAATTACTTCACTACGCTGGGCGCTGCCGCGGCTCTCGGCCGGGTAATCGCGCCGCAAGACGACGGTGCGCCCGGCGCCAATCCGGTAGCCGTACTCAGCCACGGGTTCTGGGCGAGCCGTCTCGGCGCGGATCCCGCCATCCTGGATCAAACGGTGGCCATCAACGGCCAACCGTTCGTGGTGATCGGCGTGGCCGGCGCCGGTTTTAACGGGCTGGTCCAGGGCGATTCCCCCGACCTTTTCGTCCCGATCGCCATGCAGCGCGCGATTGCACCGGCGATGAATTCGATCGAAGATCGCACCTTTAGCTGGCTGACCTTCTTTGCGCGCCTCAAGCCGGGCGAAAGCCAGGCCAAGGCGCAGGCGGCGACGGACGTCGTGTTTCGCGCCATCCGCGAAGCCGATCTGAACCAGGGTGGCGCGCCGCACGACCAGAAAGCGCGCGAGTCGCTGCTCAAAAGCCGCCTCGAATTGCGTCCCGCCGCACACGGCATCACCGAACTGCGGGAAAAGTGGGAAAAGCCGCTCACCGTGCTGATGATCATGGTCGGACTGGTGCTTTTGATCGCCTGTGCCAACGTAGCCGGCCTGCTTGTGGCGCGCGCTACAGGGCGGCAGCGGGAAATCGCCATCCGGCTGGCTTTGGGGGCGAAACGCTGGGCGCTGGTGAAGCAGTTGCTCACCGAAGGCGTGCTGCTGGCCGCAGCGGGTGTGGCAGCCGGCCTACTGTTGGAACAGTGGAGCACCTCCGCGTTGCTTCGCATTCTGCCGCGGGATGCCGCCGGGGGCTGGGTCACGAATTCGCTCGATCTGCGGGTGCTCGGCTACTCGCTGGCAGTGTCGATGATGTGCGCGCTACTGTTCGCCCTGGTTCCCGCACTGCAGGCGACCGGGCCAAATGTGGCCCATACTCTGAAGGATCAGGGCTCCAACGTCCTTTCCCACGGCTATGCGGCGCAGTTGCGGCGCATGCTGGCAACGGCGCAGGTGGCGCTCTCTCTTCTGCTGGTGGTAGGCGCCGGACTTTTCAGCGTCAGCGCCGCCAACCTGATCGACGCCGACCGCGGCTTCCGCGCCAAGCACCTGTCGATGTTTTCCGTGGACGCCACGCTCATCAACGGCCCGGTCGCGGCGACCGCCTTTTACCACGATCTGCTGGATCGTCTCTCCGCGCTTCCCGAGCAGGGCGGCGTTGCCGCGGGCGATGGCGGGCCGTACAGCGGCGCCGGCTGGGGTAGCGGCATTCAGGTGGAAGGCTACCATCCAGCCGAAAAAGGATTTGCAAGTTCCTCGCTCGAAACGATCAGCCCCGGCTATTTCCGCACGTTGGGGATTCCGCTGCGCGCCGGCCGCGAGTTCAACGACCGCGATACCGCCGCGGCGCCCAAAGCCGTAGTGGTCAACGAAGCGTTCGTCAAGCGCTACTTCGCCGACCAGAACCCGATTGGGCGTCATGTTGCGTTCGGTGGTCCTAAGACGGCAGCGCTCGATCGCGAAATCGTCGGTATCGCGGCGGACGCACGCGACAATGTGCGCCGCCCGGTCTCCAGCACAATCTACTTCCCGTACACTCAGCGCGAGAAGCCGGCCCGCCTGGCTTTTTATGTCCGGGTCACGGGTGACGATACCCGCCTCGCGGCCGCCATTCGCCGGGCGGTGCGAGAAACCGACGCAGGCTTGCCTGTGCCCGAGATCAAGCCGGTTGAACTGCGGATCAGCGAATCGTTGTACACGACCAGGCTCGTGGCCGGCTTATCGACGGCGTTTGGCATCCTGGCGACGCTGCTTGCCGCCATCGGCCTTTATGGCGTCATCGCCTTTGCGGTGGCGCGGCGCACCAGGGAGATCGGCGTCCGCATGGCGCTGGGCGCACTGCCTGGCGACGTGGTGCGTATGGTGCTGCTCGATGCCGGCCGCATGGTGGCCGCGGGAATCGTGATCGGGCTGGCGGCCGCTTTTGTGCTGAGCCGTTACGTTGAGTCGCAGTTATTCGGCATTCAGGCGGCGGACCTCGTGGTCTACGCCGGTGCGGCGGGTACGCTCGCCGCGGTGGCTGGGGTGGCGGCCTTTGTGCCCGCCCGGCGGGCTTCGCGCATCGACCCGGTTTCCGCTCTCCGGTACGAGTAGGCCGGCGTCTGAGAACCGCCCAATCCAGCAGTGCTCTACCGTATAGAGTGAACTGGCCGGCGGGCGGTTGTACGCCGCAATGCAGTGCTTCCCCCCTGGCTTCGCCACCGAATACGTGGGCGAACTGATGAAAAGGCGCATTGAGTTGACTTCCCCTGACCATCTTGCTTAACTATAGTTAAGTTCATGGCAGCTACTGGACAGCTCAAGCCCGATTCGCGTTCGCTCGCCGACGTCCACTCCAGCGTCGGGACTTCTCAGATCTCCGTCTGGCGCCGTATGTTCGCTTTTGCCGGGCCCGCCTACCTGGTGAGCGTCGGCTACATGGACCCCGGCAACTGGGCCACCGACCTCGAAGGCGGCGCTCGCTTCGGCTACCGCCTGCTCTGGGTGCTGGTCATGTCCAACGCCATGGCCGTGCTGCTCCAGACCCTCAGCGCCCGCTTCGGCATCGTCTCCGGCCGCGACCTCGCCCAGGCCTGCCGCGAAATCTATCCCCGCCCCGTCAACCTGGCCCTCTGGGTTCTCTGTGAAATCGCTATCGCCGCCTGCGACCTGGCCGAAGTGCTGGGCGCCGCCATCGCGCTCCAGATGCTCTTTCACATCCCGCTCCTCGCCGGCGTCATTCTCACCGGGGCCGATACCCTGCTCCTGCTCCTCTTCCAAAGCTTCGGTATCCGCACCATCGAGGCCTTCATCTTTTCGCTCATCGCCGTGATCGCGGCGGCATTCTGTATCGAAGTGTTCTGGGCCAAGCCGGTGGTATCGGAGATCTTCAGCGGCCTGGCGCCGCGCCTCAACCGCGACAGTCTCTACCTGGCCATCGGCATTATCGGGGCCACGGTAATGCCCCATAACCTCTACCTCCACTCGGCTCTGGTGCAGACCCGCAGCATCGGGCACGACGAACCGGCCAAGCGTACCGCCTGCCGCTACAACTTCATCGACCTGCTGGTGGCGCTCAACGGCGCCATGTTCGTCAATTGCGCCATCCTGGTGCTGGCCGCGGCCGTGTTCTTCAAACACGGCATCGTCGTCACGGAAATCCAGCAGGCCCACGAACTCCTTGTGCCGCTGCTCGGCACCAGCCTGGCGGGCGTCATGTTCGCCATCGCACTGCTCTGTTCCGGCCAATCCTCCACGCTGACCGGAACCCTTGCCGGTCAGATCGTCATGGAGGGCTTTCTCAACTTCCGCATAAGGCCGTGGATGCGCCGCATGATCACCCGCTCCGTGGCCATCACTCCCGCCGCTCTCACCATTTACTTTATGGGCAGCAGCTCCACCCTGTCGCTCCTCCTGCTCAGCCAGGTGATCATCAGCATGCAGTTGCCCTTTGCCGTAGTGCCGCTGATCCACTTCACCAGCGACCGCGCCCGCATGGGCGCCTTCGCCAACCGCGCGTGGGTCCAATGGCTCTCCTGGATCACCGCCGCCGTGATCATCGGGCTCAATTTCTGGCTGGCCTTTCTGGCGGTTCGGGGCTGGCTCAGCACGCCTGGGCCTTGGCAAATCGTCATCTGGATCGTCACCATCCCCACAGCCGCGGCGGTTTTGCTACTGTTGCTGTGGGTGGGACTCGAACCCTACATCGGCCGCCGCAGCCGCCTCGCCGGGCGCGCGCCGGTCGTTTTTCCCGAAACCGCCGGCGCCGAAGCCGCCGCCCTGGTTTACCAGCGCATCCTCGTCCCGCTCGATCACACCGCGCTCGACCGCCTGGCCGTCAGCCACGCCGCCGCCATGGCCCGCCTCCACGGCGGGCGCGTCTTTCTCCTGCACGTGGAAGAAGGCGTCACCAGCCAGGTCTACGGCCCGGACTCTTCCACCGCCGAAGTCGAAGCCGGCGAGCAATACCTGGATCGCATCGCGCAATCCCTCCGCGATCAGGGCGTCACCGTCGAAACCGCCATCTGCCACTCGCCATCCCCCAGCAAGGAGATTGTCCGCTACGCGCACGAGATCCAAACCGACCTGGTCATCATGGGCGCTCACGGCCACGGCGGCTTGAAAGATCTGATTTTCGGCAACACCATCAATCCCGTGCGCCACAACCTGCAGGTTCCCATGCTGATCGTGCGCCCCGCCAAGCCCTAACGCGCATTTCTCACAGACGTTCGGTGGTGGTGGCGCACGCACTCGTGCGTGCCGCGTCGGCACTCATGCCGACGCCGGGCTCGAGAGACTGTCCGTACCCCACACAGGGTGTCGAGAAGAGTCAGTAGCGGACCAGATCATTGTGGCACTACACTTATCTTGTAGGGGTATTACCATGCAGATGTGCGTGTCCGCGGTGCCGCGGAGGAGTTCCACTCCCCCTATGAAAACGTAAGCTGCCGCGGGCGTTTTGGGACACCCTGTCCCAACCCCGTGTCCGGCAAACCCATGCGGGTTTAGTAATGGAATGGTAACCTGCTTTAAATCAATTAGTTCGATTGGTATGGCAAGTGCACTTCCCAGTTCCGTGAAGCGTGCCGTTCTATCTGCGCTGCTGGTGGCCTGTTCCCTGGCGCCACTCCCCTCCGCCACCCTGGAGCGTCTCTCGCTCAACGACATGATCCTCGGCTCGACAACCATCGTCCGGGCCAAGGTGACCGGTTCCAACGCAGCGTTCTCCGGCCCCATCATCTATACCCACTACCAGATCCGCGTGAGCGAAACCCTCAAAGGCTCCAGCGCGGCGACCGCCGAGTTTGTGGTGCAGGGCGGCGTCGCCAACAATCTGCGCCAGACTTTCTCCGGCGTTCCGCAATTCAGTGTGGGCGACGAATACGTTTTCTTCCTGTGGACCGGCAAGTCCGGCGCCACCCAGATCATGGGCCTCACCCAGGGTCTGTTTTCGGTCGCCCAGGACGGCGCCGCCGACCCCACCACCACGCGCAGCACTAGCCATGAAGTGATGCTCCAGCGTGGCACCGGCCAGCAGGTGAAGGATCAAACCCTGATGATGACCATGAGCCAGTTGCGTGCGCAGATCGCCGCGACCATAGCCGGCAAAGGGGCCCACTAGGTGCGGAATCGCCGGGCCATCCTCCGCTCACTGGCTGCCGCCGCGGCGGTGTTCCTGCTGGTGGCGCCCTCCCAGGCCTATTACCACTACGTCCACTTCGGCAAAGGGTCTTACATCCCCATACCGGAAGCCTTCGACCTCAGCAAACTGCAGAACAACACGATCACCTTTTTCGCCAGCAGCGACGGCCCTTCCACCTACGGCCTGAACGATTCCTGGGGTTCAGTTTTAAGCGAGGTCAAGCAGGCCGCGGCCGCCTGGAATTCCGTTGCCAGTTCCAATCTGCGAGTGGCTTTCGGCGGCGTCGAGACCTACACCGCCACGCCGGCCTCCACCACGCCCGGTGGCGATGTAATTTTCTCTGAGCTGCCGCCCGGCCTGCTCGGCTTGGGCACTCCGGTCATGTCCACACTCGCCACCGTTCAGACGGGAGCAAACGGGCAGTTCTTCCCGATTTCCCGTGGACTGGTGATCCTCACCAACAACACCACCAGCCAGAGCGATTACGGCCCCGGTCCCAGCTATCTCGAAGAGTATTACACCACCGCGGTTCACGAGTTCGGCCACGCCCTGGGCTTGCAGCATACCTGGACGGCTTCGGCCATGTCGCAGGACGTCATCCGCAATACGTCCCGCTCCCGCCCGGTGGACGCCGACGACATCGCGGCGATCTCCGAACTCTACGGCAAAGCCAATTGGGCCACTAACTTCGGTTCGATCTCCGGACGCGTTACTTTAGGCAGCGCGGCGGTCAATTTGGCATCCGTGGTCGCCATCCCAGCCACCGGCCCGGCCGTCAGCGCCCTCACCAACCCCGACGGCACTTACACCATCAACGGGCTGCCTGCAAATCAATATCAGTTGTACGTGCACCCGCTGCCGCCCGACGCCATTCCGTCCAACGGAACCGGCATCACTTTACCCGTGGATGCGAACGGCACGGCCTCTTTCCCGCGCAGCGGTTACTTCCAGACGGTCTTCTATCCGGGCACGACCGATCCCAAGCAGGCCACCACTTTCACCATCTCCGCCGGCCAGTCGCTCACCAACGAAGACTTTGCGGTGGTGGCGCGAACTTCGGTTCCCATCTACGATCTTGTGACCTATTGCTACCTAGACAAGGACCACAACACATACACCTACAACGCTTCCAGCCCGATCTGGATGACTCCGGCCTTCGCTAGCACGAGCCAGCCGAAGCTGCGGGTCTACGCGCAACCCAACTACGGCTCGCTTCCCTCCAATTTGCTGACGCCCTCTGCTCCGCTGGCCGCCACTGTTCTGGGAGGCGATCTCGGGAACCCGGCCATGCAGTTGTACCCCACTTGTAACACCCCAGCCACCTGTAACCCCGCTGTATATGACCCTTACCTGGTGATGGATTTCCCGAACCCCAACAACAGCGCCATCACGGGTCCGCGCCACCTGGTGCTGACGTTCGGCTCGGGCGCAGCTTCCGATATGTACGTGCTGCCCGATGCCTTCATGGTGGTCGCGAAGCAACCTCCGGCGATCACTTCCGTGGCCCCGAATCCCGATGGCAACCTGACCATCGGCGGCGCCGGCCTCACCGCCGATTCGCGCATCTTCTTCGACGGCCTGGAGGCCGCATTGATCGCGCCCTTCGCCGCCACCGATTCCGGCAACGGCTTCATCACCGTGCTGCCGCCCGATGGCGCCGGCAGCCAGACCTCGACCATCACCGCGTTCGAGGCCGACGGCCAGAACTCCATGTTCCTGCAGTCCGCCAGCCCGGTAGTGTACTCCTACCCGGCGGCCAACGCGCCGCAGATTACCAGTGTCACCCCGCCAGCCCTCGCGGCCGGCATGGCTTCCGAGATCGACATCACCACGACCAACACCAATTTCATCAGCGGCCAGGTGACCTTGGGATTCGGGACCAGCGACATCTCGGTACGGCGCGTGTGGGTTCTCAGTCCCACGCATCTGGTGGCCAACATCGTGGTGACCAACAACGCCACGCCCGGCCCGGCTTCGGTGAATGTGATTTCGGGATTCCAGGTGCTCCCGCCGGCCACCCTCGAAATCCTGCCGGCCAACGGCGCGTTGCCGGCCCTCGCGCTGCCGGTCTATAACGCCCTCACCTATGCCACCACGCTGCGCGCGGGCGATTATGCCTCGCTCTTCGGTTCGGGATTGGCGCTCGGGTCCGGCGGGACGGTCGTGACCTTGAACGGAGCGGCGGTCCCGGTCGTGTATGCCTCTCCGGCTCAGGTGAACTTCATCGTCCCGGCCGGTTTTGCCGCCGGTCCGGCGACGCTGGTGCTGAGTAACGGATTGGCCGTCACGGCGCCCGTTTGGATCCAGATCGATGGACCGCCGGCGGCGATCGGCGCCGGCGCGGTGTCGAACGCCGTTGGCGTGGCGCTCGATGCCACGACGGCCGCCAACCCCGGCGATATCCTGAGCGTCGCAGTTACCAACGTGGATCCGTCGGTAGCCGGCGCGCTCACCCGCGTGCAGGTCAGAATCTCAGGCGTGCTCATGACGGTGTTGGGCGTCACTCAAATCGCCGCCGCGCCCGCGGGCCAGGCGGCGTCCACCGCGGTACTACAAATCCAGTTTGCCGATACCCAGTCTTTCGGCGGCAGCCAGGTGCCACTCGTGGTCTATGTGGACGGCTCCGCCAGCGCAGCCGTGACGATTACCGCGCGATAAGCCCCCGCCTCCCGCCGCCAGGCGATCCATAATAGGCGGTAGGAGATCCCAAACAGTGACGAAGATCCTCATGACGGCGCTGGTTCTATCGGCGGCGTTTGCCGCGCAGGGCCAGGACATCGATGGAACCTGGCAGGGCACGCTCGATACGGGCGCCGGGACACTCAGACTGGTTGTGCATCTGAGCAGCACCAAAGACGGTTTCACCGCCACCATGGACAGCCCCGATCAGGGCGCGAGCGGCCTGCCGGTTTCGCTGGTGAAGCGCGACGGCTTCGCGTTCACTCTGGAGTTGAAAGCCCTCGGCGTCAAATTCGATGGCGCCATTTCCAAAGATCTCTCCACCATCGAGGGCACTTTCATGCAAGGCGGCGGTTCTCTGCCCTTGGTGCTGAAGCGCGGCGCGGCAGCCGCGGCCGCCCCGCCGCGCCGGCCGCAGAACCCCGTCAAGCCGTATCCGTATCGCGAAGAAGACGTCACGTACGAGAACCAGGCGGCGGGCCTTCGACTGGCCGCCACGCTGACCATCCCGCAGGGCAAAGGCCCATTTCCCGCGGTTGCGCTGATCACCGGCTCGGGCCCCCAGGATCGCGACGAAGCCCTCATGGGTCACAAGCCATTCCTGGTGCTGGCCGACTATCTGACGCGCCGGGGCATTGCGGTGCTGCGCACGGACGACCGTGGAACGGCGAAATCCGGCGGAGTCTTTGCCACTGCCACCACAGCCGATTTCTCGACCGACACCGAAGCCGCCGTCGCGTACCTGAAGACGCGGTCCGAGGTCGACACCCGCAAAATCGGTCTTATCGGCCACAGCGAAGGCGGCGTGATCGCCCCCATGGTAGCGGCGCGGAATAAGGACGTGGCGTTCATCGTGATGATGGCCGGCTCCGGGGTTCCCGGCGACCAGATCATCGTCGCGCAAGTGGTGGCGGGCAATGAAGCCGCCGGCATGAGCCACGACCAGGCGCTGCAGGCCGGCCAGTTGCAGCGCAAAATACTCGACCTGGTGGAGCAGGAAAAAGACCAAACCATCTTGAAGCAGAAACTGCGCGACCTGCTGGGCACGGCCATGCCGGACGCGCAATTTGAGACCGTCTATCGGCAGCTCACGTCGGTCTGGTATCGCTACTTCCTGACTTACGATCCCGCGCCCGCGCTGCGCAAACTGACGTGTCCTGTGCTGGCGATCAACGGGTCCCAAGACACGCAAGTGCCGCCCCAACAAAACCTGCCGGCCATCCGCAAAGCGCTCGAAGAAGGCGGCAACAAGCGCTTCGAAGCAGTCGAGCTTCCCGGCCTGAATCATCTGTTCCAAACCGCCAAGACCGGATCCGTGTCCGAGTACGCGCAAATTGAGGAGACCATCTCGCCGGTTGCTTTGGAAAAAATCGGAACCTGGCTTTTGAACCAGTAGGGCGGACGCCCTCGTCCGNNTCAAGGGCGAAGCCCTTGCTTACAGTTCCTTCATGAGTTGCTGGGCCGCCACCAGCAACGGATCCCATACGGTCGAGAAGGGCGGCGAGTACGCCAAGTCGAGCTGCTCGAATTCGTCGACGCGAAGGCGCGATTGCAGCGCTGTTGCGACCACGTTGATGCGGCCGGCGGCGTCCTGCTCGCCGATTACGGTCGCGCCGAGCAGACGGCGCGTGGCGCGGTCCGCCACCAGCTCGACGGTAGTCTTGGTCCCCTGAAAATAGCCCGGGCGCGAAAGCGCTTCGATGCGCGCGGAGACGGGCGAGAAACTCGCGGCGCGCGCTTCGCTGACGGAGAGGCCGGTGGCGGCGAACGCCATTCCGAAAACCGAGACGATGGACGTGCCGGCGATGCCGGGGAAACGCTCGCGGCCGCCGGCGGCGTTGGCGCCGGCCACCCGTCCGGCCTTGTTGGCGGTGGTGCCGAGGGGAATCCACGTGGGGCGTCCGGTCACCAGGTGAGTGACTTCGGCGCAATCGCCGGCGGCGAAAACACCAAGGAGGGAAGTTTCCATGCGGTCGTCGGTGCGGATGGCGCCGGTGCGGCCGATGTCGACGCCGGCCTCGGCGGCCAGCTCGACGTTGGGCTTGAAGCCGGCGGAGACGATCACCAGGTCCGCGGGGAAATCGGCGACGCGGTCGGGCTCGATGGACCGGACTTCCACCCCGCAGCGCAGTTCCACGCCGTGCAGCTCGAGCTGGCGGCGGGCCAGCGCATTCCAATGGGCATCGTCACGCAGCAGCACGTGCGGGGAACGTTCGAGCACGGTGACCCTCAGGCCGTTGCGCCGCAGCGCGTCGGCGGCTTCGAGCCCGATATAACCGCCGCCGATCACCACCGCGCGGCGCGGATGTTTCTCTGCGATGAAGGCGCGGAGGCGCGTGGCGTCATCCAGGGTGTGAAGCGTGAAGACGTGCGGCTGTTGGCCGCCGGCGATGGCCGACGGATCGCAGCGCCCGCCGGTCGAGATCACCAGACGCTCGTAGTGCACACGGGCGCCGGATTCAAGTGAAACTTCGCGCCGGGGATGAGAGATGGCGACCACCCGCGAGTTGGTGCGGACGTCGATCTGGCGCTGCTTGCGGAAGTACTCCGGGGTGTAGACCACCAACTGCTCGGGCCGGCGGATACGGCCCTCCACGAAATACGGAAGGCCGCAGGCGCCGTAAGAAATGACGGGACCTTTTTCGAGAACGATGATTTCGAGATGCGGGTCCACCCGCCGGGCCCGCGCGGCGGCGCTCAAGCCAGCGGCCACGCCTCCGATGACCACCAATGGCACGGGCGGCTATTCCCCTTTATTCTTCTGGTCCTGTACAAAGCTCAGGATATCGAAGGTCTTGAGCTTGCGGTCGGGGTAAAAGCTGTTGACCGCGTCCTGCTCGTCGGTGAAGATTTCGAAGACCGTAGCCAGCTTGGTCATGACCAACAGCTCGATACTGCGCCGGGTGAGGTTGAGCAGCTTGACCACACCGGCGTTCTTGCGCAAAGTGGTCGCGCACATCACCAGCGCGCCGAGGCCGGTAGAATCGATGTAATTGACGCCACCCAGACTGAGCACCAGGTTTTTCAGGCCGCCGGTGGTGAGCGCGCCTACTTTTTCACGCAGCGCGGAAGCTTCCGGGCCCACCGTGATGCGGCCCGTGAGATCGAGGATGGTGACGCCCTCGTGCTCCTTCTGTTGAATGTCTAGAGCCATTGTTATCGGGAGATCAGACCGGCATTTTGAGGCCGATGCGAATCTCCACCTCTTCTATAGCTACCATTTCTATGGCGTCCCAGGGGCAGCCGTCCAGGAAAGCGCCATCGGGACCCTTGCTGGTGCATTTCTTGCAGCCGATGCAGAGGATGGCATCCACCTCGATACGGCCGAAAGGCAGATGATCTACATCGGGCACCCAGTACATGCAATCCGCCACCGGGCAATAGGGCACGCAGGCCGGCGATCCGGCGCACCCCGTGCAGCATTCGGTGATGACGGCAAGTTCCTTAGGCCGCTTCTTGCGCGGAGTAGCGATTCCCTCGGACTTTGGCTCCATCTTGACGACGGCCGTAGACATGGAAAAAGTATGACACAGCCGCGTGGGGCGGGCAATCTTGCCCGCAGCCGCCTTCAGGCGGCCCTTCACCCCGGAGACGCCGAGAAAACAAGAGAAACGAATATCTCGATTGAGCCCGTCTCCCCTTTCGCAACTCCGGTAGTCATTATCTGCAACAACTCTCCAACTCTTCAGTCTTCTCCGCGTCTCAGCG
>PMTR01000057.1 GCA_003167255.1 Bryobacterales bacterium
TCGATTTCACAACCCCGAAACATTCCGGCATTTTGCCCGCGTGGAGTACGGTTTTCAGAGAATCAAGCATTGAATTGGGGAGCGTGGCGCCATTCAGCGTCGTCAACCCTGAAGATGCGGTTCAAATCATTGGCGGCCGCCCCGTAATAGGGTCCGAGAGAATCCGGAGACACGCCCGGCGAAAAGTCCGAGAGCCCCGGCCGCCGCAACGCCTTTTGTATTTCCCATCGTTCTCACGCCATAAGTGTCTTCATTCGGTTGCGGATTCAACTGTAATCAAAAACCACTTACAGATCCGCGAGTTCATCGGCATGGTGGCACCGCATCTCATCCCCTGGCGCCCAAGGCCAATGACACCAGAGTGCGACATAAGAGTGGAATCGCCGTCGCGCCTGTGGGGGTCGGGCTTTCAGCCCAATGCCACATAGTTTTCCCAATACCGGGAATGCTGCAAGAGTTTGTGGGGCAGACCCCCCGGTCTGCGCGGGACGCCCTCGTCCCGCTGCCGGAGCAACGATATCAGCATCCTGCAAAGCGCGAGCAGGCCGACGGGGGCGTCGGCCGCAGTCCAGGGGGACTGCCCCACGATCAATGCAAGTGCGTGGTGGTGCGAAAACTATGTGGCATTAGGCTTTCAGCCTGCCGCCGGGCTTCTGCCCGGCGTCTCGCCACAAGCGCGAAGAACGCCGGCTAAAAGCCGGCGGCAGGCTGAAAGCCTGGCCCCACATGGGCGCAGCCTGCCGATTGCCTGCAACCCCTGATCTTGCTAGACTTAAGCATTAAGTATTCATTCGGTTGAGTCGAGGTCTGTAAATTGAAGGTCCGCGTCATCCTGTTATCGATTACCGCGTGCATGGCACTGAGGGCGGAAACGCCTGTGGTGTCGGTGCCGGAGCGCATTGTAGAGAATTACCGCGCCGCCACGCGGGGGCAGGACCGCATGATCCAGGCCGCCAGCATGAACGTCGAAATCGCGGCGGCAATTCCCAAACTAAAGAAACAAGGTAAGTTGCATGCTCTGCGGCGCATCACGGCGCTGGGACACATCACCTACGAGATGTTGCGGTTTGAAGGCGACCGGACGGTGAAGAGCCAGGTGATCAACCGTTACCTGGCGGCGGAAGCCGAAGCCCAGGAAGAGCCGGAGGCGTCGGTTGCGGTGATGCCGGAAAACTACAATTTCAAGTACAAAGGCCGCAAGCAACTGGACGGACGGGACGTGCACGAGTTCCAGGTGACGCCAAAACGGAAGCGCCAGGGATTGTTCAAGGGCGAAATCTGGATCGACGCTCAGACCTTCCTGCGGGTGCAGGAATCGGGCTACCTGGTGAAATCGCCGTCGGTTTTTCTAAAGAAGGTGGCTTTCGTCCGGAAGTACGAAATCCGGAACGGAATTTCGGTGCCGAAGCAAGAACAGAGCGTAGTGGATACGCGGCTGGGCATCGGCACACTGGAAATGACCGTCCAGTTCAGTAACTATGCGATCGATGTCCGGCCGGTTGCCGGAGAGCCCCAAATTCAATAAGCGCGGCCGGAGGTTCGGTTCGACTGGAGATTACATGAGGACGTTGTTTCTGAATCCCCCATCTTTCGAAGGCTTCGATGGCGGCGCGAGCTCGCGCTGGCCGGCCTCGCGGGAGATCGAATCCTACTGGTATCCGGTGTGGCTGTGCTACCCGGCGGGGATGCTGCCGGACAGCAAAGTGCTGGACGCGCCGCCGCACAAAGTGTCCATCGAGCAGACCGTCGAGATGGCCAGGCAGTTCGAACTGCTGGTGCTTTACACGTCGACACCGGGCTTTCACGTGGACGTGAAGATGGCGGAGATGATGAAGGACGTCAACCCCAAGCTGAAGGTGGCCTTCGTGGGACCGCCGGTGACCACCGAGCCGGAGAAGACGCTGCTGGGAACGCCGGCCATCGATTTCGTGGTGCGGCGCGAGTTCGATTACCAGATCGTGGACTACGCCAGGGGCAAACCCCTAGAAGAGATCGCGGGGGTGAGCTTCCGCAAGAACGGACAGGTGGTCAACAACCCGGAAGCGCCGGTGATCGAAAACCTGGACGCGCTGCCGTGGGTAACGAAGACCTATAAGCGCGACCTGGACATCACGCGCTACAACGTGCCGTTTCTGTTGAACCCGTTCGTCTCGCTGTACACCTCGCGGGGCTGTCCGGCGCTGTGCACGTTCTGCCTGTGGCCGCAGACCCACTCGGGGCACCGGTGGCGGCTGCGTTCCACCGATGACGTTGCCAACGAAGTGCGCTACGCCATGGAGCTGTTCCCGCAGATGAAGGAACTGTTCTTCGACGACGACACGTTCAACTATCGCAAAGAGCGGACCATTGAGCTGTGCAAGAAACTGCAACCGTTGAAGGCCACCTGGTCGTGCACGTCGCGCGTCACCACCGACTACGACACGCTGAAGGCCATGAAGGAAGCCGGCTGCCGGCTGTTGATCGT
Organism: Bryobacterales bacterium; assembly: GCA_003167255.1. Lineage (GTDB taxonomy): Bacteria > Acidobacteriota > Terriglobia > Bryobacterales > Bryobacteraceae > PALSA-129. The sequence continues at coordinate 2,465 of PMTR01000057.1, forward strand.
GGGATATGAATCGGGCGATCCGCAGATCCTGAAGAACATCAAGAAGGGCGCCACCGTGGAGATGGCGCAGCGCTTCACGGCGAACTGCAAGAAGCTGGGCCTGCTGATCCACGGGGACTTCATCATCGGGCTGCCGGGCGAGACGCGCGAGAGCATCCGCAAGACCATCGATTTTGCGAAGAAGCTGGACACGGAAACCATTCAGGTGTCGATTGCGCATCCGTATCCCGGGACGGAATTCTACGACTACGTCAAGAAGAACAACCTCATCACCATCGATGCGATGACCGATGACATGGGCCACCAGCTTCCCAACATCATCTACCCGGGCCTGGACCAAGGCGAGCTGGTGGAGTTCGTGGAGCGTTTCTACGGCGAGTATTTCTTCCGGCCGCGGGTGATCTGGCGGATCGTGAGGAAGGCCGTATTCAATAACGACGAGCGGAAGCGGCTCACCAAGGAAGCACGGGAATACATGGCACTGCGGTCCAAGCGGAAGAAGTTTGTGGCCGATCACAAGGCGGCCGCGAAGACGGCGCCGGTGGCCGCCAGCTCGGGCGATTGACGGCGGCATGAGTTCCGAAACGGCGCGCCTGCGGCTCAAGACGTGGATTTGCGTCCCGGTGGTGGTACTCGCCAACGCCTTCGGCGATTTTTTCATGAAGCGGGGCATGCCTCGCTCGCTCCACACTCCATTTGAATATATCGGCGCGTTGTTCCAGCCGTGGGTGGCGCTGGGCGTGGTGTTGCTGATTGTCTGGCAGCTTTCGCGGATGGCGCTGCTGAGCTGGGCGGACCTGAGCTACGTGGTGCCGGTGACGGCGGTGGGGTACGTGGTGGTGGCGCTGCTGGGGCGCGTTTTCCTCGACGAACGGATCACCATGGCGCGATGGGTGGGCATCGTACTGATTGTGGCCGGGGTGATGCTGGTGGGCGGCGGCACGGAGCCGCAGACCACGGGATCGCACCACGGCACGGGGGCGGCGCGGTGAAGTGGCTGATTGTGGGAATCATGGTGGCGGCCACCACGGCGGGTGAAGTGCTGCAGGCCTATGGAATGCGGCGGCACGGCGAAATCCGCGATTTCCGGCCGGGCGCGTTGGGGCGGGCGCTGGGGGTGCTGGCGCGCAACCGCTACGTGATTGCTTCGGTGGTTTCGATGGCGGTCTCCTTCTTCGCGCTGATGAAGCTGCTGTCGGTGACGGAGCTGAGTTTCGCGGTTCCGGTATCGGCGGTGACCTACGTGCTCGAAACGGTACTGGCCAAATATGTTCTGAAGGAACGGGTCAACCGGCTGCGCTGGGCGGGCGCGGCGCTGGTGATCTGCGGGGTGGCGCTGGTTTCCCTGTGATCCTCCTGGCGATACCGGCGATCGCGGCGGCGGCCTACTACTTGCTGGCGGTAGTGGCGGCGGCGGTGTGGCGGAATCGGCTGGCGTGGCACGGCGGCGCGGGCTCCAGGCCGCCGGTCTCCATCCTGAAACCGGTGCATGGCAAGGATCCGCACTTCTATGAAGCCATCCGCTCGCATGCCATGCAGCACTATAAGGAGTACGAAATTCTCTTCGGGTTCACCGATGCGAACGATCCGGCGGTGGCCGAGATCGAGCGGCTGAAGCGCGAATTTCCGCGGCAGCGCATCGATCGAGTGCTGGTTTCGACCGACGCGCCCAACGCCAAGGTGGGCGTGCTGGCGGAACTGGCGCGGCACGCGCGGTGCGAGGTGCTGCTGGTGAACGACAGCGACATCGTGGTGGAGCCCGGGTACCTGGAAGAGGCCACGGCGCCACTCACCGATCCCGGCATCGGCCTGGTGACGTGCCTGTACCGCGCGCGGCCGGACTCGGCGGCAGCCGCTTGCGAGGCGTTGGGCATCGCCACGGAGTTCGCGCCCAGTGTGATGGTGGCGCGGCTGCTGGGGCAGGCGGAATTTGCGCTGGGCTCGACCATGGTCTTCCGCGCGGAAACGCTGCGGCGGATTGGCGGTTTCGAAGCGATCGCTAAATACCTGGCCGACGATTACCAACTGGGGAAGCACATCCGCGCACTGGGGCTGCGCATCGAATTTGCTTCGGTGGTGGTGGAGACGGGGCTCGGCGCAGGATCGTGGGGGCAGGTGTGGCGGCACCAGTTGCGGTGGTCGCGGACCATCCGGGTGTCGCGTCCGTTGGGATATTGCGGGTTCGGAGTGACGCAGGCCACGGTGTGGGCGTTAGTGGCGTTTGCGGCCGGCCAGTGGTGGGCGGGCGCGGCGGCGCTGGGCCTGCGGCTGACGGCCGGCGTGATGACCGGCGCGGGAATCCTGCGCGACCCGCGAGTGGCGCCGAACTTCTGGCTGATCCCGGTGCGTGACCTGTTCGGATTTGCGGTTTGGGTGTGCGGCCTGTTCGGGCGGCAGGTGGAGTGGCGCGACCAGCAGTTGAAGTTGCGGGCGGACGGCAGTATTCTGACCGAGCCGCGCCCGACCGAGCCGCGACCGTAAGGGAGCGGAGTCAGCGGAGTCCCCCGGCCTTGATTTCGAAGGCGCACAAGAGTTAGGCTGCAAACAGGCTTGCTTTATTTAATAGTTTCAGGCCTTTATATATATTGATGAATTGCAGGCAAGCCGCGGAGGTTCAAGTGATCCTTTTGCTGTTTGGTCCGCCGGGATGTGGAAAGGGCACGCAAGCGGCCCACCTGGCGGAGCGCTTCCAGATTCCGGCCATCTCCACGGGCGAAATATTCCGCGCGGAGTGCAAGGCCGGAACGGAGCTGGGCCGGAAGGCCTGCATGATCATGTCGGGCGGCGGGCTCGTGGGCGACGATCTTGTGAACCGCTTGGTGGCGGCGCGTATCGCGCGGCCGGACTGCGCGGGCGGATTCCTGCTGGATGGATATCCGCGCACGGTGCCGCAGGCGAAGCAGTTTGCGGCGATGCTGCGGGAGCGCGGATTGCCGGACCCGATGGTGATCCACCTGGATGTGGCGGAGGAGGCGCTGGTGGTACGTTTGACGGCGCGGCGCCAATGTCCGAAGTGCCTGCGCATCTACAACGTGATGTGGCAGGCGCCGCGGCAGCCCGATCGGTGCGACGACGATGGCGAGCAACTGATCATGCGGGACGACGACCAGGAGGCGGTGATCCGCCAACGCCTGGCGGCCTACCGGGCGCTCACCGGCCCGGTGTTGGGGTGGTACGGCGAGGCCGCCGTGCGCACTGTGGACGGCGGCCTGGCGCCCGAGGAAGTGGCGCGGGCCGTCGAGACCGCAGTGCTGCAAACCGCGGCAAGGTAGCTTCCCCGCCGGGATAGCCGGGTTGACAGACGAAAGCGTCTGTCCCACTTTGGCGCGCAGGGGCTTGCGTTTTTGTGGGGCAGGCGCTTTCGCCTGCCAACCGATTTTTCACAGCTCCAGGTGGGACTGTCTCACTGACTGCCAGTAGCGGCCGGGGTAGAATTGGATTCTGCATGTCCAGAAACTACACCCCCATGACGGACCGGCTGGCGGAATACGTCCGCAAGGTCACACTGCGCGAGCCCGAGGCGTTGCGGCGCCTGCGGGAAGAGACCGAGAACCATCCGCAGGCATCCTGTCAAATTGCGCCCGAACAGGGCCAGTTCCTCCACCTGCTGGCTCGGCTGATGGGCGCGCGCAAGGCGCTGGAAGTGGGCGTCTTCATGGGCTACAGTTCGACGTGGGTGGCGCTGGCACTGCCCGCGGACGGCAGGTTGGTGGCCTGCGACGTGAGCGAGGAATATGCGGCGCTGGCGCGCGGCACCTGGCGCGCGGCGGGCGTCGAGAGCCGGATCGATTTGCGGCTGGCGCCGGCCATTGAGACGCTGGATGCGCTGATTGCCGGGGGCGATGCGGGGAGCTTCGATTTCGCGTTCATCGACGCGGACAAACCAAACTACCCGAATTACTACGAGCGGGCGCTCGAGCTGCTGCGGCCCGGGGGATTGATCGCGGTGGACAACGTACTGTGGAAGGGAAAAGTGGCGGACCCCGAACAGCAGGACGCGGACACCGAGGCGATGCGGGCCTTCAACCGCAAACTCCACGAGGATAGTCGCGTCACGCTGGCGATGGCCACGATGGGGGATGGGCTGACACTGGCGTGTAAGGCGGGCTGGACAAAGGTCGCGCCATGAGAATGCTGTTGTGAGGTTTGTCAGCGGCGGGGAATCGTGAAGACCAATTGGTAGGTTCCGGTTCGTCCCGAAAAAGCTTCGCTCGCCACCAGCTTCAGTGTGTAATTGCCGGGCGCTAGTGCGAAAGTGGTGCGATACTCCACGGATTTCTTTTGATTCAATGTCCGGGGATCGCCCTTGAAGGGGGCGAAGGGGACGGCCAGTTGGTCGCGCAGGCTCGCGACCTTCTTCCCGCTCCGGTCCCTGATTTCGCCCATGAATTCGATCACGGCCTGCTCTTCCCCGTGACGATACGCGTTGACAAGCTCCTGACCGGGAATCCTGGCTGTGACGAGCAGGGAATAGTGGCCGCTCGGGAGACGCGAGGAGCTTTCTTCCAGAGCCATGGGAATTTCGACGACAGGATCGGTCGCGGCCAACGCATCCGCGAGCCGTTGTTCGATGTTGGAGCGAGGAGAAATTCGCATCGAGTGGGGGACGCAGAAGCTCTGACGATAGCTCAGCTTCGCATCGGTCTTTGCGATCAACTTGACTTGGACGTGCCGAACCGTGTCGTCGAATCTGGTATTCGTCGAGTAGTAGAGAATCAAGTAGTGATTTGAGATCGATTTCTGCGCCTGGACGAGAGCCGCCGCAAGGTTCTGCGTATCCAGCGATGCTGTGCCGCCGGTCTGTGCAGCCAGCGAATGGAGGGTATCGCTTGCGGAACGTGTGGCCGAGCCTCCGACATCGATGGGGTGAAGGGATACGTTGCTGAGGACCGCGGCGTTGATCGTAGCCTGGAGTTGCGCATGGTTGAAGGGGGCGCTGAATTGAGCGCCGCTGGTGAACCAGACCACCGCCTTCTGGTCCCCCAATGAGACGAGCATCCGCGCAACACTCTGCAATGCCGCCAGTTGGCGGTTGGCCGGGAGAATGATGGCCTCGGCATCGTTAGCGGTCCATGCCCCGCTGTCCGCGATGACTCCGCCTGCGGGCTCGGGGCCGTCGAGCTTCTCGAGGTCGCCCAGCAGCAGCGCGCGGTCGTCGGTGAAATCTTCCAGCACTCGCATGCCGTCTTCGCGATTGCGAATCAAGGCCACCAAGTCGGCCGGCTGCATCCTGCTGGCGACGAACTCTTTCGCGGCTGAGATCGCGCGCGAGCTATCCCGGGCCTGCATACCGGTAAGGTCGAAGTAGAGCACCAACAGACGCCGGTTGAGATAAGGCACGGCGCCTGGCTTTGCCGGGGAAATCTGTTGCTGCGGCACATCTCCGGGCCGGATGATCTGAACCGGTGCGTCGAGATTCTGATACTCGCACAGCACGATCATCTGCGGGACCCCGTCTTCGGTAACCGTAAAATCTTTCGCCGAGAGATTCTCGATGGAGTTGCCGTTCCCGCCTTGCACCGCGACGCTCATCGTCACCAGCATTGCGTTGGACCTGGCGAATGGCTGCGGCTGCGCGACGGTCAGACTCGCGGCCAGAAGCGCATAGAAGAGGCGAATCCTCACATATTCTATGGCGCACGGCGCGGGTGCTGCGGTTACCCCAAGTACCGCTGGAGATCGTCGGCGCGGTAGCAGTGCGCGTAGGCTGTATCGCGCGTGATGCGGTTGGCACGGACGAGCTCGGCGAGCGACTGCTCCATGGTCATCATGCCCTCGGATTTGCCCACGGAAACCTGCGAGCGGAGCTGATGGTCGTCACCCTTGCGGATGAGGGCGCGGACGGCATCGGTCGAGAGCATGATTTCGGTGGCGGGCCAGCGCACCACGCCATCGAGGCCGGGCACGAGCTGCTGGGCGACGATGGCGAGCAGAGCCAGCGACAACTGCTGGCGAATTTGCGGCTGGTTGGAGGAAGGAAACGTGTCCAGGATGCGGGAGACGCTCTGGATGGTGTCGTTGGTGTGGAGCGTGGAAAGGACCAGGTGGCCGGTTTCGGCGGCGGTGAGCGCGGTGGAGATGGTTTCGGCGTCGCGCATTTCGCCAACCAGGATGACGTCCGGCGACTGCCGCATGATGCTGCGCAGAGTGACGGCGAAATCCGGCGTATCGCGGCCGACTTCAATCTGCTCGATGACGGCGCTGCGGTTGGCGTGCTGGTATTCCACCGGATCCTCGATGGTGACGACGTGGGCGGCGCGGCGGGTATTGACGATATCGATGAGCGCTGCGAGCGTGGAAGACTTGCCGCAGCCGGTGGGTCCCGTGAGCAGAACCAGGCCCTGGCGGCGTTCGGCGAGCTTGGCGAGAGAAGACGGCAGGTGCAGAGATTCAAGCGAAGGAATCTTCGAAGGCAGGAGCCGGATGCAGGCCGCCAGGGTGCCGCGCTGGTGATGCACGTTGACGCGGAAGCGGCCGATGCCGTCGCGGAAGAAACCGAAATCGAGCGACTTGACGCGGTGCAGTTCGTCGAGCTGGGCCGGTTCAAGCAGCGGCGTCACCAGGCTGCGCACTTCCTCGGCATCGAGCGGCGGGCCCGAGGCCGGTGTCAGGTTGCCGGTTACGCGCAACATGGCGGGCGCGCCGGCCACCAGCAGGATATCGGAGGCGTTGCGCGCGGCCGCCAGGTTGAGCAGTTTGTCGAGCGTCGGCGTGGCTTGCGATCCGCGCGCGGGGGCCCGTTTCTGGCTGGGAGCGGCGCGATTCAGCTCAGCTACGATTTTGGAAAGTTCTTCGGAATCGTATTCGCCCATTATTTTCCCGAGATGGTGAGTTGCGCAGAGAGAGGGATGCTGCGCGGCGGATAGCACTTTTCGTGATCGCACGCCTGCGCCCGCAGCGTACCGCCGAGTGTGACCGGCTTCGAACCGGCGGAGGGGCTCACAGTGAAGGGCACGGTGACGACGTCGCCATCCTGGTAGACCGAAAGCGGATCGGTGGCGTACCACTCCGTGACGGAGGAGATCGGCGGATATTCGGGCGCGCCCCAGACGATTCCGGCGGCGGGCTCGGGTGTGAAAGTGGTACCGATGAGGTGCTGGTCGGCCGGCTCATGCGAGTTGACGTGCGCGCCATCGGCCAGCCGCAGGACGATTTCGAAGCGTCCCTTGGCGCCGGCGGGCAAGCTAGCAGGCTCGAGCACCGCGCCGGCATCGACGGGCCTGGTGTTCTCTTGGGGAGGCAACAGAGCTTCGATCTGCAATTCCAGCGTGCGCTGCGCATCGGCGCCGCGGATGACGCGGGGCTTGTAGAGGACGCGGCCTTCGCGATCGATCAGGAAATTCGCGGGCATGCCGCGCGCGTTGTACTGCTTCTCGGCAAACTCCTGGCTGGCGCGCAGAGGGATGAAGCCGTAACCGTAACCTTTTAAATAGGGCAGCACGAACTGATCTTCCGCGGGATGCACGTTGGGCGAGAGGATCACGAAGCCGCGAGGTCCGTACTTCTCCAGCACCTTTTGCAGAAATGACGCTTCACCGCGGCACGGGCCGCAGAAGGGATACCAGAAATTCAGCAGGACGACTTTGCCGCGATAGTTGGCCAGCGATGTGGGTTGCTCGTCGCCGTAATGGGGCAGCGTGAAAGGCGCGGGCGTGGAAGCGTTGACTTCGAGCAGCGCGCGGATGCCGGCCTCGACTTGCGCGGAGGTCTTGTTGAGTTTGGCGCCGTATTGCAGCAGGGCGGTATGCAGATCGTCGTTCGGCTGATCGGCCATGGGTTTCAGGAGAACGTCGTAGGCGGATTGCTGACGGCCGGCATCGGCGGCCTCAGCCTGGAGCAGATACAGCGGCGTCGAGTCGAGGTAGCGCGGAAGCAACTTGTCAGCAACTGTGTCCTCAAGCAAGCGGGCAGCTTCGAGCGCGCTCTTCTGGGTCCCCTCGTTGAGCCAGGCACGGGCGTGCACCAGGAACGTCTGATACTTCCAAAGGTTCGCCCATGTCTTGTCGTTGGCTTTCGCAAAGTGATGTACCATTTCGTCCGCCAGCGCGAGGGCCTTCGCCGGGTCGGTTTTGCCGTAGGCTTCGAACAGCAATTCCATGGCGGAATCCGACCACGAGAATTTGTCGGGCGGAAAGGCCGACTTGCACTGTTCGAGGTACTTGATTTTATCGGCGAGCGTGGGGGAGTCGAAGGCCAGCCAGTAGAGCGCCTGGGCGCCGCGCTCGCTGGTGGGGAAGCGCGTCGCCACTTCCTCCGACAGCTTGCGGTACAGTGCCGGATTAAAATCGCGCTGGGCGTTGGCGTAATAGAACGCGGCCGATTCGTCGGTGGGATCGGCGCCGGCGGCTCGCTTGAGATAGTCCATGCGCTTGGCTGTGTTACCGCGGACCTCTTCGATCAGCGCCATGTTCTGATAGGCGGACGTAAACTTGGGATCAACTTGGATGGCTTGCAGAGTGTAGCGCTCGACTTTGTCGTAGTCGGTGTACATGTAGATGTCGCCCAGCATGTACAGGAACGCAGCTTTGGTGGGATACCGTTTCACCCACTCCTGGTAGATCGCATCCAGCTTGCGGTCGGCGTCATCAGAGGCTTTTTGGTTGGCGGCCTGCTTCTGAGCTTCCGGAACGTCTTTCACTTTTTCGCGTTCTGCGGCGTTCACAGCGCGGACGAAGGCCTCGTGAGCGTCGAGAAAATTGGGATCGAGCTCGATGGCTGCGCGGAAGGCGGCCTCGGCTTTGGCTTCGTCCTTGTCTTTGAGCGCGGCGCGGGCTTCGTCGAGCTTAGCCTTGGCTGCGGGCGTGCTTTTGCTGGGCAGCGCGTGGGCGGCGCTCAAGAACAGAGCGGCTGCGAGGGTGTAGCGAGCGATTCGATAGCTCCGCATAAAGATCCTGACGCTGGATGGGGCCCGAGCGTGTATGCTCACCAGAGCCCGATCAGCTTCCACCAACATACTCCAATGCCCAGCCAGATGACCAGATTGATGAGCGAGATCTGGAAGCCGAGGCGCCACCAGTCGGTCTGGCGGACGTAACCGGCGCCGAAAAAGACCGGGGCCGAGCCGGTGCCGTAGTGCGTCATGGCGGCGTTGATGCTGGAGAAATAGGCCAGCGGAAGCGCGGCCAGCATGGGCGGGACTCCGGCGGCCAGGGCGGCGGCGAGGAAGCCGGGATAGAGCGCGGTGACCTGCGCGGTCATGCTGGCGAAGCTGTAGTGGATATAAATGTAGGCTACGGACAGCGCGAGCCAGGCCAGCACCCACGGCCAGCCGGGCATCAGGCCGAACAATTTGCCGGACAGGATTTTGACGACGCCGGCCTGGTTGAGGGCGTCGGACATCATGACCAGCGGGGCGAACCAGATGAGCGCGTCCCAGGCGCGCTTCTCGGAGAGCAGGTCGTCCCAGGTGATGACGCGGGCCAGCAAGAGCGCTGAGAGGCCGGCCATGGCCACGAAGGTATTGGGAATGCCGTGCCAGGGCGACGTGACCCAACCGGCCATGACGCCGAGAAAGATTGCCACCAGCCATTTCTCTTCGCGGCGCAGCGGGCCGATGCTCTCCAGGTGGGCGCGCGCTAACTCGCGCGCGGGCGCGGTGTCGCGGAGTTCCGGCCGGACGGCGCGGAGGAGGAACCAGGGAATCACAGTCAAGCTGATTAAGCCGGGGACGATGGAACCCGCGAGCCAGCGGCCCCAAGTGAGTTCCACGTGGCCGATCTGGCGCGCGAATTCCGCGATCAAAGGATTGGCGGCCATGCCCGTGAGGAACATGGCGGAGGCGACGTAGGTGGTGTGAAAGGAGACCAGCGTCAGAAAGCTGCCGATGATCGGCGCGGTGGGACCGGGCTCGGAGCCGAGCGCCGCGGCCACGCCACGCGTGATGGGGAAGACTACGCCGCCGCCGCGCGCGGTGTCGGACGGGATGAAAGGGGCGAGGACCAGGTCGGCGGCCGCCAGAGAATAGCCGAGGCTCAGCGGGGTGCGCGCGAAGCGCCGGATGAACAGGTAGCCGAGGCGCGTGCCGAAACCAGTGGAGGTAACGGCGCGGGAAAAAAGAAAGGCGATGAAGACCAGCCAGACGGTGAGGTTGCCGAAACCGGAGAGCACCTGGGCGGGCGGCAGCGTGCCGGTCGAGGCCAGCAGGGTCATGGCAATCACTACGCTGACGCCCATGCGCACGGGCTGCGCCACCAGCGCGACGATGGTCGAGACGAACACGGCCAGCAAGCGGCTCTGCGGGGAGGTGAGTGAGTGGAGCGGGAGGAAATAGAGCAGGAGGCCAGGAGCAAGCACGACGGCCCATCGCCACCAGCGGGTGAGTTGGTGATTGGGAGACACTCTTAGATAGTGTAATCGGGGGTTGGGCTCGCCGCGGAGCCGCTGACGCGCGGAGAGTCCTATCATTAGTCCATGGCGCGGTTACTACTTACACTTCTCAGCGCGGTCTTAATGTTGCCGGCGCAGGCGCAGAAGCCAACCGATCCGGCGACACTGGCAAAGATACTCGGCTTTGAAGCAGAGCCGGCCGATGGCTTCCCGGGAGGTTGGACGGGTGGTCCGAAGGAAACGATTTCGGTTGACGACAAGGTAGTCCATGGCGGGCACTGGTCGGCCCGGCTCGAACGGCGCGCGGATAGCGCCAATGTCTTTTCGGTGCTCACGAAATCACTGCCGATGGATTTCGCCGGCACAACGCTGGTTTTGCGCGGCTTCCTGCGGACCGAAAATGTGACTGACTTTGCGGGGCTGTGGGCGCGCGAGGACGGTGAATCTGGGAGCCTGGCCTTCGACAACATGCAGAGCCGCCAGTTGAAGGGAAGTACCGAGTGGACCGAGTACACGATCGAGCTGCCGGTCAAGCCCGCCGGCCGGCAACTGATCTTCGGCGTCCAAATGGGCGGCACGGGAACACTTTGGGCGGACGATCTGCAACTACTGGTGGACGGCAAGCCGATCTGGGAAGCGCCGAAGGTGCAACGGCCGAAGACGGCCATCGAAAACGATCATGAATTCGACGGCGGATCACGGTTGATGCTCAATGAGCTCACGCCGGTGCAGACGCGGAATCTGGCCAAGCTCGGCAAGGTCTGGGGCTTCCTGAAATATCACCACCCGCAGATCACTTCGGGGACACGCCACTGGGACTACGATCTGTTCCGCGTGCTGCCCAAAGTGCTGCGGCGACGGACGGCGCGGGCGCCAACCAGGTGATGCTCGATTGGGTGGCGGCGCTGGGCCCGGTCAGCAAGTGCGAACCCTGCGCGAAGCTCGACGAGAAAGACATCCACCTGCGTCCGGACCTGGCTTGGCTGAGCGACGAGTCGCTGCTGGGCGCGGAACTGAGCAAGAGCCTGCGCGCAATTTATGCCAACCGGATCCCGGGGAAACAGTTTTACGTCTCGCGGGAGGGCCAAGCTTCGAACCCGACATTCGAGCACGAACTCAGCTATGGCGCGACGCGGCTGCCCGATGCGGGATTTCAAATTCTGGCGCTCTACCGCTTCTGGAACATTATCGAGTACTGGTCGCCGTATCGCGACGTGGTGGGAGAAGACTGGAACCAGGTGTTGGCAGACTTCCTGCCGCGGGTTGCGCTGGCGAAGACTGCGGGCGACTACCAGCGCGAGCTGATGGCCTTCATCGCGATGGGCCACGATACGCATGCGAGCCTGTGGAGCTCGATTCAGCAACGACCGCCGATGGGGACGTGCCAGCTCGCGGTCGAGGTGCGCTTCGCCGAAGACCGCGCAGTGGTTTCCGGTTACCTGAACGATGCGGGCAAGGCTTCGGGGCTGAAACCGGGAGACGTGATCCTGCGGTTGGACGGCGTGCCGGTGTCGAAACTGGTGGAGACGTGGTCGCCTTATTATGCGGCTTCGAACGAGCCCACGCGGTTGCGCGACATTGCCCGGTCGATAACGCGCGGGAATTGCGGCGAGGCGGCGCTTTCGCTGCGACGCGAGGGCGAGGATCTGGAGTTGAAAGCGCAGCGTGTGCCCACAGCCAGTCTGGGACCGATCAGCCAGACTCACGACCAGCCGGGTGAAACCTTCCGGCGTCTCTCGGATGACGTCGCTTATTTGAAACTTTCTTCGGTGAAGGCCGCAGACGCGGGAAGCTACATCGATCGGGCGGCGGGCACCAAGGGGCTGATTATCGACATCCGCAACTACCCGTCGGAGTTCATGGTTTTCGCGCTCGGTGGGCACCTGGTGGACCACGTCACCCACTTCGCCAGCTTCACCAAGTTCGATCTCTCCAACCCTGGAGCCTTCCACTGGTCACAGGGCGACCCGTTATTGCCGTTGAAGCCACGCTACAGCGGCAAGATCGTGATCCTGGTGGATGAGGTTTCGCAGAGCCAGGCTGAGTATACGACCATGGCATTCCGGTCGGCGCCGGGCTCGATGGTGATCGGCAGCACCACGGCGGGGGCGGATGGGAACGTGTCGCAGGTCAATCTGCCGGGTGGACTGAGCTCGATGATCAGCGGGCTCGGAGTCTTCTATCCGGACAAGAAGCCGACCCAGCGGGTGGGTATGATTCCGGATGTGGAAGTGAAGCCAACCATCGCGGGGATTCGCGCGGGGCGCGATGAGTTGATGGAAGAAGCGATCCGGCAGATTCTCGGACGCGATGTGCCTCTGAGTGAGATACAAGGGATGATCCGGAAGTGAAACGGCCGGGATTGACTGAACCGGCACGAACGCCTGAGAAAGCTGGCCGGGCTGCGCCCGGCTGCACCGAGTGGCACTCGGTGCGCAGGATACCATCCTGCCCCACGTCCGGGCCGACGACGGTCGCTGACGTCGCGGCCCGGTTTGAGAGTCTGACCTACTGATGGCGGCGGACCGGCTTCGGCGGCACGGGCGGTGCGGCGTCGGAGTCGGGATCGGGATCGGCGACGGCGGGGACCGTAGCCGGCGGCTGCTGTGCGGTGGCGGGCATGATGCCGTGCATCACGTCGTTGGCGAAGAAAAACTTGCCATCGGACGGCACCATCATGATCTGCACTTTGTCGGATAGCTTGTCGGCGATGATCTTCTGCAGCAGGATGGGGCTCTCTTTCAAAACGCCGGCTTGCAAACGCAAGTCGTCGGTGTCGGCTTTGGACATCACCTGGACGCGGTCCACATCGGCCTGGTTCATGAGCTTGCGGCGCTCCAGCTCGGCCTTGCCGTCGATGACTTTGGCCTGCGCGCGGGCTTCGGCTTCCAGACGCGTCTGCTCAATCTGCTTCTGCTTGAGCGGCAGGGTGTATTGCATGGCGTCGGATTGCGCCTTGGCCTGCAAGACCGTGACCTGCGCCTCGGCTTCAGCGGCCTTCACCTGGCGGGCTTTGTCGGCCTCGGCTTCAAGCTCGGCCGTGCGCACCAGTTTCTGCTTGACTTCCACTTCGACGGACAGGCGGTCGTTCTCCTGCTCCGTGAGGAGTACACCTTCGAGGCCCTTGGCGTATTGGGCGGGAAGATCGATGTCGCGCAGCATGACTTCCTTCACGATGATGGCGTCGGGAGCGAGCTTACTGGCGATGGCGCCGGCGGCTTCGCGGCGGATCTCTTCGCGCCGGGCGGCGAACAGGTCGCGCACCAGATAGTTGGCGGCGACTTCGCGAAAAGCGGTCGAGACCACCGGCGGCACCAACTCCTTGTCGACCGGCTGCGGCAGATTGGCGTTGACGTACGAAAGGCGCTTTGGGTCGATGCGATAGCGCACGGCCACGGCGAGGCCCACCGAGAGGCCTTCCCTGGTTTGCACCCTCAGGGGCTGAGCCGATTTTTCGCCGACGGTGGTGAGAAAGATCTGGTCACGGACATCATAGAGTTCGATGCGCTGGACCAGCGGAAGCACCAGGTGCAGGCCTGGATACAGCGTCCCCGGAAGAGTTCCGGAGATCTGGCTGACGCGCACGCCGGCCATACCGGCGGGCACCACCTGGATGCTGAGCCCGGCGAGTAGAACGCCCAGCGCCACGGCGGCGATGCGGCCGGCGGGCCGCCATCGCGGGCGGACCGGGTCGGGACGCGGTTGATTGTTGAGGATCAGGGTGGACTGTTGGTACAGGCGGTGGAGATCCTGGAGCAGGATCGCGGCGGCCGCGGCCAGCAGCGCGAGGCCCGCGATTTCAAAGAGGTATTTCAAGGTGAGCACGGTTTGTTTCTCCCGGCGGGGCACAGGCACGCGGGGGGCCACGGTGGGACAGACGATCGGGTTTTGTCGTCTGTCGGCAGGCGTGTTTCGCGAGACATTGACAGGCCACAAAAGACGATGGCCTGTCCCACTGGCGTGTCCGGGCGGAACGGACGTGGGAATGCGGAGACGGGGATTTGACACGGGCGCGAATAAATCTCTTGACATGTATTAGTAAACTAGTACATTATCTTTTTAGATGAGTAACACGCGAGCCAATGATCGAAAGAGCTTCGAGTTCCGGCTGGATCTCGTAAGCGGGGTTCCGGTCTACCGGCAAATCATCGACCAGGTGATGGGAGGCATGGCGGCCGGCAGGCTGGCGGGCGGGCACCAGCTTCCGACGGTGCGGCAGGTGGCGGTGGATCTGGAAATCAATCCCAACACGGTGGTGCGGGCCTATCGCGAGCTGGAAATCCGCGGCGTGCTGGAGACGCAGCAGGGCACCGGCACCTTCATCAGCCAGCAAAAAGTGAAGCGCGACGACCTGGAGCGCCAGCGGCAGCTCAATCAACTTGTGACCGAATTCGTGTCCCGGGCGGGGGCTGCCGGATTCAGCATTGGAGACCTGGTGGAGCAACTACACGATCGTCAGAGCGAAACGCAGAAGAACAGGAGATAAATCTATGTGGCCGGATCAAACGCAGTGGCGGTTAAGCAATGTGGGTGTGGCGTTATTGGTGGCATCGCTCGGGGCGGGCGGCGGCGCCATGGCGGTGACGGACAGCCGGGCGCCGCTGGTGGTGGGAGCGCTGGTGGGGCTGTACTTTCTCTTTTCGATCCGCGTGGCCGACCAGTGGGAGAGAGTTGCGGTGCTGCGGTTCGGGCGCTTCCGGGGACTGTGCGGGCCCGGTTTGTTCCACATGATTCCGATCGTGGACAGGCTGAGCCGCTACGTGGACCAGCGCGTGCGGGTGTCGAACGTTTCGGCGGAATCGACGCTGACGCGGGATACGGTGCCGGTGAACGTGGACGCGATCGTTTTCTGGCTGGTGTGGAACGCGGAGAAGGCGATTCTGGAGGTGCAGGACTTCACGCAGGCCATCACGATGAGCGCGCAGACGGCGCTGCGGGAATCGATCGGGCGGCACGAATTGCACCAGATGGTGGCGGAGCGCGAGATGCTGGGGCGGGAACTGCAGCGCATCATGGACGAGAAGACCACGGCATGGGGGATCACGGTGCAATCGGTGGAGATTCGCGACGTGCAGATCCCGCTGGCATTACAGGATGCCATGTCACGGGAGGCGCAAGCGGAGCGCGAGCGGCGGGCGCGGATCATTCTGGGCACGGCCGAGACCGAAATCGCGGAGAAATTCGGGCAGGCGGCGCTCACGTATCAGAACAATCCGGTGGCCATGCACCTGCGCGCCATGAACATGCTGTACGAGGCTATCAAGGAGAAAGGCGCGATGGTGATTGTGCCTTCCTCGGCGGTGGAGACGATGGGTTTGGGCGGCATGCTGGCGACGGCTTCGATGGGCGGGATGAAGGCGCAGTAGGGGTGGATTCTTCTCACCGCAGAGACGCAGAGGCGCGGAGGAAAGTGAAAATGAAGAAACTGCTAATCGTGTGTCTGATGATGGGCGCCCTGGTTGCAGCGACGCAGAAACCGTCGATCGAGGGCAAGTGGGAAGGCGAGAGGAATGGACTGAAGGCAGTCACTGTCACAGTCCACGAAAGCAAGGGGCAGATGGAAGGCAGCGTGATCTTCTATGTCACGCGCGACGACGGACAAGGGATGCGGGCTGTGGGACAGGACGAGCGGAAGATGCTGGAGACGCATTGGGACGGCAAAGCCCTGCGGTTCGCAGTGGGGGCTCCGGATTTCGATCCCGACACGCCGGGCGTGCGGTTCACGATGACGATCACCGGGGACAAGAAGGCGGAACTGAAGCGGTTGGGGAAAGACGACCTGACGTTGACGTTGGCGCGTGTAGAGTAAGCGAATGACGAAACCTGAGTGGCTGGCGTCCTGTCTGCGGGATTTGCGGCATGCAGGCTCTACGCGCGGAGTAGCCGGAAACGTACGGGAGAAGACGAATCCACGGCGGCGCATGTTTCGGCGGCGCGAGTGCGCGGGATACGATAAAGGTATGCGCTGGCTCACGATCACACCGACGATGGCACTGGCGGCACTGGCATGCGTGCCCATCGTCGCTAACCAGGAAAAGAGCAAGACGGATGAAAGGCTGGATGATGCCGCCAGCCTGTTCTCCGAAGTGATGACCACTCCCGACAAGGCGATCCCGCAGGATCTGCTGAACAAATCGCAGTGCATCATTCTGGTGCCCAGTTTGAAGCAGGCGGCCTTCGTGGTGGGGGCGAAATATGGCCGCGGCTTTGTCATGTGCCGCGCGGCGGGCGGACCGGGATGGGGACCGCCGGCGGCTGTGCGGATCGAAGGCGGAAGCTTTGGGCTGCAAATTGGAGTGGCAGCCACCGACGTGATCCTGCTGGTGATGAACGAGCGGGGAATGAAGCGTCTGGAGACCAGCAAGTTCACCATCGGGGTGCAGGCGACGGCGGCCGCGGGACCGGTGGGCCGCAACGTCACGGCGCAGACCGACGCGCTGATGACGGCCGAGATTCTATCGTGGTCGCGCTCGCGTGGGATCTTTGCGGGGGTGTCGCTGGATGGCGCCACAATGCGCAACGACATCGACGAGAACCAGGCCATGTACGGCCAGCGTTGGAGCTTGAAGCAGATTCTGGGCAGCGGCGCGAAACCTCCGGCGGCGGCCGGGAGAGTGATGGAAGAGCTGAACAAGTACTCGAGCAGGAAGGGCGGGTAGACAGGTCTAACGAGGCCGACAGACCACAAAAGGCGATGGTCTGTCCCACTCAGGGTGAGGGTTAACTTGTGGAGCGTGCGCGGGCGGTGCCAGGGGCCCCCGCTCTCTTACGGTCGCGGCTCGCTCACAGCGTGAGGGTTACTTTGTGGAGCGTGCGGGGGCGGTCGGGGTCGAGGCCCTTTTGGGCGGCGAGACACGCCGCGAAAAGTTGCGCGGGCACAATGTAGGGAATGGGCGTGAGTGCCTCCTTCAGGCGGCGCGGCAGCCGGATGACGCGGGTGGCGTGGCCGGACACCTGGCGGTTTCCGGAATCCGTGATGGCGACGATCTCGGCGCGCAGGTGCTGTAGTTTTTCGAGGGTCTCGCACAGGGAGGGCCAGGTGCGGTCGGGCGGCGCGAAAACGAAGACCGGGAAGCTGGGCTCAACCAGCGCGATGGGGCCGTGCAGGAAGTCGGCGGAAGAAAACCGCTCGGCCACCACGTAGCAGGTCTCCATGAGTTTCAGAGCGAACTCGAAGGCGTTGGCGTAATTCAGACCGCGACCCACCACGACGGCGTGACGCATGAAGCGATACCGTTCGGAAAGCGCATCGATTTCCGGCGCGAGCGAGAGCGCGGCGTCGACGGCCTCGGGAATGCGTTGCAGGCCGGAGAGGCGAACGCCTCCGCCCAAGGCGTATGCCAGGAGGTAGAGGAGCAGCAACTGGCCGGTATAGGTCTTGGTGGCGGCCACGCTTTTCTCTTTGCCGGCGCGCACCAGGAAGACGTGCTCGGCGAGCTTGGCCAGGGTGCTGGAGCGTTCGTTGGTGATTCCCAGAGTGAGCGCTCCCTGCGCGCGGGCGCGCTCAAGCACCAGGTTGGTGTCGGTGGATTCGCCGGATTGCGAGAGCCCGACCACCAGGCTGTTGCGGTAATCCAAGCGCGCGTTGTAGAGAGTGGAGATGGAAGGCGCGGCGAGCGAGACCGGAATGCCGGTCGAGATCTCAATGAGGTAGCGGCCAAAAAGCGCGGCATTGTCGGAGGTGCCGCGCGCTACCAGCACCACCAGGCTGGGTTTTCGCGTGGCGAGCAGTTTGCGAAAAGCTTCGGCGCGCCGAACGGCCCCCGCCAGTGTGCGCTCCAGAGCCTCTGGTTGTTGGCAGATTTCGTCGATCATGCGGGACATTAGTTTTCACGATAGCAGGCGGCGCCAGGGCTGGAATTTAGGAATTCAACGCGGAGACGCGGAGGTGCGGAGGAAAGCAAAGAGAAGAACACGAGTTGGGAGGAGGCAGTGTTCGCGCCTTCCCCTTGGCGGAGCGCGGAGCAAGCGGAGTCCGCGGGAAAAAGGGCGACAGGCCAGGAGGCCTGTCCTACATTAGAAGACGGTGGGGGGGCGTTGATCCGGTCCGGTGCGAAACGTGCGTGAGCCGGCATCGCCAGGAGGCAGAGTCAGCAGGATTGGCCGCAGCAGCACCAGCACCTGGTCGCCGGAACTGTCGTGCTCATGCGTGCTGGTGAGCGGTCCCAAGCCCGGTATGCGGGCAAGACCGGCCAGTCCGGCGATAGTGTGGCCTTCCTGATTGTTCAACAGGCCGGCCACCACCGCCCACTCTCCGAATTTCAGCCGGACGTCTTCCTTGATGGCGCGGTTTGAGATCACCGGAAGGCCGTTGACCGATTGCCCGGTCAGCACTTTGAACTCCGCGTCGATATCGAGCGACACTTCCTCGCTGTCATGCACAAACGGAGTCAGAGTCAAGTTCAATCCGAGATCTTCGAAAGTGAAGGAGGGAGGCGGCGTGTATGAGCCCGCGGCAACCGTGGCGGTGGTGGCATACCCGGCGGTGACGATGGGATACCGCTCGCCGACGTGCAGGGTGGCCTTCTGGCCGCTCACGGAGCGGACCACGCTGGCGAGCAGCAGATTGCCGGAGGACTGCGACATCCGAGCCACCAATGAGGCGTTGGAGATGCCGATGCCAATCAGCGTCTTGCCCGCGCCGAAACTGAGCAGTCCGGAGATGCCGGTGGGAAGCGACGTCAGGTTGTTGAAGGCGGTGGTCAGGGCGTTGAGCGAAAAGACCTGCGGGAAGTCGATGCCGTAGGTGACCATGTCGTTGCGGCTCACTTCCAGGAACTGCATCTCGATGGCGACTTGCGCGCGGGGCCGCGCCAGCTCCTCGAAGAGCGCCTGCGCGGGCAGCACTTTCGAAATGCGGTCGCGCATCACCACGGTGTTGGTGGAAGTTTGCCAGTAAAGCTTCTCGATGGCCATGGACTGCTGCACGGCGCGGATGAGGTCCATGAAATCCTGCTGCACCACGGCTTCGGGAACCCTCACCAACACAGTGACGGTGGGCTCTACCGCGGTGCGCTTCTGGACCGTGTCCTGAACCACCATGAAGAGCTTGTCGCTCAAGGGAACGATGAAAGAGCCGGTGGCGGCCTCCAGGCCGTGCAGCGCGCCGCGGTAATCGACGTCGTCCAGCTTGAAGCGGATGGGGTTTTTCTTCTCGAAATCCGAATCGAAGACGCAATCGAGGCCCCACTCTTTGGCCATTTTTTCAAACAGCTCCTGGCGGTTGCCGAGCAAGTCGAAGCTCTTGCGTCCGGCGGCGGCGGCCAACTCGGTGGGCGGCAAGGGGCGGTTGGCTTCGGCCAGAACCTGCGGCGGGGGCTCATCGAAGTGCGGTGTTTCGATCAACTCCGCCAGTTCCTTATCGAGTTCGGCGGGTTGGGGAATGTTGGGGGCCTCCATGGCCGCGCGCGAACGCACCGCCTGGCTGCGCAGCCAATAGGTCTTATTCTTGGGGTCCAGGGCGGCGGCCTGGGAATACAGCAGGTAGGCCTGACTCATGTGGCCGGCCTTTTCGGCGGCGCGTCCCTGTTCGTACAAATCCCAGGGCGCAGGGTCGTCCGCCAGAAGGCAGCCGGCCATCAACAGCCCGACCAGGGACAGACGTAGCCGCACAATTTAGTGACGAATAGCCGGGCTGGCGCGTGCAGACGATTTGTTTTGTGCGAATCTGGGTAAGGAAACGGCATGCAAGACCTGCGGCATCTGCTGGAAAAGAATCCGATGGAAGTGGTGTGGCCGATGGCGATCTTCGCCGCCACGTTTGCCATTGGGTGGCTGATCCGCGCGGCCGTGCTGCGGGCGTTGCGCGCCTTCGCCGCGCGCAGCCAGAGCCGCGCCGGCCGCGTCCTTGCCGGCGCGCTGCGCGGTCCCATGCTGATCTGGTGCGTGATCCTGGGGGTGCACCTCGCCTTGCAATTCTCCGACCTGCCGGCGAAGTACACGGGATGGGCGGCGCGGGGGTTGCTGGCACTCTGGATTTTCTCGCTGACCATCATGTTTATGCGCGTGGCGGGAGACCTGGTGCGAAACTACGGGGGCCAGGCGCCGGGCGCGCTCCCGGTGACCACGCTGAGCGAAAGCCTGGCGAAAGTGACGGTGCTGATCCTTGGCCTGCTGCTGCTGCTCAGGAACGCGTTCAACCTCGAAGTGACGCCCATCCTGACGGCCCTGGGCGTCGGCGGACTGGCAGTCGCACTGGCGCTGCAAGACACGCTTTCGAACCTCTTCGCGGGAGTCTACGTGGCGATGGCGGGGCAGATCCGGCTGGGGGATTACATCAAGCTGAACACGGGCGAAGAAGGTTACGTCACCGATATCGGATGGCGCGCCACCACCATGCGCGCGCTGGCCAACAACATGATCCTGGTGCCCAACAACAAACTGGCGCAGGCCATCGTGACGAATTACCATCTGCCCGCGCGCCAGATGTCGGCGTCGCTGCAGGTGGGGGTGAGTTACGCGAGCGATCCCGAGCATATCGAGCGGGTGCTGCTCGAAACCGCGCGGCAAGGCGCGGGCGAAATCGCCGGAATGCTGACGGCTCCGGCGCCAACGGTGGAATTCGACCCGGGCTTCGGCGAATCGGCCCTGCTGTTTACGGTGAAGTTCCAGGTGGCGGAATTCGCCGACCAGTTCAGCGTGCGCAATGAACTGCGCAAGCGCCTGGCGCGCCGGTTCCGCGAAGAGGGCATCGAGATTCCCTTCCCCACGCGCACGGTGCGCTGGGAGCGGCCCGGCGCGTCACTTTAATCGGGCCCGCGCATAGACATGATGGGGCCCGGAAGCTGTGAAGAAATCGGTTGGCAGGCGAAAGCGCCTGCCCCACAAGAACGCAAGGCCGCGAAATTTCATGAAAAAAGGGGGCCGGCTGGAGGTCGACGGGCGGGCTGGGCAGCACTGGGAGCCGGCTAAAGCCGGCTGCGGCCAGAATTGGCCGCCCCACCTTTCCTCGAACCGTCCGGGCGTGGTATATTTGGAGCGCGTTTGATAGCTTCCGCGAATCCGGTAGAGAGTTTCTTGAGCGACGGCTGCATTTCCCCGCTTTTGTTTCCTCTTCGATGAGCCCGGCTTCAATCAGCAGGAGGAAGGAATGAAGAAGATTTTCGTGGGCAACCTCGATTTTCAGGCAACGGAAGAGGCTGTGCGCGGCCTGTTCGAGCAATACGGCCAGGTCAGCAGCGCGCACATTATGACGGATCGCGATACCGGCCGTTCGCGCGGGTTTGCCTTCGTCGAAATGGACAACGAAACAGAGGCGGACCAGGCGATTACCGCGCTCAACGGATTCACCATGGGGGGACGCGCGCTGAATGTGAATGAAGCGCGGCCCAAACCGGATCGCGGATTCGGTGGCGGCGGAGGCGGCGGCGGCCGTCCCGGCGGCGGCGGCCGGCGTCCCGGCGGCGGTGGTGGTGGTGGTGGCGGCGGCCGGCGCGAACCGCGCTGGTAAGCTAGCCTCCGCGAGCCCCGTTTTCCAGAAAGGCGCGCAGACGGTGGCTGCGGCTGGGATGCCGCAGCTTCCGCAGCGCTTTAGCTTCGATTTGCCGGATGCGCTCGCGCGTTACGGCGAAGTTCTGCCCCACCTCTTCGAGCGTGTGCTCGCTCCCATCTTCCAGGCCAAATCGCATCTTGATGATTTTCTCCTCGCGCGGCGTCAGGGTCTTGAGCACCTGCGCGGTCTGCTCGCGCAGATTGAGATTGATGACCGCATCGGAAGGCGAGATGCCGTTGTGATCCACGATGAAATCGCCCAGATGCGACTCTTCCTCTTCGCCAATCGGCGTCTCCAGTGAGATCGGCTCCTGGGCCACGCGCAGCACTTTGCGCACTTTGGGCACCGGCAACTGCAAGCGCTTGGCCAGCTCCTCATTGGTGGGTTCGCGCCCGAGTTCCTGCACCATCTGCCGGGAGGTCCGGATGAGCTTGTTGATGGTCTCGATCATGTGGACCGGAATGCGGATGGTGCGGGCCTGGTCGGCAATGGCGCGCGTGATGGCCTGCCGCACCCACCAGGTGGCGTAGGTGGAAAACTTGTAGCCGCGGCGGTATTCGAATTTGTCGACGGCCTTCATGAGGCCGATGTTGCCCTCCTGAATNNAACTGCAGGCCGCGGTTGGTGTAGCGCTTGGCAATGCTGACGACCAGGCGCAGATTGGCCTCGATCAGCTCCTTCTTGGCGGCCTCGGCTTCCTGGTGAGCCTTGGTGATGATTTCAAGGGTGCGGCGCAATTCCGCCGCCGATCCGCCAAACTGCTCCTCCAGTTGCTGGAGCTTGAGGCCGTGAGCGCGCTGCTCTTTGCGCACTTCCTTGAGACCCTCGGCGCGGCCGGACCAGGTCTCGAGTTTCTTCTGGATGCGCGTCACCTCGCCCTCGAGCGGCTTGAGATCGTCCACGGCGGCGCGCAGCCGTTCGATGAGGTGGCGGATGACGGGGCTCTGGAACTTCACGGCGCGCACCAGCCGGGAGGTGCGGATCACCAGCCGGCCGAGCTCCCAGAGCTGCCGCCGGTACTGCTTGGGCTTCATGCCGCGCGGCACAGCCTGGAGTTTCTGGCGGCACTGCAAGATCTTCTTGTAATGGCGCGAGATGTCTTCGATCGACTGGGCGAACTCCAGCCGCTTCTCCTCCACCAGATCATCGGTGAGCATGGGGTCGGCGATCTGGACCACGTCGCGGGCCGAGATGACGTCACGCGCCATCTGGTCGCCGAGCGAGATGATTTCCTGGACCACGAGCGGCGCGCGCGATAGAGACTTGAGCGCGGTGTTCTGGCCATGTTCGATGCGCCGCGCGATTTCGACTTCGCCCTCGCGCGTGAGCAGCGGAACGGTGCCCATCTCGCGCAGGTACATGCGGACGGGATCGTTGACTTTTTCGCCGAGGCCGGCCGACATCTCCAGATCGACCAGCTCTTCGCCCTCGTCGAGTTTCCTTTCGAAATCCTTGGGCTCTTCGAGAATTTCGATACCCGCAACGTCGAGACCGGCGAGGATATCGTCGAGATCGCCGCCGACGGACAGGTCTCCGGGCAGAACTTCGCTCACCTCGTCATAGAGGACGTAGCCCTTCTCCTTGCCCATTTGCACGAGCCGTTGGAGACCATCACCTTTGTCGTCAAGCGCCACCGGAACCCCGTAACTCCCAGCGAGAAGAATCGAAATTATTGTACACCACGGCGCGATGCCGGTTGAGGAGACCTCAAGTCCTGGCTCCCCCCGAACGTTCCAAAGATTGCAGTTCCTGTAACAGGGCCATGACTTCGGGGGTGTCGCCGGCGCGCTCGGCCTCCTTAATGCGAACCTTCAAATCCCGCGCGCGGCGCTGGTCGTCGGAGCGGCGCAGGCTTTCCAGGCACTGGCGTCCGTAGACCAGCGTGATCTCGCGGCCCTCCACCTCTTCGGAAAGAATGGCCACCGCCAGCGCGCTCTGGTCTTCGGGCTCCAGGCGGCTGCTCACCGCGTCGAAGGTAAGTGCGGCGCCACTGGAGTGCACGCCCAGCACCGCCTGGTAAATGCGGCGCGTGGCCAGGCGGTCGAGGATGTCGAGTTTCTCCAGATCGGCGAGGAGCAGTTCGCGGCCCTCCACATCGGAGAGCAGCACGCTCAGCAGCCCCTTTTCGTCGACGCGCACGGATTCCTTCGGCCGCTCGATGGTGATTTCCTTGCGATCGGCGACGGTCTTGCGAAAACTGTCGAGCACCAATCCGCGATCCACGCCGATGTAGGCGGCCACATCGTTGGCGATGGCCATGCGCTCCAGCCGGTCGGGGACGCGTTGCACCGCCGGGAGCAGAAACTTGAGAACCTCGACCACGCCTTCGCTGGTCTTTGTGTCGAACCGGGAGCGCGCGCGGTCCGCCAGCCAGTAGAAGTAACCTTTGGCGCTATCGAGCTGTTTTTGGTAAGCCGCCGCGCCTCTCTCCTTGCAGTACTCGTCGGGATCGAGATCGGCGTCCAGTTGCAGAATGCGGACCTGCAGGCCCTCATCCAGCAGCAGGCTGATGGATCGCTCCGCGGCTTTGGCGCCGGCCGCGTCCGGATCGAAATTGACGATAATTTTTTCGGTATGGCGCTTAAGCGCGCGCACCTGGAACTCCGTGAGCGCGGTCCCGCAACTGGCCACCACCGGGCGGAAGCCGGCCGCTGTAACGCCGATGGCGTCCATGTAGCCTTCTACCAGCACGGCGCGCTCTTCTTTGCGGATGGCTTCCTTGGCGCGATGGAGATTGTACAACACGTGGCTCTTTTTATATATCGGCGTTTCCGGCGAATTCAGGTACTTGGGATTGTCGTCTTCTGCCAGCGCGCGGCCGCCGAAGCCGATGATTTTGCCTGATTCGCCGTGGATGGGAAACATCAGACGGTTACGAAAATAGTCGTAGAAGCTGCCGTCGTCGCGCCGGCGCACCAGTCCCGAGGGCTCCAGTTGCGCCGCGGTGAAGCCGCGCTGTTCGAGCAGGCGGAGGAGAGCGCGCCCATTGCGATCGGAATAGCCGAGGCCGAACTGTTCGATGGTTTCGGGCCGGACGCCGCGGCGGGCCAGATAGGCGCGCGCGATTTCGCCGGCAGGCCCGGCCAGGCCGGCGCGGAAATTCTCCTGCGCGAGTTCGTGCATCTGGTAGAGGGCTTCGCGCTGGCGGGATTCCTCATCGGCATACTGCGAGCGCTTGGGCATGGGAATGCCGTTGCGCTCGGCCAGGCTCTTGAGCGCCTCGTAAAAGCTCAGGCCTTCGAGCTCCATGACGAAGCGCACCACGTCGCCCTTGGCCTGGCACCCGAAGCAGTAATAGAACTGCTTGGTGGCGTGGACCGAGAAAGAAGGAGTCTTCTCCTGGTGGAACGGGCAGAGGCCGGAATAGCGGTAGGCGCCGGTCTTGCGGAGCCGGACTTTTTCGCCGATGACGCCGACAATGTCGACGCGCGATTTCAGTTCCTCGACGAAGTCCATGGCCCCTGGTTCATTATCCCGCATTGTGCCAACCGGTACCGGTGACAAGCGCGGCCTAACCGACGATAGCTTGACCGGTGCGGCCGCGCCCCCGACACTGCAATCATGGCCGGCAGTATTCTCAACCACCTGAGCCCCTACGCGCGGGTGCTCACCGCGGTGATACCCTTTCTATTGGCCATCGCGATCCGGTTCATCTATGGGAAGAACCGGGCCACCCAGGTGCTGTTGTCGATCAGCACCATGTGGTTCGCGGTCAATGTCTTGCTGGCGCCGTATTCGGCCGGGATGCAGCGGGATATCGAGCAAGTGCGGGCCTGGTTCCGGTAGGCGCGGCTGTATTGACATAATCCAGCTTATTCGCTAGCATTGAAGAGTCAGTAAACAGCCCGACACCAATCAGGCAGGAGAGTGAGAATGAGCAACCTTCAGCTTTATATCGCAATAGGCCTTCCAGTCACCGCCGTCTTGACGAGCATGGTGGTGAGCCTCTTCCAGATTTCGGGCATACGCGAGGATATTCGCGAAATTCGATCCGACATTAAACTTCTGACGGGCAAAGTCTACGAGCTGATGGCCCAGAAGCCATAGCGCTCTCCGCCGTGTGCCTCGCCGCAGTTCCCAAGTGTGAAGGAAATCGCGGCCTCCGCATAAGCAAAGGAATTTAGAATGCCTGATCTCCAACAAGCCATTAAGGAATTGCACGAGACCGCCATCGTGATGAGCGGCATTCAGTCGCGGCGAGCGGCCTTGCTGCTGGACCATGCGGAGTGGCTACAAGCGCATGACCGCGCAATGGCTCGGCACGACAAGGAGATGGCCGAAGCGCGCGAGCGCGGGCGGAAACTCGACGAACGCATCGCCAAGCTGGTCAGCGCTGTTGGCGAGATGCCGCGCAAGGCTTGAGGCTCGTATGGGCAGACTGACACTCCCAACCCTCACGGCACGCCGCATGAGCGCCGCGCGTAAAACCAAGTCGGGCGGCAGCAATGGCGGCCGGCCGCGGTCCACCGGCTGGCGTTGTCCCTGCGCCGCGATGACGCTCAAGCGAGCCGAGGCGCGAGGGAAGTCGAGCCAGCACGATCCGTCATGCTCGTTTTATCGGTTGGAGTCAAGCCAATTGCGCTAGCCCGGCGAACCGCCAAGAGTGCGGCCACCGCACTTTTAGCGCACTACCTTCCGGTAAGCCAAACGGGCATGCGATCCGCTACAATGACAGTGTATAAGGAGGCCGTATGGAACCCACTGGCATCCAAGCCGCCGGTTTATTCGGCTTGGGCGGACCCGAGATAGCTGCACTCTGCTTGCTGGCCGTGCTGTTGTTTGGCGGCAAGAAGGTCGGAGAACTCGGGAAAGGTCTGGGCGAAGGGATCCGCAACTTCAAGACTGCCTTGAAGGGCGACGAAGAAGAGAAGAAGTAGGAAACTGGCTTCGAGAACAGCCCGCAAGTGGGGCTGGGTCCAGCTCGGCTTCAAGAGATCCAAGTCTAAAAAAGAAAACCCCGCAGGTCCCGAAGGGCCTTGCGGGGTTTGGATTTTTCCGGCGGACAGCCGCGTCCGCGCGAAATTATTTCTTCTTGGGCGGAACGATAGCGTCCTTGGCGGCCTTGGCCACGCGGAACTTCACGACCTTCTTGGCCGCAATTTTGATGGCCTCGCCGGTGGCCGGGTTGCGACCCATGCGGGCCTTACGATCCTGGCGGACGAGGCGCCCGAGACCGGGAACCACGAACACGCCGTTCTTCTTCACTTCTGCGATGGCCAGGGCAGCCAGGCCATCCAGGAACCCGCGCGCCACCTTGCTGCTGACTTCGGAGTGCGCCGCCAGCGATTTCACAATCTGGGTTTGGGTCATTCTTGTAGTTGCCATAAATCTCCTTTGATTCTCCCGTCAAACTTTCCATCGAAACATTTTTGTGCCGCAATGTTCTGGCGAACATGCGCCGTAATCGATATCAATCATAAGGGAAGCCCATGGGGATGTAAAGGGAATTTCGCAAAAAAAGCCCAGTTTTCCGCTGTTTTTTTGCATGCGGACGGCTAGAGAGGCCGTTTTATGGGCTTTTCACGAAGCCCAGGCCGCGCTTATAGTGTAAATCCCCCTCACCGAAGGCCGCCGCAGCCTTGTTTTTCAGCACTCGGAAGCGCACCCGGTCCGCGGCTCGCGCATCGAGCGAAATACGGACGGCGGCGTACAGTTTGAGCGCCGGACCGCCGGCGGTGGTCTCCGATTCCGCTCGCGAGGCCTCGGGGCGCGAGCGCAGTTGATTGAGAAAGACGAGAACGGCACCGGTTCTTGCGACAATCCCAGCCAGGCGCCGCAGCCCCGAAGCCAGCACACGGCTCTGCAAGCCCTGTCCGCCCTCTCCCAGCCCGGTTTCCAACTCGAGTCTGGGGATGAGCGCCGCGGCCGAATCCACCACCAGCAAGTCCACGGCCTGCGACGCCGCCAATTGGCGCACGATCTCGAGGGCCTGCTCGGCCGATTCGGGCTTGGCCACCGGCAGCCGGTCGATGGCCACCCCGAGCGTGGCGGCGTATGCCGGATCGAAGGCGTGTTCGGCATCGATCCAGGCGGCCGTCAGGCCGTCGCTCTGCGCGTGGGCAATCACCTGGAGGGCAAGTGTGGTCTTCCCGGTGGATGAGGCGCCGGAGAGTTCCACAACCCGGCCACGGGGGAATCCTCCCGTGCCGAGAGCCGCGTCAAGCGCCGCAAAGCCAGTTGCAATGGCAGCTACCGTGGGCGGCTCGCCCATGCGGGCCAGTCTGAGGCGAATGGCGCGTTGCCGGTCCTGCTCCGTCATGGCTGCCGAGCCGCCAGCGTTAGAACCCGTGAAAGAACCGGTTGGCAGGCGGAAGTGCCGGCCCCACAAAGCGGCGGAGCCGCAACCAAAGTGAGATAGCGCCAAGCGTCGACACGAGTGTCGACGCGGCACGCACGAGTGCGTGCGCCACGGGAGCCATGAAATCTTCGCAGCGATCGACGAAATTGAGCTGGTGTAATACAGAACCGCAGACCGTTGCGAACCAAAGTGGGACAGACGCTCTCGTCTGTCAGGCTGCTCCGCGCGCTTCTTTTCACAGCTCCTTACCTTCGGGGAGGCGCGGGTTTCGCCGCGGGGGCCGGGGCTTCGGGGGCGGCGGCGGCCGCGTCGGTTTTGATCAAGCCCAGAAGTTTGCGCAGCTCGGTGTCGAGGGTCTGGCGGATATCCGGGTTGTCCTTGAGGAACTGGCGGGCATTCTCGCGGCCCTGGCCGATGCGGTCCCCTTTGTAGCTGAACCAGGAGCCGCTCTTCTCCACCAGGTTTTGCGCCACTCCCAGGTCCAGCAGGTCGCCTTCCTTGGAAATGCCCTCGCCGTAGATGATGTCGAATTCGGCCTCGCGGAACGGCGAGGCGACCTTGTTCTTGACCACTTTGACTTTGGTGCGGTTGCCCACCACGACGTCGCCGTCTTTGATGGCGGCGATGCGGCGGATGTCCACGCGCACCGTCGCGTAAAACTTGAGTGCCCGGCCGCCGGTGGTGGTTTCCGGATTGCCGAACATCACGCCGATTTTTTCGCGGATCTGGTTGATGAAGATCAGGCAGGTGCGCGACTTGGACACCACCCCGGTGAGTTTCCGCAGGGCTTGCGACATCAGGCGCGCTTGCAGGCCCATGTGGCTGTCGCCCATTTCGCCGTCCAACTCGGCCTTGGGAACCAGCGCCGCCACGGAATCCACCACCAGCACATCGATCTGGCCGGAGCTGGTCAGCGTGTTGGTGATTTCCAGCGCCTGCTCGCCGTAGTCCGGCTGGGAGACCAGCAGGTTGTCGATATCGACGCCCAATTTCCGCGCGTACGTCGGGTCGAGGGCATGCTCCACGTCGATGAATGCGGCGATGCCGCCGGCCTTCTGCGCCTCGGCGATCACCTGCAGCGCGATGGTGGTTTTGCCGGAGGATTCCGGTCCGAAAATTTCACTGACGCGGCCGCGGGGAAAACCGCCTACGCCCAAAGCGGCATCCACTGAAATGGAGCCGGTGGAAATCACCGATACCGGTACGATGGCGTCCTTCGACCCAAGTCGCACAATCGAACCCTTGCCAAACTGCTTCTCGATCTGGCTGAGGGCGGTCTCCAACGCACGCGCGCGCTCTTTTTCGTCCATGTCGGGTAAAACTCCTAAGGGTGGGGTGAAAGGCTATTGTAGCAGTGGAAGGGCTTCACCGCGGAGGCGCGGAGACGCGGAGAAAACTCAGGAATCGGAGTCTCATCCAGATTCTGTTTTCTCCGCGCCTCCGCGCCTCCGCGGTAAACTCAAACCGTTTTCTCGATACAACTCTCGTATTCCGCAAAGACCGCTCCCTCACGGTCGCGGCTCGCATCGGATGGGTGACCGCACTGAAGTCCCGGACGGTATAATCACACCAGAGGTTCTTCGATGGCAGTTCGTTTATTGGTCCTCGGTTTGGTGGCAGCCCTGCTGATGGGATCTCCGGCCAAGAAGACGGTGGGCACGGCTCGCGGCGAGAACGAGGACCTGGTGGTCGAGGCCACTATCTATGTCGATCCGGCGGACGTCAAAGAATTGCTGGGCGACGATCTGGGCGGGCACTACATCGTGGCGGAAGTCAAGGTGGAACCGAAGTACGGCAAAGAGATCTCGATTGACCGCGACGATTTCGTGCTACGCACCGATAAGGACGGCGAAAAAGCCAAACCGTTCGTGGGCAGCCAGATTGCCGGACGTGAAGCCCTGGTCGTCACGCGCACCGAAGACGCGTCGAACAAGCACCACCCCGGCATCAGCATCGGAGGCATGGGCGGTGGTATGGGAACCGGCTCCGGCAGCGACAACGGGGCAGCGACTTCTAAAATCCAGAACGGCGCGACGGTCAAGGAGAATCCCCTGCAAAAAGTGCTGGACGACAAGGTTTTGGTGGAGG
This sequence comes from Bryobacterales bacterium, assembly GCA_003167255.1. GTDB lineage: Bacteria > Acidobacteriota > Terriglobia > Bryobacterales > Bryobacteraceae > PALSA-129. The sequence continues at coordinate 32,668 of PMTR01000057.1, forward strand.
GGAAGACCAAGAGCCCGCTAAGCGGCCTGCTCTATTTCCCCATGGAAAAGCAGAAAATGAAGGAACTGGAACTGTACTACGGCGGCAAGGAAAACCGCATCAGTCTGAGGTTCAAATAAAAACCCGCATGAGAATTCTGGTGGTTGAGGATGAGAAGCGGATCGCGGACTTTCTGTGCCGGGGTCTGGAAGGGGCGGGCTACGCCGTGGACGCCGCGCCCACCGGCACGGACGCTATTGAGAACATCCACTCCACGGATTACGATCTGGTGGTGCTGGACCTGATGCTGCCCGATATGGACGGCCTGCAGGTGCTCGAAAGAGTCCGCAGCCGCAAAGCCGGCCCGCCGGTGCTGATTCTGAGCGCGCGCGGCGATCTGGACGATCGCGTCAAGGGTCTCGAACTGGGGGCCGACGATTATCTGGTGAAGCCGTTTGCCTTCGTGGAGTTGCTGGCGCGCGTGCGCGCCCTGTTGCGGCGCGGCCAGCCCACTCCGGAAAAGCTGCAGGTGGCCGATCTGACGCTGGATTGCATCCGCCGCAAGGTAACGCGCGGCGCCGACGGCATCGATCTGGCGCCCAAGGAGTTCGGCATCCTCGAGTACATGATGCGCAACCGCGGCCGGCCCCTCAGCCGCACGATGATCGTGGAGCACGTGTGGGACATGGACTACGACGGCCTCACCAACATCGTGGACGTCTACATCCGCCACCTGCGCAGCAAGATCGACGACCGCTTCCCGCAGAAGCTGATTCAGACCGTGCGCGGCATCGGCTACATGATCGAAGTGCCCGATAAACAGGCTGAACGGCCGGTTGAACCAGCTTCCGAGCGGCAGGTGTAACGTGATCCGGCGCCGCGACCTACGCCGCATCAGCCGCGGGCTGCGTTTCCGGCTGACGGCCAGCTATGCGCTGTTCTTCACGGTGCTACTGATCGGCGCGTCGTTTCTGTTCGGAATCCGGCTCAACAACACGCTCCAGAAGGAAGCGCACGATGCGCTGACCGATCATTGGGACGCCATGAAAGGCTATCTCCGCATCGAAAAAAAGCACGAAATCGATCCGGACGAGCGGGCCATCTGGTACTACGACGAGAATGACACCGAAGAAACCACCATCGTCCTGGACATCAAGAAGATTTACATGGTGGCGGCCGCCGACGGCAAGGTGATCCTCGGCGAGGACGACAATCCGGCATACTCCGAGGCTTTCAAAGAAATCTTCGACTCCGCGGCGAATATCCGGGCGCGTGTAGCCAAAGCAAACCCCAATCCAGCAGCCCCGAATCCCGGGCCGTTTTGGGACACGCGGCGGGATTCCGATGGGGACCAGTTCCTGGTCCGGTCCGGCATCGTCTGGGATCAAGTGCATCATCGTCCTTACTACGTCTCGCTCGGGTCGCCGATGGCGCAATACGCCAAGATCCAAAGCGGCTTCACCTGGATCTTCGTCGGCGTGGTGCCGAGTGGTCTGGTGCTGGGCGGCATCCTGGGATGGTTCATGGCCGGCCGCGCACTCACTCCGGTGAAGGATGTGGCGCAGGCCGCGCAGCGCATTTCGGGATCCAACCTGAGCCTGCGCATTCCCACGCGCGAGGCGGGCGACGAGTTGGATTACCTGATCCTCACCTTCAATCGCATGATCGAGCGGCTGGAATCTTCCTTCCAGCAGATGAAGCAGTTCTCCACCGACGTTTCGCATGAGCTGCGCACTCCCATCACGGCCATCCGCGGCCAGCTCGAAGTGGCGCTGTTCACCGCCAAGACCACCGAGCAGTACCGCGAAGCCATGTTCAACGCGCTGCAGGATATCGACCGGCTCTCGCAGATTGTGCGCGCGCTGCTGCTGCTCTCGCAGGCGGAATCGGGCCAACTGGCGCTGCAAAAGTCGCGGCTGAATCTGCGCGAAGTGGCGGTGGACTTGGTCGACCAGTTTCAGATTCCGGCCGAGGCCGCCGGCGTCCGCCTGGAGGCCGATCTGCCCGGCGAGTGTTTTGTGGAAGGCGACCGCGTGCAGATCGAGCGCATGATCACCAACCTGCTCTCGAACGCGCTCAAGTTCACCCCCGAAGGCGGCCAGGTGCGGCTGCGCGTGATGTCTTCGCCGGAGCGGGTGGAGATGGTGGTGGAGGACACCGGCCGCGGCATCTCGACCGAACACCTGCCGCACATTTTCGACCGCTTCTATCGAGTGCCCGGCTCGGGCACCGCACCCAACCCGGAGCAGGGCCTGGGGCTGGGGTTGAGCTTCGTCGCGTGGATCGTGAAGGCGCATCACGGCAAGGTCGAAGTGGATAGCGCTCCCGGCAAAGGCTCCCGCTTCACCATCACGCTGCCCGCTGCGGGTGTGGGGTCGGACACCATGGAACTGGCGCAGCCGGCCGGCCGCCCCTGACTACTTGATTTGTAGCGCCGGCGGTCTTTGCCGCCGGTACTCTTTGAATATGTACTGGAATAATTGCTAGCGCTTGACCATCGCCACTCTTCGGGACACGAGACACCGGCGGCAAGACCGCCGGCGCTACCAGTTGGAAAACTCTCAACAGAGCGAAGCTGCTACAATCCAGGTTCGTGCTCCGCGGCGCTGCCGGGGAGCAGCCGCCTCAAAATTGCGCCGTGCTTCGCAGGGTCTTCAAAGCTTTCCAGTATCGCGACTTCCGCTTAATGTGGATTGGCGCCTGCACGTCCGCCATCGGCACCTGGATGCAGATGGCCGCGCAGGCCTGGCTGATCTGGAAAATCAGCGGCAACGTCCACTTGCTGGCCCTGGACCCGATTCTCCAGGCCCTCCCCATCCTTCTTTTCTCGCTCGTCGGGGGCGTGCTGGCCGACCGCTTCGAACGCCGCCACCTGCTGATCTTTTCGCAGTGCGTCCAGATGGCCTGCGCGCTGCTGCTGACGTTCCTGGTGGGTTTCCACGTGGTGAGGGTGTGGCACATGCTGTGCTGCTCTTTCGTGGTGGGCTTCGCGCAGGCCTTCGGCGGGCCGGCCTATTCGGCGCTCATCCCCACGCTCGTTCCCAAGGAGGACATGCCCAACGCGATTGCCCTGAATTCCATCCAGTTCAACGCCGCCGTGATGGTGGGACCGGCGCTGGCCGGCTGGGTCTTGCACACATGGGGAGATACCTGGTGCTTCGCCCTCAACACGCTGTCGTTCCTGGCGCCCATCGTCTCGCTGCTGATGCTGACCATCCGTTTTCTGCCGGAGCGGACGGGCGAAAGCATTTTCACCAGCCTGAAAGAGGGCCTGCGGTACGTGCGCCGTGTCGGCGCCATGGAGAGCCTGATCGTGCTGGCTTTCTGCATGGCGGCGCTGGGCGTGCCGCTGCGCACCTTCCTGCCGGTCTTCGCCGCCAAAGTCTTCGGCCAGGGCTCGGGAACTTACGCGGCCTTCCTCTCCATGTCCGGGATGGGCTCGGTGATTGGCGCGCTGGCGGTGGCATACCTGGGCAATGTCCGCAAAAAAGGCCGGCTGGCCCTGGTTATGCTGATGTGCCTGGGGCTGGGCATTACCGGCTTTGCGCTCTCAAGGTCGTTCGTTCTGAGCTGCGCTATGCTGCTCTTTGGCGGCGCCGCCATGATGGGAGTTTTCGCGATGGTCAACTCCCTGGTGCAGCTTGTAGTTACCAACCAGATGCGCGGCCGCATCATGAGTGTCTACAATCTCTCGTTTCGCAGCGGCATGCCGATGGGGAACCTGTTGGCCGGCTGGCTCGTCCCTATCTTTACAGCTCCCGTGGTGCTGGCCGTGAATGGTGTGCTGCTGGTGGTTCTGGGAGCCTACTATTTCCTGGTGCAACGGCGGGTGGCTGAGCTTTAATTAAATCAGGTGATATCGATCATGTGGGTATTGTTACTGGCCGGCTTTATGGCCGCCGCTCCATCTACTCTGGAAACCGCGCGTGACGCCGAGGACCGGCCGGCGCTTGAAAAAATGGTCGCCGATTACTCGGCCGCGGCCGCCAAAGCGCCCAAAGACGCCGAGGCGCAGTACCGCGGGGCGCTGGCCTGTTCATACCTGGCGGAAATCGCCATCGAGCAGCGCGACCGCAAACTGGGGCAGCAGACGGCCGAGCGTGGCATGGTATTCGGCGAGCGCGCCATTACTCTCAAGCCCGAATCGGCGGAATACTACCGCGTGCTGGGCACGCTCTACGGCCAGGCCATCATCGACCTTTCGAGCGGGCTCAACTACGGGCCGAAGGCCAAAGAGGCCATCAACAAGGCGGTCGAGAAAGCGCCGAAGTCATCGGCGGTCTATGTGGCGCGCGGCGTCGGCAACTACTATCTGCCGGCCATGCTGGGCGGCGGCCCCAAGCTGGCGTCCGACGATTTCCGCAAGGCCATCCAGCTCGATTCCAAAAACGCCGAGGCCTATCTATGGCTGGGCCTGAGCCTGCGCAAGGAAAACAAGGACGCCGAAGCCCGGCAGGCCTTTACCAAATCGCTGGAACTCAACCCCAATCGTTTTTGGACCCGCCAGCAGTTGGCCAAAATGCCGGGGAAGTAGGACAGGCCTCCTGGCCTGTCCCTGGAGTCTCTACATTCTTCAAGCTCCATGAAGACCAACTGCTAGCACCGGCGGTCTTGCCGCCGGTCTTTGCCGGGCCTTGCGGGGAACGTGCTCCTGTACGGGGATTCAAAGCAAGACGCCGAGGTATTCGAAGAGTGTGCGCACCAGGACTCGTGTGCCTCGAAACGTCGGCGCACCGGACATAATGGCGGAATTGCGAACAACCACGGACTCCATGTCTTCATTGTGCCTCAATTGTCCACTACAGTGACGTCGCAGTGTCCCATGACGACGGCTCCGCAATGCCGGCGCGCCGGCGGATCTCCTTCCGAGTGCGCCGATCCAGGAGAAGCTGCTGCGCGAGGAGGAATCGAACCACATCCACGAGTTGGCGACTACCGGGCCAGTAGGCGGAGATTTCGGCTTGCGAGCTGCCGCGACGGGCATATCACGGGATCTACCTCCCCTGTGGCCCAGCGGCACGCTTTGGCCCACTCTACGATAAGCCCACTTATCGTCAACTGAAGCCGGATCGCGGAATTCCACCAGCGACACCTCCGCGATAAGGCGCACCGCGAAGATCGCACAGACAATAGAAGTGGTTCAGTTCTCGCGTGGAAAACGCTCAATATGGTCGATCACTATCACCTCGACCTCTCGTTTGCGCGGTTCCAGCCGAAGTCCAAGGGAATTTCGAATCGCGGCGATGACATCAGTCGTTGGCATGGGGGCCGTAAGGGGCGAACGTCCAGTCGAATCTCCATCGGAGTTGGAGGGCGCCGGCGGTGGGGCCGACGGATCAGGCAACCAAGCGATGTCAATGTCATACTTTTCTTTTAGTCCGGTTAGATCTTCCACCGGTGTTTTCAACTGTACGGATAGACGAAAAGCCAACGACTGGATGGTCATCGATCCTTTGATGGCGGCGTAATTTGGTCCGGCACCGAACATGAAGCCACCTGTGTGCGCGCCCAGGAAGGTCGAGGTGCTCGTGGTTTCCTTCAACTTCGACAGGCCCTTGTCCAACAAGAGTACATAACCGGGACGAAGGCGATTCTCGCGATGAGCGGCGAGCTTAAACCTCTCGGTCAGCAGGTCCTTGAGCATAGCCGGCAGCCTATTCGTGGCAACACCCGCTGGGATCTTGGCGAAGATCTCAAAACAATCGTCATCCATCCACGATGGTCCCTCGATTTCGTCCGATCTCACTTGAAATGCTTGTTGCACTACAACCGAGATCGGTACGCCCTTTAATGTCACGAGCCCGGGATCGATGGATGTCTTGAACTCGCACCGCTCTGTCCGCTTTACGGATATTACTTCAAATTTCGCCTGTTCTGGGGATTCTTGGGCAATCAGTGTGCCAATGGCGAAAACCGCTAAGGCCGACGTTAGGAAGGTCTTCATGGCGAATCCTCCGATCAATATCGTATCCAATTTGTTGACCTGCAAGAGCCCCCGCAACACAGTTCAGTTGGGGAGCGGGTTGTGGACAAAAAACAGGCTTATCGTAGAGTGGCCTCAAACCGCCATCCCCGCAATAATCAGTCCCGGTCAAGTCCCGGTCACGCCAACTGGCCGTATCACGCCTTATCTGTGGAAGTGGCTTCCCTATACCGCGACCCCCGCCCTCCACAGCAGATACCCGATGGCCTGCTTGATGTAGTTCCAACGTTCGCGCATCGAGCCCCCAACGCGTTCCTTGCGCGGCGAACCGTAGACGCTGAGGCCGCGGAATTGCAGCATTTCCTTCACCCGGTAGATGTGATACCCGTCGCTCACCACGATTACCGAATGCAGGCCCATGCGGCGCATGATCTCGCCGGCCATGGCGGTGGATTCCACCGTGCTCTCGGCTTCGTTTTCCACCACTACCGCTTCCGGCGGCACGCCGTGGCCGATCAGGTAGGAGCGGCCCACGCCGCCTTCCGTATAGACCGGGTCGCCGCCCGCGCCGCCGGTGGTCATGATACGCGGGGCCATTTTTCGATGGTAGAGCTCGAGCCCGTGATCGAGACGCGCCTTCAGCACCTGTGAGGGCCGCCCTCGGTATTCGGCGGCGCCCAGCACCAGGATCACATCGGCGGGTTGCGCCTCATCCCGCGTGGATTGCCGTTCGATTCGCACCGACACGTACGCAATCAAAACGGCGGCCGCAATCGCTGCGGCGAGGATGGCGGCCGATACGACACGTTTCATCTGCGGTATTCTGATCGTTCAGAATCATTGTAATCGCATGGCCACACCGGAAACGATCACGAGCGCGGCCAATCCGCTGTTGAAAGACGTGCGGCGGGCGATCGCCCGCGGCGGCCTGACCGAGCAGGGATGGTGCGTGGCGGAGACCTTGCACCTGCTGGAAGAGGCGTTGCGCAGCGATTGCGAGGTGAAAGTGGTGCTGGCCGCCGAATCGGTGCGCTCCGCCGCGGAGGCGCAGGCCGGGCGCCGGGCGGGCGTCAAAGTCGTGGTGGTCCCCGACCCCGTGATGCAGAAGGTTTCCGCCACCCAAACCAGCCAAGGTGTGGTGGCGTTGGTGCGCCCGCCGGAGTGGAGGCTCGATCAGTTGTTCCGCGGCCGCGCCCTGGTGGTGGCGCTCGATGGCATGCAGGATCCCGGTAACGCGGGGGCCATCCTGCGCGCCGCCGAAGCCTTCGGAGCCACCGGCGCGATTTTTCTCAAAGGCTGCGTCAGCCCCTACAATCCCAAAACCCTGCGGGCCTCGGCCGGCTCCCTGTTTCGCGTGCCGTTTCTGCACGGCAGGGACGCGGCCGCGGTACTGGCCGCGTTTAAGCAACGCGGGGTGAGGTTGTACGCGGCCGTGCCGGCGCGCGAGGGAAAAGCGGCGCGTTCGCCAGCCGAGGTCGATTTCACGGCGAACTGTGCGCTGATCATCGGCAATGAAGCCCGCGGCGTCGGCCCGGAGCTTCGCGCAGCCGCACTCGAGGTCTCAATTCCCACCGCCGGGGTGGAGTCCCTCAACGCCGCCATGGCCGCCGGCATTCTGCTCTATGAGGCACAGCGCCAGAGGAGCACGGCATGAGCCTGTTCGATACTTCCGGCTTCGATACGACCGAGCCAGCGCCGCCCGATGGCAAGCGGCCGCTGGCCGAGCGCATGCGTCCCACGCGCCTGGAAGATTACATCGGGCAGGAACACATCCTCGGCCCCGGCAAACCGTTGCGCCGCCAGATCGAGCGCGACGAGCTGACCTCCATCATCCTCTGGGGGCCGCCCGGCGTCGGCAAGACCACCCTGGCCAGTTTGATCGCGCGCGTCACGAGCTGCGAGTTCATGCGCTTCAGCGCGGTGCTCAGCGGCATCAAGGAAATCAAAGCGGTGATGGCCGACGCCGAGCGCCTCCGCCGTCTCGGCCGACGCACCATCCTGTTCATCGATGAAATCCACCGCTTCAACAAAGCACAGCAGGACGCCTTCCTGCCCTACGTGGAGCGCGGCGACATCATCCTGATCGGAGCCACCACGGAGAACCCGTCGTTTGAAGTGATCTCGGCGCTGCTTTCGCGCTCGCGCGTCTACGCGCTGCGCGGGCTCACCGTGCCGGAGGTGGTCACGCTGCTCGGCCGCGCGCTGCCCGTGGTTGGCAAGGAATCCTCCGGCGAGCTGCTGGAACAGATCGGCATCTATTGCAATGGCGACGCGCGCCAGGCCTACAACACGCTGGAAGCGGCCGCCGCCGCGTCGCCCGGGCCGGCGCTCACCGCGACCGCCGTGCAGGACGCCATGCAGCGCAAGGTGCTGCTCTACGACAAGGGCGGCGAAGAGCACTTCAACGTCATCTCCGCGTTGCACAAGTCGGTCCGTTCGAGCGACGTGGACGCCGCCATCTACTGGCTCACGCGCATGCTGGAAGCCGGCGAGGACCGCCTCTACATCGCGCGCCGCCTCATCCGCATGGCCATCGAAGACGTCAGCCTGGCCGACCCGCGCGCGCTCGAACAGGCCGTGGCCGCCATGCAGGCCGTGCATTTTCTGGGGATTCCCGAGGGCGATCTGGCCCTCATACAGGCCGCGATTTACTTATGCGTGGCGCCCAAATCCGACGCCGCGTACCGCGCCAGCGCAGCCGTGAGCGACGACGTCCAGAAGACCAGCGCCGAGCCCGTCCCCATGAATTTGCGCAACGCCGTGACGCGCTCCATGAAGGAATGGGGATACGGCGAAGGCTACCAGCACGCGCACAAGTTCGAAGACGCCATGGTTGGCATGGAATGCCTGCCGCCGTCGCTCGCCGGCCGGCAGTATTACTTCCCTACGGACCGGGGCCTCGAAAAACGCATCGCCGAGCGCCTCGATGAAATCCGCCGCCGGAAGCAGCAGATCACTTCTTCGGATTCAGCTTCAGACTGATCACCGCATCTTTCCGGCTGTCGAAGGTGGAAAGCGTCTTGGTGGAGCTGCCCACGCCTTCGAACGAGGCCGTCAGCTCGTAATCGACGTCCGGGCTCAATCCGTTGAAGTAGTAGTGCCCGTGCTCCTGCGTGTAGAAGGAACGCACCTGTTTGGTCTTGGTGTCCTTCAACTGCACCACGGCGCCCACCACCTCCTTGCCGTCGGCGGAAGTCACCTCACCCGCCACGCTGCGCGTGGCCGGGCCCTTTTTCTTCTGTGCCAGACCGGCCGGAGCCGACGCCAGGAGGGCCGCCAGCAGAACCACCCAGACTCTGTTCATATCATCCTGCTTTCCCTCGACGCGATTGACGCGCGCCGAGGCTACTTCCAGTCCGCGTCGGACTCTTCTTCTTCGTCGTCCAGGAAGCCTTCTTCGTCCTCGTCGTCTTCCTCCAGGTCCTCGGCTGATTCCAGTTCCAAAGGACTGGTGCTGACCACTCGCAGGTCGGCCCCGCACTCGTCACAACTGACGGTATCGCCTTCGTCGACGTCTTCTTCTTCCACATCGATTGCGCCCTTACATACCGGACATGTGACCATCGGCAATTCCTCCCGAGATAATACTGTTATACGATAACTTGCTCGTTTTGCAACCCTGTTTTGAAGACCTATTTGCCGGCCTGTTTGGCCAGGCGCCGGCGCGTGGTGGCCGGAACGATCCCCTTCATCCGCAGGCACAGGAAGAGGTGCGCCCGGTGCGTCATTTCGTGTTCTTTGATCATCTGCACCATTTCCAGCCGGGTGACGCGCTGTCCGTCGAACCGGACAATGTAGTGGTCCCAGAATCCGGCCGGCTGCGCGCCCAGCGCCGCGGTCCGTTGCTCCACTGACTCGCGCAGGGCCGCTGCCAGTTCGGGCGCGCCGCAATCGCCGGCCAGTTTGCGCATGTGCGGTTTCATCTTGTCGCGAAAATCCGGCGTCGCGAAGTTATCCTCGCCTGCCAGCAGCAGGCCCGTCAGCCCGTCGCTCGCGTCCAGAATGTGCCGGGCGGCTTCGCCAAAAGTCATGGTGTCGGGCGCCGGCCGGAAATCGAAATCCGCGGCCGGAAAATCGTCTACTGCGTTGGCGGTATCCTGCCGGACCGCCTTCCAGGAATCGAGGACATATTCCACTCTGACCATGTCCACATTGTACCCGCAAGCGGGCGCGCGAAATGGGGCCTGCGCCCAGCCGGGCCGGCGCTAGATCTGGGGTGCGGGACGTGAATCCTGATATCCTAAAGTGGTTCCACGGCCAACGATGCCGCTTTTTGATGGGGCCCATGCCCTGATTCGCGCCAACCTCGAACACTTCCAACCGAACGTAAAGACCCGTGTTTGAGGCGTAGTAATAGGTACGTTAACGGGTGTCCAACTTGGCGCCATAAACGGAAGCAGAAAAGCAGAAGGGTTGCCTCCCGTCCGAGCGGAGGTGCTTTTCTTCGGTTGGCATATTTACAAGAGTCGCGTTATCGGAGACGGCTATCGGATCGCCGATGTTATTGATCAAATTGAAAGCGCGATGAAGAGCGAGTCGGTTGTGCTGAATCCAGAACACATGACAGCAATGGAAAACCCCACCGCTAGAGCAGACGCTTACGGGAATATGGTTAAGGACAGGGCTGTGTTTGAATGTACGGCACACCATCCACGCCCTGAACTTTTTTCTGTCATGCCCAAGGGCGACACAATCAGGCCCACCAAAAAGAAAGAGGCCATCCTTCCGGATAGCCTCTTCCCAAGATCAAGCAACTCGCCTGGGTAACACCTTCATCCAGCTGCACCAGTTGCTCTGTTAATAGTATGCACCTAGCGTACCGCACAAGTCAATAATATAGAGAACCGGTACCCCAACCGTTGAATTCTGTTGTGTTTGCGGGCACGCACGACCCCCATCCGGGCCGGCGCCTTCCAATCGGTATAATGAATATATCCATGCACCAGAAGAGAAGTGAGCGTTTTGTGGACCTCAATCCACAGGAAACCGAGGAGTGGCTGGATTCACTGGACCAGGTGATCGACGAGGCCGGGCCGGACCGCGCCCGCTTCCTGCTGGAACGCCTCGCCGAACAGGCCCGCGACAGCGGCGCCGAAGTCCCCATTCACCTGAACACCCCATACGTCAATTCCATTCGCGCGGAAGACGAAATTCCCTACCCCGGCGACCGCGCCATGGAGCGGCGCATCAAGAGCGTCATCCGCTGGAATGCCATGGCCATGGTGGTCCGCCAGAACAAGTACGACCACGGCATCGGCGGACATATTTCCACCTACGCCTCGCTCGCCACACTGCTGGAAGTCGGCTTCAACCATTTCTTCCACGCGCAATATGGCGACCAGCCCGGCGATCTCATCTACTTTCAGGGTCACGCTTCGCCCGGCGTCTACGGGCGCGCCTTCCTGGAAGGCCGCCTCACTGAAGGCCACTTGAAGAATTTCCGCCACGAGCTACGCGCGGAGCCCGGCCTTTCTTCCTACCCGCACCCCTGGCTGATGCCCGATTTCTGGCGATTTCCGACGGTTTCGATGGGCCTCGGCCCCATCAACGCCATCTACCAGGCGCGCTTCATGCGCTACCTCGAAAACCGCGGCCTGATCGAGCCCACGCCGCGCAAAGTCTGGGCCTTCCTGGGCGACGGCGAAATGGACGAGCCCGAATCCATGGGCTCTCTCACACTGGGTTCGCGCGAAAAACTCGATAACCTGATCTTCGTCATCAACTGCAATCTGCAGCGCCTCGACGGACCCGTTCGCGGCAACGGCAAGATGATTCAGGAACTGGAAGCCGCCTTCCGCGGCGCCGGCTGGAACGTCATCAAGACCATCTGGGGCGAGGACTGGGACGAGCTTCTGCGGCGCGACACCACCGGCCTGCTCGAAAAACGCATGGGCGAAGCGGTGGACGGCGAGTTTCAGACCTACATCACCCGCGACGGCGCTTACATTCGCAAGAATTTCTTCGGCAAGTATCCGGAACTGCTCGACCTGGTCTCGCACCTCAGCGATGAAGCCCTGGTCAAGCTGCGCCGCGGCGGCCACGATCCCAAGAAGGTATACAACGCCTACCATGCGGCCGTCTCCACCAAGGACAAACCCACCGTCATTCTGGCTCATACCATCAAGGGCTACGGCCTGGGCGAAGCCGGCGAGGGCCGCAACATCACCCACCAGCAGAAAAAGCTCAACGAAAAGGAAATCCTGCACTTCCGGTCGCGTTTCGAGATTCCCATTCCGGAAGAGGACGCGCTCAACGCTTCCTTCTACCGGCCGCCCGCGGACAGCCCGGAGATGAGCTACCTGCATGAGCGGCGCCGCGTTCTGGGCGGCTACATACCGACGCGCACCACGCCCGCCGGTAAGTTGCACGCCCCGCCGCTCGATTACTTCAAGGAATCGCTGGAAGGTTCGGCCGGCCGCGAAGTCTCCAGCACCATGGCCTTCGTCCGCGTGCTCACCTTGCTGATGAAGCATCCCGAACTCGGCAAGAAGGTGGTGCCCATCATCCCCGACGAAGCCCGCACCTTCGGCATGGAGTCGTTGTTCCGCCAGTTTGGAATCTACGCCAGCCAGGGCCAACTCTACAAACCGCACGATGCGGAAATGTTCCTCTACTACAAGGAATCGAAGGACGGCCAGATTCTCGAGGAAGGCATCACCGAGGCCGGCTCCATGGCGTCGTTCTCGGCCGCCGGCTCCGCGCACGTCAATTACGGGCTGGAGATGATTCCCTTCTTCATCTACTATTCGATGTTCGGCTTCCAGCGCGTGGGCGACATGATCTGGGCTTTCGGCGACGCCCGCGGCAAAGGCTTCCTGTGCGGCGGCACCGCCGGACGCACTACGCTCGCCGGCGAAGGCTTGCAGCACCAGGACGGCCACAGCATCGTGCTCGCGAGCACCGTGCCCACCTGCGCCGCCTACGACCCGGCCTTCGCCTACGAAATCGCCATCATCGTGCGCGACGGCATCCGCCGCATGTATGAGCAGCAGGAGGACCGTTTCTACTACCTCACGCTCTACAACGAAAACTACGCCATGCCGCCGATGCCGGAAGGTCTCGATCCCGAAGACGTCATCCACGGCATGTATCGCTACCGCGTGGCCCCGGGCGGCAAGGCCCAGGTGCAACTCTTCGGCAGCGGCCCCATCTTGAACGAAGCCCTGCGCGCGCAGGAGATTCTGGCCGACCGCTACGGCGTCGCGGCCGATGTGTGGAGCATCACCAGCTATAACGAACTGCGCCGCGAAGCTCTCCGCGTGACCCGCTGGAACCGCCTGCACCCCGATCAGCCGGCCCAGGTCCCCCACATCGTTCAGGCGCTCACCGGCGCCGAGGGCCCCATCATCGCTGCCACCGATTATATGAAGGTAGTGGCTGACCAGGTGGCGCCTTGGCTACCGGGCCGCCTCGAAACGCTCGGCACCGACGGATTCGGCCGCAGCGACAACCGCGAGTACCTGCGCAAGCATTTCGAAGTCAACGCCGAATCGATCGCCTGCGCGGCCCTTTCGCGCCTGGCGCGGGACGGCAAGTTCGACACTCGCAAAGCCTGCGCCGCTTTGGCCGAGTTGGGCGTCGACCCGGAAAAGATCGACTCCGCCAGGGCCTAGCAAGCAGCCTCGCAAACCACTCCACGAGCCGCCGCAGTGGGGCGGGCAATTCTGCCCGCATCCGGCTTTCAGCCGGCTCCTGTAGTTCCTGCACCGTGTCATAATGTAAGCGGTTCCAATATGGAGGATGAACACATGATCACTCGTCGTGGTTTTGGCGCTATAGTGGCTGCGGTGCCGGCGCTGGCGCAACCGCCGGCCGCACCCCAGCAAGCGCCCGCCATCGGGATTCCCAACCCCAACACCAGCGTGACCCCGGCGATGCGCGGCGGCACCATCGGGGTGATCCCGCCGTTCGAGGGGCCGATCGAGTTTACGCGCAAAGACGTGGCGCTGAAGGCGCGGCCGTTCCCCCAGACGCAAGTGCGGCTGCTGCCCGGCATTTTCCACGACGCGCAGGATTGGAACCAGGGCTACATGTCGCGGCTCGACGCCGGCCGGCTGCTGTACAACTTCCGCGTGAATGCGGGCCTGCCCACCGGCCAGTCACAAGGCTTCGCCGGCGGCGGCAACGGGAACTGGGAGCGGCCGGCGGACGGGCAGCGCTCGACCGAACTGCGGGGCCATTTCACCGGCCACTTCCTCTCCGCCAGCGCGCAGCTTTGGGCATCCACCGGCGACAAAGACGCGAAAGCCAAAGGCGATGAGATGGTGGCGGAACTGGCCAAGTGCCAGGAGAAACTGGGCGCCGGCTATTTGAGCGCTTTCCCTACTTCGTTCTGGGAACGGCTGGACCGGCTGGCCGGCAAGCCGCGCCCGCCGCGCGACCCGAACGCTCCGCGCGTGGCGCCGGACGTCAGCCAGACCATTCCGTGGGCGCCGTTCTACACCATCCACAAGATTATGGCCGGCATGTTCGATATGTATAACGTGGGCGGCAACCAGCAGGCGCTCAAGGTGCTCGAAGGCATGGCGGACTGGGCCGATACGTGGACAGCTTCGAAATCCGAAGAGCACATGCAGGAGATTCTGAACACCGAGTACGGCGGCATGGCCGAGGTGTTGTACAACCTGGCGGCGGCCACCAACAACGACCGGTGGGCCAAGGCCGGCGACCGCTTCACCAAGAAGCGCTTTTTCAATCCGCTGGCCCTGCGCACCGACGAGTTGACCGGACGCCACGTGAATACCCACATTCCGCAGGTGATCGGCGCCGCCCGACGGTATGAGATTTCGAGCGACATGCGCTTCCACGATGTCGCCGATTTTTTCTGGTACGAAGTCACCACGGCGCGCACCTACGCGACCACCGGAACCAGCAACGGCGAGGGCTGGCTTACCCAGCCGCGGATGCTGGCCGCCGAGCTCAAACGCAGTTCGGCCACCGCCGAATGTTGTTGCTCCTACAACATGCTCAAGCTGGCGCGTCATCTCTACTGTTGGAGCGGCGACCCCGGCTATTTCGACTACTATGAGCGCTCGCTGTTGAACATGCGGCTGGGCACCATCCAGCCCAAGACCGGCCACACGCAATATTACGTCTCGCTCACCCCGGGCACGTGGAAGACCTTCAACACCGAGGACCAATCCTTCTGGTGCTGCACGGGCAGCGGCGTGGAAGAGTACTCCAAGCTCAACGACAGCATCTACTGGCGCGACCCGGAAGGTGTCTTTGTCAACCTGTTCATTGCCTCGGAGCTCGACTGGCCCGAGAAGGGATTCCGCCTGCGCCAGGACACCGCGTTTCCCGAGCAGCCGGCCACCACATTGACCGTCACCGCCGCCGGGTCCGCCGCCATGACGGTGCGCCTGCGCATTCCGGCGTGGACCAGGTCCGCCGCAGTCAAGATCAACGGCCGCGCCATCGATGTCACCCCCACTCCCGGCAGCTATCTCACCCTGAACCGCGCCTGGAAGGCGGGCGACAAAATCGAGATGAGCCTGCCCATGCACCTGAGCGTCGAAGCCATGCCGGANNAAGACGCAGGCGTTCCTCTACGGGCCTCTGGTGCTGGCGGGCGATCTGGGCAGCGAGGGCCTGACCGAGCAGTTGACGGTGGGGCCGAACGCGCCACGCCCGCAGCGCGTGCCGATCGAGATCCCGGCGTTCCAATCGGCGGGCGCGGACCCCGCGTCGTGGATCAAACCGGCGGGCGCGCCGCTCACCTTCCGCACCACGGGCCAGAGGAAAGATGTCACCCTGGCCCCTCTCAACAGCATTTTCGGCAAGCGGTATTCGGTTTACTGGCAGGTGGCGTAGGTGGGGCGGGCTTCAGCCTGCCAACGCCCGCTGGCGGGCGTATTTTCCCCCACCACCGAGGGAGCTTTACTTCGCGAACCCTCTATATCACACCGTGAAGCGCGCTCGTAGTCGCGGGATCGATTTGGCAATCGCCGCATGCGCGCTGGTGCGCGGGGCGCAGCTCTGGACGCTGAACCACGCCGACTTTCGGGACGTGCCCGGCATTCGCCTGTACAGCCATCCATCAGCATAGCCCCGAATGGCCATGTAAACGCTATCACCTGTCCTTGCCAGAACCGTTCACACTTGCAATTCCTTGTACAATATTAGGGACATGAACCTCGAACAGGTGGCCCGCCGCGCCAAGGTGTCCACTGCTACGGTCTCGCGGGTCCTGAACAATGCAAGCGTCGTCAAGACATCCACCCGCGCCCGCGTGGTCAAGGCCATCGAGGAATTGAAGTATCACCCCAATCTCCACGCCCGCAATCTGGCAGGCGGGAAGAGCCGCACCATCGGGATGATCGTCTCCAACATGGAGAATCCCTTTTTCTTCGACATCTATAAGACGGTGGAGAGCGACGCTCACGTCGCCGGCTTCGAGGTGGTCATGGCCAACACCGACTACCGCAGCGAGCAACTGGTGGCCAGCATCCGGCTGATGATCGGCCGGCGCGTGGCGGGCCTGGCCGCGGTCGTCTCGGAGATGGAGCCGGCACTGATTGAGGAACTCACCGACAGCGGCATCCCGGTGGTCTTCTACGACGTCGGCACGCCACGGCAGAACATCACCAACATCCGCGTGGACTATCGGCGCGGCATCGACAAAATCATCGACTACCTCTACAGCCTGGGACACCGCAAGCTCGGTTTCGTGGGGCACCATGCCATGCTCGGGCCCATCAACGAGCGCGTCAAGCCCGTGCTGGACGCGGTGGCGCGCTATCCGGGCCTGGAGGTGCGCACCGCCGCCGATGCCGATACCCTGGACGGCGGCCGCCTGGCCGCGCGCGCGCTGCTGTTGTCGGGCGAGCAGCCGACGGCCATCGTCTGCGTGAACGACATTATGGCGGTCGGCGCGTTGCGTGAATTGCGCGAGCGCGGCATCCGCGTCCCGCAGGATGTCTCCGTCACCGGATTCGATAACGTGAAGCTTTCCGAATTCTGTTACCCGGCGCTCACCACGGTGCACATTCCGCGCGATACAATCGGGCATCTGATCTGCGATACGCTGCTTGCCAAATCCGGCAAGACCGCGGTGGCCGATCATGAAATGGTAATCGATCCGGAATTTGTGTTGCGCGACTCCACCGGCCCGGCTCCGGGGCGCTAACGCGCCGTACGCATCCTTGACACGAAGGTTGAGGTCCCATACGATATGCAGGTGCAAGCGATTACAGCCACTTTCCCGGCGCTGCTGCTCCAAGCCCGGTTGATGACCCTCTCCACCGTCGACCTCGCCATCATTGTTTTGTATTTCATGGCCGTGCTGGGGATCGGCTTTTACCTGAAGCGGTTCACCAAGACCGGCGAAGATTTCTTCCTCGCGGGACGCGAGATGACCGCCTGGATCGCGGGCTTGAGTTTCCTGGCGGCCAACCTGGGTTCGCTGGAACTCATGGGCTGGGCGGCTTCGGCCTATCAATACGGCATTCTGGCGGTTCACTGGTATTGGGTCGGCGCCATCCCCGCCATGATCTTCCTCGGGATCGTCATGATCCCGTTCTATTACATTTCCAAAACCCACTCCGTCCCCGGCTACCTCAAACTGCGCTTCGGCGAGCCGGCGCGCGCCCTCTCCGCCGTCTCCTTCGGGCTGATGACCGTCTTCATGAGCGGCATCAACATGTACTCCATGGCGCTGGTCATGAAGGTCGTCCTGGGCTGGGACATTCACGTCAGCATCTGGATCTCCTCCATCACCGTGATGTTGTACGTCGGGTTGGGCGGGCTGCTCTCGGCCATCTTCAACGAGGTGCTGCAGTTCGTGCTCATCTGGCTCGGCGCCATGCTGATTTCCATCATCGGCCTGATCGAAGCCGGCGGCTGGGACGGCATGGTGGCCAAGATTCACGCCAACTTCCCGCACGGGGACTACACCCACGCCTGGCGTACCCTGGGTTCGTTCAACGACAACCCCATGGGCATCAACTGGGTCGGCATCGTGTTCGGACTGGGCTGCGTGATTTCCATGGGTTACTGGACCACCGACTTTCTGGTGGTGCAGCGGGTCATCTCCGCCAAGGATCTGCGCGCCGCCAAGTTGGCGCCCATCATCGGCGCTGCCTTCAAGATGTGCGTGCCGTTCATCGTGATTTTGCCGGGGTTGCTCGGCCTGGCGGTCCTGCCGGAACACCTCATGCCGGAAGCGCAAGCGATCGCCACCGGCGGGCACAGCTATAACGAGGTGCTCCCCATCATGCTGGCCCGCTACTGCGGGCCGGGGTTGCTCGGCCTCGGCATCACCGCCCTGATCGCCGGCTTCATGAGCGGCATGGCGGGCAACGTCAGCGCTTTCGCAACCGTGTGGACCTATGATATCTACCGCGCCACGTTCCGCAAGCAGGCGCCCGACGCGCATTACGTGACCGTGGGCCGCTGGTGCACGGTCCTGGGTGTGCTGGCCTCCATCGGCACGGCCTACATGGTGATGAGTTTCGCCAGCATCATGGATTACGTGCAGGCCCTGTTCAGCTTCTTCATCGCGCCGCTATTCGGCACGGTGCTGCTCGGCATGTTGTGGAAGCGGGCTTCCCCGGCCGGCGGTTTCTGGGGTTTGGCAACCGGTACGGCGGCCTCCATCGGCATGTGGGCCTGGGTCAAGCTCGACCCCACCGCGCTGCGCTACGTCGCCATGTCGCCCAACGCCAAGGATATGGCGGAAAACATGTTCCGCGCCCTGTGGAGTTGGCTCCTGTGCCTGGTCGTCACGGTGGTGGTCAGCCTGTTGACGAAGCCGAAGCCGGAGTCGGAACTGACCAACCTGGTGTTCGGCTGCACCGTGCTGCCGTCGGAAGGCCACCTTCCGGTTTGGCAGCGTCCCATCTTCTGGGCCGGCGTGGTGGCCGCGGCATTCATCGCATTGAATATTATTTTCTGGTAAACAACGAGAGGCATAACGAAATGAACAACACTAAATCCCGTCCGGTTACATTCGGCATGATCGTGGGCAACCGGGGATTCTTCCCGGACCACCTGGCCAAAAGCGGCCGCACCGACATGATCGCGGCCATCGAGAAAGCGGGCTACGCGGTAGTCACCGTGGGAGCGGAAGAAACCAAGTGCGGCGCCATCACCAGCCGCAGTGAAGTGGCAGTCTGCGCCGACCTCTTCAGGCGCCGCCGCGACGAAATCGACGGCATCATCGTCACCCTGCCGAACTTCGGCGAAGAGCGCGCCATCGCCGACGCGTTGCGCCAGGCGAATCTCGACGTGCCCGTGCTCATACAGGCCACGCCCGATACCCCCGGACTGATGACCATTAAGGACCGCCGCGACAGCTTCTGCGGCAAAATGAGCGCCTGCAATAACCTCAAGCAGTACGGCATTCC
>PMTR01000145.1 GCA_003167255.1 Bryobacterales bacterium
CTCCGCGCCTCGGCGTCTCGGCGGTGAATTCTTCTCTCCTGACTCCTGTCTTCTCTCTCCTATGATAAAATTGAGTCCAGCCCGCAAATGCTTGAAATTGTTCCCTCAATCCTGTCGGCGGATTTCGCCCGCCTGGCGGAAGAGATCGCGTGTGTCGAGCGCGGCGGCGCTTCCATCCTCCATCTCGACGTCATGGACGGCCACTTTGTGCCTAATCTCACCATCGGCCCGCCCGTCGTCGAGTCCATTCGCAAAGCCACCCGCCTCCACCTCGACGTCCATCTCATGATTGAGAATCCGGACCGCTACGCCGCCGCCTTTGTCCAGGCCGGCGCCAATTCCGTCTCCGTTCACTATGAAGCCTGCCGCCATCTCGACGCCACTCTCGGCCTCATTCGTTCCGCCGGCGCCATGGCCGGTATCGTCCTCAATCCCGCCACTCCGGTCGCCGTTCTGGAGGACGTCCTGGAAGTGGCCGACTACGTGCTCCTGATGAGTGTCAATCCGGGTTTCGGGGGACAGACGCTGATCCCCTACGTGCTGGAGAAGGTGCGCAAGCTCGATTCCCTCCGCCGTCAGAAGAGGTTGGCGCTTCCCATCGAAATCGATGGCGGCGTCCATAGGGAAAACCTGGCCGAGGTCGTCCGCGCCGGGTGTGATTGGATCGTCACAGGGTCGGCTGTATTTCACAGTCCCGATCCCGAAGCTGCCGTGCGCGAAATGCGCCAGATCGCGGCCCAGGCCGCCGCCGCTGTTCAGTGCCAAAAGGCTTAACAGGATGATGAAAAAAACAATTTCAGCCGCCGATGAACGCGGATCAACGCAGATAGTTTTCTTGTTTTCAATCTGCGTTCATCTGCGTTCATCGGCGGCTAAGCCTTTTTCATCAACCTCCTAGGGGTGAGTAAATCGATGATCAGTCGCCGTTCGCTTCGCCATGCCACCGTGTTCGGTGTGGTCGCGCTTCTCCTGGGGGCCTCCGCGTGCCGCCATAAATACGCCAACCCGATCAGCAAGGACTCGCAGCAGCCCGATAAGGTCCTCTTCGATACCTCCATTGACGACATCGAAAAAGGCCGCTTTGAGCGCGCCCGCCTCACCCTGCAGACCCTCATGAACACCTACGACACCAGCGAGTATCTCGCCAAGGCCAAGCTCGCCGTGGCCGATAGCTGGTTGCGCGAGGGCGGCGCCCACGGCTTCGCCCAGGCCGAGGCCGAGTACAAGGATTTCATCCTCTTCTACCCCAACATGGAAGAGGCCGCCGAAGCTCAGTTCAAGATCTGCGACATGCAGTACAAGCAGATGGATAAGGCCGATCGCGATCCCGTCCACGCCCGTACCGCCGAATTTGAATGCAAGGACGTCCTGCTCAAGTTTCCCAACAGCAAGTTCGCTCCCCAAGCCCAGCAGCGCCTCCTCGAAGTGCAGGAGACCATCGCCGATGGCGAAATGAAAGTCGGCCAGTATTACTACAAGAAAGGCGGCCGCAGCTTCAACTCTTCCGCCAACCGCTTGCAGTCGCTCGCCGATCAGTACCCGCTCTACAGCCGCGCCGATGATGCCCTCTGGATGCTCGCAGACGATTACCTCCAGCTCGGCGACAAGTATGAGAGCCGCCAGGCCGACGCTTACACCCGCATCATCCGCGACTATCCCCTCAGCTCCCACGTCGAAGACGCCAAAGCCCAGCTCCTTGCCATGGGCCGCCCCATTCCCGAGCCCGACCCAGTCGCCTACTCCCGCATGAAGTACGAGCAGGATAATCGCACCAAGCGCAGCCTTCTGAGCAAACTCATGGGGCCTATCAACTCTCGCCCCGATACTTCCACCGCCGCCAAGTCCGGCACCCCGCAGATGGAAAACTACCACCCCACTGTTCCCCTTGACGTCCCGGCCACCGCCGCCGGCGCTCTCACCACGCAGGAAGTCGGCATCTCCGTGGTCGGCGCTTCCGATGCCATCGACAAAAACCCCGATGCCCGCCTGAACGGCGCCGCGCCCGCCACCGCCACCTCGGCCGCGCCAGGCGCCCAGGATCAGCCGGCCGCCGCTCCATCCACCACGGCCGGAAAGAAGGGCGCCTCGGCGCCCAAGAAACTGAAACAGGTCGCCGCCAAGCCTCCCAAACTTCTCAAGCCGCTTCCTGAGAAAAAGTCCTCCAAGAAGGGTACGGCTGCCCAAAAGGGCACTGCCGGTTCCCTCCCAACGCCCGACAAGAAACAATGAGCCGCATCCTGCTGGTCGATGATAGCCCGCACGCCCAGCGCATGGGCGAACGCATCCTCACCGACGAGGGATACGAAGTCGTCACCGTCAGCAACGCCGATTCCGCCTTGATCCGCCTCGACGATGTGGACCCCGACGTGGTCATCGCCGATACCGTCATGCCCGGCCGCACCGGCTACGAAATCTGCCAGTATCTCAAGATGAGCCCGCGCCACCGCCACGTGCGCGTCATCCTCACCGCCGGCGTCCTCGAGATATTCGATCCCGAACGCGCCGCTCGTGCCGAAGCCGACGGCGCTTTGAAAAAGCCTTTCGAAGCCAGCGCCCTGCTGGCCGCCGTGAAACCTCTGGCCGAAGCCGCCGCTCACGATCGTTCCGCGTCCCCAGCGCCGGACGCGCCGGCCTCTGGCGCCGTCGCCGCGCCTCCTGAGTCCCTTGCGGGCGGCGTGCCTTTCATCGCCGTCGTCGATGCCTCGCTCATCCGCGCCGCCGTCACCGTGGCCCTCGACGCCTCCATGGAATCCATGGTCGAACAAATCACCCGCCGCGTTCTCGCCAATCTGCATTCGCGCAGTGCCGAGCCGCGCAACTTTCAACCCGTCATGGCCCCACTCCAGCCCGAGCCGCCCAAGCCCGCCGCGCCCCCGCCGCCCGTAAATCCCATCGAGCCCGTCCGCCGCGTCACCCCCTTGCGCATCCGCTCCGGATCCATCCTCGGCCTCGACCTCAGCCGCCCCGATCCGCCGCCTGAGCCTCCTCCCGAGAACGGGTAACATAATAACGAGCCGTTTATGCCCGACAATACCTTCGACGTAGTCTCCAAAATAGAACTGCCGGAAGTGCTCAACGCCGTGCAGCAGGCGCTGAAGGAAGTGCACCAGCGCTTCGATCTCAAGGACTCCCATTCCAACATCGAGCTCAACGAGAAGGACAATAAAATCCTGCTCGCGAGCAAGGACGAGTACAAACTCAAGGCGGTCGTCGATATCCTCCAGTCCAAGCTGGTCAAACGCCACGTGCCCCTGAAGGGTCTTTCGTACGGCGAGATCGTTCCCTCGGCCGGTTCCACGGTCAAACAGGAAATCAACCTGCAGCAAGGCATCGCCATTGAGAAGGCCCGCGAAATCGTCAAGACCATCAAGGACGCCAAGCTCAAAGTGCAAGCCTCCATCCAGGGCGATTTCGTCCGCGTCTCCAGCCGCGACCGCGACATCCTGCAGACCGTCATCAAGCTCCTCCGCGAGACCGATTTCGGCATCGACATGCAGTTCACCAATTACCGCACCAACTGAGTGTCCCGCCGCCTCATGCCTCGCCAAAGCGCAAAGGCCCGACAGACGACAGAAACCGATCGTCTGTCCCACTGTCACCACGCAGCTTGGCTGCGGCCCCGCCGCTCTGTGGGGCGGGCAATCTTGCCCGCAGCCGGCTTCAGCCGGCCCGGGTTTCATGCAACATTGAATGCATAATGACAGCCGCTGACTTTCGACGAATCGCTCTCAGTCTTCCCGATGCCGCGGAAGGCTCGCATTTCAACCACGCCGATTTCCGCGCCGGCGGAAAAATCTTCGCCACGCTGGGCCTGGAGCGGGAAGGCTTCGGTGTCCTGCTGTTGACGCCCGAGCAGCAGGCCGGCATGGTGGAAGACGCGCCGGAAATCTTTTCTCCGGTCCCAGGTGGATGGGGCCGCCAGGGCTCAACGCGTGTGCGCTTGGCGAATGTGACTCCGGACATCCTGGAAGCTGCCTTGCAGGCCGCATGGCGCCTCAAGGTCGCAAAGCCTGGCAAGCCGCGAACAAAGGGAACGAAGCGAACCATTGCGGCCCGCAAAATACAGTGACAGAAGGTGCCGGCTTGTGGGGCAGGTTGGCAACCTGCGGCGGGTTGGTAACCCGCCTGCCGACGTTTGCCAATGGCCGCCCAGCGCCGGTTGCCAACCGGCGCGCAGGATACCATCCTGCCCCACCAAATCACCGTGCCGTCGCGAGATCCTTCACCAGCTCATACAGGAAGGTTTGCCCCTCGTAGAAAGAACGTTGCAGCATCCGCTCGTCGCGGCCGTGAATCCGGTTGTCGTCGCGCTCTCCGAAGAAGCCCTGCACGCCATACGTCGGGATGCCCGACGAGCGCAGCATGCGGCCGTCGGTGGCGCCCGTGCTCATGCTGGGAAGCACGATGACACCGGGCCACATGGTGTCCGTGATGCGCGCCATGGCGCGCAGGATGTCCGGCCGCAAGGGCGAAGCCGCGGCTTCCTCCTCCTGGTTCGCAATCGAAATCGCCACCTGATCGTCGCCGATGGTCTTCTTGAGCGTCTCGACCACGTACTCCGCCGAATCGCCCGGCTGCACGCGGCAGTTCACGTTGGCGGCGGCCAGTTGCGGCAGCGCGTTGCGGGCGTGCCCGCCTTCCAGCATGGTGGCCACGCACGTGGTGCGCAGCATGGAATTCCAGGCCGGCGAGATCTTCGCAATGCGCTGCATAGCTGCCTGGTCGCCCTCCGCCACCTTGCCCAGGTCGGCCTTGGCCGCGGTGGTCTCGATCTTCGCCATGCCGGTGAAGTAAGCCTTGGTGACTTCGTTGGTCTTCAGCGGGAAGCCGAACTGGCTCAGCCGCACCAGTGCGCCCGCCAGGTGATAGATGGCGTTATCGGGCACCGGCTGGGAGCTGTGTCCACCCTTGTTGCGCACTTCGAGGCGCAGGTCCAGGTACCACTTCTCGGCGGCCTGCACATCGTTCGAAATTCGCTTGCCTTCCACCAACTGGCCTTTGCCGCCCTCATTCAGCGCGAACTCCGCATCGATCAGCTCGCGGTGGTTCTTGAGCAGCCAGGCGACGCCGTTGTACGGCCCGCCGCCCTCTTCATCCGCCGTGAGCGCCACGATGATGTCGCGGTCCGGTTTGTAGCCCTCGCGCTTCATGCGAATCAGGTTGGCCGTCCAGACCGCAGCCTGCGCCTTGTCGTCGGCCGTGCCGCGCCCGTAGAAATAGCCGTCCTTTTCGGTGAGTACGAACGGGTCCATGCTCCAGTCTTCGCGCCTGGCCTCGACCACATCCTCGTGGGCCAGCAGCAGAATCGGCTTGAGCTTGCCAGTGCCGTGGTATCGCACCACGATGTTGGCCTTCTTCGGGCTCGCGCCGCCGATGAAGATGTCGGAATCCGGAAACCCGGCCGCGCGTAGCCGTCGCGCGATGGCTTCGGCGACCGGTGTTGTCGCCCCGGTCGTATACCCGGATTGGATTTCGACGATCTCCTTATAGATATCGTGAGCCAGCCGCTGATCCACTTCAGGCGGCATGGTGGAAGCGGCGAAGCACACGAGCGCGGCGAGCGAAAGCAGGAAAGCACGAAGCATGGGGCTTATTATGACATGGGCGGGGCGGGGAAGGCGGATCCGGCTTCGGCGCTCGCGAAGAGTCACTAGCCTCTGCTTCGCGAAACTGATCCAGGCAGCCATTGGATCTTTCGGCTAATGCGGAATCGGAACAGCGGTGATCTTCCGGAGCAGTCTGAAAGTCGATCCTTTCCACTCGTAGAAGTATGAGGCGCAGTGTTCATCTTCGGGGCACCCTCGCACGACAAGTAATCGGCTGTTGAGCTTATATGACAGCGGCTCATAATTGTCTTCCGAAACGTCAGCGTATCTTAGAGCGCTGCCATACCCGAGAATGCCAAACGGCCCCGAGTATACGTCGCCCGTGTTCGCGTCCACAACTGCAATAGAAACGCAGGAGGTTCCGCATCCCCACTCCGCAATCGAGTAGTACCCCGCAAAATTGGGACCTTTCGCTGCACCCTCACGAATTTTGGTGCGAAACAGCCGATCGCCGGGCCGGAGCAACTTCGGTAGTGCTGGCTTTCCATTGAAGATCTCTGTAGCCGGATAATCCTCGAATCGGGGGAACCGACCGCCAGCGCCTTGCGGCGGCGCAGCAACCGCCAGCGCAAATGCCAGCGGCAATGCCCACATTATCCTCACGCTTCCAGCATAAAACAGACAGAAGTGCCTGAAACCGCGCTTCTTCGGAAAGAGGGGACAAACGCATTTGCATTCCTGGCCTTGGGCTGGGTTTGCAAGTCCCCGGAAATTCCCGTATCTTGAAGGCATGACGGTACAACTCAAGCCTGAAACGGAACAGCTCGTTCGGGAAGAAATCAAGAACGGGCGTGTGCGGTCCGTCGATGAGTTGATCGTACAAGGAGTCCGCGCCCTAAGGGAGAAGTCGCGAGCCGGAAGACGTGCGTCTGGCGCGGGGAAGCCGCGCAAGAATCTGGCTGACGTTTTGAGCGAACCGCCGTTTGCCGGTTCAGAGCTCGACCTCACGCGGCAAGAAGACTACCCAAGGCGCCTTGATCTGTGAGCGGTTCGCACGTAGTTGCCCGACCGTGAGGAAACATTAGCGGGACGGGCATCGCTCCCTGACGGTCGCGGCTCGCATTGGCTCGCATCGGCCCACTGGATTCGCGGCCTCCATTTGTGCCATGCTGAACGGTTCCTATGGACATCATCACCGGCAACGTCGGATGGATCGAAGTGATCTGCGGGCCCATGTTCTCGGGCAAGAGCGAAGAGCTGATCAGGCGCCTGCGCCGCGCCATGATCGCGCGCAAACGCGTCGAAGTCTTCAAACCATCGATCGACAAGCGCTACTCGGATGACGAGATCGTCTCCCACGGCGATCTCCGCATGAAGTCGCAGGTGGTGGCCAATTCGGCCGAGATCGCCGAGAGGATCGACTGGCGCTCGGAAGTGGTGGGCATCGACGAAGCCAACTTCATGGGCCCGGGTCTGGTGGAGGTGGCGCAGCGCCTCGCCGACAGCGGCAAACAGGTGATCATCGCCGGTCTCGATACGGACTACATGGGCCGCCCTTTTGTCCCCATTCCCGATCTGCTGGCGCATGCCGAGTCCATCACCAAGACGCTGGCCATCTGCGTCCGCTGCGGCAACCCGGCAAAGCACACGCAACGGCTGCGCGGATCCGACGACCTGATCGTGGTGGCCGGCTCCGACATGTACGAAGCCCGTTGCCGCCGCTGCTTCGAACCCGGCATCCCCAAGCAGGTGGAGATGGACTTCATCAAAGCCAAGGTGAGGGAACCGAAGGCGTAGCTATCGGGACCGGGCGTCGGCATGAGTGCCGACGCGGCACGCACGAGTGCGTGCGCCACATCGTCACCACCGAATGTCTGTGAGAAGAGCGGGCCAGGCGGATGCTGAAAGACTCTTCCAAATTTTGGCCGCCGATGAACGCCGATTAACGCAGATTAGAAAAACATTGATCGGCGTGCATCTGCGTTCATCGGCGGCTCAATGTGCTTTTTCAGCAACCGTTAGTTGCCGCCGACGGGCAGGTCGCTGTTGTTCATGTCTTCGAGGGCTTTCCAGGAGCCGTCGGCCTGCTTCTTCCAAACGGTCAGGTACTTTCCTTTATCGGTGGCGGGATTTCCCTTGGCGTCACTCATCGTCATGGAGTAATT
The DNA here is from genome assembly GCA_003167255.1 of Bryobacterales bacterium. Classification (GTDB taxonomy): domain Bacteria; phylum Acidobacteriota; class Terriglobia; order Bryobacterales; family Bryobacteraceae; genus PALSA-129. The sequence goes on from PMTR01000145.1 coordinate 7,712, forward strand.
GCCCTGCGTATAGCCGAGGTTGCCGGCGACTTCGGCTTTCTCACCCGTAAAAGTCAGCGCAAAATTCTTGTCCTGCAGAATTCCGGTGAAGGCGCTCTTAATGCCGGCTATCCCGTGAACGATGGGCGAGTTGGGAAGCAGGAGCGTGGCGTCGTCGGCGTAGTACGCCGTGATCTTCGTGACATCCTTAGTGGCGGCATCCTTGCTCCAGGCGATTTCCTGGTTCTTGATCGCCTGCATGTCGGCGGCGCTTGTGTCTTGCGTGCAGCCAGTGGCGAATGCCATCAGGCCCACACATCCGGTCAGCAGCATGAATTTCAACATCGTCAGGTTCCTCCTTTGAATCGGGCATCAAGGAGTGTATACAAACGTGCGGAACGGTGTCAATCACCCTTGGACGCGCTGGCTGTGTCCGGCCCAGAAGGATTCGCGCAGTTGACGTTTGAGTATTTTGCCGGTGCCGGTCTTGGGCAGCGGGTCGGTGGTGAAGAGGAAGCGCCGCGGCATCTTGAAGCGCGCGAGGCGGTCTTCCAGGAAAGCGCGGAGCTGCTGCTCGTCGAGCGTGTGACCCGGCTTGACGACCACGTGAGCGGCCGGCACTTCGCCCCATTTCGGATCGGGCGCGGAAACCACCGCGCATTCCAAAACCGCGGAGTGCGCGAAGATGGCCCGCTCGACTTCGATGGAGGAGATGTTTTCGCCGCCGCTGATGATGATGTCCTTCTTGCGGTCGACGATTTGCACGTAGCCGTCCCGGTCCCAGATCGCCATGTCGCCGGTGTGCAGCCAGCCGTTGGTCATGACGGCTTCGGTCGATTGCGGCTCCTTGTAGTAGCCGTCCATGACGATGTCGCCGCGGATGACGATTTCGCCGATCGAGAGCATGTCGTGCGGCACTTCGTTCATGTGGAAATCGACTACGCGGACTTCGCAGCCGGGCACGGACCAGCCGGTCATCGACTGGCGGCGCCAGCGGTCCTCCTCATCTCTGAAGACGACGCCGTCTTTGGGGCGCGCGGAAGTGGCCACGGGGCAGGTTTCGGTCAGGCCGTAGCCGCCTTCGATGCGGCAATGAAACACCGCGTCGAGGCGCGCCACCAGCTCGGGTGTTGGCGCGGCGCCGCCCAGAAAGATGTGGCGCACGCTCGAAATGTCGTAACTGGCGAGAGTGGGTTCGTTGAGCAGCGCATTGGCCATGGTGGGAACCATGCACATGCTGTTGGCGCGCTCCTGCTGGATGAGCGAGAGCACGTCGCGCGGATCGAAGCGCCGCACCATCACCTGGCGGCGGCCGAGAAACGTGCAGGCCTGCGGGCGGCCCCAACCGTTGGCGTGGAACAGCGGGATGGTGTGAAGTTCGACGCCGGAATCGTCGCTGGGGAAGACTCCGGCAACGTACAGCGTATGCAGATAGAGCGAGCGATGCGAGAGCATCACGCCCTTGGGCGTTCCGGTGGAACCGGAGGTGTAGAACAGCTCGGCGATGGCGGTTTCGTCAATGGAAAAAGGGTCGGGACGCTGCACGAGGCCGTGCGAGAGCAGCTCTTCGTAAGGCGCGCCGATCTCGATCCAGCCGCGCACGCCGGGGCAGGCCTGGCGCAGTTGGGCGACGGCGACGGCGAAATCGGATTCGTAAATCACCAGGCGCGGCTCGGCGTGGTTGAGGATGGCGGTGAGCTCGGAAGCTGTGAGCCGCACATTCAGAGGCATCACGATGGCGCCGGCCAGCAGGACGCCGAAGTAGCCTTCGAGAAGCTGGTGGGTGTTGAAACTGAGGTAGGCGACGCGGTCCCCGGGCCGGACGCCTTGGATGAGCAAGCCAGCGCCGAGGCGCTCGCACCGCTCGCCGAACTCGGCGTAAGTAAACCGGCTGGAACCGCAGACCACGCCGATCTTGGACGGGTAAAGATCTAGCGCGCGGTAGAGGCAGCGGATGGGCGTCAGGGGATAGTGCATGAGATCAGATTGTAGCGGAAAAGAGAAGTCAGAAAGAAGAAGTCAGAAGTCAGAAGTCGAGGAAGTCAGAATCCGCGCGAAGCGCGCTCCTTCATTCTGACTTCTGACTTCTGACTCCTGACTCCTGACTTCTATTCCTTTCCGGATTCAATACGCATGCCGTAAAAGCTGCGGTACACGAAGCAGGCGGAGATCACGAAGAACACGGCGGCGAGCGAGGTGGTGAGGGCCGCGCCTTGCTTGGCGGTCAGGTCCACGGCCAGCGATACGGCCAAGAGGCCGAACAGGGTGGTGAACTTGATGATGGGGTTGAGAGCGACGGAGCAGGTGTCCTTGAAGGGATCCCCCACCGTGTCGCCGACTACCGTCGCATCGTGCAGCGGGGTGCCTTTGGCGCGCAGTTCGGTCTCGACCACCTTCTTGGCGTTGTCCCAGGCGCCGCCGGCATTAGCCATGAAGAGGGCCTGGTACAAACCGAACAGGGCGATGGAAATCAGGTAGCCGATGAAGAAGTAAGGTTCGAGGAACGCGAACGAGAGGGTAGCGAAGAAGACCACCAGGAAGATGTTCAACATGCCCTTCTGCGCATACTGCGTGCAGATGGCCACCACCTTCTTGGAATCGGCCACGGAAGCCTTCTCGGAGCTTTCGAGCTTGATGTTCTTCTTGATGAACTCGACGGCGCGGTAAGCGCCGGTGGTGACGGCCTGGGCGCTGGCGCCGGTGAACCAGTAAATCACCGCGCCGCCGGCGATGATGCCCAGCAGAAACGGGGCGTGCAGCAGCGAGAGCTTGTCCAGGTTGACGGTGAGCTTGTCGGTGAGCAGGACGATGGTGGAAAAAATCATGGTGGTGGCGCCGACCACGGCGGTGCCGATGAGCACGGGCTTCGACGTGGCCTTGAAGGTGTTGCCGGCGCCGTCGTTCTCTTCCAGGTTTTCCTTGGCCTTTTCAAAATCGGGAACGAAGCCGAAGTTCTTCTGGATGTCCTGCTTGATGTTGGGCAGGGTCTCGATGGTGGAGAGCTCGTAGACGGATTGAGCGTTGTCGGTGACCGGACCGTAGCTATCGACGGCGATGGTGACCGGTCCCATGCCGAGGAAGCCGAAGGCCACCAGGCCGAAAGCGAAGACCGGCGGGGCGAGCATGAGGCCGCCGACAAACATGGTGCTCATGTAATAGCCGACGCTCATGAGGGCCAGCATAGTGAAGCCCAGCCAGTAAGCGCTGAAGTTGCCGGCCACGAAGCCGGAGAGGATGTTGAGCGAAGCGCCGCCTTCGCGCGAACTGGTGACAATCTCACGCACGTGGCGCGAGTGGGTGGAGGTGAAGACCTTGACGAACTCGGGGATGAGGGCGCCGGCCAGGGTGCCGCAACTGATGACGGTGGCGAGCTTCCACCACATGGTCTCATCGCCGCCGAGCTCGGGAATCATGAACATGCTGATGATGTATGTGAGGACGATGGAAAGGATGGAGGTGAGCCAGACGAGCGTGGTGAGGGGCGCTTCAAAGTTGAACTTGGCGGCTTGGCCGAAGCGGGCCTTGGCGATGATGCCATTGACGAAATAGCCGACGCCGGAAGAGATCACCATCATGACGCGCATGCTGAAGATCCAGACGAGGAGCTGCACTTGCACGGTAGGACTAAACACGGCCAGGATGATAAATGTGATGAGCGCGACGCCGGTGACGCCGTAGGTTTCGAAGCCATCGGCGGAAGGGCCGACGGAATCGCCGGCATTGTCGCCGGTGCAATCGGCGATGACGCCGGGGTTGCGGACGTCGTCTTCCTTGATCTTGAAGACGATCTTCATCAGGTCGGAGCCGATGTCGGCAATCTTGGTGAAGATGCCGCCGGCCACGCGCAAGGCGGCGGCGCCGAGTGATTCGCCGATGGCGAAGCCGATGAAGCATTTGCCGGCGAGATCGCCCGGAATGAAGAGCAGGATGCAGAGCATGATGAGGAGCTCAACCGAGACCAGGAGCATGCCGATGCTCATGCCGGCTTGCAGGGGAATGTCGTAGCAGGGATAGGCCTTGCCGCGGAGCGAGGCGAAGGCGGTGCGCGAGTTGGCGAAGGTGTTGACGCGCATGCCGAAGGCCGCCACGGAGAAGCTGCCGGCAATGCCAACCACACTGAACAACAGGATGATGACGACCTTGTAGGCCTCTATCTGTAGCAAGAAACCGAAATAGAAAACGATGATGACCGCGATGAAGCACTCCAGCATCACCAGGAACTTGAACTGCGTGGCCAGGTAGGTCTTGCACGTTTCGTAGATCAGCTCCGAAACCTCGCGCATGGAGGTGTGGACGGCCATATTCTTGAGGCGGTTAAAAATGATGAGGCCAAAGACCATGCCGAGAGCGCTGACGACCAAGCCTGCCATGAGCAAGGTGCTGCCCGGGATGCCGCCCAGGAAGTTGACGGTGTCGAGACGCGGCAGCGTCAGATTTGCTTCACCGGACGCTGGCTGGCCTTGCGCCAACAGCGGGACCGAGAGCAGTAAGGATATCAGGACGGTAGAAAAAACGCGCAGGAAAAAAGCCATTCCCGTGCTTGCGGGCCGTCGCTCGACACCAAGCGTGTCCGAATGAAAAACCATTGAAGAGAATCCTCCCGTAACGAACTTCTTGATAACACAGTATAAAAGGTATTCGCATCGGAAAACAATGCAGCCAGGGCGAAGCACTGGATATCAATATGGGATATGGGAGCCGGAGGCGAGGGTTGACGGACGGGCTAGCGGCGGTAGCGCGCGTGTGAGATCGTGAGAAGGAGAAAGGACCATTCATGAAACGGAACTTGTATCTTACGGCAGCGGCGGCCTTCGCCGCGCAATGGCTGATCTTCGGTTCGCTGGCATGCGCTCAGGACTCGACGGCGGCGGGCCGCGGGGGCGGAAGAGGCGGAAGAGGGGGAAGAGGCAACGCTGCGCCGCAGCCGCCATCCTATGAAGTTCAACCCGACCGGACCGTGCTTTTCCGGCTGGGCGCCCCTGGCGCGACCAGCGTGAAACTCGAGGGCGATTTTCTACAGGCGCCGCCGGCCGTGCAGGGAGCGCCACGGCCTTCGGCGGCGAAGGACATGACCAAAGGCGAAGATGGCGTTTGGAGCATTACGGTGGGGCCGCTTCACCCGGCGGTCTACAACTATTCGTTCACCGTGAACGGCGTCCGCAATATCGATCCGGGCAACCCCATGGTGAAGCTCGGCGACCGATCTTCGGAGTCGATGTTCGAAGTGCCCGGAGATAAGCCGGCGGTCTACGACATCCAGCAGGTCCCGCATGGAACCGTACACATCAATTGGTATCACTCAGCCTCGCTGGGCGCGTTGCGCAGCATCTATGTCTACACTCCGCCGGGGTACGAAGAAGGAAAGTCGAAGTTTCCGGTGTTGTATCTGCTGCACGGATCGGGAGACACGGAGGCCGGCTGGGTGGATGTGGGACGCGCCAACCTGATTCTCGACAACCTGATTGCGGCGGGGAGCGCAAAACCGATGATGGTTGTGATGCCCTACGGGCGTCCGCTGCCGGAAGTGATGCTGGTTCCATCGGCTGGACGGGGGCCGGCCAATGCCGACGATCTGTTCGGGAAGGATCTGCTGGAGGACGTCATCCCGTACGTGGAGAAGCTCTATCGCACGACGGCCAAGGCCGAGGATCGCGCGCTGGCGGGTCTGTCGATGGGCGGCGGGCAGGCGTTGCGGATCGGACTTGGGCATCTCGATACGTTCCACTACATCGGCGCGTTCAGCGCGGCCGCGCGCGGCAATCCGGAGGAGACGTTCAAGGACTTCTTCGCGGACCCGGCTGCGGCGAACCGGAAACTGAAGCTTTTCTACATCGCGTGCGGGAAGGAGGACGGTCTGTTTGCGGGCGCTCAGGCGCTCAGCGATGCGCTGGAGAAGCATCAGATCAAGCACAGGTTTGCGCCTTCGGGGGAGGGCCACGTGTGGCGCAACTGGCGGGACTACCTGGCGGATTTCGCGCCTCAGCTTTTCCGGTGACGCCGAGGCGAGTCAGATGCCGGCAACGTCGGTGGAAGAGCGGTGCGTACTGCCGGGGCGGGCGCCTGCGGTCTGCCGCCACGCCAACCGATACTTTCCGCGAAGCCCGCTCAGTTGGCCTTGGCGAGGGTCACGGAAACAGGCTGGCTGCCATCCGTGAGGGATTGGTAGATTGTCAGCGTGGAGCCGGCTATCTGGCCTTTACAGGCGTAGGTCTTGCCGCTCTTGACGACGCTGAACCAGACGCTATTATTCTGGATCTTGCCGGCAGTAATCTGAACGCCGTCGGCAGTGCCGCTGAGAGTGGCTCCGCTAGAGGTCAGAACCAAGGTCGAGATCGCTCCCGCGGGGACTTGGCCTTGGGCCGTCCAGGTGCCATCCGCGACCGCGGCGGCAAACACACAGGCGGCCGCCAGGAACAGTGCAGCCAGCATCGTAGAAATACGTTTCATTTGATTCCTCCTGGGAGATCGGTACGAATCACAATTCCACCCGCACTCCGGGCGCTAGGTTTGCCGAACCTTCCGCATGGCGAACAGAGAGGCGGCGCCAAGCAGGATGATCATTGTCACCAAAAGCTGGGGCGAAAGCACGGGCACGGTCGGGGGCGTACCACCACCGGGGATCCCGTTGCGGACCGAAAAAAGATAGCGGCCGAGAGTTGTGCTGTTCAGGTCGTTGGAGATCAAGGCATTGGGGCCGCCGTTGATTAGGGCGCCATTGACCAGCGAGCCGGGGAACTGATAGGTGCCGGGCGCGGTTCCACTGGAGTAGCCGGCCGCCGCGGAAGTGCCGCCAAGGCCGTTAGTGCCACCACTGGCGCCGCCGGTTTCCCACAGGATGGAGTTGTAATTCATCTCGATATCGAAGTTCCCGGCGCCCGTGTCGGTGCGATCGATGAGGATCAGCTCAAAGGTGTTGAGCTTGTTCGTCGCCGCACTGTAGTAGCCCACGGCGGGCCACTCCACGCCGAAGGCATGATGGCCGTTCAGGGTGTCGGTGCCATAATGGACCAGACCCGAACCGGCCCCCCGGGTGTCGACGTCCGCGAAAAACGGGGCAATGATCGGTTGGCCGACACTAATCAAACCAGTGGGGGTATAGGTACCGTAAGAGCTGGTAAACGTCACGTTGCCGTTGTTGTTGACCCAGAGGCCGGTGTACGTGGTACCGAAGAAATTCATCGACTGGCCGGTAGCCACCAGTGCTGTAGAGCCATCGTCATTAGCGGCGAGAACGTTGGTACTAAACCCCGCCAGGTTCCGAACGGCTTGCGCAGAGGCTGGCGCCGGCACAAGCAAGAGCAGCATACCGATTGCGGGCCCGCAGAACGGCAGGCCGGACAACATCAGGCGTTTCATACAAACCTCCGAATCGAGCGACTGAATTCCGGATCGACCACCGGAGCTTCACCAAAATCTCGTGTCCGGATTAGTATAGCCAGCTTCACTATCCAAACGCAAGGTCGCCAGCAAAGGATTTATGGGGCTGAAACTAAAAAAACGCAGAAGGCGGGGGTGCGCCAGATCGAATCACCTGGCGTAGTGCGTCCGAAATCCTACCGGCTTTCTGCCGGCTGGCGACCGGCCAGGAGGCCGGTCCTACTTGGCGCGGCTTTGCAGCCTGAAAGGCTGCCCCACAGTGCGGGGTTAACGCGGCGTTTTTTTGCTGAGTTTGATTTCGAATAATTTGGGCCAGTTCTTGCCGGTGACGAAGAGGCGGTCGTGCTGGGCGTCGTAGGCGATGCCGTTGAGGACATCGGTCCTGGACTCGCCGGTGTCAACGACGTCGGAGGCGGCCAGGAGGCCGGTGAGATCGATCCATCCGACGACCTTGCCGGTTTTGGGGTCGATGCGGGCGATCCGGTTGGTCTGCCAGATGTTGGCGTAGATTTCGCCTTTGACCCATTCGAGCTCGTTCAGGTTTTCGACCGGCTGCCCCTCATCGGTCACTTTGATCACGCCGGTTTCCTTGAGAGTTTCGGGATCCCAGATGCGGATTTCCGGGTTACTCGCGTCGGCGTTGACATTACGTGACCCGTCCATGTAGATCTGCTTTCCGTCAGTGGTGAAGGACCAGCCTTGGCCAGGATAGTGGAACTCGCCCTTTTTTTCGAAGGTATTGAAGTCGTAAATAAACCCGACTTCAGTCTTATAAGTGAGCTGGTAGAGCTTGTCCTTCCACTTGATGATGCCTTCGCCGAAAAACTCGGGCGGAAGGTCGTGCTGTTGGACCACTTCGCCGGTTTCGAGTTTCACTTTACGCACGGAGGAATGCCCATCCAGGCCGGTGGCCTCATAGAGGAAGCCGTCGAGGTAGAAGAGGCCTTCGGTGAAGGCGGAGCGGTCATGGGGATAGACGTGGACGACGTCGTAACCATATTCGGGGACGCCGGCCTGTGAAGCCGGGCCGCAGGCACAGGCCGCCATGGCGGCGAACAGGATGAGTGCGCGCATACGTTAGGTACAGGGTACCGCGAAAACGGGGAATGGGGGCGGAGGAAAACAAGCCCGGGCGGACGATGGTCCAGCGCGGGCAGGGTGACAGACGACAGAAGACGATCGTCTGTCCCACAGCGCGGCGGAGCCGCAACCAAGAGGCGTGGTGAGAGTAGGACAGACGATCGGTTTTTGTCGTCTGTCGGGCCTTTGCGCTTTGGCGAGGCAAGACAGGCCACAAAAGGCGATGGCCTGTCCCACGAGGGGCACGAAATCTTCGCAGCGGTCGAAGAAACTGAGCTGGTGTAATACTATACGTTAGAACGGGAAGTCTTTGGCGACCTGGTGGAAGACGTTGGATTTCGCCAGGAATTGGTAGGGATTGACGGGGCGTCCGTTTTGATGGACCTCGTAGTGCAAGTGGGGAGCAGTGACGCGTCCGGTGGTGCCCACGGCGCCGACGAGTTCGCCGCGGCGGATTTCCTGGCCGGGGTGCACGTACATCCTGGAGAGATGGGCGTAGAGAGTTTCGAGGCTGCCGTGGTCGACGACGACGACGAGACCGTAGCCGCTCTGGCGGTCGGCGAAGCGGACGACGCCATCGGCGGTGACGTGAACGGGGGTGCCGACGGCCGCGCCGAGATCGACGCCTTTGTGAAATTCGCCTTCATCCGAGAACGGATCGTTGCGCTGGCCGAAGCCACTCAGCAACCGGCCATCGATGGGCCAGAGGTTGGGAGTTCCATTGAGCGGGTGGACGCGGCGGGAAGAACTGGTGAGCAGGGAGAGGGTGTTGGCGCTGCGGAGGAAGTTGTAATCCTGCACGCTTTCGGCGTAAGACGGGACGAGCTTGCCCTGGGCGGCGATGTCGGAGGGGCCTTGCAGTTTCTGCTTGAGGCCAAAGACGGTGGAAACCTCGTTGGCGTAGAGCTCCAGGCTGGCCAATTGCTGATTGGTCTGGCTGACTTGCTTCTGGAGGTTCTGGTAGCGGACGCGGAGGGCGCCGAAATCCTGGCGGAGGTTGTTGTAGTTGGCCACTTTCCAGGCCATGCGGGCGTAGCTGGCCACGAAACCGAAGACGGAAATGCCGCCGAGCAGGGCGAGAGCGAGGATGGCATAGACAGCCTGATGCGGAATATGAATGCGTCTGAGGCGGCCGCGCAGGGAGTGAGCCAGCACGACCACGAAATATTCTTGCTTCATAGGCTTCTTGAACCGGACCCGTACGGCGGCCCGGGCGGGGCTATTTTCTACAAAACAGATCGGCGAATCTCAAACTGTAACAGCATCAAGGGGGCCCTGTCAACCCAAAGTCTAGCGAAAAGGTGGGTTTGCAAGTGATTGATAAAATTGGTATTGTTCAATTCTAGCAACGACATGCGGTTACCTGGAACCTTATTTTTGCGGAATCTGGTGGAGCGGCGCAGTTTGCTCGAGCAACTGGTGCGGCGGGATTTCGAGCAGCGCTTCGTGGGTTCGGCGGTGGGGTGGATCTGGGGGCTGATCCATCCGTTGGTGCTGCTGGTGTGCTGGTGGTTCGTTTTCGTGAAGGTGCTGAAGCAAAAGCCGGAGGGCGCGGCCACGGACTATTACCCGCTGTACCTGTTTGCCGGGATGCTGCCGTGGCTGCTTTTCAGCGACACGGTGCAACGGTCAGCCACGGCGATGCTGGAGCAATCGAACCTGATCACGAAGACGGTGTTTCCCTCGGAGATTCTGCCGGTATCGGTGTTTCTGTCGTCGGTGGTGAGCCACCTTCTGGCAGTGGCGCTGATGGTGGCGGCGGCTGGGGTGATGCTGAACCAGATCAGCATCTTCCTGGTGCTGCTGCCGGTGTACGTGTTGGTGCTGGGGCTGTTCGCGGTGGGGGTGGGATGGATTGTGGCGAGTCTGCACGTCTTCCAGCGGGACACGGCGCAAGTGATGAGCGTAGTTTTGCAGTTCTGGTTTTGGCTCACACCAATTTTCTTCATGGAAGGCAAGTATCCGAAGAAGGCGCGAATTCTGCTGACGCTGAATCCGATGAATTACCTGGTACGGGGTTACCGGCAGATGCTGCTGACTTCGACCTGGGGTTGGACGGATCTGCGCGACCTGGCGGTGGCGGCGGGCTTCGGGGTGGCGCTCTTTGTGATTGGCGGGCTGTTCTTCCGGTACATGAAGCGGGGGTTCGCGGACGTGCTGTGAGGGGCAATCCTGGCAAGACAAAGTGCGGCGAGAAAGATGCGGCTACAGGGGCGAGTGAGAATTAGCTGCCGGCAGTGGCGGCGGCGTTGGCTTGATCGAGATGGTTGCCGTTTACCTGCCAGATCTTACTGACGGCGGGCGTGCCACCACCGAGGAAGGCGAAGCAAGCGATGGCGAAGAAGCAAATCAGCAGTGAGTACTCGATCAGGTCCTGAGCGGCCTCTTCGCGCCATAAATTGTAGAGGAACTGCTGCATTTCGGCCTCTACCGTTATTAAAACCGAACTATGTGTGAGTTGCAAGCGGCAAATGGCTATTCTAGTACCGCTTCGACGATTGCAGGCAGGTTATCGTTAACTGAAGTTAGTAAGCGAGCCTGGGTTTTATAACTTAAGTTAGTAATGGATCACCTCGATAGAAAGTAGAGACAGCGCCGATGGGAGTCAGGGCGAATGGCGTGGATATGGTATCGACTGGAAGGAAGAAAAGTGGAGCGTACCACTTGGCCGTGCCGGCCCCCGTTATTGACCCACGTTTGTCAACGGGGCGGGCGTCCGCCGAGCGCCTTCAGGCTTCTCCCTTGCGGCTCACCGCCAGGAGCTTGCACACCAGCGCGAGTTGATCGAGCAGGACCCCCTATTTTGAGGTGTTGGATCAAAATAGGTAGACCAGCACCTGCGTCGCAGAAACGCTCCGGAACTATTCTATCGCAGGTGGGAGCGGGAAAATAGTCTGTCGGGACCGAGCGTCGACACGAGTGTCGACGCGGCACGCATGAGTGCGTGCGCCACTTCGCTACTGCGGTCCGGCCCTGGTTGCCGCCTCGATGATGGCGCCGGCGATTTGGCGGGCGGCGGCCGCGGGATCGGCGTCCAGGGTCAGGGTATCTTCGGAGACCTTGGTTTTATCGCGGTAGAGGCGGATTGTGGCTTCCAGTTTTCCACCTTGCACCTGGTAGGTGACCCGCGGGCTCATGGCGGAGGGAATGCCGTCCGGCACGTCATCGCTGTAGGCCAGCGCCGGTTCGGATCCCGCACTTCCGCGGGTCATGGGCTGGCTGGATTCCTTCAGGAGATCTCGCACGCGCTGGGCGAGACCCAGGGAGTCGCCGTCCTGGTCGTCATGGCATCGCACCTGCATGAGTTGGGGCTTGGGGTTGGCAAGCGGGATGGCGCGCTTGTCCTCGTCCGAGAGGAGTCCGATGTCGAACGACTGGCCTCCCGAACTGACCAGCGGATGCTGGATTCCCCCGATGCCAGAGGCCAGCTCCACCACCCGGCGGGAAACGAAATTGAACAGCGTAACGACATCCACCTGGTTGCCTTTATCGAGGGCCTCACCATGCATGCCCTGCAGCAGAGCATAGGTGAGCAGTCCATCGCCGTAGCGGCTGGCTTCATAGCTGACCTTGTCGGCGGCGCTGCCCATCAGGATGTGGGAACCGGTGCTGTCCTTGAGCAGTTCCATGGCGCGGACCTGGTCCGGCGAGAGGTTGCGGCCCTGGCTCAGCTTGAGCATTTGCGGGTCGAAGGCGCCGGCCGCGCAGGTGTCCAGGATGATGACCTGTTTCAGCGCCTTAATCTTCAGGCACCAGTCCTTCAACTCCTTGCTGCTGATGGTGGCCTTGTCCAGCATGTCCGGATCGTTGGCGGGCAGTTCGGTGCTGCGCGCCGATGTGGTCAGGAAGTAATACTGGTCGGCGACCCCGAGGCGCGCGACACCGTGGCCGGCGAGGTAGATCACCAGGACGTCCTGAGGCTCTGCTTTGCCGACGATGGACTCGAAGGCTTTGCGGAGCTCGTCCTTGGTGGGAAGCACAGTGCCGGGGCGGCCGCTGGTGGTCAACAGATGAAGCTCGACCTGCTCCGGCGAGAAAAGGCCGTTGCCGGCGAGTCGCAGAGCTTGGGCCATACTCTCGGCATCCTTCGCCGGGTAATTCAGATGCAGCGCGGGGATGCCGTATTCCGAGACGCCGGCGACCACGGTGAAGAGGCGGGGTGGTTTGGCCGCCGGAGTGGCAACGGTTGTCCAGACCACGTGGACACCACGGCTGGAGACCAGATGGTTCTCATCGTAAACGAGGACTTCGACGTCATTGTGGCCATCGGCGGCGCGAATGGCGCCGGCGAGATCGATGGAGAGCTGCGCCGCGGGAGCATTTGGATCGATGCTCGAGCCGCGCGCATCGGAGGGAAGCTCCTTACCGTTGACCCTGACTACGACCCGTCCGATGCCGCCACCTCGATTGGTGAGGTTCAGATTGAGCTGGGTGCTGCCTGGAGCCAGAGGCGGGACATCCAGAGCGGGGAAGAGTTTGATGGTCTGGATGGAGGCGACGTCGGGCAGTTTCTCGCCTTTGAGAACGCGAGCGAACAGGTTGGGAGTGTAGAAACGCTGCTTCAACTGCCCGAGCTCGATGACCTCGGTGCCGGCGACCCAATGCAGGCCGATGGCGCGGTCGGGGTTGGACGCGTCGTAGCGGCCGTCGGGGTCGGTGACGGCCCAACTGCCGTCGTCGAACGAAATGAGGGAGCAGGCCTGCTTGCCGGTGGCGAAATCCCAAACACTGGTGATGCCGGTAAAGCCGGCAGTGAAAACGAACCGGCCATCGGAGCTGAATTTCACGTCCGTGGGAACGCCAAATAAGGGGAACTCCCATTTTTCCTGGCCGGTGGACGTATCCCAGATGCTCGCGTTGAAGCTGGTAAACGATGCCAGCGCCAGCCAGCGGCCATCCGGCGAGAAGGACATAAAGGATCCCGCCCTTTCGGTTCCGGTGTACAACTCGCGTAGCAGCTCGCCAGTCCTCCAGCTATAGAGGCAGGTGCTGTTATTGCCGGCGATGGCAATCACCTCGGGAGAAACGGCTGCGGGCCCAGATCCGACCTGGAAAGAGCGCAACTGCGCACCGGTCCTGGTATCCCAAACGCGGACCGTGGCTTGCCCGTTGGCGGGCGCCGTTTGGCTGATGGCAATGATGGCATCTCCGGCGGGCAAAGAGAAAGCGCTGAAGCTCACACCCGAGGAATCCTGTAGACAACGAACCTTTGCCCCGGTGCTGGCTTCGACCAGGCAGAGTTGCTGTGCCGTGTCCACCAGCAGGGAAAGCCCATCGGGGGAGTAGGCTTGCGTGACCACGCCTGGTATCGAGGAGACCGTCCCAGGGTTTTGTTTCGGGAAGACCGGGTCTGGGTGTCCCGTTTGGTAGTCCCAGAGAGCGCCCGCGGGGCCGCGCGTGGCAATGAACCGATTGTCAGGCGATACCCGGAGTGAAGCGATCGGGGGGGAGTACCCGCGAAGGCGGGATACTTCCTTGCCGGAATCGGTGGATGTGATGACTACCTGGATGAAGTCGCTCCTCGCCAGCAGCATCCTGTTCGGAGAGAAAGCGATGGCTCCAACTGGAGTTGGCGGCAAGTGTTCCCAGCCTGCCGCGATTCGATTCACTTCCTGGCCGGAAGGCACGTCCAGCCAACGAACTTCACACCCCGTGCATGAGTTCGAAACGCGGTTTGAGTTACCGCCGCCGCTTGCCAGGTGACGGCCATCGGAGGAAAAAGCCAGCGCCAGAATCGTGGCCGGGGCGTCAATCCGTTTGATCTCGGTTCCCGAGCTGACGTTCCAGAGCCGGATGGTATGTTCGGCTTTGGGGGCGTCCTGGTTCGGGTTCATTGTTGAGGCCATCCGCAGGTCGAAGTCACTTGTCCCGCTTCCGGTCGCCAGCAGAGTTCCATCCGGCGAGAAGGCGATGGCGTTGACTGTGGATTCCTGACCGGTGAGGCGGTGGACCTCCTTTCCAGTGGCGACGTCCCATAGCCGGGCGGTGTGATCGTCGCTGGCGGTGGCCAGCCATTTACCATCGGGGGAAAAAGCGACTGCGCAAACTGAGCCGGTGTGCCCCTCGAATGAGCGGATGTTCTTACCCGACTGCCTATCCCACAGGTGGACCGAAAACCAGTCGAAAGATCCGGTGATGAAGCTGTTGAGACCTCCGATTGAACCTCGCGCAGTGGCGATCAGGTCGCCCTTGGGGGAAATGGAAATCGCCCCGATGGGCATCGAATCGGTCAGCCGCTGCAGCTCCTGGCCGGTGTGCAAGTCCCAAATCCGGACGGTTCCCTTGTCGTCACCCGTAACAACACTATTACCGTCGGGCAGAAAAGCCACGGACGTGATTTCCCTCGGCGGGTATTCCTCAAACCTGCGGACTTCTTTCCCCTCGTCAACACTCCACAGGATGGCTGCGTATTCCCTGCTTGCGGTCAGGACGAACCGCCCGTCGGGGGAAAACGCGATGGCCGAGACGCCGGATTCGGGTCCGGCCTGGGCCATAAGCTGAACCTGCGTGTCCGCGGCCGAGGGCCTTGGGGTGGGCTGCCCGCCGGCTGGAGCTGATGTCGAAAGCGCCGGCAATTTATACAGAGAGTTGAGATTGCCGAGGGTGGCCGATTCATATCCAGGAAATTTGTGCAGCGCAGACCGGGAAAGGGAAAGTGCTTGAGTGTAGGAATCCAGGGCCTTCTGCTTCTCGCCCAGATCGGCGTACAGGCGACCTATTGTATTGAGCATCGACAGTTCGCCCGCGCCGTTCCCCATGGCTCTATAGAGCGGTAACGTTTGACTGAAATACTCCAGGGCCTTCTGCTTCTCGCCGAGATCCCAGTACGCATTGCCGACGTTGCTGAGCGCCGACGCTTCCAGTGCCCGGTTCCCGACGCTACGGTCAAGCGCCAAGACCTCTTGGAAATACTCCAGGGCCCTTTGCTTGTCGCCCAGACTCTGGTACACAATGGCCATGTTGTTGAGCGTTGCGCTTTCGCCCGGCCGGTCCCCCAGCGCATGCCGGATCGGTAACGCCTGCTGGTAGTAGTCCAGAGCTTTCCGATTCTCGCCCAGGTTGCTATACAACAAGCCGATGCGGTGTAAGCACAACGCCTGCTCGTAGCCATCCTGCAGGTCGCGCCAGAGTGAAGCTGCCTCGGCGTAGTACTCAATCGCCTTCCGGCGATTCGCCGCGTCCGCCACGCGGCCTTCGGCAATTGCGGCAAATAGCTTGGTTTCCGCATCGATGCGCAAGCGGTCTTTTTCGGTGGGATCGCGCAAGTCGGTCAGTTCCATCGCGTACTGGCCGGCCACGTATGTATCCGGCGCAATCTCAACCTTGAGCTGGAGGGAACCCGAACCTGGAACGATGGCCGACATGGCTTGAGGTCCAAAGCCGTTAGTGGGCCGGTTTGCGGTGACCAGGACTTTCCCTTCCGGGTCCACGATGCGGAGCAGGACGTTCACGCCCTTTTGGTCCGCAACCACGCGCAGGAACTGGCCGGCGGTGGCATCGACGGTGAACAGATCGGCTTGTCCAGGCCCCAGGTCGCGTCCCACGGGATGGTGCAGCTCCAGTTTTCCAGCCTGGCGAATTGTGGTGGGGGGGGCGGCCTGCGGCTGCGGCGCGGCGGCGCAAAACGAGGCGAGCCATAATGCGCCGAATGCGCGGAGGGCGGACGGCGCGGTCTTGTGGACCAACCGCCGAAATGAGTACGACGGCAACCGGTCGGGTACGGACTTGGAATTCATCGCTCCCCTTCACGCCGGACTGTCAGGTAAGGCCGGTCATGGAACAACCTTGCCATTCGTGGCTGCAATCCGGGTCTCCAGGCGGCTTAACGCCGGCTGGAAAGCCGGCGTTGCGGGCCGGAGGCCCGCTCCACATGCTGGCAGGGATGATAGCAGAACGTAGGGCAGCATGCTAACTCCGGCGCACTCGTTGTTCCGGCCGCGGGACGAGGGCGTCCCGCGCATACCAGGGGGTCCGCCCCACAAATGCCGGCACGATTCCCGATATAGGGAAGGGGCTATGTAATTGCGTTAACGGCAGTTAGGCGTTAAACGGAACCCTCCGGCGGCGGAGAGCATCTAATGCATAAGTTCAGCAATTCTTCAGTGTGGCCCAGTCTGCCGGTTTTCCGGACGCAAACAACCAAAAACAACTATTAGGAGGAATGCATCATGCCACAAGAAGCAGGCCCGACCGTCAAGCAGTATCTGTTGATCAGCGATTTCGATCAGACCTTGAGCTTCAACGATTCGGGGATCGTGCTCAGCGAGATGCTGGGCATCGGCGGATTTCAGGAAAAGATTGCGGGACTATCGCACATTCATCTGGTGCAGCAGGGCGGAGAGCTGGCTTATCTGCTGCTGCACGATCCGGAGTACCGGCGCGTGCGGAAGCACGATTTGGTGGAGGCAGGGAAACGCATACGGCTGAAACAGAATATACGCTCGCTATCGACGCTGCTGAGCGATCTGGACGGGCGGCACTTCGCGTTGTACGTGGTGTCGGCGGCGCCGGAAGAAGTGATCCAATCGGCGCTGGAAGGAATTGTGTCGGCGGACCGCATTTTCGGGACGCGCTTTCGTTACAACCAGGCGACGGGGGAGATCGAATCGATCCTGCGGGTGCCGGCGGGTTACGGGAAAGTGGTGGTGCTGGAAGAGCTGCGGCAGAGGCTGCCGATCAGCCACGACCGGATTGTGTACGTGGGCGACGGAAGCTCCGACGTCCACGTGATGCTGCACGTGAACCGGTTGGACGGGCTGACGATCGCGGTGTCGGAGAACCGCTACCTGACGCCGATTGCGCGGCGCACGATTCTGAGCGAGGACGCGCTGAGCGTGCTGATCCCGGTGCTGGAGGAGATTGTGGGTTGGAACGGGGCGCAGATTCGGGGATTCTTCGATGCGCACGGTTTTCTGCTGCAGGAGTGGGACAAGGTGCGGACGGACTCTCTGCGGATCTCGAAGGCGGCGGAGCGCGGCGGGGTGGTCGTCGATCTCGCGGGATTATGAGGGAAAGGCATTAGCCGCCGATGAACGCCGATGAACGCAGATTGAACAACGGGAAGATTATCCGCGTTGATCGGCGTTCATCGGCGGCTGAAATTGTTTTTGGCTACTCGATCATTCTGGGATGCGAGAACAGGAAGTGATCGAAGTAGTAGTGCATCAGCAGGACGCTGAGGACTACCACGAAATAGCTCTGGTCGGGCTTGAGCGGGGTGACGGCGCGGACCAGGATGGTGAGCAGCACGATCACGCCAGTGGCTGCCAGGAAGCAGAGATAGTAAGGGACCATGCTCTTGCCGCGCACCAGGCGCTGCACGAACGGGCTCGAGATTTCGCCGCGCTGGTCGCGCAGGCGGTTGATCAACCACAACAGGAACAGGTATTGGAAGGAGTGCCAGGTGTTGTAGCCCTGGAAGAGGACGTCGAGGTTGGAACCCATGGGAAGGCAGAAGGAAACCACCGTAGTGACGGAGATGAGCAGCGTTTTGGGGACGCTGCCGCGGCCTTCGCGGAATTCGGCGATGGTTTTGGCGATCCAAGCGAACAGAAAGAGGAAGAAGACCACGCCGGCCAGAATGGGAAGGTGGAAGGCGCGCAGGAAATCGGGATAGGGCAGAACCACACCGCCGACGAGGAACAGGCGGAGGGACATTTTGTAGAGGCCGATGGGGTAAAGCCCGGTGAGCACGAGGCCGTAATCGACAAAGCGGGACCAGCGCTGCTCGGTTACCGCGGCGCGGGTGCGGTAGCAATCGGTGAGGTAGATGAGCTGGTGGAGAACGTGGAGCGACGCCCAAGTGAAAAAGAAGGTGATGAGGGCGGTGTAGTAGTAGACGCCGAGAATCACCACGATGACGGGGAGGAGGAAGGCAAAAGCGATATAGGCGTGGTGGCGTGCGCGGAACTGGCCGTCGAGCAGCGTGTAAGTGATGGTGGAGAACAGGTGCGGTCCGCCGATCAGCAAAGCGACGCTGATGTTGATGAGGTTAATGGCCTGGGTGGGGCCCATCCAGCCGGTGGTCTGGGCGAGCCAGGCGACCAGAAAGGGAAAGGGCACAAGGATGGCGCTGAAAATGATGAGAGGCAAGTCCCACGAAGGTTTATAGATCCAACCCGGCTCCCTCCCAGACAAGAGCGCGGGCGCTCCCGCAATAGCCGCCATATAGGGTAGATGATAGCGGAAGCGGGGCCATGAAGCAATTTTGGCCCCGGATGGCCGAGTGGACGGGGACGCGGAGAGGGGATTCACCCGGCGACGGCAAAAAGAAGGTTGCAGATGGGCGCGGGGCGAGTTATCGAATGGGAGGATGGAAGGCGCTTGTTTTTGGGGCGCAATGGACTTAGCATAAGGTCAAAGGACCGGATATTCAGATGAAACTGTCTTTTGTGGCATTACTCCTCGTAGCCGCGAGCGTCGTGTTATACGCGCAATCGGCGTCGCCGTTGATGACGGGAGTGGATCCACCCAGCGGGAAGCGCGGGGATGTGATTACCGTGTCGGGCCAGAACCTGCAAAAGGAAAACGTGGCGAAGCTGTACCTGACGGATGGCGTGAGCGAAAAGAACGACATTCAGGTGGAGATCACGTCGCAGGCGGCCACCGAAATCAAGTTCAAAATTCCGGCGAAAGCGATCATGGGGCGCATGGCGCTGATGATTTTGACCACGACCAAGCCGCCGCAGTTGATCGAGCAGCCGGTGAAGGTGACGATCGACGATGGAAGCGGGGCAGGGACTGCGGCCGGGGCCGGAAACGGGCAATAGGCACGGGCCCGCTACCGGTGGTAGGGGGTCGAGAGGTATTTGTGCGCTTCCTGGGCCGCATCGGACTGGGGGGCGTAGTCGATGGCTTTCTGGTAGGCTTGCAGGGCTTCGGCGCGATGGCGGGTGAGGTCGTCGATCTGGCCAATGCGGAGCCAAGCGGAAGCGCCGGTATTGAGATCGGCATTCTGGGGCGCGGCGACCACCTTCTTGAGGTTTTCGAGAGCGCGGTCGAAATCGCGGTACCAGAACTGGATGGTTCCTTCCTGGAAAAAGATTCGTTCCCACGGCACGCGGTCATAGCCGGGGGTGTGCGCGGTTTTGAGGCGGGCGATTTCCTCGGCGGCGGCGAGGCCGCGAACGCCGTCGCCGGCCATGCTGTACATCTGGGATAGCTCCAGGCGGAGCAGGAAATTGCGCGGGAAGCGGGCAATCAGGTCCTGGACCAGGGGGATGGCGCGGCCGGCCTGATTCTCGCGGCGGTAGAGGGCGCACAGGAAGACTTCGGCCTCGAGGCGGTCGAGCTGGCCGTTTTGCGCGACATCCTGAACGATGCGGATGCCCTTCTCCTTGTCGCCATGGATTCCGACGACGAAGCCGAGCATGCGGTAGTGCCAGGGGAGGCTGCCAACGATGTAATCGTGAAGGCCCTGGACCAGGCGCGCATCGACGTTGTGAGGTTGGATCTCACTGAGATGGTTGTGGAGGCGGCGCGCGCTGGTGGCGTCCCGCAGGGAATCGTGCCAGGACTTCTTGACCACCCAAAAATAGTTGGCGCGGAGCCCGTAAGAGATGCCGAGGGAGTAGAGCGCGACGGGGTCTTCGGGGTTGGTGTTGAGGCGGGCCTGGGCCAGCGACATGGCGCGGTCGATTTCCGAGAAGAAGCGCTGTTCGATGGCGGGGGAGGGTTCGAGCTTGGCACGGCGCAGGAAGGAGTTGGTGCCGGAGACGAGCTCGCTTTCGAGGGCGCCGTTGCGGAACATCTCCTGGAAGACGAGGGTTTGCGCGAGGTGGTTGTGGAGGTCGGGATATGAGGGGTCCTTGGCGATGGCCTGTTCGAAGCAGGCGATGGCCTCGGGATATTCCAGGTTGTAGAAGTGGTCGAAGCCTTGCTCGATGAGATTCTGCGCGGCGAGGGGGAGAGCGGCAAGGAGCAAAAGGATGGGAAGGGGCCGCACTGAATTATAGTAACGCGAGTGGGACAGACGATCGGTTTCTGTCGTCTGTCGGCTGCCGTACTTTAACTAGCCACGACAGGGTCGAAAAAGCGCCGGCCGAGTGGGGCGGCCAATTCTGGCCGCAGCCGGCTTNNGTGCTGCCCAGCCCGCCCGGCGAGATCCAAGCTCCCCCGCTTTTTCATGAAATTTCGCGGGCCGAAGGCCCTCAGCGACAGACCACGAAACCCGATGGTCTGTCCTACGGAGTCGGCAACTGGGTGAGGGCCCAGACGGCGTGAGACGCAACCATGGGGTCGGCGGAGGCGGCTAGTTTTTCCAGGGGAGCGCGGAATTGGGGGAGGCGCGAGTTTCCCATGGCGACGGCCACGTTGCGCAGGAAGCCGGTATAGCGGGCGCGGGTGATGGGAGTGCCGCGGAACAGGGCGCGGAATTCGGGCTCGCTGAGGGAGGCCAGCTTTTCGAGGGGCGGTGCGAATTCGCGGGGTTCAAAGGCGGGATCGGTCGAGACGGGCGCGCGGCGGTTCCAGGGGCAGACGTCCTGGCAGATATCGCAGCCGAAGACGTGCGGGCCGACGGCGGCGCGATGTTCGACGGGGATGGCGGTGCGGAGCTCGATGGTGAAGTAAGAGATGCAGAGCGTGGAATCGATGCCGGAGGGAAGGATGGCAGCGGTGGGACAGGCGTCGATGCAGCGGCGGCAGGTGCCGCAGCGGGCGGGGGGTGGGGAATCGGGTGCGATGTCGAGCGAGACGAGCAGTTCGCCGAGAAAGAACCAGGAGCCGCTCCGCTGGCTGATGAGGCAGGTATTTTTGCCGATCCAGCCGAGCGAGGCGAGGCGGGCGTAGGAGCGCTCCAGCAGCGGCGCGGTATCCACGCAGATTCGGGATTCGAAGGGACCGGCGTTCTGGTGCAGCAGGGTGTCGAGGCGCTGGAGGCCGCGGCGGAGCTCGTGGTGATAATCGGAGCCCCAGGCGTAGCGGGAGATCCAGGCGCGACCGGCCTCGTCGAACTCGGTGGTGGTGGGCCAGGCGGTGTGGTAGAGCTTGCCGGCGCAGATGATGGAGCGGGCGGACGGGAGCAGATGGCGGGGATCGTCGCGGACCGCGGCGCGGTGGCCGGAGAGGTAGCGCATCTCGCCGGCGAAACCGGATGAGACCCATTGGTGGTAGCGGGCGGAATCGTCGGAGGGAAGCGCGGGGGTGACACCGGCCAACTCGAAACCACACTCAAGCGAGAGCGAGCGAATGTCTTCGGCGGTCAAATCTCGAGCCCCACGGAGCGCATGAGCTGGATGGCGTTGCTGTTCTTGACGACGCCGGGGCGGATGAGGTAATCGAAGCGCATTTTGCCGTCTTCGATTTGATCTTCGAAATGGATGTTGGCGGCGCGGCCGGCGAGGGCCGTGGTGATGGCGGCGAGGGCCAGATCGTGGGTGGTGATGAGGCCGATGGCGTGGCGCTCGACGAGGCCGCGGACCAGGGCTTCGGCGCCGATGCTGCGGTCATGGGAGTTGGTGCCGGCGAGGAATTCGTCGATCAGGAAGAGGACGGGGAGCGGACCGGCGGTGGTGTCGAGGATCTGGCGGATGCGGAGGATTTCGGCGTAGAAGCGGGAGACGCCGTCGTGGAGGGAATCGGTGAGGCGGATGGAAGCGCCGAGCGCGAGCGGAGAGAGGCGCAGGGCGCGGGCGCGGACGGGCGCGCCGGCCTGGGCGAGAACCACGTTGACGCCGATGGTGCGCAGCAGCGTGCTCTTGCCGGACATGTTGGAGCCGGAGACGACGTAGACTTGGGGCTCGGCGCCGAGGTGGAGATGGTTGCGAACGGCGCGGGCCGCGGGGATGAGGGGATGCGCGATGGCGTCGGCATCGAGCGAGGGCACGTCGCCTGCGGGGACGAATTCCGGGAAGGGATCTTCGGGATGCTCGAAGGCGTGGGAGGCCAGCGAGCAGAGCGCTTCGATTTCGCCGGTGGCGGTGAGCCAGCGGCGGACGGCCGGGCCGGAGATGCGGCGCCAATCTTCCACGCCGAGAGCGACGTGCATGGTCCACAGCAGAAATGGTTGGAGCATGCGGACGATGACGTGGTCGCGGGAATCGAGGCGCTCCATGAGGTGGTCGAGGCGTGCGATGCGGCGGGAGGGCGGCGCGTCATCGGTGTCGAGAGACTGGCGGAGGGCGGCGAGCAGCGGGGAGTGGAAGCGTTCCTTTTCCAGATGGACGAGCACAGCGGAGAGCAGGGCGAGCTCGTGAGCGGCTTCTTCCACGGCGTTCACGACGGCGTCGCGGGCGTGGCGGGTTTGGTAAAGGAAAAGGCTGTTGACGAGCGCGACGAAGAGGGCCAGATCGCGCGCCAGGGCGTTGACGGAATCCGGGAGATGGAGGAAGCCGGCGACGCCGAAGATCCAGGTAAACAGCGCGACGGCGCCGACGATGCCGAGAGTGGTGAGTAGCCACAGGGCGACGCGCAGGCGCGCGCCTTGAAGCAGCACGGGCGCTTCGCCCCAAGCAGCCAGCGCGGTGGGATTGACGCCGGTACGGGCATCGTCGGCGAGAACGGCGAGGCTCTCGCGGAGGTCCAGGCGGGGGCGGAGCTCGTCGACGGCCTGCTGCCGCGCGCGAATGGTGGCGGGATCGGCGGGCGCGAGGAGCCAGCGCGCGAGGGTGTCCTCGCCGATGTGGGTGCGCGCGGTGGAGAGCAATTCGAAGAGCGAGCCTTTGCCGAAGAGATCCAGGTCCTGGGCGTAGGGGTGGTGGGGATCGAGGTAGCGGTCGCCGGATTCGCCGGTGCCTTCCCAAGTGCCATCGAGGCGGGCGAGCGCCTTTTCGAAATAGCGGACAGCGCGGCGCACGCGGTCGAGGCGGCGGAGCAGACGGTCGTGGATGACGACCAGCGCGGCGAATCCGGCGATGGGCACGAGGACCCAGGCGATGGAGAGCGAGCGCGAGACGAGCGCGAGCCAGAGGATGACGGCGGCGCAGATGACGGCGGTGAGGCGGCCGTAGCCGAGGCTGGCGTGGCGGCGTTCGCGCAAGAGGATATCGGCCCGGCGTTCCGAGAGGAGTGCGGTGTAGGCCTGGCGGGGATCGGTCATCGGCATACTTATTGTCGCAAAGGCGGCGTGTTATATTGTTCGCATGCCGAGCGGGTATCTGCCGATCTTCATTTTTCTGCTAGTGGCGATTGCGTTTCCGGTGGTGGCGATTATGGCGGGCAAGCTGATCCGGCCGTCGGCGCCGTCGGTCACGAAACTGGAAGCGTACGAGTGCGGCATCAAGGCGGCATCGGATTCGCGCGGGCGCTACACCGTGCGGTTCTACATCATTGCCATCCTGTTCGTGATCTTCGACGTGGAAACGGTGTTCCTGTTTCCGTGGGCGGTCCGCTACCGCGCGCTGGGCTGGTTCGGCGTGGCGGAAGTGGCCGTCTTCCTGGCCATTCTGATCGTGGGCTACATCTGGGCGTATAAGAAGGGCGCGTTCGAGTGGGTGTAGGAACGTCGAAATCCGAGCCGCGACCGTGAGGGAGCGTTTGCTTGACGTTTGAGCGGACGGCCGCCTAATCTGAAGGCAGCAGCAATCAGACTGGTTTTGAATGCAGGAGGCCCTCGTGGCGATTGACCTGAGACCTGAACAACAGCGCGTGATCGATCTGGCTGTCCGGTCCGGCGCATATCGGAACCCCGGCGAGGTCCTGGACCAGGCGTTCGAGATCATCCGCGAGCAGCTTCAGCTTGAAGACTGGATGGTCGAACAACGCGAGGTGGTCGCCGCCCATATCGAGACGGGCTTTGCACAGGCCGAGCGCGGTGAATTGATGGACGGGGATGCCGCAGTTGAGATGTTGCGCCAACGACGCGCCGGGCAACTGAAGCCGTAGCGATGAGCGCAACCCAGTAGTTTGCGGTGAGTGCAGAATGCCCGTATAATAGTGGCAGATTGCCAGGGAGCCTTCACGCATGGCCGAACTGAACCAGACCGCTGAGCCGATGCCGCCAGGGGCGTTCTACTCCTTGATGGGCGGCAAACTCGGCGTCTCCAAGATCCGATCCGGCGAAGACCTCGCTTCGATTGTCGAGAAGCGGCTTCCCGCCACAGCCATCAAGGCGCTGGTTCGCGGCGGGCTCTCCGACGCGGAAGTCTACAAGTTAATCGTGCCCCGCAGGACGCTGGCGCACCGAATCGCGAAGCATCAACCGCTCTCCAAAGACGAATCCGACAAGGCGGTGCGCGTGGCCCGGATCACCGCTATGGCCGAGCAGGTGTTCGGAGAACCGGAACGCTCCTGGCGCTGGCTGCGTAAACCGAAGCGGCGTTTCGACGGCAAGACGCCAGTGGAGATGCTGGCGACCGAGGCCGGCGCCCGCTTGGTGGAGGAGATGATCGGGCAAATCGAGCACGGCATCTTCGCGTGATCCTTTGGCGCATCAGCGACCACTCCACCCTGGTTGGCGGCGGTGGCCTAAACCTGTCGGGCCGCTGGCACACCGCCGGCCAGCGCATCGTGTATTGCGCGCCGAATCCAGCCACGGCGCTTCTGGAAGTGCTGGTGCACACCGAAATTGATATTGACGATGTGCCCGTGAACTTCCGTTATCTGGAGATCGAAGCTCCCGATGCGCTGGCCGTCGAAGATCTGGATACCAGCGCGCTGGCGCAGTCGTGGCGCACGGATCTACCTTTGAGCCGCCGGGCTGGCGATCAATGGTTACAATCCAGCCGCACCGCGCTGCTCCGTGTGCCCTCCGTCATTGTCCCGGCGACCTGGAACGTTCTGATCAACCCACGGCATCCGGACAGCGCACAGATCCGCGTCATCCGTACCCTCGGCCACGGCCTCGACCCGCGATTGTTTCGTTAGCGGCGGCCCCTGTGGATCGCGTCGTTGACGCAGGCACACAGCTCGTCAGGCGCGCAATTCCTGCGGGAAGAGCTGGCGCCGCACCTTGATTTTGCCCTCGTCCTTGCGGGCCGCGGCAAGGTCGTAGGCAAGCTGCATTCCCAGCCACGTTTCCTCCGTGCTGCCGAAGGCCTTGGTGAGCCGAATTGCCATTTCCGGACTGATGCCGGACTTGCCGTTAACGACCTTGGTGAGAGTCTGCCGGGTGACGCCGAGAATTTTTGCCCCGGCGGTCACAGACAGGCCCAGCGGTTCAAGGCACGCGCTCCGGACGATGCGTCCGGGATGTGCAGGATTTTTCATAGGCATGTCGTTTTCTCCCTTCAGTGGTAATCGATGAATGCAACGTCAAATGCGGCGGTCAAAATCTCCTGAACCGTGTCCACCAAATCAGGCCGTATCCCGCTCCGGTCGCCGCGCTCATAGAGCCGTTTCAGGCCCCGGTGCTTGAAGCGCTCCTAATCATCAGGGTATACCGTAAACTGTATGTTACCAGTTGTCAAGTTCTTCATGGGGTACCTGCCAAATCCGCAAATTGCGTCCGTCCCTTTTTCCCTTTCGACGTGGAAACGGTGTTCCTGTTTCCGTGGGCGGTCCGCTACCGCGCGCTGGCCTGGTTCGGCGTGGCGGAAGTGGCGGTGTTCCTGGCCATTCTGATTGTGGGCTCCATCTGGGTGTATAAAAAGGGCGCACTGGATTGGGTGTAGGGACGGATCTCGGGCAGGTGGTGTCGCGGCCGCTCCAGGGTCAAGATATTTCAACCGTGGTAGACTCGGTGCCGATGCGAATGCTCATTCCGGCCGTTGTGGTTCCGCTGATAGTTCTTCTGCTCTATGTTCTTGTGCCCGGCGTCCGGGAGCGTCCCTGGACGGCGGTGCGAATTGCCGGCGCAATCCTCGCTGTGATCGCTTACGGACTGGTATTCGCCGCCCGCATACAGTTGGGCAAATCGTTCTCCGTCCGGCCGCAGGCAAGAGAACTTGTCACTCACGGTCTGTACTCACGCTTCCGCAACCCCATGTATGTTTTCTTGGATACCATGCTATTCGGCTTGATCCTGGCCTTGCACTGCCATTGGCTGTTGCTGATTCTTCCGGTGTTGGTGGTGTTCCAGGCTCGCCAAGCGCGGCGTGAAGCCAAGGTCTTACAAGGGAAGTTCGGACAGGGGTACCTCGATTACCGCGAACAGACCTGGTTCTGATCCTCTGGATTCGTATCCGCACCCGACGCAATTGTGGTAAGCCAATGGACTTGCAGCTCGCCGTGACGTGGTTAGCAGGGGGCGGGGCTATTTCTTGCCCATGATCGAGACATTGGTCATGCCATCGTTGTTGATCGCGATGGCATACGTCTTACCGCCCTTCTGGCCGGAGATCTGGTAAGTGACCGTGTCGCCGCTGGCTTTTGCACCGAGTTCTGTCTCGTAGAACGCGATCACCTTTACGACCGGATCGGATGTCCGCAGGTTGGCGCTCACTATCTCGTCGGTTTCGCCGCTGGTGACGATCGTGGCGCCTGGGTAGATTTTCACTCCGAGCCTGGCCTCGGTGATCGGGCCGCTGGCGTCGTTGCTTCCCGTGGCGGCCGGCTTAGAGTCCCCGCAACCGACAACAAAGGCGATGGCGGCAAAAAGCAGAAGATATTTCATGACCCATTGTAGATGAGTTCCGGGCACACCAAAGCAGGATTTCTTCACTATCGTCCAACCACTCACCGCGGGGAAGGACGATGGGGAAGATTGAGACTGGCAGCGTTATTCCGCTGCGATCATTTCTGCTTGTTGTAGACGACGGTGCCTTCCACCGTGTCGCCCAACGGATTCACGCCCTGCGTGGCCACCGACAGAGTATTTCCGTCGGTCGAGACCGTGGTGTGAGCCGTGTAGATGGCCTTGCCGCCTTTCATGTAGCTTATATCCAGTTCGTTTGGTCCGATGCGCTTGGCGGAAACGCCGTCATATTCGGACGACTGGACCATCTTGCCCGTTCCGCCGGCGGCGGGGATGGTGTAACTGACCGCGATCTTCCTTCCGTTCACGGCGGTCCCCGCAACTTTCACATTCAGATTGCTGCCCGTCTCCGTGATGAAGACGCTCTGCCGGAAGGGCGACGTGCCATTCTTGAATACTGTTTTGTTGATATTCATGTTCCACGTTCCGACAGAAGGGTCTGCTGCGCAGAGCGTCGCCGCAAACCCAAGGAGCACGAGCGTCAGCTTGGTGTACCGCATGAAATACCTCCTTAGGGTGTGACGAGTGTATCAAAGGAGTCCCCCAAATTGCCAGAAGAAAATCAACGTGACTCCAGTCAGCCCGGCAAAGCGCGACTGGCGGTTCGCGCGATCCTGGCTCCAGCGGGGGATGACCCGTTCAACTGGCCCGTTCAACCGGGCGTGCCAGAGGAGGAGTGTTATAATTCCACACCAGATGAATTCCGACCGCCTGCGGAGACTTCAGGAGCTGTACCACGCTGTGCTGGAACGCGCGCCTGAGGAGCGCGCCGCATTCCTAAGAGAGGCCGCCGCCGGAGACGAGGAACTCCGCGCCGGTGTGGAATCGCTGCTCGGGCAATCCAAGGCGGGAATCCTGGACCGGCCCGGACCCGTCGACGAGGGCCCGCTGAAACCCGGCACGCGGCTTGGCCCGTATCAAGTCGTCGAAACCATAGGCGCGGGCGGAATGGGCACTGTCTACAAGGCCGAAGATACGCGCCTTGGCCGGACGGTAGCCATCAAGCTCCTCAGACCGGGCGGAGCCAGTTCGCCGGAAATGCGACAGCGCTTCGAGCGCGAGGCCCGGGCCATCTCCGCGCTCAACCATCCCCACATCTGCGCCGTGTACGACGTTGGATCGCAGGACGGCGCCGAGTATCTGGTGATGGAGCACCTCGAAGGGGAAACGCTGGCGGCGCGTTTGCGGAAGGGTCCGCTGCCTTGGGCGCCGGCGATGGCGATTGCGGTGCAAGTGGCCGATGCCCTTGGCGCCGCCCACGGCAAGGGGATCGTGCACCGCGATCTGAAACCGGAAAACATCATGCTGACGGCCGCGGGCCCGAAAATCCTGGATTTTGGTCTGGCGAAGACCGCGCCTGCCGCCGTGCAAATTGGAGAATCGACCCGGACACAAACGCAGCCTCTGACCACCGGGGGCGCCATTATAGGGACGCTTCCGTACATGGCTCCGGAGCAGGTGGAAGGCAAGGAATGCGACCAGCGCACCGATATCTTCGCGTTCGGCCTGGTGCTCTATGAGATGGTGACGGGCCGGCGGGCATTCGCGCGGGACACGAAGGCCGGCCTGATCGCGGCGGTCATCGCCTCGGACCCGGACTTTCGAGCGCTCCAGACCGTCGCCCCTCCACAGTTCGAACGGGTACTGCGGGGCTGTCTGGAAAAAGAGCCGGCGAAGCGCTGGCAGAGCATTGTGGATGTGAAACGGCTTCTGGAGTGGCCGGCCGGGCTGCCGCCGGAGTCGGCTGTCGCCGGGGGGCGCGGGCGATGGTGGCCCTGGGCCTTGGCCGTTGCGGCTATCGCGGCATTCACGGTGATGGCAAGCCTGTATCTGCGCCGCGCAGACGCCCCGGCGCCAATTAAATTTTCGTTATCCCTGAGCGATTATGCGGGAGGGCTGATTGTATCTCCCGATGGATTCCAAGTCGCGTACCTGGCGCGAAACGCCGCGGGCGTGCACTCGCTATGGGTTCATCGCCTTGACAAGGGCTCTTCGGTGGCGCTCGCCGGCACGGACGACGCCCAAAGCCCGTTCTGGTCGGCGGATGGCCGTTGGATCGGATTCTATTCCGATGGGAAGCTGAGCAAGATCCATCCGCCGGATGGCCGGCCGCAGAAGATTGCGGACGTACCCTCCCTGTCGAAGGCGGCATGGGGTGCGACCGGTGATATCGTCTTCGCGCCGTCGCAGCGGAGTCCACTCTACCATCTGCGCGAATCCGGTGGGGCGCCCCGGCAGATCACCACTCTGAACGATTCCCGAACGGAAAACTCGCACCGCGCGCCCGTATTCCTCCCGGACGGGAAGCACTTCCTGTTCACGGCGCGATGCACCAACCGCGAGTACAATGCGCTCTACCTTGGCTCTCTCGAGCCCAACACGAGCGTGCCGATAGCCGCCATACAATCGAATGCCCAGTACGTGCCGGCGCGCGCTGGACACTCCGCCGCCATTTTGTACGCCCGCGACGGTGTGCTGGTTTCACAGGACTTCGACGGCAAGCGTCTGGCCGGTGAGGCCACGACCGTAGTAGACGCTATCAGCTACGCGCCTAGCTCCTCGTCCGCCGTGTTTGAAACCTCGGAGAACGGACGTGTGCTTGTCTATGTCCCGTCCGGTGCGGGTGGGGGCACCCTCTCCTGGTATGATCGATCGGGGAACAAGACCGGTGAACTCGGTCCGCCGGGGGCCTACACGCAGCCGCGCATCTCGCCGGATGGTTCTCGAGTCGTGTTTTCGAGGCCGGACAGCCGCACTGGGAATCGCGACATCTGGACGATAGACATAGCCAGCGGAGCCACCGCCAGGCTGACGACCAATGCCGCCAATGACTGGTGGCCGGTCTGGTCGCCGGACGGCAAACAGATTTTGTTCGGGTCGGACCGGCAGGGCGGTAGCGGCATGAAGCCGTTCCTGAAGACGGCGCTGGAAGCCGGTCTTGGCGAGGCGCCGCTCGAAACCAACTTCCCCATGCCTGACCTCTCGCCCACGGATTGGTCCCGAACAGGGTGGATGGCGTTCGACGGCACTCCGAAAACGAATCGGCCGGAACTCTGGGTCATGAATGCGTCACAAGGAAAGGCATTTCAGTTTTTGAAGTCGGAATCCCGCGATTCGGTCCCGCGCTTTTCGCCTGATGGAAAGTGGATCGCCTACGTGTCGGACGAAACAGGCCGAAGCGAGGTCTACATTCGTCCGTTCCGGGGAGGTCCTGCCGCATCCGAGGGAAGGATTCAGATTTCTACCGGCGGCGGAGATTTTCCGGCTTGGAACAGAACCGGTGAGGATCTCTTTTATATATCGGCGGACCTTAATCTGAAACAATTGGATCTGCGACCGCGCGGGCCAAGTCGCGCGGCCGCCGCGACCCTGTTCAAGGTCTGCTCCGGCACTGGCTTGAATGCCAGCCCTGGAACCGGGACTTTTTGGGAGCACCCCTTCGACGTTGCGCCCGATGGCAGGTTCCTCTTCAACTGTCGGGCGGAGCCGGGCGGCCGATTCGTGGTGTGGATGAACTGGCTGGCAGCGAAGTCTGAGGTCCCGCAATAGCCCGCGCCGCGCCCTGTCCAAGTGCCAATCCGCAAAGGCATGGGACTCGCCCAACCTGGGCCGGTCAATCGCTTCGCGAAAGCCAATTAGATGGCACATCCGGCGCGCGAGGCACTACTATGGAGAGTTGACCTCCTTGAAACCCTCCTCTACGCAGTGGCCTCAGATCTACTTGTGTGTAGCTCTGACCACCATGGCGACGCTCGTCGTGGAGCTCTCGCTCACCCGTATCTTTTCGGTGGTGTTCTATTACCACATGGCCTTTCTGGCGATTTCCATCGCCATGTTCGGGCTGGGTGCGGGCGGCGTGTTCTCGTACGTGGTGGCGGGGTGGAAGGGGCCGCTGTATACCCGGCTGGGGCGTCTGAGCGCGGTGAACAGCCTGCTGGTGCTGCTGTCACTGACGGTGATCCTAGCGCAAAAAGACGTGCTGACCAACTGGAACCTGGCGCTGGTTTACCTCACAACGGCGCTGCCGTTTTTTGTTTCGGGCACAATTGTCTCGCTGGCGATTTCGGAGACCATGGAGCGCGTGGACCGCGTGTACTTTTACGACCTGGCGGGCGCGGCGGGCGGGTGCATGCTGCTGATCCCGCTGCTCAACCAGTTCGGCGGGCCGTCGACGGTGGTGGCGGCGGCGGTCTTGTTCGCGGTGGCGGCGGCGGTGTGGCACAGCATGGCGGGATCGAAAACCGGACGCGCGGGCAGCGTGGCGCTGGCGCTCGGGCTGGTAACGTTGTTGGGGTACAACCAGCGGCACCCGATCCTCGACATCACGTACGCCAAGGGGCAGGCGATCAAGAACGAGATCTGGTCGAAATGGAATTCGATTTCGCGGATCGCGGTGAAGAACGAAGACGGACGGTACACCATCTTCATCGACGCGGACGCTTCGACGGCGATCGCCAATTTCGATTACGCGCATTTGACGGCGGAAGAGAAGCACTACCTGCTGGAGCAGGGGCCGGCGCTGCCGTACGTGGTGCGGCCGGGGGCGAAGACGCTGATCATCGGGCCGGGCGGCGGCTGGGACGTGGCGCGGGCGCTGGCGTCGGGCAGCCGGGATATCACGGCGGTGGAGATCAACGACCTCATTGCGACCACGGTGATGCGGGACACGGTGACGCGGGAGAAGTTCGCGGACCTGAGCCAGCGGTTGTATCTGCGGCCGGACGTGCACGTGCACGTGGAGGACGGGCGCAGCTTTGTGCGGCGCAGCACGGACCACTACCAGGTATTGCAGGCGACGCTGGTGGATACGTGGGCCTCGACGGCGGCCGGCGCGTTTGCTCTTTCGGAGAACAACCTTTATACCAGCGACGCGTTCCGCGACTATCTGTCGCACCTGACGGACGATGGCGTGGCGGCTTTCACGCGGTGGGGATTCGATCCGCCGCGGGAATCGCTGCGGCTGATTTCACTGGCGATGGCCGCGCTGGGCGATTTGGGCGAGCACGATGCGTGGCGGCACGTGATTGTGGGGCGCGCGGGATCGGTCCAGGGCTGGGGCGCGACGGATACGGTGCTGATTGCGCGCAAGCCGCTGAGCGATGGGGATATCGAAAGGGCACGCGGCTTGTTTCGAGCGGCTGGGATGGAAGCCGTGTACGTGCCGGGATCGGAGGTGCGGAATCCGTTCCACGACCTGTTGCGGAGCGCGAACCCGGAGGAGTACGAGCGCAACTACCGGTTCGACATTTCGCCGGTGAGCGACAACCGGCCGTTCTTTTTTTATACGGTGCAGCCGCGCGACCTGTGGCACTTTCTGAAGACGGCGTCGCGCGAGAGTGCCGATTACAAAGCGGTGAACAAAGCCGTACCGCTGCTGTTCGGGCTGATGGCGGTGAGCCTGGCGGCGACCGCGCTGATCCTGGTGCTGCCGCCGCTGGTGCTGGGAACGAGGCTGCCGAAGCATGCGGGGGTGCGCGGCTTCCTGTGGTACTTCCTGTTCATCGGCATTGGGTACATTCTGATCGAAGTGGGGCTGATTCAGAAATTCGTGCTGTTCCTGGGGCACCCGACCTACGCGCTGACGGTGGTGATCTTCTCGCTGCTGACCTCGAGCGGGCTGGGAAGTTTTGTTAGCCGCCGGTTGATCGGGCGGGACGAAGGGCAGTTGATCAAGGTGCTGGGGTCGGTGGCGATTCTGGCGGCGCTCGAGGGCGTGGTGGTTTCGGGAATGCTGGGGGCGCTGGTGTGGCTGCCGCTGGCGGTGAAGATGGCGCTGACGGTGGGGCTGGTGGCGCCGCTCGGCTTCGCCATGGGGATGCCGTTTCCCACGGCGCTGCGGCGGCTGGAAGAGTGGCACGCGCCGGCCGTGCGGTGGGCGTGGTCGTTGAACGCGGCGTCGAGCGTGCTGGGATCGGTGGGGGCGCTGATTTGCGCGATTTATTTGGGGCTGATGCAGACGCTGATCATCGGCGGGTTGTTTTACCTGGGAGCGCTGGCAGTGCTGGCGCGCACGCGGATGAACGTGGAACCGCCACCCGCGCCGGGGCCGGGGCGGGTGGTAATCGCGCAGTAAAGTAGGACAGACGATCGCCTTTTGTCGTCTGTCACCCCGCCTGCGCTTGACCATTGCCATTCCGGCGAATGACAGACCACAAAACCCGATGGTCTGCCCCACAACTGGTGTAGAATAGCAGTCATCTGGAGGGGACAAGATGGCCTACAAGCTTTCTGTGAATGGGCATACCAGCACGGTGGACGCGCCGGCCGATATGCCGCTGCTGTGGGTTTTGCGAGATCTGCTGGACCTGCGCGGCACCAAGTATGGCTGCGGGATCGGCCAGTGCGGCGCCTGCACAGTGCACGTGGGCGGCGTGGCGATGAGAGCCTGCCTCACGCCCATCTCGGCGGTGGGCGCCAAACCAATCACCACGCTCGAAGGACTGTCGCCGGATGGCACGCATCCGTGCCAGTTGGCGTGGCAGGAGATCGACGTTCCGCAATGCGGCTATTGCCAGGCGGGACAAATCATGTCGGCGGCGGCACTGCTCGCCAAGACGCCGAAACCCACGGACAAGGAAATTGATTCGGCGATGAATGGGAATTTGTGCCGGTGTGGAACGTATCTGCGCATCCGGCAGGCGATACACAGAGCGGCCGACCTGGCGGGCAACGGTTCCACCAAGAGCGCGGCAGCCCGGAACGAGGAGTAGTTATGCGCCCGGAGAAAAAGCAAATGGAACGCCGTGCATTTCTGAGAATCAGCGCGCTGGCCGGTGGCGGAGTGATGCTGGGCCTGCAGACCGGAAGCCAACTTTTTGCGCAGGGCCGCGGCGGAGCGCCGCCGGCGCCGCCCGATCCGCACAACTACATTCGCGTGGCGGCGGACGGCACGGTGACCATCGTGGCCAAGAATCCCGAGCTCGGCCAGGGCGTGAAGACCATGCTGCCCATGCTGATCGCGGAGGAACTGGACGTCGATTGGAAGCGCGTCAAGATTGAGCAGGCGGATTTCGACGACAGCAAGTATCCGGCACAAAGCGCGGGGGGCAGCACGGCAACGCCCACCAATTGGCTGCCCATGCGGCAGGTGGGCGCGGCGGGGCGCGCGTTGTTCGTCACGGCGGCGGCGCAGTCGTGGAGCGTGCCGGAAGGCGAGTGCACCACGGCGTCGGGACGGGTGATGCACAAGGCTTCGGACCGGTCGCTGGGGTACGGCGAGCTGGCAGCGAAGGTGGCTGGAATGCCGGCGCCCGCGCTGGCGAATGTGACACTGAAGGACCCGGCGGAATACAAAATCATCGGCCACACGCAAACGGCTACCGACTTGCATGACATCGTGACCGGCAAGCCGATCTTCACCATCGACATGAAGCTGCCGGGGATGCTGTTCGCGGTATTCGAAAAGTGCGGCGTGGTGGGCGGGAAGGTGGTCAGCGCCAACCTGGACGAGATCAAGAAGATGCCCGGCGTGAAACAGGCATTCGTCGTGGACCGGCCGGAAGTCAAAGGGCCTTCTCTGCTTGCAGATCCCGGGCTGGTGAGCGGCATCGCGATTCTGGCGGAAACGTGGTGGCACGCGCAGTCGGCGCGCAAAGCGCTGAAGGTGGAGTGGAACGAAGGCCCCATCGCCAGCCAGAGCAGCGTGGAGTATGCGAAGCGCGCCGAGGAACTGAGCAAGCAGGCGCCGCAAACCACCGTGCGCGCGGATGGCGACGTGGATGCGGCTTTGAAGGGCGCGGCGAAAGTGGTAGAGGCGGCGTATTCCTACCCGTTCATCTCTCACGCGCCGCTTGAGCCGCAGGGGGCCACGGCGCATTTCCACGACGGCAAGATGGAGATGTGGACCAACAGCCAGCAGCCGGGCGGCGGACGGCGTCAGGTGGCGCAGACGCTGGGCATGCAGGAAGCGGATATCACGCTGCACATGACGCGCGGCGGCGGAGGGTTTGGCCGGCGGCTGACCAACGACTACCTGGTGGAGGCGGCCTTCATCGCCAAGCAGGCCGGGGTTCCGGTGAAGCTGCTGTGGTCGCGCGAAGACGACATGACACACGACTACTACCGTCCGGGCGGGTTCCAGTATTTGAAGGCCGGGCTGGACGCATCGGGTAAAGTGGTGGCGTGGCGGAATCATTTCGTCACTTACGGCGAGGGCGAGCGCGCCATGTCGTCGGCTACCATTGGGCCGGCGGAGTTTCCGCAACGCTTCGTGACCAACTATTCGCTGCTGCAATCGACGCAGTCGCTGGGCATCCGCACCGGTGCGTTGCGCGCGCCGGGCAGCAACGCGATCGCTTTTGTGACGCACTCGTTTATCGACGAGGTGGCGCACGCCGCCGGCAAGGATCCGGTGCAATTCCGCCTGGATCTGCTGGACGCGGGCGCGGCGCCGCAGCAGGCCCCGGCGCAGGGCGGCCGCGGCGGCGGGATGCCGGGCGTCAACGCGGATCGCATGAAGGGCGTGCTGCAACTGGTGGCGGAGAAATCCGGTTGGGGCAAGAAAACGTACCCCAAGGGCACCGCCATGGGCGTGGCGTTCCATTTCAGCCACCGGGGATATTTCGCCGAGGTGGCCGAAGTGACGGTGGACGCCGCCAACAAGGTGAAGATCAACAAGATCTGGGTGGCGGCGGATGTGGGCAGCCAGATCATCAACCCCGGCGCGGCGGACAACATCGTGCAAGGCGGGATTATCGATGGTTTGAGCGAACTCATGTCGCAGGAGATCACCGTGGATAAGGGCCGCGTGGTCGAGACCAATTACAATCGCCACGGCATGGTGCGGATGGCGCAGGCTCCGCCGGCGATCGAAGTACATTACCTGAAGACCACCTACGATCCGACGGGATTGGGCGAGCCGGCACTGCCGCCGATTCTGCCGGCGGTGGCGAATGCGATTTTCAGCGCGACCGGAAAGAGGGTACGGTCGTTGCCCCTGTCGAAGTCGGGCTTTGGCTGGGCGTAGGATGTGGGGCAGCCAATCCTGGCTGCCGCCGGCTTTCAGCCGGCGCCGTCGGCAGGCGGGTTACCAACCCGCAGCAGGTTGCCAACCTGCCCCACCAGCCGGCACTTTGCGTCACTGTATTTTGCGGGCCCCTATTGTCGCGGCGTGCCTGTTGGCGCTCGCGGCGCGGTGCGCGCCGGCGCAGGATGAGCTGCGGGTTCCATCGCCCAACGGCAAGCTGGAATTCCGCCTGTTCATCGCGGAGCCGGAAGCGGGGCGGCTGTCCCACCTGGCTTACCAGGTGCTGCTCGGCGGAAAGTTCGTGCTGGACACTTCCTACCTGAGCGTGAACATCCACGACCAGGAACCGATGCTCGGTGAAAACGTGGGGCTGACGGCATCCAAGAGGTCGCAAGGGTCGGGCTACAATTCGCTCTTCGCCCAATACCTGCAAAACGGCACGGTGGGACGGCGCCTGAACGTGGAAGTGCGCGTCTGGGACGATGGGGTGGCATTCCGCTACGTGATTCCGACAACGGCCGCGCTGGATGAGTTGCTGATCGAAGACGAGCTGACCGAGTTCAGCTTCGTCAAGCCGATAGACTCGAAGGGGCCGGTCGAGTTGCCGTTTGTGATGGAGCAGCCGGGCACCGGCTGGGTGGGAATTTACGAATCCGCCGCCGGCGCCTATCCGCGGACAAACCTGGTGCGCAGCGACCCGACTACCATGATCACGCGGCTGGTGCAGAAAGACCGGGTTCCGCGTGTGGCGTACGACGGGAAGACGCCGTTCACGGGTCCGTGGCGGATTGTGATCACCGCGCGGGACCGGGAAGGGCTGATGCAGACGGCGGCGGCGCGGGAGATGGTGCGGTGAAGGCAGCGAGGGGGCACACTAATATGTCCCAAGGCGCGCCGCAAAACGGGCGCCGCAAAACGGGGAGTGCTACCAATTCCCGTCTTTGGAATTGGNNGCTGTCCCCGCTTTGCCCCTGGCAGGGGGCGTTGTCAGACTTTAGTGGGATTTCATCTTCTCATTCGGGCCGAACAATAGGAAGTAGGAGACCGACAGGATGAAGACCTTTATTTCGCGTTCGCGGAGCGTTTTGATTTCGGTGATGTTCCCGCTGTTGATCGGCTGGCTCACGCCGGCGAATTCGTTCGCACAGCCGGCCAAGGCGCGGTCGAAGTTCTATCTCGGTGCGGACATCTCCTCCCTTGCTGGCGGCCGGGGTGGAGGGCGCGGCAGCCCGCTTGTCTACAAGGAGAACGGCCAGGAAGGCTCCGAGTTTGCCATCATGATGAAGCACGGCTGGAATGCTTTCCGCCTTCGCGTCTTCGTTTCCCCGGTCCGCGCGGCTCCCAACAACAGCCTGGAGAACACCCTTCCTCTGGCCAAGCAACTCAAGGATGCTGGCGCAACGTTCATGCTGGATATCCACTACTCCGATACGTGGGCCGANNCAGGTCGGCAACGAAATCACCGGGGGGATGCTCTGGCCTCTCGGATATGTCAAGGTGCCGCCTTCCACCGTGAAGATGGATGCCGGGCAGATTCGCGGCCCGTTCCCCGATCCCTATGTCGAGGCCAAGCAGTGGGACAACCTCACCCGGTTCATCAAGGCGGGCATCCGTGGGGTGCGCAGCGGCGCCGCCGGCAGCCCCGTGCAGATCGTCATGCACATCGATTGCGGCGGCGATTGGCCCGTCACCCAGTGGTGGTTCGACCACCTCAAAGGCGCCAAGGTCGGTTACGACGTTATCGGGCAGAGCTTTTACCCGAGGTGGCACGGCAATCCAACGTTGCTGCAACAGAATATCGTGGAGGCTTCTCGCCGCTACAAGAAGCCGTTCATGGTCGTCGAAACCGGCTACGCGCAGTCCGGTGGCGACCAGGTTACTGCTGGGAACAAGTACAACCTTTGGCCCGGCACCCAGGCCGGCCAACTCCAGTTCATGGTGGACCTCGTCAACACCGTCAAGCGNNTGTTCTACTGGGCCCCCGAAGGCGGCCGCGGAAACGGCATGTGGAACCCCGACGGCAGCCCTGCGCCGTCCGTCTTCGTGTTGGACAATCTGACCAGATTGAAGGATAGTCCCGAGAACCACCTACCGCCGGCGCCGGGGAAGTGACGATAGGTCGCGGGTGGCGGACCGAGGGGAAGGCGCCAGGCCGCCCCAAACAGCCCCGGGAGGGCACGACACCGAAAAACCGAGACTGCAAGACGGACGTCGCAAAACGGGGACTGCTACCAACTCCCGTCTTTGGAATTGGATAGTTGTTCCCCGCTTTGCCCGCAGGCAGCGACTAGTGAAGGCGGGAAAATGCGGCTGTTCCGCTTACTTGGGTGACATCTGGCAGACAGGCCGTTCACTCACTGCTGGCATTCCCGCTCCACGTGAGCAGCATGTCGCGGTTTTTCTCTTGACAA
>PMTR01000098.1 GCA_003167255.1 Bryobacterales bacterium
AGCATGGAGGTGAAACCAAGCCGCGGGAGAAAAACTGCAAGTGGATGATAACAGGGCAAATTGAGTTTCAAGATTCTTGAACCGCAACAGACTACACTGAACCAGATGGATATAAGAAGCATAGTCGGCGGGTTAATCGCGTTGTGCGCAACAATGGCTATGCCAGCGCAGACTATGAAGGTCACGCTGCTGGGGACGGGTGCACCGCCGCCGGTGATGGATCGCTTCGGGCCGAGTACGCTGATTGAAGCCGGGACCGAAAAGATCGTCATCGACGTGGGCCGCGGGGCGGCGCAGAGGATATGGCAACTGGGAATCCCGCTCGGGGGCGTTACGGCGGTGTTGCTGACTCATCTCCATTCCGACCACACGGTGGGAATTCCGGATTTGTGGCTGACGGGGTGGATCAACAACCGGTTTGGTGGCCGTAAGGAACCGTTTCAGATTTACGGGCCGGCGGGGACGAGCGACCTGATGGCGAATCTGAAAAAGGCTTACGCCTGGGACATCAGGACGCGCGAGGCGGACGAGAAGTTGCCCCCGCAGGGCATCGTGGTGGCGGCGAAGGACGTGACCGCGGGCGTAGTGTTCGAGAGGAACGGGGTGAAGGTGACCGCCTTCGAAACGGATCACGGCCCGCTGATTAAGCCGACCTTGGGATATCGCGTGGATTTCGGTGGGCACTCCGTGGTGCTTACGGGTGACACGCGGCCGAGTGACGAGATTGTGAAGGCGTCGAAAGGCGTGGATGTGATGATCCACGAGGTAGCGTTCGCGGCGGACGAGCTTCTGGCGACCAGTGAGGCTATGAAGCGCGTGATGGATCATCACTCGTCGCCGCAGGGCGCGGGGAGGGATTTTGCACGCAGCAACCCGAAGCTCGCGGTCTATTCGCATATCGCGCTGTTGACCGACGGCAAGGTGGCGGCACCGACAATGGAGCAGTTGGTAATCGAGACCCGGAAGACGTACAAAGAGCCGTTGGAAGTCGGGACGGATTTGATGACGATTACGATAGGCGCGACGATTGAAGTCGGGCACCCAGCGGTCAAATAACCACGATCCTCGTGCCCCGACTCTCCACCGTGCTCGCGCTTCCACCGGCCGCTTCCACGGAGATCAAGTGATGACGGGAACTCAATCTGAAGTCAGTTCGAGTCCGGACTGGGGTACCATCGCGCGCTCGAACGGCCAAACTCAGGAAGGCCAACGGCACCATTTCCGGAGACGGCGTCTCGCCCGCGGCCAGCGCCGCCGCGATAGGATCGGCTCCCGGCATTGCCATGGCGACGTTTAGCGCCGAGGGCGGCCGCCGCTTCGGCTCTTCTTCCAGGCACCGGAGAATGATCCGGTCGATGGCCGGGTCCAGATCCTTGATGATTTCCGTCGGGCTGCTCTGTTCGCTGGATCGCCGTTTGCCCGTGAACATCTCGTACAGCACCAGCCCCAGCGAATACAAATCGCTGCGCGTGGACATATACGCGGGAGTACCGCTGCGCAGATCGCTCAATGGAATCTCGGCCGCCAGACCTGCTAGGCCGAAGTCCATGATGCGCACCTGCCCACGCCCGTCGATCATGATGTTGGCCGGCTTCAGATCGCGGTGCAGAACTCCGCGCTCGTGTGCCGCGGCCAGCCCGGCGCAGATCTTGCGCGTGAACTCGATGGCTTTATCCTGCGGCAAGCGTCCGATACGGCGGATCAGCGAATTGAGATCCTCCCCGTCCAGGTACTCCATGGACAGGTAATGCTGGCCTTCGATCGCGCCGATATCGTAAACCCGGCAGACATTGGGGTGCGAAACCTGCCGCGCGATGCGCACTTCGTTGCGGAATCGCGGTCCCCGGCGTTACTGCCAGTGATTCCCCTGCGTCTGAGGCGTGCGGCATAGTGAGAGTGGCTGCAGCATCAGGGTATAGCGACCGCCACCCGTCGAACATCCACCCGCAGGATCTCCACTCCGGGTGCTGGCCACCTGGTTGCTGGCGGCGTTGCCTTGAGAGCTTGTTCCTCCGTCTCGAACAGGAGGAAACCGAAACCCTGGCGGTCAATCGGGTCCACCCAGTATCCGGCGACGAAGCCTGGTGCGGCCCGCACGCTTGGCAAGATCTCGCTGGTGAACGCGGCGGCGGCGGCTGGCGCCTAAGCCGGATCAATCGTCAGATGCATAAGTGCAGCATGCATAGTGCTCTCCCGTTTTGTGTCTTCACGACCACGCCTGTCATCGATCAACGCTGCGGGACGTCGGCGACTCGTTGTCCGCCGGGCGTTCGGCGGCGTCCTCCAGCATAGCATCTGGGCTTCATGCTCACTCTCGTCGCGTCGCGTAGTGTCGCGTCGCGTAGTGCTGATCGTTGCAAACCAAATGCGCTGCACCACGAAGGTGGCTCGAAACCGTGCTGAGGGGAACTCCTTGCGATACGGCGAGTTCGAGCGCTAAATTGGGGTCGCCCGTAAAGTACAGATTTCAAACACCAATTTTGAGTGGCTCCCCACACTGGACACGTTTCGAACTTTCGCGAGCCAATTGGCGGTGTGATCGAACCCATGAACGGATTCTGTTTTGATCATCATTGACGCAAAGGGCCGACCTGTATCCATGCCGGGCACCCAGTCTGGACACGTCTCGAACTCGCGAAGTGAACCCAGGATAAGTTCCGGATGCGCCGTCATCCAGGACTTAACCACCAGCGATGACGTGCGTCATGCCAACGGCAGGCTGGTCATTTTTCCCGTGCACAGCCAGACTTCCGCCATCACCTTCGGATCCCGCGAGAGAGGATTGGACTTGGCGGGCGTGGACTTGACGAAGTATTCTCCGGAGACTTGTGCCACCTCTGGAGAGGTCGCCAGATACAGGGACACCGCGGCGCCCTGTTTTGAATTCAGCATGAACGGCTTCAGCACGGCGCCGATCAGCTTGCCGATGAGCGTGGCGCCCCAGATATTCGTCGCTACCATGCCTGGATGGAGGCAGTTCGCGGTCACTCCCGTTCCCGCCAGCTTCCGCGCCAGCTCGAACGTAAAAGTGTTCATCAGCAGTTTCGACTGTCTGTAGGCGGCGATGCTACCGTATCTCCGCCGCTCGAACTGGAGATCGTTCATGTCGAGGCGAGCGGGGCGTTGAGCCTCACACGACGAGACATTGATGATGCGCGATGGCGCGCTGGCCTTCAACAGATCGAGCAAGAGAAGCGTGAGGAGCGCGGGGCCCAGATGATTGGTAGCAAGCGTCATTTCGATGCCGTCCGCGGAAAGCGCGACTGCTGGCGCGGCACCGCCTGCGTTGTTGACCAACACGTCGAGGCGGGGGTATTTCCGCTGGATCTGCTCCGCGAGCGCTCGAACGGATGCCTGCGACGACATGTCCGCGATCAGCAGATCAACCTGCGAAGATCCGGATTCCCGCCGAATGTCCTCCAGCGCCGCTTTCCCTTTTTCTGCGTTCCGGCAGACCATCACCACGCGCGCGCCCATCTGGGCCAGGCCGAGCGCCGTCTCTTTCCCAATCCCACTGTTCGCGCCCGTTACGATACACATTTTCCCGCTCATACTCGCCAGTGGCATCACATGTGACCTTTCGAAAGTATTGGTTGACTACCCGACCAACTTTTCGCGTGGAGGCCGCTAAAGTGACGGCCTGGAAGTCCACACGCATGTTATGAGACAACGATTCGCCGTGGACTATTGTTCCACAACTGCCGGTGCCAGTTTGGTGGCCCACCACTCTCCGGATTCGTCGAAGATCATAGCGTGGGCCATCCGTCCGGTTGGTCGGCCATCTGGAAGTTGGCATGCATAGTGGGCCAGCGCCGATTCGTTTTGGGGGATGCTGGCCGGATAAAGAGTTCGAGTCCACGCCGGGGTCACTGTCAAGTGGGGCCAATCCAGAAGAAACGTCTGAAATGCCCGTGATGAAATCAATCAGACAGCGTGAAGTCGAGAAGTTTCAGACTGGCTCCCCAGTCTGGACACGTTTCGAACTTTTGCGGCCAAACTGGCACCGTGATCGAACCTGCGAACGTCTCATGCTTTCAGAATGGTCGGTGAGGGCTGACGCCGCGTGTCCATGGTGGGCCCCCACCCTGGACACGTCTCGAACTCGTCTTAGACCCAGAAAATTCCTCCCGCTCCTTTGAGCAGATCCGTGCTG
Organism: Bryobacterales bacterium; assembly: GCA_003167255.1. GTDB lineage: Bacteria > Acidobacteriota > Terriglobia > Bryobacterales > Bryobacteraceae > PALSA-129. The sequence goes on from PMTR01000098.1 coordinate 4,154, forward strand.
GGCTGTATCGCTCCGCCTAGGGTACCCCTTCTCTTCTGCCGTCTGTTGGAGTAACATATAGAGCGATAAAGGCCCTATTCTCGTTTGCCTTGGGCATAAAGGGTCCATTTCGGGAAGACGGGCCGCAAGAGGCGATCCTCGTGGCTTCCCAGTCTGGACACGTTTCGAACCTTTGCCACCCAGATGGCCCTGTGATCGAACCGGAGGTCGCTCATTGCTTTCCGGCGGGGCGGAGTTGGTGCTTGGCAGAGGCAAAGACGGCTCCCAGAGGGAAGAATGCCACTCGCAGGACCAGAGAATGGCGGGTTGGTTTATATTGAATGGGGTATGGAAGTCCGAAACGGAGGTTCCAGATGACTTCAATCTTTCGTCTTTTTCCGGCTGCGATGGGCCTTGCCATGGTATTCGGGCTGATGGCAGGAACCTGCGCGACGCTGGCCGCCGGCCAAAGAAGCACCGGCAAGAAGAACGCCGCGCAGCCAGGAGGCCCCTACGTCCGGCGCGTATACGACCCGTTTGCAGGCCTGGACTTCACTTACACCGCCACCTTCAGTTATGGGCAGGAAATAGCCAGCAACCTAGAGGGAAAAACTCGTCTGACGGGCGAGTTTAGATTCGGCGGTATCATATGGGACAAGGGTGGTTCGTTCGCGCTGAGAGACGGCCGCGTTGTGGTCATCAACGGGAGCGGAACGAAGTATCTGCCTGGAAGCAATACGACGTGTTGGGTAACAACCGATGACAACGGCAAGCAAAAGGTTGCTGCCAACAGCTTAGCCGGCAGCACGCAGATAACAGCGCAGAGCGGGTATGTGAGCGGCAACAATCGGTGGACAAGCGGCACACTCGAGGTAGTAGACGGCGAAATAGTGGTTGGCAACGGCTCATTTGAGGCCAATGTAAAGGGTGCGGCCGGACTGGATTTCACCTATCGGGGGAAGTTGGGTGAGGACGGGAAAGCCATGATCGATCCTGACAGCCTGCACGGGCAGACAGAAATCCGCGGTTCTTATGTAATGGGCAACGACGTCTGGACAAAGGGTACGTTCAAGGTGATCAACGGGCAGCTTCTGGTTGTCAACGGAGAAGGTGCCCGACATGCTTCGGAAGCGGGCTCGGTGGTTCGGTATGGCTTCACTACGGACGAGAGCGGAAAACAGACGAAAAACTGACATGCCGCTGTGTTGCATGCTGGCGTCGGGTTGTCTGGTCCCACCGTATGGCCGTCAGGCTTCACCGGCACGATACCAAATGCGACCGCGTTTTCGCGCTGGGCCAACGCCAGCCGAACTCAGCAGGGCCGCAGCCTATAAGGAGTCCACGATCAGCGCAGGGCCAGGCGGACGCCAGCAAGTCCGAAATCGCTTAGTAGCGGTCTCCTCAGTGGATTCATCTTTAATCGCTATACACTAACGGGGACATTGGCGACCACTTACGCGGTGCCGCAGGGACAGCAGTTCATTGTCGTCCGACTACACTACGACATTGACGTTTAATACTCTTTGGCGGCCCAACATCAGATCTTAGACCTTACGGCGCGCGAGGTCCGAAAGTTTCGTTCACTCGAGTGTTGAATTGGGGTCGCCCGTAAAGTGCAGAATTGAAACGCCGATTTCTGCTGGCTCCCCAGTCTGGATTCGAACTGGGGCGCACTCTGCCCCCGGTTTTCCGGCTAGCGCGAAGAACACCGCGATCAGAGCTGTGTGTATTGGCCCGTGTCAGGAAGCCTTCTTCAAAGTCCATTCGATGCTTTGACCCGGGCCGCCATCCATGCCGGGGAATTGGCTGGTGAGCTTGATGGTGTCGCCGGAGACTTTGCCTTTATAGGTAATCTTCATTTCATTTCCGCCCAAGTTGGCGGTGATGCTGAAGGAGATGGTGTCACCGTCGACCTTGCCATCGGTGATGGTGGACTTGCCCAACATTTCGCTGTTGGTTTCGCCGGTGAGCTTGGCGCCATCGACTTTGAAGGTAAAGGTGCGTTGGATGGATTGGCCCTGGTTTTCGGCAGTGCCGTTCCAGTTGCCGGTGATGTCGGCGGCCGAGGCGACGGCTGCGAAGCATGCCGCCAGGGCGATGAGCCACTTCATGGAGGTTCTCCTGTAAGTAGAGGTTATGACTTACTGTGAATGATCGCGTCGGCCGCGTCAAGGGGTATGCGGAGGTCTGTCCCCGGAGGGCCCCAGCCCTGACACGCTTGGGGCATGCCCCGGAGAAAACTGCGTCTGTCCCTTTCCCCCTGTCCCTTTTCCCCCTCTGCCAGTTCGCGGCGTCTCGTCGCGCCGTTAGCGATTGGTTCGCTGCTGTGCCAAGGACCGGGGCAGACCGCTCTGTCCACGCGGTTGGTCGAGTGCGGGGTTGGCAGGCGAAAGCGCCTGCCCCACGATTCAAAGACCGGGACAGACCCCGTGTTTTCCCAGACTGATATACTCGAAGTGCGGAGCCTGAAGATGGACAGAGCCAACGACCCTCGCTACAACTTCGACGCCGACCCCTCTTTGGACGAGATAATCGCCCAACAGGGGAAGGGTCCGATCACCGACATGTCCGTCCTGCACGGCGATTTCTGGCCTAAAGAGGAATCCATCGAGGATTTTCTCGCGGCACTGCATGAGTGGCGCGGCCACAAGAGGGCAGATCCGGCCGCATGACCCGCGTGGTCGTCGATACCGACGTCGTCTCGTTCATTTTCAAGAACCATCCGATCGGGACACTTTACGAAGCGGACCTCGCTGGTTGTACTCTCCTGATTTCGTTCATGACGCTGGCGGAACTCGATCGCTGGGCCATCCAATCCAAGTGGGGGGCAGCGCGGCGCGAATGGCTGCGGCTGTATCTCGAACGATTCGTGCTTCTCCCGTACAGCCGTAAGCTCTGCACCATGTGGGCGGAAGTGACCGTGGCCGCGCAGGCACGCGGTTGCCGGATAGAGTGTGCCGACGCCTGGATCGCGGCCACTGCACTGCGACACGATGTACCGCTCGTGACGCACAACCGCGGCGACTACCTTGGCGTACCCGGCTTGAAACTGATTTCCCACGGACAGTAATAGAGCGCGCTGTGCCTGGTGGTTGAAGGATTTGATTCTTCTACGGGAGAGCGGGTCCAGGGGGACCCGCGCAGACCGGGGGGTCTGCCCCACCAATTCGGCAGCGATTGCTTGGGGCACAAGTAGAGGCCCTATCCCCCGGCCCCCAGCCCTGATACGCTTGGGGCATGCCCCGTGAAATCGAACAGCGGCACCCACATCCTTCTCGTGCGGGCCGCATCGCGCTCTTTGTCGTCCTCGGACTGCTGCTCCTCGGCGCCCGCTCTTTCGCTTCCTACGCCATCGAGGTCGCATGGTGGAAGGAACTCGGACAATTTCACACCTGGCTCAGAATGCTGTATTACGGCATCGCCCCCGTCGCGCTGGCCACGCTGTTGGCTTTTGGCGCCCTGTGGATCACCCACGCCCGCGCCTTGAAGTTCGCCGGCACATCCCTCGGCCAACACCGCCTTTACTCCCGCATTTCCACACTCGTGCTGTTGCTGGTCGGCTACCTGGTGGCGGCCGCCGCCATCGATACCTGGACGGTGGTCCGCTTTGCCGGTTCGCGCGGCTTCCCCTTCACCGCCACCACCGTCTGGTACGATGCCGTCTTCGACAAGCCGCTCTCCTTCTATCTGTTCGATCTCCCGTTTTATGGCATGCTCCGCGGCTACGTGCTGGCGCTGGTGATCGTGGCCATCCTGCTGTACTGGCTGGTGGCGCGCGGCTGGCAATTGCGCCACAAGCTGGCCGACATCCAGCAGACGCGCGAAATCGATCCCACCATCTTCAAATTGGAAGGCGGTCTGGAATCGCGCTTCCTGCGCGGCGCCGCGGTCATTCTGCTATTAGCGCTGGCGGTGCGCTTCTTCCTGGGCCGCTATGAGATGGTCTACAACGAGCACGGCACCTTCCTGGTCGGGGTGGATTACGTCGACGAGTTCGTCGGCCTGCCGCTCCAATGGCTGCTCATCGGCGCCTGTTTTGCCGCCGCGGCGTTTGTCCTGGCCGGCCGCTGGATCCTGGCCGCCTGCATGTCGCTCGCGCTGGTAGTCTCCTTCGCCGCTCCCCGCCTGGTTTCCGCCCTCCACGTGCGACCCAACGAAATCTCCCTCGAAAAGCCCTACATCCAGACCCACATCCATGCCACCCGCAGCGCCTTCGGCCTGGAGCAGCGGGTCCACGAGATCGAATTCAACGCCGATCCCAACGCCGCCATCGACACTGCCCACCACAAAGCCCTGCTCGACAATGTCCGCCTCTGGGACTGGGGGGCTTACCACGACACCATCACGCAGCGCCAGGCGCTCCGCACTTACTACGTCTTCCACGATAGCGACGTGGATCGGTATACCATCGACGGGCAATACCGCCAGGTGCTGCTCTCGCCCCGCGAGCTCGATATCTCCAACCTCCCGGACGCCCGCAACAACTGGATCAACCCGGCTTTCATTTACACCCACGGCTATGGCCTGGTGCTCTCCGAAGTCAGCAAGATGACCTCCGACGGCCTGCCCGTCCTGATGATCGAAGATGCGCCCCCCAAGATCCACACCGAGAGCATCAAGCTGACCCGTCCGGAAATCTATTACGGAGAAGTCACGCATGAGCCGGTCTTCGTCAATACCGCCGAGGCCGAGTTCAATTACCCCTCCGGCGAAAAATACGAGAAATCCCGCTACGAAGGCACCGGCGGATTTCCCATCTCTTCTTTCTTCATGAAACTGGCCGCCGCAGTCCGGGAAGGCGAGCCCAACATCATCCTGACCAATTACCTCACCCCCAACAGCCGCATGATGATCCGCCGCAAAGTGCGGGATCGCGTGCAGCAACTCGCCCCGTTTCTCGAATGGGACACCGATCCCTACCTGGTCATCAACGATGCCGGGCACCTGGTCTGGATCATCGATGGCTACACCACCTCCGAAGCCCATCCCTACTCCCGTGCCGTCGACGTCACCGGTATCGGCAGCCTCAATTACATCCGCAACGCCGTCAAAGCCACTATCGACGCCTACGACGGCGAAACCCACCTCTACGTCTTCGCGCCCGACGATCCTATTATCGACGCCTACCAGAACCTCTTCCCCGAGCTCTTTCTGCCCGCCGCGCAGATGCCGGCCGATCTCCGCCGCCACGCCCGCTTCCCCGAGATTCTCTTCTCCGTGCAGGCCGAAATCTACCGCACCTATCACATGCTGGACCCGCAGTCGTTCTACAACAAGGAGGATGTCTGGGAACTGGCGCTGCACTCTTCCGGCCAGGACAACAGCTCCGCGCCCGTCACGCCCACTTATGTCATGGCCACTTTGCCCGGCGAAGACAAGCCCGAGTTCCTGCTGCTGATCCCCTTTACCCCGCGCAGCAAGAACAATTTGATCGGCCTGATGGCGGCGCGTTGCGACGGCGCCCACCTGGGTGAGACGGTGGTCTACCTGCTCTCCAAGCAGGAGCTGATCCCCGGCCCCATGAACGTGGCCGCCTATATCAACCAGGACCCCAACATTTCCAAGGATCTCTCTCTTTGGAACCAGCAGGGCTCGCACGTGCTGCGAGGCCAGATTCTGGTGCTGCCGGTGGGCAACACGTTCCTCTACGTGGACCCCATTTACATCCAGGCCAACCAGGGCAGCATGCCGCAATTGAAGAAGATCGTGCTGGCGGTGGGCAGCCGCCTGATTTACGCCGATACTTACGATGACGCCCTGGCGCAGCTCTCCGGCGGCGCCCAACAGTTGATCCGCCAGGCGACCGCGCCTGCCGCGGCGGGAGCGGCCCCGGCGGCGAACGCGGCGCCGGCAGCCGACGCCCGCCTGGTTCGCATCCGCGAACACCTTCGCCGCTACCGGGAGTTAGCTTCGCAGGGCAAGTGGGCCGAAGCCGGCAAGGAACTCGAAGCCATCGAGGCCGAAGTGAAGCAGTAAAAAGTAATTCATTGCTGGCCGCCGATGAACACAGATAAACGCCGATGGAAAGGAATTGTCTTATCCGCGTTCATCGGCGTTGATCGGCGGCTCAGAGTCATTTTGATGTTCGTGCTGCTGGCCACGGCCGCGTGGCCGCACGCCGTCAGCTTCAGCTCCGGCTCGCTCACCATCGCCGGCGTCCGCGCCCATTACGAGCTCCGCATGCCGCTCTATGAGATCTCGCACGTGGCCTCGCCGGAGCGCACGCTGCTCAGCCACGTGCGCTTCGCCGGTGCGCAACTGCTGAACGCGAACTGCGCGGCCCACCCGGACAGCGGCTTCTACGTTTGCGAAGCCGATTACCAGTTCGCCGCGCCGGTTGAGGCGGTGGGCGTGGAGTGTACCCTGGCCGCGGCCACCGTTCCCAACCACGTCCATCTTCTGCGTGCCGAAATGGACGGCAAGCACGACCAGGCGCTCTTCGACATTTCGTTCACGCACGCCACCTTGCGGTTCCGTCCGCCCACCGCGGCGGAGATCGCGGTTTCGGAATCGGCCGCCGGCGCCATGCGTGCGCTGGGCGGCGCGGTCCAATTGCTCTTCCTTGCCGCGCTGGTGCTGGCGGCGCGCGGCCGCAACCAACTGGTGGCTCTGGCGGCCATGTTCCTGCTCGGCCAAGCCGCCTCCGCGCTGGTCGCCCCGCACGCCCTCTGGCAACCGGCGCCGCGATTTGTGGAAGCTGCCGCCGCGCTCACGGTGGCCTATCTGGCCGTCGAGATTCTGCTGCTGCCACAAGCCGGCGCGCGCTGGGCCATTGCCGGCGTGTTAGGCGCGTTCCACGGTCTCTATTTCCGCTTGTTCCTCCAAACCACGGGTTATCACGCCGGATATGTGCTGGCTGGCGCGGCCATGGCGGAATTGCCGGTGATCGCTGTACTGGCGCTGGTTTCCTCCCGCCTGCCGCGGGTGGTCCAAAAGGTTGCGGCTTGCGGCCTGCTGGGCTTCGGGTTGGTTTGGTTCGGGCTGCGGTTGCGGGGGTAGGGTCTCGCTGGGGCCGGCTAAAGCCGGCTGCGGCCAGAATTGGCCGCCCCACTTACTTCGCCTTCTTCGGCGGTTGCGTGAGCAATTCGATAGGGATGCTGTCGGAAGGTGCATGCAGCGGCGCCGCACCCAGGGCCGGCTGCGCGATCGGCCCGTCCGTGCTTGACGGCAGGAACGGATTGCGGAACCGGATCTCCGGCACCGGCTGCCCGCCTGGTATGGGGCCGACGATCTCCGGCGTGATAATCACAAGCAACTCCGTATGGCTGCGCGTGACCGACTTGCTCTGAAACAACTTCCCCAGCAGCGGGATATCGCCGATACCAGGCACCTTGGAGAAGCTCTCGCGGGTCTGGTTGTCCAGCAGCCCGGCGATCACGAAGCTCTGGCCGCTGGAAAGTTCCACCTCGGTCTGTACCCGCCGCGTCGATGTCCCTGGCACGGTGGTGCCCGCGACGGTGACGGAGTTGGTGTAATCCAAGGCGCTCACTTCGGGCGAAACCTGCAAACGGATGGTGCCGCGCGGCGTGACGACCGGCAGGAAGCCAAGGCGGATCCCATACTCTTTGAAAGCGATGGTGATGGAGTTCGCCCCACCGCCGGGCTGCACCATGGGATAGGGAAACTCGCCGCCCGCCACAAAGCTCGCCGAAGTGCCGTTGATCACCAGAAGATTCGGTTCGGCCAGCATTTCCAGCAGACTCTTGCTCTCCAGCGCCTGCAGGGCCGCCACCAGATTGAGATCCTTGCGGAACAGCAGAATATTGATGGCCTGGCTCAACGTAAAGGGCTGGGCGCCGTTCTGGCTGATGGGCGGACCGGTTCCGAGTGCGGTGGATTGGTTGAAGGCGCCGCTGGCCAGGCTCAGCCCCAGGTCCATGCTGGCGGCGCGGTCCACGTTGGCGAACCGCACTTGCAACAGGATCTGCGGCTCCACGGGCGGAATCTCGACGCGTAGCAGGTTGATGGTCTTGCCCAGCGTGGAGACCATCGCCATGATGCGGTCGGCGGAGATCACGTCCTTCAGCGTGCCGCGCACAAAGGCCGTATCGTTGTCGAAGGTCACATTGACGCCCGCGTCCGGGAAGTCGCGTGCGATTTGTTCCCGCACGGCGTTGAGGCGCATGGGGCTCGACCGCACGGTGAGATCGTAGACCAGGCGGACGTCGTTTTCCTGCCAGATGATCAGCGACGTCTCCCCCGGCGCCTTGCCGTTGACTTGAACTTCCTTCGGCCCAATCGCGATGGTGTCCACCAGGCTGTCATTGGCCGCAGAAACCCGCTTGATGGTCACCGGGCTGTCGATGCTCAAAGACTTGCCTACGGTGACCAGGAGGTTGCCGGCGGGTTGCGGGCGGAGGAGCCCGATGCCGGCCGCCCCCAGCAGGATCCAGCGAACTGCGCGGCCTCGCCAGCCACGTCCTTCACGTTGCATGCTGGGATCATCGGCTGGAACCGTCCACGGGTTTAGCCCCCATAAAGTTCCGCACTCCGATCGCCGATCTATGCAATGTGAACTCGACCGCCCGAATCCAAGTCCTGCTCTATACCCAACAGCCCTTTGTCGCCCGGGGCTTCGCCGCCGTCTTGCACGGCCGGCGGGATTTTGGTTTAGCGGCCTGTTGCGATAACCTGCCTCGGACCCTGCAATGCCTGCGGCGAGCCGCGCCGGACATTGTGCTGGTTCACCTGGCGTCGCGCATCAGCCTGTCGGATCTGCACGAGCTACGCGCCGCCGCCGGACATAGCCAAATCGTCCTGTGGGGCCAGGGACTGGCTGGCGAGTTCGCCTTCCAGGCGATGCAGTTGGGTGTCCACGGCATCCTCCCCGCCGATACGGGGGTGGATGCACTGCTCGCGGCGCTGCAGAATGTTCACCGGGGCGTATTGTGTTTTGAGAGAGAAATGATGGACAGCGTATTGCTCCAAAAGCGCGTTACCCTGACCAGGCGCCAGGGACAGATTGTCTCGCTGGTGTCGCAGGGCCTTAAGAATAAGGAAATCGCCTTTTCGCTGGGGATCACCGAAGGCACCGTGAAGGTCTACCTTTATAAGCTGTTCCGCAAACTGGGAATGAATGACCGGCTAGACATGGCGTTGTATGGCTTGAGAAACCTCTTTGCCGGTGAACCAGAACTGGGAAGAATGCGCGTCGCCGGCCGGCGGGCGCGCCATGCCGCGGATCCATTCGGCCCGCGCTCTCTGCCGCCGCAGGTGAGGGAGCGAGTGAGGCTGCATGCCGTGAATTGATGGCGGGCGTCTAATGGGAAGTATGCGACACGCGGTGGGCCTTCTGATCCTCCTTGCGGGAACGTGCGGCGCGCAATGGCAGCATTTCGATGCGAGGCAAACGCGCGCCGCGCCAGCTTCTCTTTCGCGCGAGATGCTGGCGGCCCACAACGCCGCGCGGGCGCGCGTGAAAATTGCGCCGCTGGCGTGGTCCGGCCGGCTGGCCGCTATCGCGCAGAATTGGGCGGATACGCTGCTGGCACGCAAGGAGTTTGTCCATCGGCCGAATTCCAGCTATGGGGAAAACTTGTTCGCGGTGACGGGTGCGGCCGCATCGCCGGGGCAGGTGGTGGAGGGGTGGGCGTCGGAAGCCCGCAACTACGACTACAAGTCAAACCAGTGTAGCGGCGTGTGCGGGCACTACACGCAGGTTGTTTGGGGCGATACGAAAGAAGTGGGATGCGCGGTGGCGCGAGGCGGGGGGCGCGAGGTGTGGGTGTGCGAATACGATCCGGCGGGGAATTGGGAGGGGAAGCGGCCGTATTGAGGAGGTGACGAGTGGAAGATTCGCGTCTGGGCTGGTAGAGCCGGCTAAAGCCGGCTGCGGCCAAGATTGGCCGCCCCGCAGAGCGGCATAGCCGCAACCAAAGCACCAAGCCCGGAGGGCGAAACAACATAGCCCACGGCGTGAGCCGTGGGTTCCCGTAGCCAATTGCCCAGCCCCGGAACGGGGCGAAAGAAGCGCCGCTGTAGAAACTCTTTCGAACCGTTCCGGGGCTCACTGGGTCTTTCACGCC
>PMTR01000071.1 GCA_003167255.1 Bryobacterales bacterium
TGCCCCGTCCATGTCGCACACCCCGCCCGGATCGTTGGGTTGACAGACGAAAGCGTCTGTCCCACTTTGGCGCGTACGGGCTTGCGCTTTTGTGGGGCAGGCGTTTTCGCCTGTCAACCTCGTTTGGGCCAGGTCTTTTTCCGCGGCCTGTTACGCTCGCAGAGCCGCCACGGTTTCCCGCGCCTTCTCGAGCAGCAGCCCGTGTTCGCCGGAGGTGCCGACGAAACGCATGCCGCGCCCAACCCAGGCTTTCGACATCGCCAGGCTTCGCGTCTGTATACCTGGCACTACGCCGTGCGACACACACTGCCCGACCAGCCGTTCCACGGTCGCGATCAGCAGCGGATGATCTAACTGGCCCGGGATGCCCAGCGAAATCGAAAGATCGGCCGGCCCCACCATCGCGATGTCCATGCCGGCCACCGACAGCAGTTCGTCGGCCCGTTCCATCGCCGTCACGGTCTCAAACTGCACCACCGCCAGGGTGTTCGAGTTCTGATGCTCGATGATCTCCGGAAACGTGCGCGCCTCGTAACCCACCATGGTGGGGTTGACCCCGTATCCCCGCTTCCCAACCGGCGGAAACCGCATCCACGCGAGGGCCTCTTCGAGCACCCGCGGGTCTTCCACGCGCGGCAGAATGATGCCTTGCGCTCCCCCGTCGAGCAGCCGCGACACCAGCGAATAGGCCAGCTCACCCACCCGTACGATGGGCGTGATGCCCGTATCCAGCGAGGCGCGGATCATGTCATGCGCGGTTTCGAGGTTGAAGGTGCCGTGCTCCATGTCGATGAAGACGTAATCGAATCCCGCCGCCGCAAACGTGCGGGCGATCTCCGCCGAGGGGTACACCTGCAACCCGCACCCGAATACCGTTCCGCCCTTCGCCAATTTTTCCCGCGTCAGATTCACGCGCATGCGCCTGCTACTCCTTTCCGTGATCCTCGACTATAACTTATGGCGGGCAAGCTACAGCATGCCCCACCACGGCGTGCGGTTCTCACATCATGCGGGGGATGCCCTGGTGCAGCGTGGCGTCCAGGGCGCGGATGGCGTCGGCCACTTTACGACTGATGGTCTCCAGGTTGCACAGCATCTGGATGCGCTGCTGGCGCGCTGCCAGTTGCGCCTCGGTGAGCACGTAGCCGAGCAGGCCACAGGGTTCGGCGATGCTGACCAGCATGATGTCTCGCGTGCCGGGGATGGTGTCGGAGAGGATGGCTTCGGCGAGGCGCAGGCGGACGTCCTGCTGCGGACGGTTGTCGGCCATGGGGAAGCGCTCGACATCGATGATCCACAGGCGCTTCGATTTTTCGTGGCGCAGCAGCCCCAAGCTGATGAGCGAGTGAAGCGCTTCGCCCTCGAGGTCGTCGCGGCGGTGAAAGATCTCGTCGATCCACTGGCGCACGGAAGTGAGATCGCCGCGCTGGGCCATGGCGGCCAGGACGCGATCGAGAGTGGCGCTGCCGGTGGGACTTCGATCGAGAATGTGGATGGCCTCCGTGCCGGTATCGATTTTGCGGGCCAGGGCGAGGTCGAAGAAGACCGCGCCGACCAGGGCGTAGGCGGTGCCGAATTCGCGCGTGGAGCGAAGGCCGCCGGAGGTCTCGTCGACCGCGAGCAGGACCACTTCTTCGAGCATCGTCAGCAAGGCAGTTCTCCGTGAATGCGCAGCACGTGATGGAGACCGCTCATGTCGAAAACTTTTCGCACGGGCGCGCTCAGGCCGCAGACCGCGAACTCGGAGCCGCGGATTTGCGCGGCGCGGGCGGCTTCGAGCACGGCGCGCAGGCCGGCGCTCGAAATGTAATCGAGCGTTGCGAAATCGGCGGCCACGCGAGCATTCGCTTCCACGGCGGAGCGCAGCGCGGCTTCGAGCGCGTCGGCAGCCTCGGAGTCGGCGCGGCCGCTCACGCTCACTACTCGCCAGCCGGATCGCGTCTCCTCGGTCAGTTGAATCATGTTGGCCTCAGCTTTCCCCTTTTCTGGCCCCTTCCCGGGACGGCCGCCGCATGGTCAGCCGATTCCAGCCGTCCACGCGCTCGTACCGCAAGTCTCTCACGACCTGGCGTACCAGGTGGATGCCCAATCCGCCGACCAGGCGGGTTTCGAGCGGCGCATCCAGTTCAGGCGCCGGCGCCGTGGTGGGATCGAAGGGCACGCCGCGGTCGGCGAACTCGATGGCCACGCCGTTCGCCAGCATTTCCAACTGCACGCTCGCGGCATCGCGCATCCCTTCGCATCCCCCGTGGCGGATGGCGTTGGCGAACAACTCCTCAAGCACCAGGTTGAGATGGAACTCGACCTCTTCGCCCAGCGAGTGTTGGCGGCAGAATCGTGCCGTCTCCGCCGTGAGGCGCGGGATTTCGGTCAGTTTGCCGTCGAGTAACAAAGAGTCGGTTGATTGTGGCACAGGGAGGATGCGGCTTTCAAGGGTGGGCGGAATCCGCAGAGGGCATCTGCCCAAAGGCCCGAGTGATACACTGTTCTCAGAGGCGCCAGTGCCAGACCAATTGGTCACCATAGGGTCGTACAGTACTCCGTATGAGGCCAACCTGGTGAGAGGCGAACTGGAAGCCTTTGAGATCGATGCAACCCTCGCAGATGAAAATGCGATAAGCCTCAACTGGTTGTGGTCGAACGCGCTCGGCGGAGTCAAAGTTCAAGTTCCCGAATCCAAAGTCACCGAGGCACTTGGCGTCCTGGGAACAGAGCGGAGCGATGAGCCAGACGGGCGGGACGTGCCGCAAACCACCCTCTGCCCGAGCTGTGGGAGCTCTAATACGCACTACTTCCTCGACAAGCGGGGCAGCTTTCTGACATGGTTGCTACTTGGGATTCCCGTCATGCCGGCAGTTTCCAAGAAGGAGTGCGCCGACTGCGGGCGCAAATGGAAGGGTTGAAATGCGTTTGTTGTGTCTCGGAAACCCGGGGGCCGGCGCAACGGACGAGAAGGAAGACGCAATCGGAGCCGCGACCGTAAGGGAGCGTTGCTGGCGTNNCGGTCGCGGCTCCGATTGGAGTACTCCCTACGCTAGGATTCTCTCAATTGGCCGGCATTTGTGTAAAGCTCTCACTCATGTGTCGCGCACCCTGTGACAGGTCGAGTGAGAACCGCCCGAAGTCGGCACCCATGCCGACGAGGCCGGTGGTTTCGCCGTTGGCGCCCCCAACCATAACTATTGGCTAAGGGGAATACCCCCAAAAAACATACTTGGTTGAAAGAATTAACGATTGATAAATACTGCGATCGGGCGCACACTCAACTCGCGATATGACTAGCATCTGTCCAAGCCGATGCTGATTGATTCGTAGTCACTCTAGTTATCACTCGATTAGTAACTTGCGAATGTCACGCATGCTAATGGAACACCCTGGAGAAGGAAATGGAAACGATCCTGTTTGTTGATGATGATATTCGGGTGGTCAGCGCTTTACAGCGGCGCCTCTACAAGAGTTACCAGGTCGAGATTGCGTCCTGTGCGGCGCAGGCCCTGGAATCCATCGCCGGGGCTTCTTACGCGGTGGTCGTTTCGGATCTGCAAATGCCCGGCATGAACGGCATCGAATTCCTGAGCAGAGTGAAGGAAGCCTCTCCCGAAACCGTCCGCATTCTTCTTACCGGACAAGCGGATCTCCTCATGGCGATCGCCGCCGTCAACGAGGGCAGCGTGTTCCGCTTCCTCACGAAGCCGTGTCCGGACGAGCTTCTCACGAAGACGCTGGATGCCGCTCTGGATCAACATCGCCTGATGATTGCCGAGCGGGATGTCCTCCAGCGAACCTTGATGGGCACGGTCGGGGTGCTGGTCGAGATCCTGGCCGCAATCCAACCGGTTGCATTCGGCCGGGCATGGCGCGTGCGGCGGCACGTGCGGATGGTCGCTTGCGAAATGAAACTCGATGACTTGTGGCAGTTCGAGGCGGCCGCCATGCTGTCGCAAATCGGCTGTATCTCCGTCGATCCGGAGGTGTTGCGGAAATACGGAGCGGGTGAGGAGCTTTCCGCCGCGGAAACGGCTCAGATGCTATCGCACGCTCAGGTGGGCCAGACGCTGCTGCAGCAAATTCCCAGACTCCATTCCGTCTCGCAAATGATCGGCCGTCAACATCATGCGTTCAATGGCAGCGACGGTTTCCAGCCGGGAACCTACGCGGTTGCACTGGGCGCTGAATTGCTCCATGTAACGTTGGACTTCGACCGCCTGACGGGTATGGGCCGTTCGGCGGAAGACGCTCTCATGGAAATGCGGCGCAATGCGCCGCAATACAACCCGGCCGTGCTTGCCGCGATGGAACGCGTGCAGCAGGAAACCGAGCCGGACGCCGCCACCGAAGTTCGCCATCGCGAACCGACCGGAGTAGAACGGCAATTGTTCCGGCCCATGGCCGAACAGGTGCTGAGCTCCCTGAAGGAGGAGCAAGCCTTAGATTAAGCCCCATCAGGAGGCCGAGTAATGGAACCTGCGATGGCTGCATTCAACCTTGATCCGGACGCATTCGGCTTTGGCGCCGCGGATGCCCCGGTTCCGGGGCCTGACCCGAGCAGTCCGCTCTTTGATCGCGCTCCGGTTCCCATGTGGGTCTTCGACCAGGAGAGTCTTCGCTTTCTCGCCGTCAACCACGCCGCGGTGCGGAAGTATGGGTATTCGCGCGAGGAATTTCTGGCGTTGACTATTGCGGACATCCGCCCCCCGGCAGATGTCCCGCGGCTCCGGCGGGAACTCTCAACACCCGTCCATGACGCTTGGCCCGTAAAGGGTGGCGAGTGGAGGCACAAGTCCAAGGCCGGTGAGATCTTTGACGTTGAGATTACTTCCACCGCCGTTCGATTCCAAGGCCGCGACGCGGAAATGGTGGTGGCCTACGACGTGACGGGTCACACGCGAGAACAGCGCGGCATTTCGGTTCGCTATGCGCTGACGCGCCTGCTGGCGGAGAGTTCCGGCGACATCACCGCCAAGGCCATGCGGGCCCTCTGCGAATGGTTCGACTTCGACCTCGTCGAACTATGGCAACCCTACGCAGCCAACAAAATGCTCTTGCGCAAGATGTATTGGCAGCCCCCTGACGATGAAGCCATCGATCCGGTCGCTGTCCCCATTTTGCTCGAACCCCGTGAAGGTGTGCTGGCGCAGACCTGGATCAGCGGTTGGCCGGCCTGGATCGAGGACTTTCGCAACGAGCCGGGTTACCGGGACAGAGTGGCAGAGCTGCAGGAGACGGGCATATCGGAGGGCATTGCATTTGCGGCGAGGGCCCACAGCGTCACCATCGGCGTTATCGTTTTGTTGAGCCGCCGCCGGCGCCAAAGGGATGCCCAGACCATCGAGCTGATGAGTGATATCGGCGCTCAGATCGGGCAGCACGTGGAGCGTGGCCGGGCGGAAAAGGAATCGCGCAAATCGGCGGAGAATTTCCGCGCCCTCTTTGACGAGGCGCCGCTGCCTTACCACGAGATCGACCGCAACGGACTGATGGTTCGTGTCAACCAAGCGGAATGCGATCTGCTCGGCCTGAGCCCTTCCGACATGATTGGGAAGCCGGTCTGGGATTTCATCGCCCCCGAAGAGCGCGAGGAGAGCCGTGAGTCGGTCAGGCGTAAGTTTGCCGAAGGGCGCGTGCGGCCCCCTTACGAGCGCCGATACAGCGTGCCCGGCGTGGACGAACGCATCTTCCAGATTCACGAGCGATTGATCACCCAGCCGGACGGCGAAGTGACGGGAATTCGCACGGCCATGCTGGACCTGACCGCGGCGCACGACTCCCAGAGGAAAATTGAATTCCAAGCCGGGCTGCTGGAGCAGGTGGGCGATGCCATTGTTACCTTAGATCGTGACCACAAAGTCATATACGCTAATGGAGCTGCCGAGCGCCTGTTCGGAATGCCAACCGACGCGGCGCTTGGCAAGGACTACCGGTCCCTGGTAAGCGCGGAGCTCACCGACGAAGAACGGGAGGCGATCCTGGCAATCGTCTCCCGGCAGGGGCTCTGGAGCGGCGAAATCACGGTCGCCAAGCGCAGCGGTGAACGGATGGTGTTGGACGTTTCCGATTCAGCCCTGCGTGACCAGAACGGCGATGTGCAAGGCATTGTCGCGATCATCAGGGATATCACCAAGCGCAAGCAAGCCGAGGAGGCGTTGCACGCCACCGAAGCCCGCCTCACGCTCGCTCAATCCGCCATCTCCATGGGGAACTTTGAAGTGGACCTCAAGACGGGGGTGTGCAAATGTTCGACGCAGTTCCTTCGGCTCTTCGGCATCCCGGACCCCCGGGAGGAGTTGACGCACCAGGAGTGGATAAGCTTCATCCATCCGGAAGACCGTGATCGCGTGGTCGCCGAAGTGGCGGCGAGCATCCAGGGGCGAGGTGCGTTGGACCGGCAGTATCGCGTCGTGTGGCCCGACGGCACCGTTCATTGGCTCCACAGCAAGACCCGGGTCATGCTGGATGCCGGCAACCAGCCTGCCAAGCTCATCGGAGTGGATTTCGATATCACGGAACACAAAGCGGCGGAGGACAAGCTGCGGATCCTCTCCGATGCCGTGGAACAGAGCCCGGTCAGCATCGTGATTACGGACCTGGAGGGCAATATCGAATATGTCAACCCCAAGACCACCGATATCACTGGCTATACATTCGAGGAGTTGAAAGGGAAAAACCCCCGGATCCTGAAGTCCGGCCATACGTCGGAAGAAGAGTACGGGAAGCTCTGGGCCACCATCCCCACCGGCGAGTGGCGCGGCACATTTCACAACAAGAAGAAGAACGGTGAGCTTTTCTGGGAAGCCGCGCGCATCCGCCCCATTCTGGACGCTTCCGGCAAACCCACGCACTATCTGGCGGTGAAGGAAGATATCACCGCGGGCAAACTGGCGGAGGACAAGATCGCCTGGCTGGCTTCATTTCCCGAACAGAACCCCAATCCCGTTGTGGAAATCGAAGTGCCAAGCGGGGTGGTCTGCTATGTCAATCCGGCAGCCCGGGACTTGTTTCCGGACCTGCAGCAGCAGGGCTTGGCTCATGCCTGGCTGGCCGGTTTGGAGCAGTTGGCGGAAGCGTTGACCCGAACTAACGGGAACGTAGCGAGTCGGGACGTAATCGTAGGCGGCCGCTGTTGGGCTCGAACCGTTCATTACCTTCCGGAGGCGCGGCGGTTGCGAGTCTATGCCACCGACATCACCGAGCGTAAGCGGGCGGAGGAGGCCCTCCGCCAGAGCGAAAGCCAGCTCCGGCTGGCGCAGAAGTTGGAGTCCATCGGACAGCTTGCGGCGGGCATCGCTCACGAAATCAATACCCCCATTCAATACATCGGCGACAACGCCAAGTTTCTGGACGAAGCCTTCCGCGACCTGGTTCGCTTCGTCGAGCCCCAAAGGGAACTGGCCAGTGCCCTTCGCAACCCGGACCAGACCGATTTCGTAACTGCCTTGGAACGGGCGGTCGAACACGTGGATGTGGACTACTTGCGCAACGAGGTTCCCAAAGCCATCGAACACCTGCTCGAAGGCGTGGCCCAGGTCGCGCGCATCGTTCGAGCCATGAAAGAATTCTCGCATCCGGGGCCCGTGGAGAAGGCGCCGGTGAACATCAATCGCGCCATCGAAAGCACCATCCTGGTCTGCAAGAGCGAATGGAAGTACGTCGCCGGCCTGACGACCGATTTCGATCCCGAACTGCCGCCCGTTCCCTGCGTGGCCAGCGAGTTCAACCAGGTGATCCTCAACTTGATTGTGAACGCGGCCCACGCGATCGGCGATGTGGTGCGCGACTCGAACCAGAAGGGCTCCATCCGCATCAGCACTCGCCGGGATGGTGGGTGGGTGGAAGTCAGGGTAAGCGACACCGGCGCTGGCATTCCCGAAGACATCCGGACCAAAATCTTTACCCCGTTCTTCACCACCAAGGAGGTTGGTAAAGGTACCGGGCAGGGCCTGGCGATCTCACACTCGGTGATCGTAAGAAAACATCAGGGCACTATCCACTTTGAATCCGAAGTCGGCGTTGGCACCACTTTCGTGGTTCGACTTCCGCTGGAATGCGAGGCGGAGGGCCTTTGAGCCTGCCGGGTTGACAGACGAAAGCGTCTGTCCCACTTTGGTCCGCAAGGGATTGCGTTTTTGTATTACACCTCTTCCAGCCCTTCGCAGCGCGCGACGATTCTGCCGTAACGCTGGCCCCGGGGCTGGCAAATTTGCTATACGGACCCAGTGTCAGAGATCTATGCTAACGCGAGGCGAGCGCGTGCCCCCCTTGGGGGAGCATGGGCGACCGGGGAGTCGCCCGCAGTCCAGGGGGACTGCCGCACCCGCGCTCAGATGAGTTGCTCTATCAGGGAGACGAGGTATTCCTGGTCGAAGGGGCCTGAGTGGTAGGTGCGGGCATCGAAGAATCGCCACATCTTGCGATGCTGTTCCAGGGTGTAAAACAGCAGTTGCTCCTCGATGAGGTCCTTGTCCAGGAGTTCCTGATTGAAGGCGCGCACGGAACCTTCGAGGGTATAGGGCACGCGAAAATCTTCGGTGGAAACGAGCTCCGGGGCGGAGGCATACTCGATTTGCAGGAGACGGCCGCGCACGTTGATCTGCACCAGGTTCATACCATCCTCTTGAAAAGAGGCGGATGAGAATTCGGGCGGGTCGAGCAGGACTTCGCCGCGCGTTGTGTGCTGGTTGATGGAGTCCACGAAGGACCGGCAAATGGAATACAATTCGGTGGCCGCCGCCAGGCGGGTCTCGGCGATATCCTGGGCGTGACGCAGGTAGCGCTCATCCTTGTCGGCGAGCGAGTCGATGCGGGCGGCGAGGCGCTTCCACCGCGCGTCGCGAATCAGAGAATGGTCACGGGATTGCCGCAAAGGCAGGCCTCCGCAACCAATTTCAGCACATTGGCGTCCGCGGTGCACGTTTCCTGCCGGATCAGCGGTGCGGATGGCGTTGATTCCACTCGTCGGGATCGATGAGGTCCAAGACATCCAAGCCGAGGGACCGCAGCACCTGGTCGGCTTTCTCCAGCGAGAAGAAGCGTTTGCCCTTCAGAACGTTGTGCACATGCGGTTGGGATACCCCGGCCAGGCGGGCGAGGCCCCGCTCGGTGACTGCGCCGCTCCGCACGCGCTCCCGAAGTTCGCAGAGGAAACGG
Source organism: Bryobacterales bacterium (assembly GCA_003167255.1). Lineage (GTDB taxonomy): Bacteria > Acidobacteriota > Terriglobia > Bryobacterales > Bryobacteraceae > PALSA-129. Next base: position 9,145 of record PMTR01000071.1, read on the forward strand.
TGCTCCAGATGTTTGAAATTCACGAAAAGTTCCCCAGGGCTATTTCCGGCAGAAATAGGGTACTAGGGGAATTGCCTCAGCAGGTCGTGGGCACGCAAAGTCCATACAATTGAAATAGTTTATCAGGTTTTTCGTACAACTCAATAAAAATAAAACAGTTCTCGACTAGGCCATAAGTACTGATATGGTTAGTATTTCATTATTTATCATTTGAATTATTGACGTTTTCAAACGAGGGGTTATTGTTGGTTAGCAGTAGAAAGGAAAGGGTGCACCCCGATGGAACAGGAATGCACCCACAAGGACAAGCCACAATGATTTGGGATCGGTCAAACGTAATTGGCCTAGCCAAGCCTTCGTGCACTTTTTGCCACGGAAACGGAATGCGCCCTGTCCTAAGAGGAACGGCAACTCCGTGCAATTGCGTCTATCGGGCCATTTTTAGAGCCTGCTATCGCCGCTTCCGGGAGTGCGTTGTCATGGGAACGCAAACCGGTTCGGTTGCCTGGGAGATATGCGGCAGCGAGGAAGGCTACCGCATGTACTCGCGGAAGAGAGAAGAGTTCATCGCCGACTTTTGCCTGATCAGTCAGCGAACCCTCGATGATTTCGGGTACAAGCTACTGCGATACCATTACCTGCTGGGAGGCGACTACCACCTCTGCTGCCAGCATTTCAAGATGGATCGCGGAACGTATTTCCACTCCATCTACCGTATCGAAAACCGTTTGGGCCGTATTTTCGCGGAGGTGCGGCCATACCCTCTCTACCCGATCGACGAGTACTTTGGCGGCACCACGCAGAGAGAAAGCCGGCGCAGACCGGCGACTGAAACCGATCTTTTCGGCCGGGAGGTGCCGGAGGAGTTGCGGCTTTCCGCATAGTGTGACATAGAATCGCAGATCCATATAGGGGGCTCGGGGATGAACCAACCCATCTTCCTCATACAATGGGATTCTCGGAGCTCCTCATGGATCCTCTTACTCATACCGCGACCGGTCTCTTTCTGAGCCGGATCGGACTCAAGCGCTGGACCCCGTTGGCGACGCCGATTCTGCTGCTGGCGGCCAACGCCCCGGATATCGACATCGTAACGGCCTCGGGCGGCTCGCTCAGCTATCTGCACTATCACCGGCACCTGACGCACTCGCTGGTGGCAATGCCGGTGATGGCTCTACTGCCCGTGCTGCTGGTCCGGCTGGTGGCGCGGAAACCGGTGCATTGGGCCGGAGCGTTTTTCGCGGCGATGATTGCGGTGGCGTCGCACTTGCTCCTCGACCTGACGAACGCTTACGGAATCCGCCTGCTGCTGCCCTTTTCCGCCGAATGGCTGCGGCTGGACCTCAACCACATCTACGACCTGTGGATCTGGGGCGTGTTTCTGCTGTGCGTGGCGGGGCCGTTGGTGGGCCGGCTGGTGGGTTCGGAGATTGCATCCGGGGGCGCACCCAGCCAACACCATGGGCGCGGCTTTGCCTGGCTGGCGCTCCTCTTTGTGCTGCTTTACGATTGCGGACGGGGCGTGCTCCACGCGCGGGCGGTGGCCGCGTTGGAATCCCGCCTCTATGAGGGCGCAGTGACCACGCGGGTGGCGGCGCTGCCAGGTCCGGCCAACCCGATGCGCTGGCAGGGCTTGGCCGATACCGGGGACTTTTACGCCGTGGAAAGCGTGGACCTGCTGGCGGACTTCGACCCCACACGCGCGCTGATTCTCTACAAGCCGCCGCCCGATGCCGCGATTGAGGCGGCGCGCCGCACGCCGGCGTTCCAGGAATTCGAGCGGTTTTCGCAGTTCCCCCTGTGGCGGGTCTCGCCGGCGCCGGACCTTGCCGACGGCCGCATGGTGCAATTGACCGACCTCCGCTTCGGCACACCCAGCGCACCGGGATTCATAGCCACCGCCATCCTGGACGCGCGCCTCAAACCCGTGCGGGCGTGGTTTGCGTGGGGGATTGCCTCACGGGCCCAAGGCAAATAATCCAGCTTTCTAAGGTTACCGTTCGATTGGAAAGCCGCGCGCGGGACGTCACAATCGGGACGTGCGAGTGATCGATCCGACTATAGTCCTGGACCTGGAACAGCTTCGAGACGTGACGCTGGACGACGACGAACTCATGGGGCAGATCCTGACCGCGCTGATCGACGATACGGCGCGGCAGATTCCGTTGCTCGAGGTGGCGATCCGCGAGCGGGATGCGCCGCAGTGCGCGAGACTGGCCCACTACTCCAAGGGCGCTTGTGCCAATGTTGGAGCGAACGCCGCGGCGGCGGTGCTGGAGGCGATCGAGCGCCAGGCGGCCTCGGGCTCGGTGGCCGAATGCGGTGTGCCGCTTGCCCAGCTTGCCAGCGAAGTGGAGAAGTTGCGGCCTGTGGGGCGGGCAATTCTGCCCGCAGCCGGCTTTAGCCGGCTCCCCTAGCCTTGAAAAGCTGCCCCAATAACGGCTAAATCCTCTTGAGCAGCAGCTTGACGGCATCGAAGCACAACGCCGCCGCATGCTTGGATTCGGCCGCCAAGCCACCTACAGCCTCGTCTACCATCGCCGGGTCGAAGCGGGCGATCTCCGCCGGCGTCCGGCCTTCTATCCATTCCGTCAGTGCCGAGCCGGCGGCGATCGATGCCGTACAGCCGCGCACCTTGTAGCGAACCTCCACTGCGATGCCCGATTCGAAGCGCGCCGAGAGGCGCAGGATATCGCCGCATGCCGGGTTGGAGGCTTCCACCGTGACGGCCGGCGGCGCCAGCTCACCGACGTTGCGCGGATTCTGAAAATGATCGAGCAGGCGTTCGGAATACACTCGGGTATGTTCCAATAATGCCATGGTCCAGGTGGTAGCGGCGATCATTGAGCGCGAAGGCAAGATCCTGATCGGGCGGCGCAAGGCGGAACAGTCGCACCCGCTCAAGTGGGAGTTTCCCGGCGGCAAGGTGGAACACGGCGAAACGCCCGCCCAGGCCCTCGACCGCGAATTGGAAGAGGAACTGGGAATCCGCGGCGCCGCCGGCCCGGAGATCGCGAACTACGAGTACACCTATACGGGCCGCGATCCCATCCGGCTCTTCTTTTTCCGCGTCACCGAATTCCAGGGCGAGCCGGTCAACCTGATATTCCACGAAATGCGCTGGGAGCCGGCACAATCCCTCGGCAGTTTCGATTTTGTGGAAGGCGACATCGAGTTTCTGCGCGGACTGAGTTCGGGAGCGTACTAGGGATTCACCGCTGAGGCGCGGAGACGCGGAGAAAGGCCAAGGAAAAAACAAAGCAGTGAGTGAAGAGAAGGCAGTCCGGCGGCGAGAGTCCAAGCAACCTCTATACTGGTTTTTATGGCAACCGCAGTCAAATTAGTGGACCCCAATGACAACGAACTCTTAGCGAGCCTGGAATCGCGCGGCAAACAGTCCAATCTTTTTTTTCGCGCCATGGCGCATCGTCCGGAGGTGTTGAAGAACTTTCCGCCCTTCTACACGGCTGTCGTCGGGCCGGGCTCGGTGGCGCGGCGCATCAAGGTTCTGGTGTACCTGGCAACCTCCTACGCCAACCGGTGCCCGTATTGCATCTCGAGCAACCTTCCGGGCGCGCGCAAGGCCGGAATCACCGAAGAGGAACTCGCGGCGGTGGGAGCCGAGAGGAATGAAATCTTTCCGGCGGAGGAGCGGGCCGCGCTCAACTACGCGCGCGAGCTGACGCGTACGGCCAACGCCCCGGAGACGCGGGCCGCGCTGGCCGCGCACTTCACGGATGAACAGGTTGTCGAGATCACACTGGTGATCGGGCTCTCGAACTTCACCAACCGGTTCAACAACGGGCTGCAGATACTGCCGGAAACCGGGCAATCGAGCTGATGGCGATTCTGAGCGGCATACATCCGGTGGCCGAGGCACTTCGGTCGAATCACGCGCTGGACCGGGTGCTGGTGGCGCAAGGGGCTGGCGGCGCCCGCATCCAGGAGATCATCGATCTGGCGCGGCGGGCCTCCGTGCCAGTGCGGTTCGAGCCGCGGCCGGCGCTCGACCGGCTCGCCGGAACCGCGGCGCACCAGGGCGTGGTTGCAATGGGCGCGAGCAAGAAGTTCGCCGATCTGGAGGATGTCGCGGGCTCGCAGCTTGTGGTGGTGCTGGATGGCGTCGAGGACCCCCACAACCTGGGCGCCATCATCCGCACGGCGCACGCGGCCGGAGCGGGCGGGATCGTGATTCCGGAACGGCGCGCGGCGGGAGTCACGGACGTGGTGGCCAAGGCGGCGGCGGGCGCGCTGGAACACATGTCGCTCACGCGGGTGACGAATATCAACCGCGCGCTCGAAGACCTGAAGCAACGCGGATATTGGATCTACGGTCTGGACGAGCGCGGCACCGAGACCTACGACCAGGTGGAGTACGCTGCGCCGACGGCCATCGTGCTGGGCGGCGAAGGCAAGGGGCTGCACGAGCAGGTTCGCAAACATTGCGACGCGCTGGTGCGCATTCCGATGGCCGGCAAAATCTCCTCGTTGAACGTCTCGGTGGCGGCGGGCATCGTGCTGTTTGAATGGCGGAGACGCCGGCCGGCCCATTAGTACAGTAAAATCGAGTTCTATGCGACGTCTTCTGCTTCTGTTTGCAATCGCGACCGCCCTACCGGTGTGGTCCGCGCAGCCGGTGCGCGCGAAGAACGGGATGGTGGTCAGCGTGGAACCGCATGCCACCGAGGTGGGGGTCAAAATTCTGCAAGCGGGCGGCAACGCGGTGGACGCCGCGGTGGCGGTGGGACTGGCGCTGGCGGTGACGCACCCCAGCGCGGGCAACCTGGGCGGCGGCGGCTTCATGCTGGTGCGGCTGGCCGATGGACGTACGGCCTTCCTGGATTTCCGCGAGCGCGCTCCGGCGGCGGCGTCGCGCAACATGTATCTGGATTCGAACGGTAAGGCCACCCAGGACAGCACCTTGGGATACCGGGCCAGCGGTGTTCCGGGCACGGTGCGCGGCCTGGATCTGGCGTCGCAGAAATTCGGCAAGCTACCCTGGGCGCAACTGGTGCGGCCGGCAGCGGACCTGGCGTCCAAAGGCTACGCGCTTTCCTATAGTGAAGCCAACTCGATGCGCGGCGGCGGCCGGGGCATGGAGCGCTTCCCGGAATCCAAGCGCGTCTTTCTGCGCGACGGCAAGTATTACGAGCCGGGCGAGACTTTTATCCAGGCCGACCTGGGACGCACGCTCGACCGGATTGCGCGCCTGGGCGCCAAGGATTTTTACGAAGGCGAGACGGCCACTCTGCTGGCCAAAGACATGCAGGAGCACGGCGGACTGATCACGCTGGCCGATCTGAAGAATTACAAAACCATCGAGCGCCAACCGCTGACGGGCAAGTACCGGGGCTACGACATCATCACCGCGCCGCCGCCGAGCTCGGGTGGTGTGGGTATCCTGCAAATGCTGGGAGTTCTGGAAGGGACGGATTTCGCAAAAGCCGGCGCCGGCTCCGCCACCGCGGTTCACTACATCACGGAGGCCATGCGCCACTTTTTCGCGGACCGCTCCGAACATCTGGGCGATCCGGATTTCGTGAAGGTGCCAGTCACCGCGCTGCTCGAACCGAAATACATTCTCAAGATTCGCGGCTCCATCGACCCGGAGAAGGCCACGCCCAGCAGCCAGGTGCATGCGGCCGTGTTCACCGGGCACGAATCGAACGAAACCACGCACTTCAGCGTGGCCGACGCGCAGGGCAACGTGGTGGCCGTGACCTACACGCTGAACGGCGGCTACGGCAGCAAGGTGACGGCCACGGGACTGGGCTTTCTGCTTAACAACGAAATGGACGACTTCGCCCCGAAGCCCGGCGAAGCCAATATGTATGGGCTGATCCAAGGCGAATTCAACGCTATCCAGCCGGGCAAGACGCCGCTCTCTTCGATGGTTCCGACCATTCTGATGCGCGATGGCAAACCGTTCGCCGTGCTGGGATCGCCGGGCGGGCCCACCATTATTAATACGGTGCTGGAAGTGGCCATCAACATGATCGACTGGAACATGAACGTGCAGGACGCGGTCAACTGGCCGCGCTTCCACCACCAGTGGATGCCCGATCAATTGCAGATGGAGAATGGATATTCGCCCGATACCGTCGATTTGCTGACCAAACGCGGCTACACGGTCAGGCGCGTGGGCGCGCAAGGCGAGTGCGCGGCCATCCGCTTCAACAACGGGTGGCTGGAAGGCGCGGCCGACCCGCGCAGCGGCGGCACAGCCGCGGGATACTGAACACTTGATGACCCACGCACTGTCGACGCATCTCTTCGTCAACCACCGGCTCACCGTGGCGCTGTTGTCGAAGATCCAGCAATTGCAGATTCCGCTGGTGGAGATTTTCTGCGCGCGGCAGCATCTGGACTACCGCAACAAAGCGCAGGTGGCCGAGCTGGGCCACTGGTTTCGCGATTCCGAACTGAAACTGCACTCGCTGCATTCTCCGATGTACAACGACGAAATCTGGGGCCGCTCGGGGCCGCACGCGGTGATCACCATCACCGAGCCGGTGAAGTCCAAACGGCTGGAGATGGTGGACGAGATCAAGCGCGCGCTGGAGACTGCCGAAGTGATTCCCTTCCGTTACCTGATCCAGCACGTGGGCGTGAGCGGAGAGGAATTCGATCTGGCCAAGGTGGATGCGGCTTGCGCGGCGCTCGAAGAACTGCACCTGTTCGCGGGCCAGCGGGGCGTGGAGATTCTGCTGGAAAACATCCCCAACGATCTTTCCACCGCCGAGCGGCTGCTGCAATTCGAAGAGCTGACGCACCTGCATCTGAATTTCTGTTTCGATACCGGACACGCCAACATGGGCGCCGGCGTCGAATCCACCTACGCGCGGATGAAGCAGCGCATCCGCTCCACGCACGTCCACGACAACAACGGCAAGGACGACAACCATCTGGCGCCGCTCATGAGCGAGGGCGGCACGGTCGATTGGAAAACCACCATGCAGCTTTTGCGCAGCGGGGAGGATCGGTATCCGCTGCTGCTGGAGCTGAAAGACCACAACGATCACGCCAACCCGCTCGATCTCGTCCTGCCGGTTTTCGAGCGGCTGGAAGAGCAGTAAGGCCGGCCGAAGGGCCGTTCCATAACCTATGATTCCGCGAATTACCATTCCCCAAGCGGGCCAGCACATCGGCGAGACGGTCGAGATCGCCGGTTGGCTCTACAACATTCGACGCTCCGGAAAGATCGCGTTCCCGATCCTCCGCGACGGCTACGGCCTGATGCAATGCGTGGCCGTCAAGAGCGCGCTGCCGGAAGAGCTGTTCGAAACGGTCAAGAATCTGACTCAGGAATCGTCCATTATCGTGACCGGAAAAATCCGCGCCGAACAGCGGGCGCAGGGCGGATTCGAAATGGACCTCGAGAGCCTGCAAGTTTTGCAGCGCGTCCCGGAATCCGACCCGTACCCCATCACGCCCAAAGAACACGGCACCGACTTCCTGATGGACCATCGCCACCTGTGGCTGCGCAGCCAGCGCCAGCACGCCATTATCCGCGTGCGCCACGAGGTGATCAAGGCGGTGCGCGACTATTTCGATTCGCACGGCTTCACGCTGGTGGATACGCCCATCTTCACGCCCGCCGCCTGTGAGGGAACCACCACGCTGTTTGAAGTGGACTACTTCGACGACGAAAAGGCCTACCTGGCGCAGTCCGGCCAGCTCTACAATGAGGCCACCGCCATGGCCTTCGGCAAGGTGTACTGCTTCGGGCCCACGTTTCGCGCGGAAAAATCGAAAACCCGCCGCCATCTCACGGAGTTCTGGATGGTGGAGCCGGAAATGGCCTATGCCACGCTGGAAGACGTAAAGCGCGTGGCGGAGGAACTGATCGTCTTCATCGTCGGCCGCGTGCTCGAAAACCGCCAGGAGGAGCTGAAGCGGCTGGAGCGGGACACCAGCAAGCTCGAAGCCATCCAGGCGCCCTTCGGACGCATGAGCTACGACGACGCCGTCAAGGTGCTGCAAGCCAAGGGGAGTGAAATCCAGTGGGGCGGCGATTTCGGCGGCACCGACGAAACCATCATCACCGCGGATGAGCAACGGCCTGTCATGGTGGACCGCTTCCCGACGTCCATCAAGGCTTTCTATTTTGAGCCCGACGCGGAGCGCCCCGAAGTGGTTCTGGGCGTAGACCTGCTGGCGCCCGAAGGTTACGGCGAGATTATCGGCGGCGGCCAGCGCATCCACGATCCGGAGCTGCTGTTGAAGCGCATCGAGGAACACAAACTGCCCAAAGAGGCGTTCGACTGGTACATCGACCTGCGCAAGTACGGCAGCGTGCCGCACGCCGGATTCGGCATGGGAATCGAGCGCTGCGTGGCATGGATGTGCGGGCTGGAGCATATCCGCGAGACGATTGCGTTCCCGAGGATGCTCTATCGGCTGCGGCCATAGGGGGTGCAATGATTACTGAGACTTGGCAGGAGAAGTGGGCAAGTGGGCGCATCAGAGAAAAGGCAGGCCGATGAAGCAGCGGGATGAGGACATGAAGCAGTTAATGGCTGAGGAAAGCAGCCGAGGCCGACGCCATCCGGTCCGCGCAACGGACCTGGAAATCAAACGCCAGTTCCTAATAGTGAAACGATTACTAGCCGACAGAAATTGCGACCGGCGGAAGTTTATGGCCGTACTTCGCGAAGAGTTCGGGCATCAGGATGGTTCGCCGATGTTTCTGAAGTACCTGAAGGCGTGGGATGAGCTTCGACCGACTGAGTGAGGCGACGCTCGGCAGCCCGAAGAAGCCTCATCTGCTCGGCTGGAGGCAACCCAGACAACGACTCATGCATGAGCTCCGCGAGCCGCCGTTCAAATCTTGCTTGGCCCCTCGTAGTTGCCTGCTTTGTTACATTCTTGGGGACTGCCACGACTCTAGTGTACGCTCAACCCGACACAGCTTGCAACCTGTATCAGGGTGTGCGACTCAGGAGTGCC
>PMTR01000113.1 GCA_003167255.1 Bryobacterales bacterium
GAACTTCTCACATTGCCGTGACAGTTTAAGAGTTTCACGCTGGCACGAGGTTGAGGCATGCTACGCTGATGCCGTCATGAGATTAGTTATGGTAGGCTGGCGAGGCGCGGTGGGCATCGGCGGCTCCGTTTCAAGGGTAGGCCGCCTGCCGCAAATGGTAGCTCCCGATTGTCCCGAGCGCAAGACTGAGGCTTGTTGCGGCCGTGAATGCCTGCTACTCTAGCGCGTCAGAGTGGAATACCCCGCTCTTCGATGCGTCCGATTCGCTACGCCAGACGCCGCTCTTGACGTAATCAGCCGCTATCAGGAGATCCGTACAATGGCAAAACTATCAGCAGTCTTTGTTGTGATGCTGGCGATGCTCTGTCCGGCGGCAAGCTTCGCTACGGTCATCCCGACTCCTCCATATCCCGGAGCGTCTCCGAGCCTCGCCTATCAAGTGGCGGTGGACGGGCAGCCCGTCTTTACGTATCGTTATCCAACGTACAACCAGTTCAACTGGATGGACTATGCCAGTTTCAGCATGACCAGCAAGGTTCATGTCACGATTACCAACCTCGTCAGCGAGAGGGATGTGCGCACCTGCTACATCCGGCCGATCGCTTACAACATCCAGCCGCAGATCAAGGGCAATACGGTCAGCTTCGACCTGGATCGGCCGCGTTATCTGGTGATCTTCATCAATGAAGAACCGCTTTTCTCAGTCACCGGACTGCTGCTGTTCGCCGACGCGCCCGAAGCCAATGCTCCCAAGCTTGGGGACCCCAATGTGGTCAACATCATGGACTACCACATTGACAACACGGGTAAGAGCGTCGAGACAGCCAGGATCAATCAGGCGATCAGCGACGTGTCCGCCAGACCGGGTGGCGGCGTGCTCTTTTTCCCGAAGGGCGGGGTCTACCTCACCGGACTGGTGATGATGAAGAGCAACGTCAAGTTTTACGTCGAGGCCGGCGCGGTGATTAAAGGGTCCACCAAAAATGCGGATTATGTCTTGCCCCCCGAGACAACGGGAGGTCCGGGGAGGGTACAGCGGGCGCTGTTTGTCTTAAACAACGTGGAAAATGCCAGCCTGATGGGCCGGGGAACCGTCGACATGCAAGGCTATCCTTGGTTGTGGCACGATATGCAACCCGACACCGGGGACGGGCGCGCCAGAACGGCGGAAGGCTTGGTGAATGATCCTCACGGGAATGGCGTCAAGGGCTACGTCATCAATAACTGCAAGAACGTCACCTTTCAGGATCTGTTTCTTCTGCGATCCGCCTATTGGACCGTGACGGTCAGCAATACCGGCGGTTTCACCAGCAGGAACATCAAACTCATCAACCGCAAGCAGCAATACCACGACGATGCTTATGACATCACCGGCGGCAGCAAACATATCCTGATCGAAAACGGGTTTTCCATGACGATGGACGACACGTTTGCCTTTTATGGGGGCGCTGGCGCCGGCCTCGAAGACGTTGTGGTGAAGGGATATGTGAATTACGGCTACACTTCGGCGTTGGTTCTGGGATACGGCTCGATCCCGGCAGCCAGGCACGTGCGCTTCGAGGACGTGCACTTCGTTGCGACCTCGAATAAGTTCGCCATTTGGATTCAATTTACTCCGGCGTACTTCACCGGGCGGGGCTATCCCACCCGTGCGAGCAGTAAGCAGGCTTTGGACGATTTCCACTTTATCAACTGCACGTGGGAGCACGACGGCGGGCAGATCTACATCGATGGCGGCGATTCGGAGTTGACCAACTTCGTTTTCGAGAACTGCACGTTCGATACGCCGAGCCGGCCCGCGAAGATCACCGGGAAAAACGTCGGTCCGATTCTGTTCAAGAACGTGAAGCTGAACGGGACCGTGGTCAAGAGCGTCGACCAGTTGACTAAAGCTGGTTGGGATATCTCCGTTCCGATGAAGTTTCAGTAGTGAGGCAAAGAGCAAACGTGAAACTGAGAACGCTTTCGTGCGTCGCACTGGCCTGCTGCGCCAATGCGATCGCGGTCCAGGCCTATGCGCAGACCGCCTCAGGTGTCCCGCATCTCGAGAAGCAAGGAACCGCGACGCAGTTAATCGTCGATGGGAAACCGTTCTTCGCACTTACCGGAGAACTGGGCAACAACACCGCCACCAGCCTGGAAAACATGCAGCCCATCTGGTCGCGACTGGTAGCGGGCAATCTGAACTGCGTGCTGGCGGCGGTCTCGTGGGCCCAGATAGAGCCGGAAGAAGGCCATTTCGATTTCGCGCTGGTCGATGGCCTCATTCAGGAGGCCCGGCGCAACAACCTGAAACTGGTGTTCCTGTGGTTCGGCAGTTGGAAGAACGGTCTGTCGAGTTACGCTCCGCTCTGGGTGAAGCAGGATTACAAACGATTTCCGCGGATCAGGATCAAAGGGGGAAAGAGCATCGAATTGTTAAGCACTTTTCCCGATGCCAGCCGCGACGCGGACGCGCGCGCCTATCGTGCCCTGATGCGGCACATTAAGGAAACGGATGGACAGCAGCACACCGTGCTGATGATGCAGGTGGAGAACGAAGTGGGCGTCCTGCGCGACTCGCGCGACCGGTCGGAGCCGGCCAACAAGGCTTTTGTAGGACCGGTGCCGAAGGAACTCACGGACTACCTGCAAAAGCACAAAGACACGCTTGCCCCGGAACTCCGCGAGGTTTGGGGCGCGAATGGCTTTAAGACGTCTGGAACGTGGGAGGAGGTCTTCGGTCAGGGCAAGCCTGATAGCGTCGATATGCCCATCCAGACCAACAGCCCTCCATTGAGCCAGGAGGAGTATCAGACCGGATGGCGGAAGCTGCACTGGCCGGTGGACGAGATCTTCATGGCGTGGCAATACGCCCGGTACGTGGGCAAGGTGGTGACGGAGGGCAAAGCGGAATACAACATTCCGATGTATGTGAACGCCTGGCTGCAGCAACCCAACATGGCATGGCCTGGGACGTATCCGAGCGGCGGTCCCCTGCCGCAGGTGCACGACGTGTGGCGCGCCGGCGGGCCGGCGATCGACATTCTCTCGCCGGATCTGTACCTGGAATATTTCGACGAGGTTTGCGATCGCTTCACGCGCAACGGCAACCCACTCTTCATCCCGGAGACAGGGAGCAACGCTGCCAACGTTCTGACTGCGTTCGGCAAGTACGGCGCTATCGGTTATTCGCCTTTCGCAATCGAGAGAGGAGTAAGCCCGGACAGCGATTTGGCGGCGGTCTACCGCCTGGTGGCGCAGATGGCTCCGATGATTGCGGCGCACCAGGGTAAGGATTCCATCACTGCGGTGCAGCTGAACCAGGGCGATGCGCCGAAGCGAGTTGCTTTGGGGAACTATACTCTGGAGCTTAGCTACACAGGAAGAGGCCGTGTGCCGATCGCCCCCGAGCCGGTGGCGAAGCCGCAGCAGGCTCCGGCAGCGCCCCCCGCGGGGCAACCGGGCCGCGGAGGCGCCGGGCAGGCTCCCATGGAGGCCGCCGCAATTCTGATCGCGGCAGGACCGGACGAATTCTACATGGGCGGCGGCGGCTTCCGGATCGCGTTCACGGCGAACACCCCGGGCCCGGCAACGGTGGGACTCGGCATCGTGCAGGAAGGCAAGTTTGTCGACGGCAAGTGGGTGGTGGTGCGGCAACTCGGCGGCGACGATATCGGCCAGGGCGAGATTCTGACGCTCCGCCCGAATACCATTCTTCATGTGGTGGTCTACCGGTATGAATAGAATGCCAGCACTTACGACGATCCTGCTATCGCTCGCGTCCGTGGCGTTTTCGCAGGCGAAGCCTTCGACGAATATTCCGAGCCTTGAGAAGCAGGGAACCGCCACGCAGTTAATTGTCGACGGCAAACCATTTCTGGTCCTGGGCGCGGAATTGAACAACTCCAGCGCGTCGAGCATGGAGTACATGCGGCCGCTTTGGCCCAAAATCGCCGCCACCAACCTGAATACCGTGCTGGCAACGGTGTCCTGGGAACTGATGGAGCCCGAGGAGAGTCGGTTCGACTTCAGCCTGGTGGACGGCCTGATTCAGGATGCCCGCCGATACAACCTCCGCCTGATTTTGCTTTGGTTCGGGAGCTGGAAGAACGGCGAGTCCACTTACCAGCCGGTGTGGGTGAAGACCAACCAACAGCGGTTTCCGCTCGTCCAGGACGAGACAGGCAAAGGCCTACCGACTCTCAGCACGTTGAGCGACGCCAACCGGGACGCCGACTCGCAGGCTTTTGCGGCACTGATGAAGCACATCCGGAAGGTTGACGGAGAGGCCCACACGGTCATCATGATTCAGGTGGAGAACGAAGTCGGAGTCCTCGGCCCGTCGCGCGATCATTCACGGATAGCCAACAGCGCGTTCGCGGCGCCCGTGCCGAAGGAGTTTATGGAGTACCTCCAGAAGCATAAAGACACGCTGATTCCCGAGTTGCACATGCGCTGGGAAGCTTCCGGCTTCAAGACGGCTGGAAGCTGGGAGGAAGTCTTCGGCGCCGGCATGGAGACCGACGAATTGTTCATGGCGTGGAACTATGCCCGCTACGTAGGCCACGTCGCGGCAGCGGGCAAAGCCGAATATCCGTTGCCGATGTTCGTGAACACCTGGCTCCGCCAGGGATCGTTCAAGCCCAACGAGGACAAGCCCGGCAGCTTTCCCAGCGGCGGCCCGTTGCCCGAGGTGATGGATGCCTGGAGGGCAGGAGGGCCGGCGATCGACATTCTCGCGCCGGACGTTCACGTTCCGAACTACGACGACTGGTGCAAGTGGTACAAACAATCCGGCAATCCGCTATTCATCCCGGAGTCCAGGGGAGACGCTCGCGGCGTTGCCCAGGCGATCGCGACCGCCGGCAAGTACGACGGTATCGGCTACTCGCCGTTTGGAATCGACCGGCTCGCGAACCCGGAGGGCGAGCTTGCCAGAGGTTATCAAGTCCTGTCGCAGGTGGCCCCGCTGATTCTGGAAAGGCAGGGGCTTGATAAGGTTACGGCCGTGTTGGTGGACAAGGAGGCCCCGAGATCCAAGGTGCGGCTGGGCGACTACACGATCGAGGCCCGGTTCGCCGAGCGCAGTCAGGACCCCAATGCGCCCGTCGCTCCCGCCGTGGACCGCGTGGCCGGCTTGTTCATCCAGTTGGGCTCGGACGACTACGTGATCGTGGGCAGAAGCATGAATGTTTACTTCGAGTCGGCCGCGGACCCGGCCCAAAGCGTGGGATTGGCGGTAGTGGAAGAAGGCCAATACGTCAACGGCCGCTGGGTGTTCGGACGCCGGCTGAATGGCGATGAGACACCGGAGTGGAAGGCTCTCTGGTTCGGGGGAGACCGCTACACGATTCAGAAAATCAAGCTATACCGCTACCGTTGAATGGAGCTCATCAACATGAAAAACTTCGCTATCTTCATACTGGCATGCTGCTCGGTGTGGACCGCCCTCGCGCAGGAAGCCAAGCCCAATTTCCCTAGCGTCCTGCCCGGGAAGGGTTTGGCGCAGCATGATTTCTTCTACGCCGGAGAGGCCAAGACGCAGGACATGTACATCGTGCGCAGCGGCAAGGTCGCCTGGGAATTTCACGATCCCGCGGGAAAGGGCGAAATCAGCGATGCCGTCCTGCTCTCGAACGGAAACGTGCTTTTCGCGCACCAATTCGGCGTAACCCTGATCGACCGTAATAAAAAGAAGCTCTGGAACTATGACGCTCCGGCGGGCACGGAGATCCATACTGCGCAGCCAATCGGCACCGATAAGGTGCTCTACGTGCAAAACGGCGATCCCGCGAAAGTCGTCGTTGTGAACATCGTCACTGGCAAGACCGAGCGCGAGTTTGTCGTCCCGGTCAAAAATCCGAAAAGTGTACACGGCCATTTCCGACATGCCAGGCTCACCGCGGCCGGCACGTTGCTGGTGGCACATATGGACATGCAGAAAATCGTCGAGTACGACTCCACGGGGAAAGAACTATGGTCATACTCGCCGGGCGCGGCCACCTGGTCGGCGGAGCGTTTGAAGAACGGCAATACGCTCATGGCGGGGGCGAGACTGGTTCGCGAGGTGAACCCCGCCGGGGCGACGGTCTGGGAGTTCACGCCCGCCGATGTGCCGGACTACATGTTCAAC
This sequence comes from Bryobacterales bacterium, assembly GCA_003167255.1. Lineage (GTDB taxonomy): Bacteria > Acidobacteriota > Terriglobia > Bryobacterales > Bryobacteraceae > PALSA-129. The sequence continues at coordinate 6,116 of PMTR01000113.1, forward strand.
TCGATGCAAATCGCGAAGCGGCTGCCCAACGGGAACACGCTCATCAACACCTGGTTCAACCAGTGGAACGGCCCCGCGGATCCCGCCGCGCCCGTACAGGCGCTGGAAGTGACGCCGGACAAGAAAATCGTTTGGGCGTTGCGCGCGTGGGGAAACCCGGTGGATCTCGGCCCCTCTACCACGATTCAGTTGCTCGATCAGCCGAGTGTTCCCGAAGCGGTGCATTTCGGCGATTTGAAATAACGGGCCGATCCTCGGGCGCTATTGGCCGTAGGGCCGCTGCGCATCGGCCGCGGGTTCGGCGGGGACATCGAACTTACCCACCGGATCGGGATAGGCCGAGTCGAAGGGCGGCATCTCGAAGAGGTATTTCGCGATCGGCAGTTTGGCGTGGCGGATACGCGGCCACTCGGGAGATCCGACGCAGCGAGAAGGCGGGGCGGCGGGTGGCGATTGTCGCCATGACGGCGGAAGCCATGGCGGGGGCGCGCGAACGCTGTCTGGCCTCCGGCATGGACGACCATATCACCAAGCCGGTCAAACTGGAGGATATCTTCGACGCCCTGCAAAAGTGGTTGCCGGAGAAGAATCCTAAGGATGAGACCATCGCGCCCGTGTCTTAGCGATTGCGCTCGCAACCACAAATCCGTTCCTATCCTCAAGTTGTGCAGGCCTCCTTTTGGAATTACCCGCCCAAAGCCGGAAGTTTGCAGCACCCGTCAGTCGCCGGGAAAGTTGCTACGCTCTTCTAAGGCGCGGCGCCAGTCGAGAGCAGGTAACAGCGCCGACGCATATAAGCGGAGTTCATCATGATTCGCACATCACACCTTGCGGTAGCGATGTTGGCCGTGCTGCTAGTCAGCGGCGACGCACGCGCCCAGAGACCGCAGATCGTACTGGACCGGGATGGCGGCACGATCGTCCTCGAACCCTACGCCCCCAATATCATCCGGGTCACACTGAGTCTTCTGAAGGAACCGGCAACGTCCGCGCCGGGCTACGGGTTTGTCGCAAGCCCGTCCACTGAGGGCTGGACCCGGCCGCAGGACGCCCAAGGCGACGTGTACCGGTCGCAGCGCCTGGTGGTCACGGTGGCAGCGAACCGCCCGCACAAGCCCTTGGCAACAGAATTGGATATTGCCAAGTTTTTCAACGGATCCGCTCCTCCCGCACACATCACTGTCGCCACTCCCGGCGGCAAGAAGCTGGCGGAAATGACGGACTGGGCGATGTCCGTGCCCAATCACAAGGACGGCAACGCCAGCGTGTTGAATGACAAGCGCGCTTCGGACCCGCCCTTTTACCAGGTTGGCGCGACCTTCGTTTCACCCGATGACGAACACTACTACGGCCTGGGCCAGAACCACGAGGGTTTTCTCGATCACCGCGGCCGCAGAATCGAATGCTGGCACAATTACACCGCCACCGCTGCCCCCAGCATCTGTGTACCGTTTCTGGTCACCAACAAAGGCTATGGCATCGTCTGGGACAATCCATCCAAGACAGTCATCGAGCCAGGCTTTAACGAGCAGACCCGCTGGACCTCCGAAGTGGGCGACCGGGTATCGTTCTTCGTCATCGCCGGCAACACCACCGACGAAATTTACGCCGGCTACCGGCAGCTTACCGGAACCACGCCGATGCTGCCGAAAGCCGCCTACGGGTTTATCCAGTGCAAGCAGCGATACAGTTCGCAGGATGAAGTGCTGGCGGTCGCCAAAGGCTACCGCGACCGGCATCTCCCGCTCGACGTAGTCGTGGTCGACTGGTTCTATTGGACCAAGATGGGCCAAATCGATATGGACCCCGTGAAGTGGCCCGATCCGGCGGCGATGAACCGCCAACTCCACGAAATGGGATTGCAGACCATGATCAGCGTGTGGCCGCGCTTCGTCCCCGAAGACCGCTATTACGACCTGTTGCTCAAGAATGGCTGGTTGATACACCTCGCCGACGGCACACCCATTAACGGGTTGCCGTACGACCGCGCCGGTTCCGACATCGATACCACCAATCCGGAAGCGGCCCGCTGGTATTGGGAAACCATCCGCGACAACATCTTGAGCAAGGGCTTCGACTCGCTCTGGTCGGATGAAACCGAACCCGATCTGCCCCCCAACGGCGCCTATTTCCATGTCGGACCCGGCACGCGCTACTTCAACATCTATCCGCTGTTTCACACGGCCGCTCTGTACGACGGCTTTCGCCGGGATTTGAAGCGACGCGCGCTGATCCTCTCCAGGGATTCCTACCTTGGCGCACAACGTAATGGCGCCATGTTCTGGTCCTCGGATATCTACCCCACCTGGGACACGCTGAAGCGACAGGTCCCCACCGGGCTCGATTTCACCGCGTCCGGCATGGCGTACTGGAGCAACGACATCGGCGGATGGCAATATCTGCCGGCCGAGCATCATCCCGCACATCCACCGCTGCTGGATGGTTCCGATGCGCGCGACAATATCGGCGGCTATGAAGACTATCCCGAGCTTTACACCCGCTGGTTCGAGTACGGCGCGTTCCTGCCGATATTCCGCACTCACGGCAGCCGCTTGTACAACGAAGCCTGGACCTATGGAAAGGCGGCTGAGCCGATTCTGGAAAAGTATCTGAAGCTGCGCTATCAGCTCATGCCCTACATTTATTCGCTGGGATACCGGACGTACGAATCCGGCGCTCCCTACATGCGAGCTCTGTTCATGGACTTCCCCGACGACCCCAACGTGGCCGGGATGGGTGACGAGTACATGTTCGGTCCCGCGTTTCTGGTGGCCCCGGTTACGGAACAGGGCGCCACCAGCCGTTCGGTCTACCTGCCGGCAGGCGCGGACTGGTACAACTATTGGACGAACCAGCGTTTCCGAGGCGGCCAGACGATCAAGGTGAGCGCACCTATCGACACGCTGCCGCTATTCGTTCGAGCCGGATCCATTGTGCCCCTCGGAGAGCCCGTCGAGAGCACCAGCGAAACCCAGAAACTGGCCCGCGTGCGGGTGTATCGTGGCGCCGACGGCGGCTTCACGCTTTACGACGATGATGGCAAGACCTACGCCTACGAAGGCGGCGATCGAAAAATCACGCGCCTGCACTGGAACAACGCAACCGGCCGCCTCAGCCACGAAGGGTTCCAGGCGTGGACTGGTCCCGACAGCGGGATTCTGGAAATTATCGGACGCTAGAGCTCCACAATTCCGCGGTGCAGGGCCGCCACTGCAGCCTGGGTGCGATCCGTGACGTTGAGCCTCGCGAATAGGATGTTCAAGTGCCACTTCACCGTCCCTACCGTAATATTCAGCTTCGCGGCAATCTCTTTGTTGGTCAGTTCTTTCACGATCAATCCGAGTATCTCGGCCTCGCGAGCGCTGAGATCGGAACTGGGCATGCGATTGGCCAGCGACTGTTGCACTGCTTTCGGAAGGTATTGCCGCCCCGCATGGACTTTGCGAACGGCGTCCAGCAGTTCGTCGTGCGACATCCCTTTGAGAAGATAAGAGCGAGCTCCGGCCGACATGGCCTTATGAATGTCCTCGTCGCCATGGAACGTAGTGAGCACGATAAAGGCGCTCTTGGAAAATCTTTGCGGATCAGGCGAATGGCTTCTGCTCCGCCGATTTCCGGCAGACGAAGATCCATCAGGCAGACATCGGGCCAAGAGTTCATCGGAATACGCGAAGAGCGGAGCAGCTACGGTTGCGTCGTCTTTGGCCAGTGGGATCGCTCCGCCACTCGCGACGGTTGTCTCAAATTTATCGAAATCTGGGGCCGCGAGATTTTCGGCGAATCGACCCTGCGAAGCCTGAAGGACGGCACCTTCAATTTGAACCGGTACGGCC
>PMTR01000029.1 GCA_003167255.1 Bryobacterales bacterium
GCCGCCACCGCCAGCGCCACCGCCGCCGGGACCGGCCAGGCCGAAGCCTCCACCGCCGGCATCCGCGCCGAACCCGCCATTGGCGCCTGCCGCACCAAATCCGCCCATGCCGAATGGATCGGCGCCACCGCCCAGGCTCGCGCCCAGCGACATTAGTCCCTGATCGCCGCCGCCGCCCATGCCACCGGGCCCGCCGGGTCCGCCGCGGCCGCCCCGGCCGCCCATCATCTGGTTAAACCTCGCCTGGTCGTCCGCCGCCACCCCCAAGCCGCCGCTGGTGGTTCCGCTCACCAGGTACGCATCGGTGGCATCGCCCGTTGCCATGTCCGGGATTGTGTCGCCGGCCGTCGCCAGCGCCTGTTGGCCCGCATCCGTCGCTGTCACGTCGGCGTTTTGAAAAGTCGCGCCTTGCTGGCCGCGGCCTTGCGCGTTGGTTCCGCGACCCTGCCCTTGGCCGCCACGGCCCTGTCCGTTACGCCCGCCTCGTCCCGCTTGCGCCGACTGCGTCGATGCCGCGGCGGTGGTTGCCGGTGCAGTTGGCTTCGCGGGTGTGGCCGGCGCCGCCACGTCCGGCTTCTTCGCATCCGGAGCCGCGGGCGCAGGCGTCGAGGCCGGCTTCGCCGCCGGCACGCCATCGCGTGGCATCTCCAGCGTCCAGTCGCGATTGCTGGAGCGGTCTGTCACCGTGAGCGCGACGTGCTGCGGCGTGAAGCCGAACATCGTCACCTCCAGGTCCCACGCTCCCGGCGTCAGGTCCAAAACGTACCGGCCGTTCTCGTCGGTATAGGTGACCAGCTTCGCCCCGCCTTGCCGCGCGGTGATGGTTGCGCCCGGAATGAACTGGTCCGCGGCCCGCACGGAGCCGGTGTGTTCGGTCGCGGATAAAGGCAGTACCGCGAGCAGTAATAGGGCAATTGGAAGGAAGCGTATCACGAGACTCTATCCCTAGTTCACGTTGGCCGGGGCTTAGTTCGCTTTTTTGCTGCCCAGCAATGCCCCGGAGGGCCGCTGCCCTGCCGGTATCTCTGTATAGATGGTTCGCGGGGATGGAAATGTTACAGGAGGGGACTAAATCCGCAGCCCCGGCAGGGAGTCCCCTGGCCGGGGCCGCTTTTCAAGTAGGTTTACAGGCCTTTCGCGTTCAAAAACGCAATCAGGTCGATCACGCGGCACGAGTAACCCCATTCATTGTCGTACCACGCCACGACTTTCACCAGATTGCCGTCCAGCACCTTGGTCAACTGGCTGTCCACAATCGAGCTGTTGGGGTTGTGCAGCATGTCGCTCGAAACCACCGGATCCTCGGTGTACGCCAGGATACCCTTCATCGGCCCTTCGGCCGCTTCCTTCAAGGCCGCGTTCACCGCCTCTGTAGTCGTGGCCGTATTCAGCAACGCCACCAGATCCACCACCGAAACATCCGGCGTCGGAACCCGCATCGAATAGCCGTCCAGCTTGCCCTTCAACTGCGGCATCACCAGGCCGATCGCCTTGGCCGCCCCCGTCGTGGTGGGGATCATGTTGAGCGCCGCCGCGCGCGCCCGCCGCAGATCCTTGTGCGGGAAATCGAGCACATGCTGGTCGTTGGTGTAGCTGTGGATCGTGGTCATCGATCCCTTCTGGATGCCGAACTTGTCGTGGAGCACCTTCACCACCGGGGCCAGGCAGTTGGTGGTGCAGGAAGCGTTCGACATGACGTGGTGCTTGGCCGGGTCGTACGCGCTATCGTTCACGCCCAGCACCAGCGTGACGTCTTCGTTCTTGGCCGGCGCCGAAATGATGACCTTCTTCACCGTGCCGCGCAGATGCTTCACCGCTTCGTGCGCGTCTGTGAACTTGCCGGTGGATTCCACCACCACCTGCACCCCCAGCGAACTCCAGTCGAGTTGCGCCGGATCCTTGGTGGCGAACACTTTGATCTTCTTGCCGCCCAAGGTGATCGAGTCGGCATCCGACGTGACCGTCTCTCCGATGGTTCCCAGTACGGAATCGTACTTCAATAAGTGCGCCAGCGTCTTCGTATCGGTAATATCGTTGACGGCCACGAATTCGATGTCTTTGCGGTCAAGCCCCGCGCGGACAACGTTCCGGCCGATGCGGCCGAAGCCATTAATACCTACTTTGATTGCCATTCTGTCTCCTGTTGTGAGATGAGGGATGTCGCGCTACCACAAAGGATATCAGGAGGCGCGTATCGGCGGCAAGTTGGGAACCGGGAGAAAAAAGCCTGAAAAGGCTAAGGGATTAAACCTTAACGCCTTTCGCGCAGAACGGTGACGGAAATGGGCTCGCCTTGGATATTCTCAGGATGGAATTGCACCCTCTGCGCGGTTCCGAGGATTGCCCGGATCTCCGGCAACGACCGATCAGCGGAAGCGTCCTGTGTTATTTCTCGACCTGCCTTCTGGCTTGTCTTGGCGTGTTTCTTCATTCCAATATCCTTCTCTATCAGAGGCCGAGTTCGGTCAGCGAACCGAATCCGCGTTCATCGGTGTTTATCGGCGGCCCGATGTCTATGTCACCGTCAAAAACCTATGCCTCTCAGGATCATTCTAAGCCGCCGATCAACGCCGATGAAACGCCGATAGTGGGGCCGCGCTCACCGCTGGAACACTATTTTCCCACCCACAATCGTGTACACCACATCCGTCGCGGGAATATCATCCTCGGGAATTGTCATGATGTCTCGCGAAAGCACCGTGACGTCCGCCAGCTTCCCCACTTCGAGCGATCCCTTGATCTTCTCCTCAAACGCCGCGTACGCGTTGTTCCAGGTGTACGATTTCAGCGCCTCTTCGCGGCTCATCCGCTGGTCCGGATAGAACCGCGTCCCATCCTTCAACTTGCGGCTCACCGACGCGTAAAAACAGGCCAGCGGGCTGACGTCTTCCACCGGCGCGTCCGTTCCGTTCGCCACCACCGCGCCGCTCTTCATGAGCTTCTGCCAGACGTACGCGCCCTCTTCGGCCCGTTGCGGCCCCAGCCGCAGCAGCACGTAGGGCGCGTCGGACGTGCAATGGATCCCCTGCATGGCCGCAATCACTCCCAGCTTGCCGAACCGCGGAATGTCGGCCGTGCTCAAGTGCTGGGCGTGCTCGATGCGCCACCGCAAGCCGGTCTTGTCGGAGTGTTCTTTGAAAACCTGTTCGTAGAGATTCAGCACTTCGCGGTTGGCGCGGTCGCCGATGGCGTGAATGCAAAACTGGAAATCGTGCTGGATGGCCAGTTCGCCCACTGCCTTGAGATCCTCCAATTTCGCCGTTGCCAGGCCCACGCTGTCGGGCTTATCGGTGTACGGCTCCAGCAGCCACGCGCCGCGCGAGCCCAGCGCGCCGTCCATATATCTCTTGATGGCCCGCACTGTGAGGTGGTTGTTTCCCGCGCCGATGATGCGGTAGCGATCGATATTCGCCGCCAGTTGATCCAGCGGGCTCGCCCCCAGCATCACCCACAGCCGCAGCTTCAACTCGTTCTTTTCCGCCATGCTCTTGAAAGCGTCCACGGTGGAAAACGACGACCCGGCATCTTCGAACGAAGTAATGCCCTTGGCGACGCATTCGTCGCTGGCCAGGTCGATGGCCTTACGCAAATCGGCCGCGCGCTGCGCTGGCGTACGCTGGTCCAGCCACTGGTTGTGCGCCCGCGCGACCACCCCTTGCGCCGTTTCGCGCAACAGGCCGGTGGGATTGCCCTGGGTGTCTTTGAGGATTTCGCCCCCGGAAGGATTCGGGGTCTCGCGCGTGAGCTTGGCCAGTTCCATCGCCTTTCCGTTGACGAACGCCGCGTGCCCGCTCGCGTGCGTGAGAAGAACCGGGTTGTCCGGCGACACCTTGTCGAGCGACTCGTGCAGCGGAAAGCCCTCTACATTGGGCTCCGGCGCATGGTCCCACTTCGACTGGTGCCACCCGCGGCCCACGATCCACTCGCCCGGCTTGGCCTGTTTGGCGGCGCGCGCGACTTGGGCCACGATGTCATCCCACGTGCGCGCCTCCCGCAGATCGAGGCCCTGCCGGTACTCTCCGATCCCGGTGAAATGCCCGTGCCCTTCAATGAACCCGGGAATCGCGAGCTGCCCTTTCAGATCGATGACCTTGGTATTCGGCCCGATCCACTTCTGGGCGTCCGCATTGGTCCCCAGGCCGGCGATCTTGTCCCCGCGCACGGCGATCGCCTGCACCGCGGGCGCCGCCGGGTTCATGGTGACGATCTTTCCATTTCGCAGCACCAGGTCCGCCGGCTGCGCGAAGGCCGCCGCGGCGCAAACCAGAATCCAGATTGCACGCATGGGTACCAGGATATCCTGTGGGACAGACCATCGGTTTTCGTGGTCTGTNNCCGCAGCCGGCTTCAGCCGGCTTTCGGTGCTGCCCAGCCAGCCCGTCGACATCCAGGCTCCCCCACTTCTTCATGAAATTTCGCGGGCCGAAGGCCCTCAGCAACCGACGACAAAAGGCTATCTTCAGTCCCACATCCGGAAATTACTTCTGGCGCAGCGCGTCCATCGAGCCGAGGCGCCAGCGAGTACCCTCCCTGGTATTGCCTGGTATTGCTCTTGGTATGACCAATGGTATAGCCTATTGGTATGAAGACAGCCATTTCCGTCGATGGCGAACTCCTCGGCGACGCGGATCGGATCGCGCGCGACATGGGGCTGAGCCGTAGCCGCCTGATCGCACTCGCGCTGGAAGCTTACATTCGCCAGCGGCGCCAGGAGGAGATCACCGAGCAACTCAATCGCGTGTACTCTGGTGAGCCGGACCCTGCAGAGCGAGCTTTGACGAAAAAGATGAAGGCTAAGTTTCGATCCGTTATTAGAGACCGCTGGTGAGCGAGGTCCGACAAGGCGAAGTGTACTGGTTTGACTTCGGCCCGGCGACTGGATCGGCCCCGGCGGAACGCCATCCCTGTGTGGTTGTCCAAGGCGATACTTTCAACCGAAGCCGGATTGCCACCACGGTAGTCTGCGCGATCACTTCAAACTTGGCACACGCGGGAGCCCCAGGTAACGTTTCGCTGAAGAAAGGCGATGCCAATCTGCCGAAGGCCAGCGTGGTGAACGTAAGCCAGATCCTGACCGTGGACAAGGCAGAACTGACGGAGCGGATCGGAAAGCTGCCGGCAAGCGGGCTGGATGCCATTCGCACCGGCCTCGAAGTCCTGTTCGAGCGCGTCTAGGCCACTGTCTGCTGCGCTAAACCGCGGGCGGGTGACAGACGACGAAACCCGATCGTCTGTCCCACTCGGCGCGCGTGCACAAACTGTTGCCGTCGAGCGCCCGGTCGATCGCCAGCACTCCATCCAGATGGTCCATCTCGTGCTGCAACAGCTCCGAGAACGCTCCCTTCGCTTCCAGCCGCTCCACTTCCCCGGCCTCGCTCTGGAAGCGCAACCGCACCTCCACTGACCGCTCCAACCGCACCAGCAGATCCGGAAATGAAAAGCAATCGTCCCATAACTCAAATTTCTCCCCGCTCTGAAATTCGAACTCCGGATTCCGCAAGCGGTATGCGCGCCCACCCACTTCGATGTATATTAGTCGCTTCGGTTCGCCAATCTGCACCGCGCTGATCCCCCGTCCGAATCCGTGGGTGCGGCGGAACTCGGCGAGAGTGGCGCGGAGGTCTTCGAAAACCGCGCCGGCTTCACGCGGCGTGGCGACAGGGACCGAGACGGCCCGCAAAAGCGGGTCGCCCAGTTGCAGGATCCGGCGGGCAGGCATACTACTGATGACGATACCAGCTAAAGCGGACGGCAGGCTGGAGCCCCTACCTCTAATCGTTCACGTCCTGGTCTACATAGCCATTGGCTGGCTGGGTGTGGAGATCTTCGGTCGCATTATGCCCTGGATCGGCGGCTATTTCTGGGGCTCTTTTGCCGCCAGTTTCACGACCGCGGTGTTCGCCAATTGGTTCACCCTGCGCATCTACACCAATCGCCGGCTTGTGGAACTGGGGCTCTGGTGGAACCGCGCGTCGGTGGATAACCTGGCGCTCGGCCTCATTGGTGGCGCCGGCGCCGCGCTGCTCGTGCTGGGGCCGCCGCTGCTCGCCGGGGCCGCGCACCTCGGCCCCATCGCGCGCACGGAGCAGCCGTCGTTCGGCGCTGCCGTCTTCCTTACCACCGGCCTCATCATTGCCGCCACCGCCGAAGAGCTAATGATGCGTGGATACGCCTTCCAGGTGTTGCTGGCCTCTTGCGGCACCTGGGCGACGGTCATCCCCGTAGGCGTGGTCTTCGCCCTGCTGCATTCGGGCAACCCCAACGCCACCTGGTTTTCCGTCGCCAACACCGCCGGCTTCGGCATCCTCTTTGGTTATGCTTTCGTCCGCACCCGCGACCTTTGGCTCCCCATCGGTCTGCACTTGGGGTGGAACTTTACATTGCCCCTGTTCGGAGCGAACGTCAGTGGGCTTAGAATGAGGATGACGGGCCACGAGATGGTCTGGAGCGCCGGGAAACTTTGGAGCGGCGGCGATTATGGTCCGGAAGCCAGCGTGCTGACTTCCGCCGCCATGATCCTGCTGGCATTCTTCATCTGGAAAGCACCCGTTCACCGGCAGCCCTCGCCATTGACCGACCCGCCCGAAGCGAGTGAAGTATGCGAGCCTTCGCCTGCATTGCCGTCGTAGCCGCCGTGGCCTTGGCCGCGCCCCTGGCGCCCGCCGCCGACAAACTGAGTTTCGAGGACCGCATCGAGCTCACGCGCGGCCTGATGGCCGAATACGCCAACGCCAAGGTCCTGCTGCCCCGCTCCAAGAAGGCCCTCGAGTTCGACGCCACCACCGCGACTTTCGATAAGAAAGCCTGGACCCTGATCGCCAAGGAGAACGGCCCCGCGGCGCGCACCGGCGACACCGTGCAGATCACCAAGATCGATCTCGAGGCCGACCGCATCGTCCTCCAGCTCAACGGCGGCTATAAGGGCGGTCGCCATTGGTACGACAGCGTTCAAATGGGCGGCGGCATGGGCGGACCCGTCAACACCGTTCCGGTCAATCCCAACTCCGACGTCAACGCCCCGGGTGGCACTTCCATCGCCATTGTCTTCCATAAGCCGCTCGAACCCATCAAAGCCGCGGCCATCAAGAAAATGCTGGCCGCGGTTCTGGATTTCGATCGCCACAGCGTCACCGAAGTTTATTCCCAAACGCTGCCCCCCGAAGTCCAAAAGGCCATCCAGGATAAGCACGTCATCGTCGGCATGGATCACGAACAGGTCGTTATGGCCTTGGGACGTCCGGTCTACCATCTGCGCGAAACCAAGGACGGCATGGAACTGGAAGACTGGATCTACGGTCAGGCGCCCGGCAAGATCACCTTCATCACCTTCAACGGCGACAAGGTGATCAAGGTGAAAGACGACTACGCCGGCCTGGGGACGCAGGTCGATCCCATCAAGAAGTAGTTCTCGCTTCGCATGCCGATGTCGAACCCACCGTCATTCCGTTTTGCTGTGCTTTTCTGGGCAGGCTTAATTGCGGGCACCCTGGACATCACCGACGCCCTGGTTTTTTATGGGCTGCGCGGAGTCCCGCCGGTCCGCCTGCTGCAGAACATCTCGAGCGGCCTGATCGGGCGCGACGCCTTTCAGGGCGGCCTGGGCACCGCGGCTCTAGGCCTGCTGCTGCATTTTGTGATCGCCTACTCCGCTGCTGCCGTCTATTACCTGCTGAGCCGCCGATTCGGGCTTCTCACCCGCCACTTCATCGTCTGCGGGCTGCTATACGGTCTGGGGGTCTATCTGTTCATGAACCACATCGTGCTGCCGCTCGCGATGCCCAACCGCGCGCCCTTGTCAGGCGTGGCGCTGGTCAACGGCGTCCTGGCGGTGATGCTGTTCATCGGGTTGACCATTTCAATGGTCGTCGCGCGCTACTCGCAGGATTGACACCCGCTTGGGCCACTGAGACCAACTGGTACCGCCGGCGGTCTTGCCGCCGGTGTCTTGTGCGCGCTTGACCATCGCCACTCTTCGGGGCGCGCAGTTACCAACCTGCCGCACAAGCCGCTACTGTCCTGCCCTGCATCTTGCAAATCTCTATAGCCACGGCTGCCCGGTCTTTTCCATCCGCGCTTTCAACCGCAACTCGCGCCGCCGCAACGCCGGCGAGACTTCAATCTCCAGCGCCGCCCGCGTCATCTCGAGCGCCATCGCGTGATTCCGCTCGGCGTGCTCATAATGCTTCGCAAGCGCTTCGAGCGCTCGCGCGCGATACGGATTCCGTGACGCCGCCAGCTCCGTCATCGACGCCAGCGCCGCATCGCCATGTCCCAACTTTTTCTCCATGGTTCCGATATCCCACAACGTGCGGAATAGCAAATCGTCCCCTAGGCCCATTTCCACGGCTCGGCGGAAGAGCCGCAGCGCTTCTTCGCCGCGCCCGGCCCGCTCCACCCACCGGCCTAGCCCGATCAGGTCCGCGCCGTGCCGCAAGCCGGCATTCTCCGGAGAGCGGAAGGCCAGCGGCACGATTGCCGTCAGGCAGGCCAGCGAAAGAATGTCGATGGCATTGTGGTGGAAAATCGGCACCAGGTCGAAGGCCCGTAGCGTACGCAGGTATCCGAAATAGCAATACGGAATCATCTCGCCCGGCAAATCGCCCTGCCGCTCCACGCCAAGAATCTGGTTTTCCAATTCCACCAGCCGGCAACTTTCCAGGCGCAGCTTCCACAGCCGGCGTGCCCCGAACAGCAGGTCCAGGTGCTGCATGCGGTCAAACGGATGCCGCGCGCGCGACATGCGGTAGCGCGTTTCCAACAATGGCTGGTCGAAGGCTTTCCCGTTGTATGTCACCAGCACGTCGAACTGCGCCAGGTGCTCCGCCAGGCGCGCCAGCATCGACGGCTCTTCGCCGTAATCCCGCATGAAAAACTGGCGCAGCCGGAAGCCCGCCGCTTCGATCGACCCTACCCCGATCAGAAACGGATACGTGCCCGTGCCGCCCGCCAGGCCGGTGGTCTCCGTATCCAGGAACGCCCACTTTGTCGGATGCGACCGCGCAATGTCGCCATCCGAAAGCGATTCCAGCAGATCTTCCGGCAACTCCGCCAGGTCGCCGATATCCACGCTGCCATGGCGGCGGTGGCGCTCCCACAGCTTCTCGGTTTCGAAATGCTCCCCGAACGCCGTGCGCACCACTTCGCCGCTGATCAGATCCTGGATGAACCCGGCCGCTTCCTTCGGCCGCGCGGGCGCCGGGGTGCCTGCATAGCGCCGGTCGATTCTCGCGACACGACACCGCAAAGCCGCGAGCTGTTCCTGGAGGTCTTCCATTCGCCTTTTCTTTGCCTACTATACCACTCCCCTGCCGCAACCCACGGCTCTCCTCGGCAGCCGGGTCGTCAGACCACTACGCGCAGGCCGAGGTGCTTGGCAAATGGATCAAAGTCCCTGTCGTTGTGCAGCAAGTCATACCCGCTCTCGATACATCGGGTAGCAATCACCGTATCGATGGTCTTGCGAATGGTCACGCCGAGGTTGCGCAGCGTCCGGAAATTTCTCGCCGCTTGAACCGCGATTTCCTGTCCGCCCAATTCTACAACCGTCAACGAAGTCAGCATTTTCCTGGCTTCGTTGAAGTCTCGTTCGTCTGCGAAGCCTTGCAGGACCTCCGTCAGAATTAAGTCACCGATCACCAAAGGTTCGTGGCCAAGCAGACGATCGAGTTTCTCGGTCTGCGCCGTTATCATTCCCTTGAAGTAATCGATCCACACGCTGGAATCGACAAGAATCAACTGTCGCTCCTCATCGCGTCGAGATCACCCTGCCAGTCCAGTTTGCCGCGGAGTCGGCGGATCTTTGCCTGTCTCCTCAGGCGGAGCAACGTCCGCAGAGCCTGGTCAACCGCATCGCGCTTGGTCTTCAGGCCAGTTGCGCGAAGCGTGTCCCGCATCAGCTTATCGTCAATCACGATGTTCGTCCGCATCGATGTGTATCTCTATAGATGATTATACACATACCGGGTGCGGATCGCCGGCGTGCTTACCGTCCCGTCCAGCACGGCGTCCGCTTCCCCAGGAACGCTCCGATGCCTTCCTGCGCGTCGGCCGCCAGCGCGTTCATCGACATTACTTCCTTGGCATAGGCGTAGGCTTTGGACTGGTCCAGATCCACCTGCGTGTAGAAGGCCTGCTTGCCGATCCCCACCACCAGCGGGCTGGCCTCCGCCACTTTCGCCGCCAGTTTGCGCGTGGCGTCGCGCAGTTCGCCGGCGGCCACTGCCCGATTGACCAGTCCCCACTCGGCGGCCGTGCGCGCATCCACCGGGTCCCCGGTGAGCAGCATCTCGAGCGCGCGCTTGCGGCCGATGGCCCGCGTCAGAGCCACCATAGGCGTGGTGCAGAAGAGTCCGATCTTCACTCCGGGCGTCGCGAACCAGGCTTCTTCCGCCGCGATCGCCAGATCGCAAGCGGCCACCAGTTGGCAACCCGCCGCGGTGGCCACGCCCTGCACTTCGGCGATGACCGGCTGCGGGATCGCCTGAATCTTCAGCATCAACTCGCTGCACACATCGAAGATGCGCCGGTATTCGTTGATGTCGCGCCCGGTCATCTCCCCCAGGTCGTGGCCCGAGCAGAAAACTTTTCCGGCCGCCGCCAGAATCACCGCGCGGAACTCCCGCCCGCGCCCGATCTCTTCCAGGCAGGTTTTCAGTTCCAGCATCAATTCGAGCGAAAGCGCGTTGCGCCGTTGCGGCCGGTTGAGGGTGATGACGGCAGTCGCGCCCTCCGCCGTCAGAAGCAGATTTTGATATTCCATGCTTCTGCGATTGTATGTCTTTAGCAGGACGCTGAAAAACTCAATGTAAGCCGCCGATAAACACAGATCGGCTATTTGCTTTCAATCTGCGTTAATCGGCGTTCATCGGCGGCCAGCCTTTTTTATCACCTTGTCAGGGCTACCTTCACGCCGCCCAAGGCGCCTTCGCCAGCATGTCCCGCGCCACCGCCGCCGTGTTGGCGTGAATGATGATGGTATCCCGCACGTTGAGCGCGTATCCGCCGGCCAGCACAATCGCCACCGGCACATGGTGCGACAGCGCCGTCCAGATCACCAGGCGGTCCCGTTCCATCAGTCCGTCGAAGGTCAGCGAAAGACCGCCCAACTGGTCTTCCAGGTACGGGTCGGCGCCCGCCACGTAGACCACCAGTTCGGGCTTGAACATGGAAAGCGCCGCGCGGTACCCGTTGCCCAGGCGGTGCAGATACTCCGCGTCGCCGATGCCATCCGCCAGATGAATGTCCAGGCTCGAGGGCGGCTTCTCACTCGGATAGTTATTGAACTGGTGGATGGAAAGCGTGAAGACCGATGGGTCGCCCGCAAAGATGGTTGCCGTCCCGTTTCCATGGTGCACATCACAATCGACAACCATGGCCCGCCGGATGGCGCCGTCTTTCTGCAGCCGCCGGATGGCCACCGCCATATCGTTGACCGCGCAGAAGCCTTCGCCGTGTCCCGGGAACGCGTGGTGGAAGCCGCCGCCGATGTTGAATCCCACGCCCCCGGCGAGCGCTTGCCGCGCCGCCATCAATGTGCCGCCCGCCGCCAGCCAGAACGCTTCCACCATTTCCCGGGAGTAGGGAATTTCCAGCGTCAGAATGTCCTGGTAAGTCAGCGTGCCGTTGCGCAGCTTGTCCACCCACTGCGCCTCGTGCACCAGCAGGATGTCTTCGTCGGACGCCGGCTCGGGCTCCACGAAATTTTCCGGCGCCGCAAACTTCGTGCGCAGCAGGAGGTCGTGCAGCCACTTGTATTTCTTGGAGGGGAAGACGTGGTCGCCCAGATGCAGGTCGTACCGCTCCGAGTAGACCAGCCGGAATGGCAGAGCCATCTCAGCCCCGATCCGACTGCACCGCGGTCGCCACCGCGACGTTGAACACATCCTCCGCCGAACAGCCGCGCGACAGATCGTTGGCCGGCTTCGCCAGGCCCTGCAGGAATGGCCCGATGGCCATCGCCCCACCCAATCGCTCCACTAGTTTGTACCCGATGTTGGCCGCCGAGAGGTTCGGAAAGATCAGCGTGTTGGCCCGGCCCGCCACCTTTGACCCCGGCGCTTTCGACCGTCCCACCACCTCGGAGACCGCTGCGTCGGCCTGCAGTTCCCCGTCCACGTTCAGCTCCGGCGCGCGCGCCCGCACAATCCGTAGCGCCTCCACCACCTTGTCGACTTCCGCGTGCTTGCCGCTGCCTTTGGTCGAAAAGCTGAGCAGCGCCACCACCGGCTCGGTGTCGAGCAGCGCGCGGGTGCTCTCCGCCGTAGCGATCGCGATATCCGCCAGTTGCGTGGAGGTGGGGTCGATCACCACCGCGCAATCCGCAAAGGCCATCAATCCGCCGTGCCCGAGCGAGAGATCCGGCAGCGCCATGATGAAGACGCTCGATACCAGCCGCGCGCGCGGGTCCGGACCCACCGCGTGCAGCGCCGCGCGCACCGTTTCCGCCGTGCTGTTCACCGCGCCGCCCACACTGCCGTCGGCGTCGCCCGCCCCCACCATCAGGGATGCGAAGTAGAGCGGCTTCCGCGCCGTCTCGGCCGCTTCGATTTGCGTGATGCCCTTGGCGCGCCGCCGCTCATAATAGAGCGCCGCATACTTCTCCACCAGCGGCGATCGCGCCGGGTCCACAAAGGTCACGCCTTCCGGCGCGTTCGCCGGCCGCGGCCCGATCAGCACCGGTTTGGCCGCCCCTTCGGCCACCAGCCGGGCTGCCGCCTGGAGCACGCGCGCATCGCTCCCTTCCGGGAACACGATGGTCTTTTTCAGTTTGCGGGCCCGCGCTACAAGCCCCGACATGAACGATCTGGCCGATTCCGGAATTGCCGCCATTGCGCTGAGATTCTGAGTCTAACAGGTGGCGCGCCGCGCGTCAGTCGCCCGGAAGGTGGGGCAGGCTTCAGCCTGCCAACCGCGCGTCAGTCGCCCAGAAACTTGCCGATGGGCCGAAGCCCCTTCACGTTGTCGCAGACCGCCTTCAGCCCGGCTGTCAGCGGAATCGCCAGAAGCAGCCCCGGCGCGTCCCACAGGAAGCCCCACAGCATCAGCGAGAACGTCACCACCAGCGGGTTCAGATGCACCCGCGAGCCCACAATTTTGGGATACAGCAGGTTCAGCGCCAGCAGATGCAGCAGCGCCACCGACACCACCACCAGGATGTACACCGGCACCGTGTGGATCCCCAGCGCCGAAAACAACGGCGGCGCCATGGCCAGCGGCAGCCCCACGTAAGGCACCAGGCTCAACATGCCGCTCAACGGCCCGATTAACAAAGGATACGGCAGGTGCATCATCCAGAACATGCCCGAGCTCAGAAACGCCAGCAGTATCCCCAACAGAAAGTTGCCTACCACAAACGCCCGCACCATCTCGGCGATTCCCTGCAGGCTCCGCGCCGCCACCAGCCGGGCTTCTCCTTGAAAGAGCTGCAGGAATGCCCGGTTGATGTGGTCGCGCCAGCTCAACATGAAATAGACCAGGAACGGAACGAACGAGACCATCAGCAGGATCTGGTAGAACGAGTTCAGGTGCGCGTAAACGTAGTCTCCGATGGCAAAGCCGGTATCGACCGGCGGGACAACCACCGCGAGCTGGGGCGTTGTGTCGCCTCTCTTGCCGCCCTTCTTCTTTTCGGCCGCCTTCTGCGCGCGCTGTTCTTCTTCTTCCAGTTGCTGCCGCTGCCTGGCGGGAAGAAAGATCTGGTAAGTCTGTTTCTCCACACCCTGAATTCTCTCGCGCACCCCGACTACGATGTCGCCGATCCGCTGCCCATACACGGGTAGCTCGTTATAGAGCCCGGTAAGTTGCGAGTAAGCCCCCAAACCGATCACATACAGGCACGCCAGCGCGAAGCAACAAACCACAAAGCTCGCCACGCTGCGCGGCAGCCGCAGCCGCATCAGGAGCGTCACCAGCGGTTCCAAAATGAATGCAATCGTCACCGCCGTCATCGCGGTAATGAAGAAAAGACGCCCAAAATACAGGATCGCGATGATCGTCCCCAGCGCCACAATCGGCATGGCGAACTGGCGCGCGTCTTCAACGGCCCGGATGCTGGCAGGCTTGGTGATGATCGCCACGGCGGCTGTAAGACCCTTGCCTCGAATGTAGCATGGCCGCGTCTATAATGAAATTGGTTTGACTCCCGCGCTCTCCCGCATACTCGCACTGGACCTCGGTAAGAGACGCATCGGTCTGGCTATCAGCGATCCACTGGGCATCACCGCCCAGGGTCTGCCCAACCTGGTGCGCACCACCAAGCGCGCCGACCTGGCCTTACTCCAGCAGCTCATCCGCGAACGCGAGGTCCGCCTGGTTCTGCTCGGCAACCCTATCGGCATGCGCGGCACGGAAGGCCGCCAGTCCGGCTGGGTGCGCGAATTTGCCGAAGCCATCGAAAAATATACCGGCCTCCCGGTGAAGCTCTGGGATGAGCGCCTCACCAGCGTCGAGGCCGGCCGCGTGCTCCGCTCGAGCGGCATCAGCATCGAAAAGCGCGCCGCCGCCGTCGACCGCCTCTCCGCGGTCATCCTGCTGCAAAGCTACCTGGACGCCGTAGCCTACGAGGCCGCCCGGTGAAACTCTTCCGCTCCTTCGGCCGCATCCTCCTGGTGGCCGCGCTGGCCGCCGGTTTTCTAAGCTACCGCCTGTTCCGTCCTTACCAGGCCTTCACCGGCGAGACTTTCGTCGACCTTCCACACGGCACTTCCACCAGCGCCATGGCCGATGCCCTTGCCAAGGCCGGCGTGATTGCGAGCCGCTGGGATTTTCTGCTCGCCCGTCTGGCCGGCCGCGGCCATGTTTTGCAGGCCGGCGAATACCGCTTCGACCACCCCGCCTCCGCCCTGGACGTCTTTCGCCGCATCGCGCGCGGCGACATCTTTTACTTAGCGCTGGTGGTGCCCGAAGGCAAGAACATGTTCGATATCGGCGCCGCCGCCGAACAACTCGGCCTCTTCAAGACCGCCGATTTTCTGACGGCCGCCTCCAACCCCGCCTTGATTCGCGATCTCGATCCCCTGGCCCCCACGCTCGAAGGATATCTCTTCCCCGACACCTACCGCCTCAGCCGCCACACTACCCCCGACAAGCTCTGCCGCATCATGACCGGCAAGTTCCGCGACGCCTGGCACGGCATCCGCACTACGCGGCCGGTGCATGAAGTGGTCACCCTGGCTTCCCTGGTCGAAAAGGAAGGCAAGCTGGCCGATGAGCGCCCGCGCATCGCCGCCGTCTTCGAGAACCGCCTGCGCATCGGCATGAAGCTCGATTGCGATCCCACCACCATCTACGCCGCGCTCCTGCTCGGAAGCTACCGCGGCGCCATCTACCGCTCGGATCTCGCTCGCGACCACCCGTATAACACTTATAGCCACGCCGGCCTGCCGCCCGGCCCCATCGCCAATCCCGGCAAGGCCTCCATAGACGCCGTGTTGGATCCGGCCACGACCGACGCGATCTACTTCGTGCTGCGGCCCGACAACTCCGGCGGCCACGAATTTTCCAATAATGCCGCGGCCCACGATGCCGCGGTTGAGCGCTATCGCAGTGGCCTCCGCAACCACAAAATCCGTTAAGCAGCGCTTGCGCGACTACCTCGCCGGGACGCGGCCGCCCGCCATCACTGCGGCCGTGTGGAATCACCTGCTGGCGCACCTCGCACCGGTCTCCGAGTCTTACCTGCGCGACCTGCTGCGCGCGACTGACCTGCCCTTCGAGCAGCCCTATGCCGGCATCCGCCAGCACACCTTCGAGGAACTGGAGCAATCGCTCGGCGAGATGCTGGCGGTCTACACCGAAGCCGTCGCAGCCCAAGACCGTGCTCGCGCCCGTTACGCCCGCCGCCAGGTGATCGCCGCCAAAGATCGCGCCCGCTTCCTGAGCCGCAGCCCACGCACCCCCGCAGAGAAAAAAGCGCAGAAGGAAGAGATGGTGCAGTGGATGCTGGTCTGGCTGGAGAATCCCGAAGTCTTCCCCGCATGGGCGGCTGCCCGGAAGCGGGTGAAGCCGTAGCAGGCTGCTGAAAATTCTTGGAATCCAAACTGGCCGCCGATAAACACCGATGAACGCCGATTCAGAACAAAGCTCTATCGGCGTTCATCCGTGTTCATCGGCGGCTGAACTTCATTTTTCCGAACCGTCCAACGCCCGCCGTTGCGCTACTTCTTCGGACCGCCGAACCGGTATCCCAGGATGGCTTTCACCAACAGATGGTCGGTGGCCTGCGTCACGCCCACGCCGACGCCGAAATTGAATTCCCATCGTTCGCCGAAATCGATGTCCACTGCCGGCACGATCTGCTGCTCCTGGTCGCGTAGCGGGTCGAAGCCGGTGATGGGACCGTAAGCGCCGTAGTATTCCACTCCCATCGCAACCTTCTTGGTGACGTCGTAGCTGAATTTGAAGTTGGGCGAGAACTCGTAGCCGCGGTGCGCCTCTGGGCCGTGGAACGATTTGTCGAAGGTTGGATTGAATGCCAGATACCACTTGTCGATTTTCTTGTCGACGATCGGCCGTATTTCCCACGTCCAGGTATCCTGCGAAATGTTGGGCCGCTGCCAGCCGATTTCGTTGGAGATGCTGACGCCCACCGGCCATTTCCAACTCTCGGGAGCGGCGAACCGCGGCCGGATGTGCGAGCCTACGTAGATCCAAGTGCCGTCGGCTTGCAGGCTATTGAATATGTAAAAGCCGGTCTCGAACCAATCGTTCCAACCGTGCGTGATCTCCACGGTTTCATGCAGCGCGTGGTTGGTGGGGAGCACGCCATCCACCACTCCCTTGGTGCCGCTGACGGTGAAGTTGCTGTGCAACTCCACCATGGTGGCGCCGGGCTTTACCAGATCGTATCCATAAACTTGAACCTCGTAGTTACCCTGGGCGCGCAGACCAGCCGCGCAACCCAGAAGAATCGTGGTTATCGTCAAAAAACGCAAAAGACCCCTCGTTTCTGCAAGCATCCGCTCCATCTACTTTAGCCCCAATACCGGTCGGTCAAGTGGGACAGGCCATCGCCTTTCGTGGCCTGTCAATGTCTCGCGAAACACGCCTGCCGACAGACGACAAAACCCGATCGTCTGTCCTACCCACGAGGCGGGCCGGAGTTTACGAGCCGTCGTGGGCCAGTCCCACCAGCGCGTTTCGTAGGCGGGCCGGGTCGATGGGCTTGGTGAGGTAGTCGTCCATTCCAGCATCCAGGCACTTGTCGTGGTCGTCCTTCATGGCGTGCGCCGTCAAAGCCACGATCCGCAGATGCCGGCCGGTCCCGCGTTCGGCCGCGCGGATGGCGGCGGTGGCTTCGAACCCGTCCATCTCCGGCATTTGCAGGTCCATCAACACCACATCGAAGGAATCCTGGGCGACGGCCCGAACGGCCTCGTTCCCATCCCCCACCACGGTCACGTCGTGTCCTTCGCGTTTCAATAACAATGCGGCCAGCTTCTGGTTCACGGCGTTGTCTTCGGCCAGCAGGATGCGGAGCCCGTGGGCTGCCGCCGGCGGTTGGTTGGCGGAAGGCGTCGCGGAGGGTTCGCTTCCGGAATGGTGGCCGGCCAAGTCGGCGTTAGCGAGTTCCAGCGGCACGGTAAAGAAGAAGGTGCTCCCTGTGCCCTCCTCGCTGCGCAGGCCGATGCCGCCGCCCATGAGGTCCACCAGGTGCGCGGAAATGGTGAGTCCCAGGCCGCTTCCCATGTGGCGGCGGGACATGGAACCATCGGCCTGGCGAAACCGGTCAAAGACCAACTGGTGCTTGTCGGCGGGAATGCCGATTCCGGTGTCGGTGACTTCGACCCGGATAAGGACCGTGGAACCGGTCCGGGATTCCACCATCAGGCGCACGGCCACGCTGCCGGCATCGGTGAACTTGATGGCATTCCCCACCAGGTTCAACAGGATCTGCCGGATGCGCAATGGGTCGCCAACCAGCATATCCGGTATGTCTTCCTCCACCGTGCTGGTGAGCGCGAGGCCCTTTTCCTGCGCCCGCACGGCGAACAATCGCACGGCGCCCTCCACCGACTGGCGGATGGAGAATGCCACGGGAGCCAGTTCGAGGCGCTTGGCTTCGATCTTGGAAAGGTCGAGAATCTCATTGAGCAGCAAGAGCAGCGAATCGGCCGAGTCCCTCGCGGTGTCCAGATACTCTTTCTGTTGCGGCGTGATCCCGGTCGACAGCACCAGGTCGATCATCCCCAGCACGCCGGCCATGGGGGTGCGGATCTCGTGGCTCATGTTGGCCAGGAATTCGCTCTTGGCGCGGTTGCCCGCTTCAGCCTCGTCCCGGGCGCGCCGCAGCGCCTCTTCCGCCGCCTTCCGCTCCGTGATGTCGGAATGCGAGCCCACCATGCGCACCGGGTTTCCGGCCTCGTCCCACAGCGCCTGGCCGCGCGCCAGCACCCATTTATAGCTGCCGTCCCTGGTGCGGATGCGGTACTCGGTGACGTAGAAGCGGGTCTTGCGGTCCAGGTGGTCCTGCAACTCGCGCTGCACGCGGGGAAAGTCCTCGGGGTGAACGCGGCTCTCCCATGCCTGATCGCTATCGGGCATTTCGTGTTCCTGGTAGCCGAGGATCTGTTTCCAACGGGCCGAATGGAAGACCTCATTGGTGCGCGCGTTCCAATCCCACAGGCCGTCGTTGTTGCCTTGCAGGGCCAACTGCCAGCGCTCTTCGGAGGCCCGCAGGTCCTGCTGGGCGTGGCGATGTGCCGTAAGGTCGCGGAAGGTCCATACCCGGCCGACGATCTCGGCGCCTACTCTTTGAGGCTTGGAACTGCGTTCGAAGATGCGGCCATCGATAAACTCGAGGAAATCCAGGCTCTCTTTGGCGGGGACCGCATAAGTTTCGGCAATGGCACGCCGGAAGTGCGCGGGGTCCGTCAACTGGCTCTCCACAGAGGTCAGCAAGGTGGAGCGCTCACGGGTCACGGCCATGGCCGGCGGAATCCGCCACAGGTCCAGGAAGCGTTGGTTGTGGCTGATGATTTTCCCGTGCAGGTCGACCACCAGGATGCCGTCGGCGGTAGCTTCCAGCGTGGCTTCGAGCAGCGACGCGGATTCGCGCAGGTCTTTTTCCGCTTTCTTGCGCTGGGTGATATCGAGCATCGCGGTGCGGATGCCGCTGAGGTTGCCGGCGTGGTCGAGAATGATGCGTTCGTGCACCTGCAGCACCAGCACAGCGCCATCGCGCCGGGCAAACTCGCGCTCGAAGGGCGCCAGCGGCCGTTCGCCGCTCAACTTCTCGCGGGTGGCCCTTTGGCTTTCCGCCTGCGATGCGGGCGCAGCGAACGACCAGGCCGGCTTGCCCAACATTTCGGCCCGCTGGTAGCCCAGCATCTGGCACTCGGCACGATTGACGCGCCGCACGATGCCTTTGGTATCCAGCTCATGATAGGCCACCGGCGCATCTTCAAAGAGCGCGCGAAACTGTTCCTCGCTCTTCTCCAGTTCTTTCTGCACGCGCATGCGGAAGACCACCACCTGCTGGTAGCGCCACAAGAGAATCGCCAGCACGGCCGCGATCAGGCAGGAAATCAGGGCCAGCCAAACCATCTGGCGCCACTGGCCGGCCAAGGCCATGGAGATCACGGCCTGGCGGGCGCGCACCACATCGACCGCCTTCTCGAGCGATACCTGGGCTTCCGCCAGTTGGCCGTGAACCAGCAGAGCATGTTGCGGATCGGCGGCGCTCGACGGCGGGAGCGCGGCCACGCGCGCGATGGCGCCATCCACCGCGGGAAGAAGGGCCTGGATGGCGCGGTAAGTGTCGTTGTCCCTGGCCATCGCACCGGCGGCTTTGCGATAGCCGGCCTGGAGAGCGGTCCACTGGTCCGGGGCGGCGGGATAGCGGTCCGCTTCGCGCAACAAAGTTCCCATGGAGCTCAAGCTGCGCAGCAGCCCGACGTTGACTTCGATCTGGTCTTCGCGAGAACTCACCGACAGAGCCAGCCACGTGCTCCAGACGACAAACAGAGACGATGCCACCAGGATACCGATGAGCCAGCGACGGAGGTGCGACACCAATCTAGACATGGAGTTCCCGGCTTCGCGGCGGCCGGCGGGATGGATGAATCTGATTGTACTCCAAGCCTAATCTCCCCGAGCGGCGGCCTCCTGGTAGATTTCGAGAACCTGTTTGGCGGTGCGGGCCCAACTATACCGGGATGCCTGCTCGCGGCCGCGGCGGATCAGCTCGGCGCGCAAGGCCGGGTCTACCAGCGCGTCTTTGATGCCGTGGGCGATATCGAAAACGTTCTCGGGATTCACCAGAATGGCGGCGTCGCCCACGATTTCCGGCAGCGAACTGGCATTCGAAGTGACCACCGGCGCGCCGCAGGCCATGGCTTCCAGCGGCGGCAATCCGAACCCTTCATAACGCGAGGGGAACACGAATGCCGCGGCGGACTGGTAGAAGCAACGCAGCGTCTCGAAGGGCACGAAGCCGAGGAAGCGCACCATCTGCTCGCCGTGGGTGCGGATGACCGTCTGGCGCACGGCAGGGTACTGGGAAAGAGTGTCGCCGATGATGATGAGGTGGAGGTCGCGGTAGAGCGGGTGCGAGGCCAGCTCCGCGCGCACCACGGCGAAAGCCTCCACCAGGCGGGGAATGTTTTTGTGACGGCGAATGTTGCCGGCGTAGAGCAGGAAGGGATATTGGATCTGGTAGCGCTCCATAATGAGGCGGCGCTTTTCTTCCGCCTCGGCGCCGCCGCATTCGAGGAAGCCGGGATCGGGCGCGTTATAAACGCGGCGGATGCGCTGGGCCGCCACGCCCATCATATTCTCCACGTCGCGGCGGGTCGTATCGGAGACCGCGATCACGCGGCTGGCCCGTTCGAGCCCGCGGCGCAGGCGGAAGCGCCGCAACTGAATCCGCAGCTTGGAGCGATCCGGGTCGAAGAGGAGGTTGGCCAAATCGTGGACCGTGACCACGTAGGGGCGGATCATCAGCAGGGGAACGCGGTTGAGCGGGATGTGCACCAGATCGGGATTGAGGCCGCGCAGGTACCAGGGGAACAGGACATGATCGAGCCCGGATTCGTCGCCGCGGGAGTAAATCGCGGTGCAAAAATTCTGCGGCAGATCGGAGAGCGAACGGTCGTCGCCCGGAGCGCTCACCAGGGTGTAGCGGTTGGTGGTGTCGATCGAGCCGAGCGCGCGGACCAGGCTGCGGATATAGGTGCCAATGCCGAAGTCCTGGAGGTGCCGGGCGTCAATGACGATGTGAAGCGGCGTCATTTCAGTGTCGGCTTGTGGGGCAGGCCCCCTGGTAGCGCCGGCGGTCTATGCCGCCGGTTCGACCCGCTCGACCGCGTCAGCATACACCTGACCCCTGGTAGCGCCGGCGGTCTATGCCGCCGGTTCGCGTTCGCCGAAGAGTGGCAATGGTCAATCGCACCCAAGACACCGGCGGCAAGACCGCCGGCGCTACCAGTTGGTTCGTCCTGCGCCCGGTTTTCCGTTTGAAAGATCATAACTGGTGCAACTTGCGGCGCCTTACGCTCGCACTGGATCGAGCTTCCAACGGTAGAGCGGGAAGCGGGCAGTGAGCGCGCCGACCTTGGCCCGCACATCGGCGATCGAGCCGGCGTCGGAAATGTGGTTAAGCACTTCGGCGATGAGCTGGCCGGTCTCGCGCATTTCGGCCTCCCCGAAGCCGCGCGTGGTGACGGCGGGCGAGCCCAGGCGGATGCCGCTGGGGTTCATGGGAGGATTGGTGTCGAAGGGGATGGCGTTCTTGTTGACGGTAATGCGGGCGGCGTCCAGTGCCTTCTCGGCTTCCTTGCCGCGCAGCCCCTTGGAGAAAACGTCGAGCAGCATGAGGTGCGTATCGGTGCCGCCGGAAACGATGCGGAAGCCTTCGGCCGCCAGGGTGGCGGCCAGCGCGCGCGCATTCGCGACCACCTGCTTCTGGTAGGTGACGAACTCGGGCTGCATGGCTTCCAGGAAGCAGACCGCCTTGGCAGCCACCACGTGCACCAGCGGGCCGCCCTGAGTGCCCGGGAAGACCGTCTTGTCGATGGCCGCGCCGAACTTTTCCTTGGCCAGAATCAGGCCGGCGCGCGGGCCGCGCAGCGTCTTGTGGGTGGTGGAGGTGACGATATCGGCGTAGTCGCAGGGGTTGGGATGCACGCCCGCGGCCACCAGGCCGGCGATGTGCGCCATGTCCACCAGGAAGAGTGCGCCCACCGAATCGGCAATCTGGCGGAAGCGGGCGAAATCCAGAATGCGGGGGTACGCGCTGGCGCCGGCGATGATCATCTTGGGCCGGTGCTCTAGCGCCAGCGCCTGAAGCGCTTCGTAATCGATGCGCTCATCCTCCTGGCGCACGCCGTAGGGAACAATCTTGTAAGTCTTGCCGGAGAAATTGAGCGGGTGGCCGTGCGTGAGATGGCCGCCGTGCGCCAGGTTGAGGCCCATCACCGTGTCGCCCGGCGAGAGCACCGCGGCGTAGGCGGCCTGGTTGGCCTGCGAACCGGAGTGCGGCTGCACGTTGGCGTACTCGGCATGAAAGAGCTTTTTGGCGCGTTCGCGGGCCAGGTTCTCGACAATATCGGTGAACTCGCAGCCGCCGTAGTAGCGCTTGCCGGGATAGCCCTCGGCGTACTTATTGGTGAAGACGCTGGCGGTGGCCTGCATCACCGCTTCCGAAGTGAAATTCTCGCTGGCGATCAATTCGAGCTGCGAGTGCTGGCGCTCGATCTCCTGCTGGATCGCGCCAAAAACCTCGGGATCCACTTCGGAAAGGGGACGTTCAATCGGTGTCATGGGTTCGGTTCCTCCACGGGCGGCCGATCCGTTAGAACAGGTGAAAGAACCATGGCCACGGATGAACACGGATCAACACAGATTGAAAAAAGATTCTTATCCGTGTTCATCGGTGTTCATCCGTGGCCATAATTAATCTTCTTCACACATTCTTTACGGACGCGGCGAGGCGCCGTGTTCCAGTTGTGAGATTTTGGCGACGCGGCGGGCGTGGCGGCCGCCGGCGAAATCCGTGTTCAAAAAGATGTCGATCAATTCCATGGCGCGGGCTTCTTCCAGATACTTGGCGCCGAGGGTCAGGACGTTGGCGTCGTTGTGTTCGCGGGTGAAGCGGACTTCGTCATCGCTCTGCGCGGGAGCGGCGCGCACCCCGTCGATCTTATTGGCGGCCATGGCCATGCCGATGCCGGTGGAGCAAACCAGGATGCCGCGGTCGGAGCGCCCGCCGGCCACTTCGCGGCCCACCGGCTGGGCGAAATCGGGGTAATCGCAGGACTCGGTGCTACTGGTGCCGAAATCGATCACCTGGTGGCCTTCTCCGGCGAGACGCTGCCGCAGTTTCTCTTTAAGAGCAAATCCGGCGTGATCCGCGGCGATCGCAATCTTCATAAGAGGAGGAGAAGCTCGATTTTAGCATGCTAGAATTGAGGTTTCCTTCACAACCCATTTATGATCTGGAGCAAGCTCTTCATTCCGACATTGCGCGAGAACCCCGCCGAAGCCGAGGTTCCGAGCCACCAGTTGCTGCTCCGCGCCGGATACATCCGCCAGCTTTCGGCGGGAATTTACAGCTACCTGTTTCTGGCGCAACGCTCGCTGCTGAAAATTACGCAGATTGTGCGCCAGGAGATGGACGCGATCGGCGCGCAGGAGATGCTGCTGCCGGCGCTGAACCCGGCTGAGGTCTGGCAGGAGTCCGGCCGCTGGGACATCATGGGCGACAACCTGTTCAAGCTGAAAGACCGCTTCGGACGCGACCTGTGCCTGGGCATGACCCACGAAGAGGTCATGACCACCATCGCGCGGGGCGAACTGCGCAGCTACAAGCAGTTGCCGCAGATCTGGTACCAGATCCAGACCAAGTTCCGCGACGAGCCGCGGCCCAAATCGGGCCTGTTGCGCGTCCGGCAGTTCATCATGAAGGACTCGTACACCTTCGACATGGACGCGGCCGGCCTCGACGCGGCGTACGACAAGCACTACCAGGCCTACTGCCGGATCTTCGATCGCTGCGGCCTCGAGTACATGGTGGTGGAAGCGCACTCGGGCGCCATGGGCGGCAGCCAGTCTCACGAGTTCATGGTGGCCTCGGACGCGGGTGAGGATTTCGTGGCGGTGTGCCCCGGTTGCGGGTATGCGGCCAACCTGGAGAAGGCCGTGGCTGCGCCTCAGCCGCCGGCGCTCGCCGATCCCGAAGGCGACCGCGCGCCCGAGGAATTCCACACGCCGGGACGCAAGACCATCGCCGAGGTAGCCGAATTCACCGGGCTGCCCGAATCGTCGCAGATGAAGAGCCTGGTGTTGGTGGCCGACGGCAAGCCGGTGCTGGTGATGCTGCGCGGCGATCATCAACTGAGCGAAGCGAAATTCGGAATGATCGCGAACGATCCGGAATTCCGGCCGGCGCAAGCCGACGAAATTCAGGCTTGGTTCGGTGCGGCGGCGGGATCGCTGGGGCCGGTCGGCGTGAAGAACATGCCGATCCTGGCGGACCGGGCGCTCGAGGGACGGCGCAACATGATCGCGGGCGCCAACAAGGACGACCACCACTTGCGCCACGTGACCCCGGGCGAAGATTTTCGCGCGGAATTCCACGACCTGCGGCAGGTGGCCGAAGGCGACGTATGCGGCAAGTGCGGCGGGACGCTTGATGTCCGCAAGACGGTGGAGGTCGGGCACATTTTCAAACTGGGATACAAGTATTCGGAATCGATGGGGCTGCGGGTGCTGAACGCCGACGGCAAGGAAGTGACGCCCATCATGGGGTCGTACGGAATCGGCATCGAGCGCATTTTGTGCGCGGCCATCGAGCTGTTCCACGACAAGGACGGCATGATTCTGCCGGCGGCCATCGCGCCGTTCCAGGTGGTGATCACGCCGGCCAACAACTCCGACGGTGCGCAGGCGGAGGCGGCGCGCGGGATCTACCAGCAGTGCCTGGCGCTGGGAATCGATGCGCTGCTGGACGATCGCGACGAGCGGCCGGGCGTGAAGTTCAAAGACGCGGACCTGATCGGCGTGCCGTGGCGCATCGTGGTAGGCAAGAAGCTCGCGAGCGGAATGGTAGAGCTAGTCGACCGCAAAACTCGCCAGGCAACCGACGTAGCCGTGGGCGAAGCGCCCGCTTTAGTGAAGCAACGCCTGAGGTAGCCGCAGTAGGACAGACGATCGGGTTTTGTCGTCTGTCCACCGGCGCAGTTCAAAAATCTTGTGCCTAAATTTGCCCTGTTTTCATCCACTTGCGGTCTTTCTCCCGCGGTTTGGTTTCACCTCCATGCTACTTTTGAATCGGGTAAGGAAGTATGCGCTCGTCGCTAACGGGTGTGCGACATGGACGGGGC
>PMTR01000083.1 GCA_003167255.1 Bryobacterales bacterium
AAATTCGTCTTGAACGAGAAGGAAGAACATACGGTGCGCGACGGAGATGCGGTGGTGGTTCCGGCGGGGACGTACCATAACGTGATCAATACGTCGAAGACGCTGGAGTTGAAGCTATATACGATCTACTCACCGCCGAACCACCCGGATGGGACGGTGCACAAGACCAAGGCCGAGGCGGAAGCCGCCGAAGCAGTAAAACATCAGTAGGGCGCAAAGTCCTGTCTGGCAGAGCAGCGTGTGGACTGGGCTTCGATGATCGGCCACGAGCGAGCCGCGCCGGCTAAGGAATTCCGCGTCAGCGGGCTCACGATCCAGGGAGGTCGCCCCCGGCGGGCCGCTCGAAGCCCTGGTGGATGCGAAAAAGGCGGGGAAGATTCGGTACATCGGCTTCACCGGGCACAAGGATCCGGCGGTGCATCTGAGAATGCTCGAAGTCGCGGCCGCGCACGGTTTCCATTTCGACTCATGCCAGATGCCGCTGAATCTGATGGACGCCCACTTCCGCAGCTTTATCCAACGGGTAATGCCCAAACTCGTCGAGCAGGGAATCGCCGTGCTCGGCATGAAATCAATGGGGGACGGAAACCTCCTCAAGAGCGGAACGGTAACAGCCGTCGAGTGCCTGCACTACGCGCTGAATCTGCCGGTTTCCGTGGTGATCACCGGATGCGAGAGCATGGAACGGCTGTGCGATCATCGGGGCACGGCGGACGTCGCTTTCCGGCCGGGCGGGAGATTCCGGGCGCTTTTCATTTGCCGGGCAAGAGCGGTACGATTCGGCTTCATAATATGATGCGAGTCCTTTTGTTGGGCTTGACGGTGTGCGTGGCCGGGGCGCAGCAGTATACCCGCGGCATCGGCATTTATCCCGGAGATCCGAAGGAAGACTTCGGGCCAACTCTGGTCATCGACCGAACCACTTATCGCAACCTGGCGCTCCACAGGCCGGCCTACCATTCGAGCAGCTACGACTACAACCTGACGGCGCAACTGGTGACGGACGGGATCAAGGAAACAACCCTGCCGCGGTGGCTGGTGACCGCCACTAGCGATATGGCGCCCACCAAAGCCAATCGCGAGATCTTCATGGACGATAACGCCACCTCCGCGCTTGCGCTGCCGGGCGGCAAGGCATGGCTCCAGTTCGGGCTGGAGGGAGGAGACAGCGCACTGGAGGTGGACCGGATCGCGGTGATCGCGCGCGCGCAAGCCGACCAGCAGCAACCCACGGGCTGGGTCTGCACGGTGTCAGGCTCCGATGACCGTTTGAGCTGGAAGGAACTCGGACGCGCCGCCGGGACCGACCGTCCGGGAGTGAACTTCGTCCCGTCGATCCAGTTTGCCGGGCCCTCGCGCAGCCGCTACTACCGCGTGGATTTTGAGGCTGCGAGCGTCCGCTCGTGGCAGGCGGCCGAAGTGAGGTTGTTCGACGGGAACGAGCGGGTGAGGATGGCCGGACCGTTTCACTTCGCCAGTGCGTGGATGAGCGCGGGCAGCGGCGAGGAGTGGGTGTACGTGGATCTGGGCGCGCCGTGCACCTTCGACCGCGTGGCGCTCTACTGGATCAGGCGGCCGGCGGCGGGAGCCATCCAGGCCTCGGACGACGCCAGGACATGGCGGACCATCCAGGCGCTGCCGGCGGCCAGCGACGATCTGAAGCTGGCGCGGCCCGAGCGCGGGCGGTACGTCCGCGTGCTCATGACGAAATCCGCGTCGCCGGAGGGTTACATTCTGAGCGAGGTGGAGGTCTACGGCCGCGGCGGTCCGGTGGCGAAGCCCAAGCCCGGCCAAGCTGCGCAGTCCGGGAGCCGGCTTCCCCTCGCTGGCGGCGCCTGGCGCTTGCAGCGCGATTCACTGGTCAAAGCCGACGGGGAAACGATCTCTAAACCCGGATTCCAGGACAAGGATTGGGTCATCGCCACCGTGCCGGGCACTGTGCTGACCAGTTATCTCAACGTGGGAGCCGTGCCGAATCCGGACTTTGGCGATAACCAACTGCAGATTTCGGATTCCTTTTTCTATGCCGATTTCTGGTACCGCGACGAGTTCACGGCGCAGCCCGCGGCCAAGGGGGAGCGCGCCTGGCTGAATTTCGACGGAATCAACTGGAAAGCGGAGGTGTTCCTGAACGGAGCCAAGGTCGGCCGTATCGAGGGCGGATTCATGCGCGGCCGGTTCGACGTGACGAACCTCATCCACGCGGGCGCCAGAAACGCGCTGGCAGTGCGGATCGAGAAGCCGGCGACGCCCGGAAGCGTGAAGGAAAAGGGCGCCGGCCGAGGGGCTGGGAACGGGGGCGCACTGGGCGCTGACAACCCCACGTATCACGCGTCGGCCGGGTGGGACTGGATGTCCACCATCCGGGGCCGCAACACCGGGATATGGGCCGACGTCTACCTGACGCTGAGCGGGCCAGTGACCATCGAGAATCCCCTGGTCAGCACGACTCTGCCGTTGCCCGATATCTCGCGCGCCGACATCGTTATCGAGGCCACCCTACGCAACCAGGAACCGAGGCCAGTGAGCGGCACGCTGCATGTGCGCTTCGGCCCGGCGACCGTCGAAATCCCCATCGCGCTCGATGCCGCGGGGACTAAGACCGTGAAGCTCGATCCTTCCACCAGTCCGGCGCTGCGGTTGCTGAACCCGAAACTGTGGTGGCCGAACGGCTATGGCGATCCGAACCTGTATCCCGTGGAGTTGGAATTCGTCACCGCGCGAAACCTGGTCTCCGACGTGAAGCGGTTTCAGGCCGGGATTCGGCAGTTCACTTATAGCGAAGAGGGCAATTCGCTGAAGATGTGGATCAACGGCAGGCGCTTCATCCCGCGCGGCGGGAGCTGGGGTTTTCCGGAATCCATGCTGCGTTACCGCGCCCGCGAGTATGACGCGGCCGTGCGGTACGAGCGGGACGAGCACTTCACCATGATCCGCAACTGGGTGGGCCAGACCGGCGATGAAGCCTTCTACGACGCCTGCGACAAGTTCGGCATAGTGGTGTGGCAGGATTTCTGGCTGGCGAATCCCTCCGATGGGCCGAACCCGGACGACAACGACTTCTTCCTGCGGGTGGCGCAGGATTACATTCTCAAGATTCGCAACCACGCCTCCGTGGGCCTGTACTGCGGCCGCAACGAGGGCGTTCCGCCAAAGCCGATCGACGACGGCCTGCTGCGGCTCACGGCGGAGCTCCATCCGGGACTGCATTATATTCCCAGTTCCGCCGACGACAACACGCGAGGGACCGGGACTTATGTGGTGACGGGCCACGGCCCTTATCGCAACGAGCCGCAGAGGTACTACTTCACCAACGCTCCGCCCAAGCTGCATAGCGAGATGGGTTCGGCGAACGTGCCGACCATGGACAGCCTTCGCCTCACCATGCCGGAATCCGCGATGTGGCCCCAGGGCAACATCTGGCCCATGCACGACTTCGGTTTGACGGGACCCTTCCCCGCCGCGATCACCCAGGGCTACGGCGCGGTGAATAACCTAGCCGATTGGGTGAGCCTGGCGCAGTTCGTCGATTACGACGCCTATCGCGGCATGTTCGAAGGGCAGAGCAAGTTCCGGATGGGGTTGTTGATCTGGATGAGCCACTGCTCCTGGCCCTCGCTGCTGTGGCAGACCTATGATTACTTCTTCGATCCCGACGGCGGTTATTTCGGAGCGAAGAAAGGCGCGGAGTTGCTGCACATCCAGTGGAACACGGCGACCGATGAGGTGGAAGTGGTGAACTACTCCGCGGGCCAGGCGAGCGGCTTGAGCGCGCACGCGGAAATCCTAAACATGGACGGCACCGTGAAGTGGGAAAAGAGGGCGGCCGTGGACAGCGCCGAGGACAGCACGGCATCGCCGATCAAGCTGGAGTACCCCTCGGACCTGACGGCCGTGCACTTCATCCGGCTCACGCTGACGCGCGGGACCGAGGTGATCTCAGCCAATTTCTACCTGCGCGGGTTGAAGGAGGGCGATTACACCGCGATCCGCGGCCTGCCGAAGGTGAAACTGGAAGCCACGACGAAGGTGGAACGGCAGGGCGCGAAGTGGCTGTTGACCACGGAACTGCGGAATGCCTCCAAGCAACCGGCTCTGATGGTTCATCTGAAGGTAGTACGAGAAAAAAGCGGCGACCGCATCCTGCCGGCGCTTTACGACGACAACTACGTGGCGTTGATGCCCGGCGAGCGGAAGACCATCCATACCGAGTTGCAGCACGCGGATGCGCGGGGCGAACGGCCGCGGATGGTGGTGGAAGGGTTCAATACGGGGAAGTAGTCGAGCGCTGAGACGGAAGTGGAGGATGAACGGGATCGAGATGAAGGTCGAGGTAGTCTGCTACTCCGGCTACAAAGGGGACGAGCGTCCGGTTCGTTTCCGGCTGGGTGCTCAGGATTACTTCGTGGAAGAACTGCTGGACCAGTGGTACGGGCCGCAGAACATCTTTTTCAAGGTAAGAGCAAACGACGGCAATGTGTACATCCTTCAGCGCCGCTCATCTGTGCCTGAAGGGGAATGGAGCCTGGAATCGTTCCGAGACATGAGGCGAGGCGGCTGAACGGAACACGATGGCCTCGACGCGCAGTCCCGTGTTATGGTCCGGCTCGGTACGGCTTGCTCATGGATGGATCTTGGTCCGCGGCCCGAGCCTGTCCAAAGGCGCTTGTGCGCGAATTCATCCCGGCCGTTCGCGGGACCGACGGCAACGGCCTAGTGCCGCATTCGCCGGAATGGCTGGAGTTCTGGCAGCGGGAGTTGGACAAGTCTGCGGCCGGCCAGAAATATGTTCGCCTCACGCTGGAAGCTGCCCGCGCCATCTGCCAAGCAACCCCAGACGAAGACGCGGAAGACGTAGGGGGAGTCGGGGTGCAGAACAACTGGGCAGAACAGGTGCCATGAGGAATCTTCAGCGTCGGCTCAAGAAACTCGAAACATACCGGCAGGTGAAGAAACCGCTGCGACTGGTGGTCCGATACGTTGACGGCGCGTCCGACAGTTCAGACCCTCCACAGCCTGAGGACGACTCCCACGAGATCATCCAGGTCGTTGTGGAATATGTAGACTTGCCG
This sequence comes from Bryobacterales bacterium, assembly GCA_003167255.1. GTDB lineage: Bacteria > Acidobacteriota > Terriglobia > Bryobacterales > Bryobacteraceae > PALSA-129. Next base: position 5,073 of record PMTR01000083.1, read on the forward strand.
GCCAAGGCACCCCAGGGTCGTGCGCACGCCCTCGCGCGAAGGACACGGCGCATGCCGACATAAAACGAATTCCACCGCCGGTCCGAGATTAACCGGCAGCGCACAGTCTAACGGCATGACGTTGCGCCGCGCCGCTATTGTCCTGTGGGCGGGGGATACCGCTCCATGGTTGGATACTGACCGCCAGTCATCATGCAGTGCCATTCGCCAAAAGAGCTCTTGAAGCAGATCCCTTTAGCCGCCGGCGCGGGCGACTTGCTGCAGTTCTTGCCAGGAACACCGTTGAAATACCCTAATTTCACGCAAGACCAAGTGGTGAAACTACCCCGGATGGGATACACCGTCTGGGACGGATCGATTCCATTGGTTGTCGCCCAGCCAAAGCTATCGGACTGCATATTGAATGGCCGGCCCGCGCCAACTTGCACCGTGACGTCCGTCAACAGATTGAGCGTCCCTCCTGATTCGTCAGTCGGATTTGCGACCCCTTCGATGTCACAGATCAAGTACTGTCTCGCTTGCACGGCAGAGGGACTGGCCTTGCGCGACGAGCACGTGCGCGGGTCTCGCGCTCCGAACCGCTTGCCAATGCCCTGCTGCTAGCGATATTGGTAAATAACGCTGCCCAAGCCGTGATCTGCGGCCTGGCCGGCGGGAGTTCTGGGAGTCGGCCAAGCTCATTCTACGATAAGCCTGTCTGCCCAGTGGCCCTCTTTCCGAGATGGAAGTACCCGTCGATTCTTCCCCATGCGACGCGCAGACTACCAGGTGGTGCGAGGGTGATGCGAGGGGACTGCATCGCGCCCTCCGGCCGGTTCCTCTACTCGGAGAGAGGGTTCGGGAACGGTTTTCTATGGGGCTTCCGACGCCGCCCGGCGCCGGGCAATTTCTGTGCGAATCTGGCTGGCTTGGCGCGCCGAAAAGAGCAACCCGCCAGCGCTTGCCTGCACGATTTGGTTCCGGCCGAATTGAGAGCACATGACACCCATCGGCGCGTGGCCCACTCCCAGAAGGTGACCGATCTCGTGAGCCAGGGCCGCTCCCAGGATCTCGGACTCGCCGACGCCGAAGCTTTCCGCCATGTTCCTCACCATCGGGTAGGAAACACCCGCCACGCTGTCATCTGCCCCGGGTTCCCGGCTGAGTGCGGTGAATCCGAGCATCTCCCCCACGGCCGCCGCGGGCTTCCAGGTAGCGACGTGCAACCAGAAATCGGTGGCCCCGAGGCTGGAGGCGCAAGGGCCGGATTGCCAACCCTCGGATCCCGCCGAACAATCCTCCCAGGTGAGCGAAACTCCGGCTTTCCCCAGAATGTAGGCAGCTTCTTTTTCACCTTGCAACAGCTTCGCCTGGGGAACCTTGGCGGAATTGACCAATCGGACCGTGATCCCTGGAGCAGATCCGGCAGGGTCGGCCGCCAGTAGACCGCAGGCGGCCAGAGAGCCCAACAGCAGTCCCAAACCCCAATTCGTCTTCATTTTCCCCTCCTCCGCGCAATGCGCGGTTGAGGGCAGTCTGAAGCTTTGTGGAGAGTACCTCGATGCAATCGGGGCTAAATGGAGGTCAAAGCTACCTCACGGGCTAACAGGCTGACAAGTAAGAAGTTGTAGTAGACTCCCGGGAGGTTTCGCGGGACAATAACCTGGTACGTAGAGGATAAACCGCTGCCTCGCATCAGCTTCGGCCCTTTCGAGCTCGACGTGCAGACCGCCGAGTTGCGCAAGTTCGGGGTCAAGCTTCGTCTGCACGAACAGCCGTTCCGGATCCTGGTCATGCTGCTGAACCAGCCCGGCGAGATGGTGTCCCGCGAAGACCTGCGCCAGGTGCTCTGGCCTAACGACACCGTGGTGGAGTTCGATCACGGCATCAACGCCGCCATCCAGAGGCTGCGGGATGCGCTCGGCGATTCCGCCGACAACCCTCGCTACGTGGAGACTCTGCCGCGTCGGGGCTATCGGTTTATTGGGACAGTGGAACCGGAAACACCGCCAGCCGTCGGATTGACAGACGAAAGCGTCTGTCCCACCCCGCTGCCGGAGGTACAGGAAAGTGGGGCAGGCGCTTTCGCCTGCCAACCGAGTGTTTCCAATCTTCCGAGTGGCGCGGTTTTTGCCCACTACCGCATCGTCGGTAAGCTGGGCGAAGGCGGCATGGGGGTGGTCTATCGCGCCGAGGATCTCAAACTGGGCCGCCATGTGGCGCTCAAGTTCCTGCCGAGAGCGGACGGCGAATTACCCGAGTCCGTGTTGCGGCGGTTTGAGCGGGAAGCGCGCGCCGCGTCGGCGCTGAATCATCCGCACATTTGCACGGTTCATGGGCTGGAGGACTTCGGCGGACAACCGGCCATCGTGATGGAACTGGTGGAAGGCGAGACGCTGGCGGCGCGGCTGGCCAAAGGGGCGCTGCCGCTGGATCAATCGCTGGGGCTGGCGACGCAGATCTCGGGCGCGATGGCCGAAGCGCATCGCCGCGGGATCGTCCATCGCGACCTCAAGCCGGCCAACATCATGCTGACGAAATCGGGCGCGAAGGTGCTGGATTTCGGGCTGGCGAAGATGGAGCGCGCGGTGTCGGCATCCGCCGATGCGGAAACGGTGACGCAGAAAGGCGCGGTTTTGGGGACCCTGCACTACATGTCGCCGGAGCAGGTGCAAGGGAAGGAAACGGACGCGCGCAGCGATATCTTCTCCTTCGGCCTGGTGCTGTACGAAATACTGACCGGGCGGCGGGCGTTTGAGGGCGAGAGCGCCGCTAGCGTGATGGCGGGGATTCTGGAGCGCGATCCGGCGCCGCTGGAGAGCAACATTCCGCCAGCGCTTAACCGATTGCTGCTTCGCTGCCTGGCGAAGAACCCCGAGGAACGGTGGCAATCGGCGCGGGACCTGAAGACGGAGCTGGAGTGGATCGCGGAAGCCGCGCCGCAGCAGCCGCGCCCGCATCGACGCGTCGGGGCGGCGTGGATTTCCGCTGCCTTGTTCGCCGCCGTAGCCGCCGTTACCCTCTTCATTCATCTGCGCGAAAGACCGCCCGAGCAGCGCGAGGTCCGCTTGCAGATTTCCCCACCGGGAAACGATCCATTCACCGGCAACGACACGCCCGTGCTGTCACCGGATGGAACGCGGATCGTATTCAGCAACGGCGGGAAGCTGTTCGTGCGCTCGCTGGACTCGCTGGCGTCGCGGGAGCTGCCGGGAACGGAAGACGGGATTTTGCCTTTTTGGTCGCCCGACGGGCGCTCCGTGGCCTTTATCGCGGGCGGAAAGCTGAAGAAGACCAGTCTGTTCGGCGGGTCGCCAATTGTCCTATGCAACGTCATCGGTCCTCCGGGCGGGGCGTGGAACCGCGACGGCGTGATCGTTTTCCCACTCAACCAGGTGTCGCCGCTGATGCGAATCTCTGCCGCCGGCGGACCGCCGGTCCCGGTGACGAGACTGGAGGCGGCGAAGGGAGTGCTCAGCCACGGTTGGCCCTCCTTTCTGCCCGACGGCAGGCACTTTCTGTTCACGGTGTATGCCAAGGAACCGGCCAACGCCGGCGTGTTCATCGGGTCGCTCGACTCTCCACAGGTAACGCGCCTGTTGCCCGACGAGACCAACGCGCAGTACACCGAACCGGGCTACATTCTCTTCAGCCGCGGCGGCAACCTGATGGCGCAGGCATTTGATGCCGGAAGGCTGCGATTCAGCGGCGATCCATCCCTCGTGGCTCAAGGGGTGTTGGAGAGGGCGGCTACGCCCTTCGCTGCGTTTTCCGCCTCCGCCGGTGTGCTGGCGTATCGGACCGGCCCACCGGAGGGACCAAAGAGGCTCCGATGGTTCGACGGGAAAGGAACCCCTCTGGGAGATGTTGGCCCCACCGCCGACTTTTGGAGCTGGGCTCTTTCGCCGGACGGCCATGCGCTGGCAGTCAATATGAGAACGGCTCCCCGGGACATCTGGGTATTCGATCTGGTCCGCGGAACCAACTCGCGGCTGACGTATAGCGGGGGCGGTCAACCCAGTTGGTCGCCGGACGGCCGGCAGATCGCATTCACGATGGATGGCGAATCGCCGAGCGTTGTCCGCCGGATCGCCGCTAACGCCTCCGGAAAGGAGGAACAGGTAGCCCAATTGGACCGCAACGCCGATGTGCTGCAATGGACTGCCGATGGCCAATATCTGATCTTGACAGTCAGGGATCCGGGAAAACCGTTGTACGAGATCTGGGCGGTGCCGATATCCAGCGGCGGGAAGCTATTTCCGGTCGTGGCAGGCCCGTTTAGCGCCTGGGACGGCAACATCTCCCGGGATGGGAAATGGATTACTTATACCGGGAACCAAACCGGCAAGGAGGAGGTTTATGTCCAGGATTTCCCGCCACAGGCAGAGAAATTGCGGATCTCCACTGCAGGCGGCCGGTGGCCCGTCTGGCGCGCCGATGGCCGGGAGTTGTTTTACGTGGGCGGATCGAAGAAGATGATGTCCGTCGAAGTCAAAATCAACGCCGGGAGGTTCGAAGCGGGGATTCCGAAGCCTCTCTTTGATTTGCCCAAGGCCGCCGCTTTTGGAGGACTCTCGGCGGATGGCCAGAAGTTCCTCCTGGCGGTTCCCAACGAGGAGCCGGGTCCGCCGCAGCCGTTCACCGTGGTGCTCAACTGGCCGGCGGGGATCAAGCGATGAGGCGCTTGGTCCGCTTCGATTTTCGCGCCGGTGAGCTGCGTAAGTTACGGTGCTCGCGTAGAACTCGGCGCGCAGCCCGTCCAGATCCTCGTCACGCTCCTCGATCGCTCGACAGGGCCACTGGCCCGGCTGACCTTGCCGCGTGGAATGGCCGATATCCCCACATAACGCACGAGGCGTCGCGCGACGGTCGCACAAGCAGAACTGAACGGAACGTTGCACTGTGGCGATTCCGACGCGATTCGGCCTGTGATGGCCCGGTCGCGCTCAGAGAGCCAGTTCGCCTTTGTACGTCATGTCGATTAGCGGAAACTTGATCGACAAGTGAAACTGAGCAAAGCGGCTCTCCAGCGTCACCAACTTATCCCCCAACGTGATCGGGTCAGTTCCCCGCGAAAAAAAGAGCAGTACCTGAGTCGCCTCATCCCCCGACCCCGCGAACAGGCGGGCACATGGAATGCCGGGCTTGCCCTTGCGCTGCAGCCGGCTGCCTTCCTTGATCGCCTCCAGCATGCCTTCGTTCGGATTGGGCGCGGCCTCGCCCGGTTTGGCCTTCGGCGGCGGCATCAACGGCAGTCCCCGCAGCCGGATCACGTAAAACTGCCCGTCCAATTCGGGCATCTCCGGCCCGCCAGCCAGGCGCACCGGTTTCGCGCTCTCCCATCGCGCCAGCACCCGGAATTGCACCGGATGGTTCGGATCGGGATCCGGAACTGGCGGCAGCGGCTCGCCGATCGGCACGCTATGCACGCCCTCGGGTGGGACTCCCGGCCTCACCGGCGGCGGGCTGACGGCCGGCCTCCCGTCGTTTCCGTAGCCTGGGGTTTTGTTCCGGTTGTTTACCAACTCCACCTGCACAAAACCTTCCCGCGCCCACGGCGATTGGCCGAGGACAACCTGCTTCTCATCGTTGCTCCAAGTGGCGGGGTCTTTGCTATCCCAGAAGTCTTTCCGCGCGGCTCCCAGGGCGAGACACGCCGGCCACAGCGTCGCGGTCTGGAGCCATTGCCTTCGCGTTCGGATCACTTCTCCCATCCTACAGCCACCAACAACCAGAATGGTTCGCCACTACCCGATTGAGCCCCAAGCGCGTCACCCGCCGCGTAACAGTCCAAGTGGCCGTTCATGGATCGGCGTGTCACGAGAGAACCGGCGAATACTGGCGCTCGTTGATCAGATACAGTTGGTACTCGCGGATTTCTTCCAGGCTGAGGTGATCGGGACTGGTTTGATAGAATCGCGCCAGGCCGGTAATGTAGTGTAGGTAAGCTCTCTGCGTTCCGACGCTGAGATTGCGCAACTGCATATCTTCGATCATGCGTTGACGAAGCGGTGTCATGCGATGGCTCCTCGTCTGCGGTTTGTTGAGCCCTCGCAAAAACATCAGATACCCGTTTTTCGGCATCGGCTTGGCTAAGTCCCGTTCTTGCCGCTACCAGCTGGGCTAGATAGCTTTTGTCTGCCGAAATATCCCCCTGCCGAAGCGCATTCGCAAAAATGCGTCCAGCCTCGCCGCGCACTGAGGTACTATTCGAGTCCGGCTTTGCACTCTCCGAACGGAACAAGGTATCTATAAAATACTCGTTGGGATCGAACTCCCGCCCTTCGGCCTGAACACCCGTTGCCCTCCCGGTCCCGCCTGCAGCGGATGATGCCGTGGCACCCACCATCGAGGCAGCTGCGGCCGCCAAAAAAGCCGCCGTGATTACCAGGGCTACCGCCCACGCCAGAAACCCGTGCGCCGTATCGCGGAAATACACTTCGTCCGTATGAATATTCGCCCATTTCGTGCGCAGTCTGCCGGCCAGATAGCCACCCATGGACGAACTGATGATTTGCATAAAGATCAGCCACAGAATGGCTGCCGTACCTATCGTCGAGGCGGACACGCCAACGTTGGACCAGGGCGAAACCGAGCAAAGGCCCAGCCCGGTGCCCAACGCAAGCAAGATAAGGGACAATGCGGCAGTCACAAAGCCGCCACCAATCACTGCCGCCCAAGACACACCCGACGAGTTTGCCTCGTTATTGACTGAAGTCTCGGCGACGCCGGCTCGATAGGGGGCTGTCGATTTTGGAATTTGTTCCACGCGATTTTCCTTCCTTCATGTTTGGATTAACCAATGGTGCGACAACCATGTCTCTTAGGCCCGGCGCTCCCGCAATTTTTGCAAGTTATGGAGCCAGACCGTATTGATCCGCCGACCTCAACGGTGAATTTCTCCTAACCCGTGCTGGTGGGAGTGAGCCACTACCAACAGGATGGTCTCAACCTGGAGGGCCCCGCGTGTAATATCCAGGCGCTCCGGGACCTGCTGGTTCACCGGCAGGGCTATGATGCGGCGAATGTTACGGTGTTGCTGAACGAACAGGCCAGCCTGCTGAAAGCGGCCGGGACTCTCCGGCCGCCATGCCAAATTCACCTATTTCGGCTTGTCTGGCACTTTCGGATCCATGTTTTCTCCTTTCCGGCTTCCGAAGAAGCCCAAGTTCCTTTCGGCCATCAGGGTCGGCAACTTCGAGCGACGATCTCGCCATATACGGCTGGGAAGGCAATTGGCTCGGCGATCAGGCTGCTCCCGGAAGTTTCCGTCCCCCCCGATCCCGATCGCGCCCGCCAGAGTAGCGGGGTGAAAGCCGTGTATATCATCGCGTGGCGGGCCGATCTGTCTTGCGGAACCGGTTATTATTACGGCGACGATTACGTCGGCACGTCCCAATGGTTCGTCCCCAAATGTCTCCCCGGCGCTTCGCGTTCCTTTTGGACGGACCCTCGGGTCTGCGCAAGGAGCCGGCCTTCCGCGGGCAACCGCCCCGTGGGGAGAGAGGTTCTGACCCCGATCGACTTGGCGCCCTTCACGCGCGTGATGCCGGCGGCCAGTTCGGGCGCCAGCAGCCCGTTGAAAGTCCAAAGGTGTGCGAGTTGTGTTGAAAAGACGGGACTTGGAATTGGCTCCGCAGGTAGGACTCGAACCTACAACCCTTCGGTTANNGTTAACAGCCGAATGCTCTACCATTGAGCTACTGCGGAACAGGGTGCCCTTTCATTTAATCAGAGACGCGCCAAGAGTGTCAAACTGCGCACTCCGCGCACGGCGCGCGGCGCGCATCAGATCATCTCGTTCAGCAGTTCGGAGCGCGGGTGCGGAATCACCACCTTGTTCACCAGCATGCCCTTCTGCCCCACAATCTGCGCGGCGGCATCCACGGCGGCCTCGACGGCGGCTACATTGCCCGTCAGCGTAACGAAGGCCTTGCCGCCCAGGGCCATCGCCAGGCGGATCTCGATCAACTGAACGTTGGCCGCTTTCACGGCCGCGTCGGCGCCTTCAATCAGCGCCGCCACCGAGAACGATTCCACAATCCCCAGCGCGTCGAGCTCCTCCACCTTCGACGATCCCGCAATCGCCGGGAAGACGGCTTCATGCAGGTTCGGAATTACGAACGAATCGATCACCGCGAACCGGCACCCGCTCATGCCCGAACTTACCGCCGCTTCCACGGCGGCCACGTCACCGCGCACCATCACCATGTACTTGCCCGAGCAGATGGACCGCGACAGCATCATCTCCACGTCCGCCGCCTTCAGCATCGCATCCGCCGCCAGGTATCCGGCGGCGATGCTGGTCAGTTCGATCAGGCCGATTGAGTTCTTCGCCATGGTTTATGCCACAATCTCCACAAACTCGCTGGTCACAGCGCGGACTTTGCCGTCGATGCTTGCGTGCACGTGCGCGCCCAGCTTTCCATCCGCAACGCGCCCCACCACCTGCCCGCGCTTCACCTTCGTGCCCGCTTCCACGGTGGGGATGGCCGCTTCGCCCGCGTGCTGCTTCATCTTGATGCGCACCACCGCCGGCCGGCACTCCGCGGCGCTAAACGGCGTTTCGGTCTCGTACTCTTCCACCTGCAACCGTTTGCGCAACTGCGAGAGCGGCACGCGCCGGTATTCCTTCATGGGATGCACTTCCACCGGCTTCTGCTGCACGAACTTCAAGCCCGCATCGCGCCGGTCGTGCTTGCCCTGGTCGCAGGCCTCTTTGGGATACAGATCCTCGGGACAAGCGTAGAGTGTGCACAGCCCGCAGGCGCAGCACAGCTCCGACCACTGGTTCCAGATTTCGCCGCCGGTCATGGTGAAGCCCAGGCTGCGCATCACCTTGTGTGGCTGCACGTCATAGCCCAGCAGATAGCGGGGGCAGAACTCCGTGCAGTAACTGCACTGGTCGCACGCCGATTTCCCGATGTGGTTCATCTCCTGCTGCGAGCGCGTCTTGCGCGTCATCAGGTAGTGGTCGCGCGGCAGCACGATCAGCCCGCCGGTGGTTTTGGTCACCACGTCGTCCAGGTCGAAGGTCAGCGTTCCCATCATGAGCCCGCTGATGAAGACGCCGAAATCCTGGACGGTCGCGCCGCCGGCCATCGCCAGAAGATCGCGGAAGGGCGTGCCCACCGGGGCCCAGAGCGATTGCGGCTGCTTCACCGCGCCGCACACGGAAAGGAATTTCTCGGTCACCGCGCGACCCTGCGCGGCCTGGTGGACGTTGTAAAGCGTCTCCACGTTGTTCACCACGCAGCCCACCTGCAGCGGAATGCCCGCCGCCGGAATCAGCCGCCCGGTGGCCGTGTACACCAGCTCATACTCGTCGCCCGACGGGTAGAAATCGCCCAGCATCACGAACTCGATGCGGTCGGTTTTCAGTTGGCTCTCGAGCGCGGCCAGCGCCGCTGCGTTCTTGGTCTTGATGCCGAACTTACCTTTTTTGGCGCCCACCGTATCCATCAGGGAGAGCATTCCCGCCAGGATCGGCTCCGGAAAGTGCTTCATCAGCTCGGCGTCTTTGTGGATGAGCGGCTCGCACTCGGCTCCGTTAGCGATCACGAACTCCACCTGGGCTTGCGCCTTGACGTAGGTCGGAAACCCGGCACCGCCGGCGCCCACTACCCCGGATTCGCGCAACTGCTCAACGAGCATAAGCTAAAGGATAGCAGTTTGCCGCATCGCCCCTTTGGCAGTTGCCGTGCTATAACGGAGCCCGGTGAAGACGCTTTCCGCAGCCGTTCTGGTGTTGGCCGCGCTCCTGTTCTGGCCGCGCGCTTCCGATCCTCTGCCCGGATTCCCGCACGTCTTCCTATGGGCGTGGGAGCGTCCCGAAAACCTCGAATTCCTCGACCCGCATTCCGCCGGCATCGCGTTTCTGGCGCGCACGGTGTGTCTCTGTGAGGGCACTGTGTCCGTCCGCCCGCGGCTGCAGCCGTTGCGCTACCCGCCCGGAGCCGTGCTGATGGCGGTAGTGCGGGTGGAACCGCGCGGCGACTCACTACCTCCGGTGGAAGCCGCGTCGGCCGCGATTGCCGAGGCCGCCGCCATTCCTGGTGTGCGCGCCCTGCAGGTGGATTTCGACGCCACTCTCTCGCAGCGCGCCTACTATCGGAGCCTACTGACCGATCTCCGCGCGCGTGTGCCGCAAGCGATGCCGATCTCAATGACCGCGCTGACGTCGTGGTGCGAAGCGGACACCTGGATCACCGGCCTGCCGGTAGTCGAAGCCGTTCCGATGCTGTTCCGCATGGGCCCGGGCGAGCGGCCGGCGCGCACTTTCCGCCCGGCGCTCTGCCAATCGAGCGCCGGCGTCTCCACCGATGAACCGCTGCGCGAGCCACCCTCTGCAGCGCGCCTCTACCTTTTCAACCCACATCCCTGGACTGCCGCGACCTACCAGGCCGCACTTCGCGAGGCACGCAAATGGCACTGAGACTTTTGATTGCGATTCTGATTCTGGCCGTCCCGGCAGAACTCCCCGGCTGCGGGCCGTTCCTGCCGGAGGCCTTGTTCTTCGACCCGTTGCGGCCCGACAGGCCCGCCGAGGAGTTTGCCCGCGGGCAACTCGGCATCGTGCAGCCCACCTATGAGCGTTTGTACCAGGTGATCGCGTACCGCTATTTGACCGGTGTCGGGTTGAACGACGCGGAGCGCCGGGAAATTTTCCATGCCGGGCCGGTGCGCTTCCCCTTCATGGCGATGGGAAATGACAACCCCTGGATCGCTGCTCGTAATAAGGTCTCGGGAATCAAGCCAGTCAACTATATCGCCCCCTTCCGCGCAGTGGAAGAACCCGGGCACTATGAGGTGTATCAGAACTGCAACGACGATGCTTTCGCCACCGCTGCTGCCACACTGCAGGACCGCACGCAACGTTTCGGCGCCACGGCTCCCGCCGTCGCCGATTGGATCGCGGCCCAGGACATGGTGTTCTCCAATTGTTCTAAAGGCAAGACTATTCCCCAGCCCTCCGCCGACCCGCGCATGCGGGCCGATCGCGCGTATCAGATCGCCTCGGCCAAGTTTTACTCCGAGCAATATGGCGAGGCCCGCCAGGATTTCCTGGCCATCGCCCAAGACGAATCCTCCCCGTGGCACGACATCGCGCCATATCTTGCGGCCCGGTGCCTCATTCGCTCCGGCAAACTCTCCGAGGCCGAGACCGAATTGCAGCAGATCGCGAGCGAACCCTCGCTGCCGCGCTGGCACGCCCCCGCTGGGCGTCTGTTGGCGTACATCCACGCGCATCTCCGCCCGGCTCAGCGCATGCACGAGGCGGCCGAGGCGCTGGTACAGCCCGATTCCCAGGCAACAATCGCGCAAGATCTCACCGACTACCGGGTGCTGTTCGACAAAGACGTCGAGCCGCGTCCCAATGACGATCTCACGGACTGGATCCTCAGCTTTCAGGCATACGGCAGGGGCGCGGTGGAGCAATGGCGCGCGCGGCACACCCTTCCCTGGCTGATTGCCGCATTGCAGGCAGCGCACCCCGGCGATTCCACGGCGCCCGAACTGCTCGCCGCCGCGCGCGAGGTGAAGCCGGATTCGCCCGGCTTTGTCACCGTGGGCTACCACATGGTTCGGCTGCTGCCGCCGAACGATGCGCGCGCCAAGGCCGGCGAGATGCTTGCAGGCAAGCTGCCTCTCTCCGCGCGCAACCAGTTTCGCGCAAGACGCTTGGAACTGGCCCGGAGCTTCGAAGAGTTTCTGGAATTCGCACCGCGTCGCCCCGTGGCGGAGTCAACCTTTGCCGTGGCGCCCGTCGAAGCGACCCGAGATTTCCTCGACCAAGATTCCACCCTCGTCTTGAACCGTGACATCCCGCTGGCGTTGTTGAAACAGGCTTCGACCAGCGCGCTTCTACCGGATTCGGCACGCGAGCGTCTCAAGGATGTCGCCTGGGTCCGCACGTTGTTGCTTTCCGATTCTCCAGCCTTCGCTGAAGTCTTTGCGCTGCTCAACGCTCCCGGCATGCGGCCCTACGTCGACTCGGGTTATGGGCGCAATACGGGCGAGGTGGCGAAGATTGATCCTTACCACGACAACTGGTGGTGCTCTTCGAGTGCCATCAACCTCCCCAACAACTCGGTCCTGCTTGAGGCTCCCCCGACCGGCGCGCCCTTCCTATCCGCCGCCGATCGGGACCAGGCCGCGGCCGAATGGAAGAAGCTGCTATCGGTCGCCACGGCTCCCGACTGGCTGGGCGCTCAGACGCTCGCGTTCGCGCAGGCACATCCGCAAGACCCGCGCGTTCCCGAAGCGCTCTACCTTGCGGTCCGCGCCACGCGCTACGGCTGCACCGGCAAAGCGACCGGCGATTTCTCGCACCGCGCCTTCGATCTGCTGCACCGCCGGTATCCCAACACCGAGTGGGCTAAGAAGACGCCGTACTGGTTCGATTAAGCGGCGGCGTGCGCGCGGAGTTGGCAGGCGAAAGCGCCTGCCCCACTGAGCAGCCGAGCCGCAACCAATGTGAGATGCCGCCAGGCGTCGACACGAGTGTCGCCGCGGCACGCACGAGTGCGTGCGCCACGAGCGAAATGAAATCTTCGCAGCCATCGAAGAAATTGAACTGATGTAATACATTCATGCGATCAGCGTGGGTGTTTTCTTGTGCCACTCGGTGGCTTGTTCGTACGCCAGAGCCACACGCAGGGGGGAACCTTCGTCATAGATCTTGCCGAGGAAGCCGAGCATCCGCCAGGGCGAGCCGCCTCCGCCAAATCCCTGCCCTGGCTGGCCCGCCTGCGGCTCCAGCCATCCGCAACGCACCACCACCTGCGGATTGCCGGTCAGGTTGGTGGTGGTCAGCAGCGAGCCCGCAATCACGATCACGTCCCAATCGGCCATGAACTTTTCGAATTTCTCAACCAGCTTGGTGCGCACGCGCTGCGCCCGGATGTATTCCACGGCTGGAACCAGACGCGAACTGCGGAACGTGTTCGGCCAATCGCCCGGCGCCTGCCCTTTCAGTGTCCTCACCTGGCCGTCGCGCGTGATGTCGTCGAACGCCGCTGCGCCCTCGGCCTCCAACAGGTATCGGATTCCCACCAGGTCTTCCTGATATTCCACCGGCGTCAGCGAGACACCGGTGTTCTTCAGATCGGAGAGCGCCTGGTCGTAGATCTTCTTCTGGTCTCCCTGGAACCGGTCGAAACCGCTCTGCAAGAGGCCCACGCGGAGACTCTTGAGGGGCTTGCGGGGTTCCCAGTGAAACGGATCGGCCCCGACCGAACGGTCGTGCCCGTCAGGCCCGTAAATGGCATTCAGCACGATGGCGCAATCTTCCACGCCGCGGCAAATGGGCCCGACCTTATCCATGGTCCAGCTCAACGCCATGGCCCCGTGGCGGCTCACGCGGCCATAGGTAGGCCGCAGCCCCACCGTGCCGCACACGCCGCTGGGGGAAATAATTGAACCCAGGGTTTCCGTGCCCAACGAGAAACCCACCAGTCCCGCCGCCGTGGAGGAGGCAGACCCGGCCGAAGACCCGCTCGAACCGCGGTCGTATTCACCCTTGGCACGCGCGGCATCGGTGGGCCAAGGGCTCTTGGTCCGGCCGTTGAACCACAGATCGCCCTGAGCCAGCGCGCCCATCGATAGCTTTGCGATCAGTACCGCGCCGGCTTTGTACAGCCGCTCGACGCAGGTGGCATCGTATTCCGCAATCCGTTTCTGGAACGGTTCGGCGCCCCATGTGGTCAGAATGCCCTTGGTGTCGTAGAGGTCTTTGACGCCGAACGGAATCCCGTGCAGCGGCCCGCGGTACTTGCCCGCCTTGATTTCGGCATCGGCCGCGGCCGCCTGTTGCAGAGCCAGATCTTCGGTGAGCGTGATGAGGCACAGCAGCTTGGGCGAATACTTTTTCATCCGCTCCAGGTACATCCTGGTCAGGTTGGTGGAAGAGACCGCGCGCGAGCGGAGCAGGGGCGCCAGCCCGGTGACCGGCAGGAACGCCAGATCCTCGAGGTTCGACGGCGCTTTGGTTGTGGACTTGGCCGGGATGGTGGTTTCGAACCGCTGCGGGCCCTTGATGGGCACACGGTCCGGCAGGCCCGGATGGAAGACGAAAGAGGGCTCGGTGTCGAGAGGAATGTCGATCTTGCGCACCGCTAGGTAGCTCGAGAGCGAGTTGTCCACGTTGCGCAGCATCATGTCGATCTCGGCGTCCTCGAACTCCAGGCCGAGGAGTTTCAGGGCCGCCTGGACCTGTTCCCTGGTAACGCGCAGAGGCCGCTGTTGTCCGCCGCGGCCGCCGCCACGGCCGCCCGCGGGTGGTAGCGGCGTGGGCGGCGGAGGCGGGATGGTTACCGGTGGCCGGTCCTGTGTGAGCGCCGGCCGGGCAGCGGCTAGCACGCTGATGAGTTGCATCCAGGTTCGTCTGTCCATGAGAATTGCTACCTATAATACCTGAAGCTCCGGGCCGCGGGCGCCGGCTGCGTGACAGACGGCAAGAGGCGATCGTCCCACTACTGCAGAATCGGCAGTTCCTGGTAGCCAGCCGGGACAAACAGGCTGCCTTCGGTGGTGCCGTGCGGCGTGCGGCGCCGCAGTTCCCGCTCCAATTCCGGCGCGCCGATCCTGCCTGCCAGGCAATCGGCAAACGCGCCGGAGATGGCTGTCACCTGTTCGCCCGACTCGTGCGCGAACTCCAAACGGAAATGCGCGATGCCGGCGGCGCGCCAAGCCTCCAGGTGACGGCTGGCTTCCTGCGCTTCCGCGCCGAAGACGGTATTGCGGCAGCCCACGTCCGCCATCACCGGATGCGCGCGTCCGGCCGAATCGCGCAACTCGACCACGTGCGATTCGCACGGACGGCCGCAGTCCCGGTAACTGGTTCCGGTGGAAAGGAAGCGGCAGAAGACGCAGTGCTCGGTGTGGAACACGGGCAGATGCTGGTAGAGAATCGCTTCCAGACGATGGCCGCCCACGCCCCGTGCCAACTCGGCGACCTGCGTGGCGTTCAGATCGTGCGCCGGGGTTAAGGAACGCAGGCCCATCGCCAGGAATTCCGCCGCGGTGATGGTGTTAGCCGCGTTCAGACTGAAATCGCCAATCAGTTCCGCATGCGGCTTCTCCCGTAACTGATGCAGCAAGCCGGCGGAGCGCACCAGGAGGGGGCATCCGCAGCTCAGAAGGAAATCGACGATGCGTTCTTCGCCGGGCTTCAGGATGCGCGGGCTGGCCACACGGGCCGCGATTCCGGCCGCGCGCACGCGTTCGAGCGATGGCTTGAGGCCGTAGAGATCGAGGTAGTCGAGGGTGATGCTGGCGGGTCGAACGCCCAGGGCTGCTTCGAGTTGTTCCGGGGTGCGGACCAGGAGGTGCAGAGTGGGATGGGGCGACGGCGTGGATGTTCCGCCTGGGTTGCGGGTCGCAACCTGGACAGGCCAGGAGGCCTGTCCCACTCGTTCGCCTTGCGTTTGCTGCAACCGCTCCACGGCCTCGCGCCGCATACGGTTGAGGAGCGAGGCTGGGGCGAAGGGCCGGCCCTCCGTTTGCAATTCCACATTTGCCAGTTCGTAGGGCGTGTTCCCAAGGCGTCCCAGTTGCTCGCGCAGGTACTCCACGGTGACGGAACGGTTGGTGGCGGCCGACAGCGCAACGTCCGATTTCACCACCACGAGAGCCTTGCCCACGCGCCATTCGGTTTCGAGCGGCGCGCCTTCGCGCGCGGTGACGCGGACATCCACGGGTTGCTTGCGAAGCGGCGCCGCGGCTTCCAGGTAGGGACGCGCGGCCCGGTCGAGGGCGGGCGAGTGAGTGCGCCACACCAGGTCGCCGCGGCGGATGCGGGTGGAGTCCAGCACGCCGTTGCCGAATCGGATTTCGCGATCGCTCACTTCAAAGACGCGCCCACCTTCTTCGGGCTCTTCCGGGCTGCGCCAATCGGCCGCATCGAAGACCACGCCATCGCCGGGCTTCAATGGGGAAATAGCGGCGGCCTCGGCCGGTTCGACGATCACGCCGGTTGGGGTAATGCGCGTCACCCGGCCCATCAGCACTCCGCGATGGCGCGGCGCGCGGCCGTTGACCACAGCCTGGTGATCCGTGCCGGTCAGGAAGTAGGGGCCCAGCCCGCGCGAGTAAACCTGCTCCAGTTGTAATTTGTCCACGTGCGACGCCCGTCCCGCCCAGGCGTCATCCACCGCCTGGCGGTACGCGCGGGTGGTGAGCGCGACATAGGCGGCGTCTTTGTATCGGCCCTCGATCTTCAACGCCGAAATTCCGATCTCGACGATCTCGGGAATCTGCTCGAGCGCGTAGAGGTCGCCCGGCGAGAGCAGGTAGCGCGCGTCCGCCAGCGGCTGCAGTTTGCCGTCCACCAACATGTCGTAGGGCAGGCGGCAGGCCTGCGCGCACTGGCCGCGATTGGCGCTACGGCCGCCCCAGGCTTCCGACGAAAAGCATTGCCCGGAGTAGGCCACGCACAGGGCGCCGTGGACGAAGATCTCCAACTCGCAATCGGTCGAGGCGCGAATGGCCCGCACCTCGGCCAGCGAGAGTTCGCGCGCCAGCGTCACGCGGCTCGCGCCCAGACTCTGCGCCAGGCGCACGCCATCGGCGCTCGAGACGCTCATCTGCGTGCTGCCGTGGATTTCGAGATGGGGCGCGATGCGGCGGGCCAGTTTCAAAATCCCCACGTCCTGCACGATGATGGCGTCGGCTCCGGCTTCCGCGATGGATTCGAGCGCGCGCGCGGCTTCACTCAACTCGTGTTCGAAAACCAGCGTGTTAAAGGTGACGAAGCCTTTCACGCCGCGGCGATGCAGCGTTGCGATGACTTCGGGCAATTCGCCGAGCGAAAACCCCACTTTGGCCCGGGCCGTGAAGTGCTTCAAACCGAAGTAGACCGAATCGGCGCCGGCCTCGATGGCGGCGCGCAGTTGCGGCCAATAGCCGGCAGGGCTCATGATTTCGGGTTTGGGAAAGCCGCGCTTATTTCCGTCCATTGGCGGACAAGTCTCTCAGGTCGTCGATCCAGTAGTCCGGCGCCAGGCGCGCCAATGCTTCCACCTTACCGTAGCCGTAGCGCACCGCGCACGTCTTGACGCCGGCGCGCCGCCCGGCTTGCATGTCGGCGGTGGAATCGCCCACCATCAGGCAGTCTTCCGGCTGCGCGTGGAGCGCTTCGAGCGCGGTCAGGATCACGTCCGGCGCCGGCTTGCTGGGGAAACCGTCGGTGCCTTGCACGTGGTCGAAATATTGGATCAGCCCGAACTGTTCGAGAATCAGCCGTGTGGTGGGCGAGCCTTTGGTGGTGGCCGTGCCCTTGCGTCCGCCCAGTGCGGCCAGCCCCGGCTGCGCGCCGGGATACACCTTGGTCAGCTTGTGGCCGCGGGCGCGGTAGAAGGTGCGATACTGCTCGACCAGCGCGTCAATCTGCGCGGCATCGAAGCTCGGGAAGACTTCCTGGAACAAGTCGATGAGGTGAAAGCCGATGTAGCTCTTCAGGTATGCGAAGTCTTTCGTGCCGCCGCCGTTCGCGTCGAGCACCTGCTGGACCGCGCCGCAGATATCCAGCGCGGAATCGAGCAAGGTGCCGTCGACGTCGAACAGATAAACCGGAAACGGCGGGATCACGCCGGCTGTGGCCGTTCCCCTTCGGAAAGGCCGGGAAGCCGCCGCGGGCCATCCGGACGGAGCACTTGCTGGGTGCCTTCGGCATCCGCGGCTTTGCCGCCGCCTGAGGATTCTCGCGGCGGAAGCGTGTTGCCGTTGATGATCTGCGTCACCTCGGCGCCGTCCAGAATTTCACGCTCGAGCAACGCCTCAGCGATCCTGACGAGCGCTTCGGAATGCTGGTCGATGATGGCGGCGGCGGTGTCGTAGCCGCCCTGCACCAGCTTCTTGACCTGCTCGTCGATGCGGATGGCGGTTTCCTCGCTGTAATCGCGGTGCTGGGCAATCTCGCGCCCGAGGAAGATCTGCTCTTCCTTCTTGCCGAAACTGAGTGGCCCGAGCTCGCTCATGCCCCATTCGCACACCATCTTGCGGGCCATGTCGGTGGCGCGCTCGATATCGTTGCCCGCCCCCGTGGTCATGTGGTGCATGTGCCGTTCTTCGGCGATGCGCCCGCCCATCAGGATGGCCAGTTGCGCCAGCAGGTATTCCTTGTCGTAGGAATGTTTGTCGTCGATGGGCAACTGCATGGTGACACCCAGCGCCATGCCGCGCGGGATGATGGTGACCTTATGCAGCGGGTCGGCGTTCGGCAGCACGGCGGCCAGCAGCGCGTGGCCGGCTTCATGGTAAGCGGTGTTGCGCTTTTCGGCTTCGCTCATCACCATGGACTTGCGTTCCGCGCCCATCAGGATTTTGTCCTTGGCCAGTTCGAAGTCGATCATCATGACCACCTTGCGGTTCTGGCGCGCGGCGTTCAGGGCCGATTCGTTCACCAGGTTGGCAAGATCGGCGCCGGCAAGACCGGGTGTGCCGCGGGCGAGTACCGAAAGATCCACGTTGTCGCCCAGCGGAATTTTCTTGGTGTGGACGCGGAGGATAGCCTCGCGCCCCAGCACGTCGGGACGGCCTACCACCACGCGGCGGTCGAAACGGCCGGGCCGCAGCAGCGCCGGATCGAGAACGTCGGGGCGATTGGTGGCCGCCACCAGGATAACCCCTTCGTTGGATTCGAATCCGTCCATCTCCACCAGCAACTGGTTGAGGGTCTGCTCGCGCTCATCGTGTCCGCCGCCCAAGCCGGCGCCGCGATGACGGCCCACGGCGTCGATTTCGTCGATGAAAATGATGCAGGGTGCGTTCTTCTTGCCCTGCTCGAACAGGTCGCGGACCCGGCTGGCGCCCACTCCGACAAACATCTCGACGAAGTCAGAGCCGGAAATCGAGAAGAACGGTACGCTGGCTTCGCCGGCGATGGCGCGAGCCAATAGCGTCTTGCCCGTTCCGGGAGGCCCGATCAGCAGCACGCCCTTGGGGATGCGGCCGCCCAGTTTCTGAAACTTCTGCGGCTCGCGAAGGAACTCGATGATCTCCTGCAACTCTTCCTTGGCCTCTTCCACGCCGGCCACGTCTTTGAAGGTGACTTTCTTCTGTTGCGTGGAGTGCAGGCGCGCGCGGCTCTTGCCGAAACTCAGGGCTTTGTTGCCGCCGCTCTGCATCTGGCGCACCATAAAGATCCAGAACGCCGCCAGCACGATGAACGGCGCAGCCGACAGAAGGATGGAGACCCAGGTGCCGGAGGAAGTGTCCTTGATGTCGACCTTAACGCTCTTATCGTTCAGCTTGTTGTAGATATCCGGGTAATTGAGCGGAATGGTGGTGTGAAGTTCCTGGCCCCCGTTCAGCTTTCCGTGCACGTCGTTGGCAGCGATGGTGACCTCAGCGACATGGCCTGACGCGATCTCGCTCAGGAACTCCGAGAAGGCAAGTTCTTTCTTATTGGGTGCCTGGCCGGTCCTGACCACCGCGATCAGCAACCCTGCCAGAGCGATCAAAGCTCCCCAAAAGAGATAGTGCTTGATGTTCGAATTCACGAAACCTCCCACCCTTCACTTACTCAATAGACGCCGCTGCGCCCGATCCCGATTCGTAATGTTCACGAACCACCAGAAGCACCCGGCTGCCGGGACGCGCCGCAAAAGCTGCGGCCGGCCCGAATCTCCGGGCCCAAACGATGGAGGGGCCATCCAATAGAATCGGCCAGTTCCGGCGCTCCCAAATGGGGATACGAGCTTCCTGGAAAAAAGTCTTGATCTTTTCCACGCCGGCAGCGCCCCATGGTTGGTACTGGTCTCCCGGTCTCCAGTTTCTGAATTGCAACGGACCGGACAAAGAGCACCAGTCCAAACAACTGGTCTCACTCTCATTATATACGGAATGCGCGCCGCCGGAAGGTTCTGTTCTTTCAATCAGTTCCAAGGAAATCTCAACCCCGGCGGCGGGCACGCGCAGCACTCCCGGCACAGGGGCGGCGCCTTGGTAATCGAGCGGTTTGGGGCTGGGACGGCTGAACCGGAGCCATTCGAAGGAGCGGCGAATGTCCAGACCGGTCAATTGCAGCCGTCCGTCGCCCTCCCGAGTGGCGGCCAGTTCGAGCACCTTGGCGATAGGGCCAAAGTCGATGCCGCGCAGGTCGCCCTTGGCCCGCTGGATGGCGCGACGGACCAGGCGGCGGCCGGTGGCTACCGGCAAGGCGGCGAGCGCGGCGGCTCGTATTAGTACGGCGCCATCGCGTTCCACCAGCGCTTGCCGGGCCAAGCGGCCGATTTCGGCCTCCCAGTAGGCTTCTTCCGCCAGCGCCCAATCCGCCGTCCGTGACAACGTTTCGGTGATGGCCGGGTTCCACTCGCGTGCCAGTTGCGGCAGCAGGCGATGGCGGAGGCGGTTGCGGGCGAACTCGGGGCTGGCGTTGGTAGAGTCGTCGCGCCAGGCGATACCTCGGGCGCGCAGGAAGTCTTCCACCTCGGAGCGATCGATTTCCAGAAGCGGGCGCACCATGCCGTCATCCGTCACCGGGCGGATGCCGGCCAGACCGGCCGTGCCGGCGCCGCGCAGAAAGCGAAACAGCACGGTCTCGGCCTGATCGTTGCGCGTGTGGCCCAGAGCGACCCGCTCAACGGCGCCCGCCGAGATCATCTCGCGGAAGAAGCGAAGCCGGGCATGGCGGCCTGCCTGCTCCAGGTTGCCGGCCGAGGCGGTTAAGTCCACCGCGCGAATAGTGGCGGGAATCGAGAGGCGCGCGGCCAATTCCCGCACGAATTCCGCGTCGCGCCGCGATTCCTCGCCGCGCAGGCCGTGATCCAGATGGAGCACGTGCAGACGCAGATTCCAACGGGGCGCCAAGTCCACCAGGGCGTGCAGGAGGCACACCGAATCGGCGCCGCCCGAGACGGCCACGCCGATGCTCTGGCCGGCATGGAACATGGCGTGACGCTCGATGGTATTGGCGATGCGGTTTAGCAAGGGATCTCCGACTCAATTGTAGGATGTCCGCGCCGGGATCTGGCGTGGCTGGTGGTCAGGCTTTCAGCACTACTGCGCGGCGTCTCGCGGCAATCGCGAAGAACGCCGGCTAAAAGCCTGACCCCACCTTGGGACCGGCCAGGAGGCCGGTCCCA
>PMTR01000058.1:0-9970 GCA_003167255.1 Bryobacterales bacterium
CCGATCCGTGGGCCGGTCTCGCCTAGATCAAGAACGACCTCGCTGGCGCATGAAATAATTCGCCGGCCAGCATCGATTCGCGGGCCAACGGCTACAGTTCCGTCATAGAATGGTGGGGCATGACTGCCGCGTTCGCCATCCAGGTGTGTGGCTGGCTGGTCGGAGTTCCTTTAGAATTTCTGTTGGTGGCCGCGCTCCTGCGCGGCGAATACCGGCGCTTCCCTTTTGTCTTCGTTTACGCCAGCGCCAGTCTGGTCACCACGCTCGTCGGAATCCCAGCCAACGTAAACTACGTGCTCCACCGGAGCGACCTCCAAATATCGCGGCACTTCGCCAAAATCTACTGGATCAACGAAGGCATTCTCCAGGCATTCATGCTCGCCGTCGTCATCAGCCTCATCGATCGGGCGGCCACCCACGCGCGCTCGCGCCGCCTGGTGCGCGCGGGCCTGATTGTGGGAGCCCTGCTCTTTGCCGGTATTTCCTTCGCGTCGCACTATCGGCCGTCGCTGAAGTACTTCGGCTACTGGATGACTCCCTGGACCCGCGATCTGAGTTTTGGCTCGGCCATTCTCGACCTGGGACTCTGGACGCTGCTGATCTCGTCGCGCCGCGGCGATCGCCGCCTGCTGCTGATTAGCGGCGCGCTCGGCATGCAGTTCACCGGCGAGGCCATCGGCGAAGCCCTGCAAAGCCTTTCCATGGCCCAGAAGGTGGGTTCTCTCTCGCTGGCCGGCTCCATCATAACCATGCTCGCCAGCCTCGCCTGCCTCTACGTCTGGTGGCGGACGTTCAGGCCGGCTCCGGCCCGTCAGGGCACATCCCAAGGCTAAAAAAGGGAGCCGGCGGATATTGCCGCGGCTCCCTGGTTAGTCGAGGAGGTGTGCTCGAAGGAATCTCTTACTGGGGGTTGCCCGTTCCGCTCAACCCGGCCACGGCATCGGCGGTCAAAGCCTTCACTTCCACGCGCCGGTTCTTGGCACGGGCCGCGGCAGTCTTGGCTTCATCCACGGGTTTGGCATCGCCCAGTCCAATGACGTGAACCTGGTACACCGGAATGTCGTGCTTGGCCACCAGGTATTGCACCACGGCGTCGGCGCGTTTCTTGCTAAGCGCTTCGTTGTAGTCCTTGGGGCCGGTGCTGTCGGTGAACCCTTCCACCGTGATCTGCAAACGCTTGCTGCTCTTGATCGACTCGGCGAACTTGTCGAGGTCGCTTTTGGCTTCGTTGCTCAGCGCAAACTTGGCGAGCCCGAACTGCACGCTGATGGTGTTCTGCAATTTGTAATCGTCGATGTTGGCCACGGCATTCCGCAGCCCTGCCAGGCCCGTGCCGACTTGGTTGGCCTTGTTCAAGGCGTCGCCGGCATGCTGGTCGGCGGTAGCGGCATGTTGATCGGCCGCGGCGGCATGTTGATCGGCGGCGGCAGCATGCTGGTCTGCACTGGCTGCACGTTCCTGCGCCGCGCTGATGCCGCGCGTCGCCTTGTCGTCAACCTGCTTCACCTGGTTGCGCGTGTCCTCGATCTGTTGGCCGTTTTGGGTAGTCTGCTGGCCCACCTGATCCACCTTGGCCTGGATGGGGGCGGTTGTATTCTGCACGTACTTCTTGGTGGCACAACCACCGCAGAGCAGGGTGCTCGCCAGAATGCACGTGGTTGCTAGGAAAGCTCGCATAGTATCGTGAACCTCGCTTGTATTCTAGCAATCGGAGGGCCGTTGTGATAAGCCCGTTGCCTTCATCGCCGCGCGCCAACAAGTCCTGGCTCCGGTACCGCCCTCTACGATGTAAGGATTGCAGAGAGTGCAGAATGTACGCAAACACACCCGTGCCGTTCCAACTTATCGGCCAGACTCAGGTGTAGTACATAGGCGAATCACGTTCGAACGGCGCCCGCCGGGCTCTCACCGAAGTCTGGTCATCCAGCCGGTGTCCACCGTGAGGGGCGATGCGTTGGACCACTCCAGAGGCACGTTGAGCAGGAAGGTCTGGCCGCTCGGCGCGACATCGTACAGATTCCACTGTCCCGGAATCGGTCGCGTTTGAAACAGGAATTTGGGCTCGTCGAAGGCGAACTCGCCGCCCTGCGGGTGGATTCCCACTACCATCATGCGGCCGCTCGAGGTCATATAGAACAGTTCCTGCCCGTCCGCCCGCCAGTGGGGCAGGGCGCCGCCGCTACTCGAGACCTTCCAGCGGCGTTTGGTGCCATCGGTCAATCCCTCAAATGGCTGCACGTAGACTTCATTCCGCATCGTCTCATCGGACTGGTAAGCCACCCACTTTCCGTCCGGAGAAAACGTGGCGTAGGATTCGAAATAAACTGTGTCGAGCACAGGCGCGGCCCGGTGTTCGTTCAGCGCGAGGCACCAGATGTCGCTGTGTGTGCCGGGATTCAGTGTCGTCATCAGCAGGTACTTGCCGTCCCGGCTCCAATCCGCCGGGTACTTCGGATACGGGCTCTTGAACAGCGGTTCGGTCTTACCGCCGCTGACCGTCTTCGTATAGAGATCGTAGTTGCCATCCGGATTGCTGACGTACGCGATGCGCGAGCCATCCGGCGACCAGACCGGAGAGCCTTCGTGCGCGGGAGTGTCGGTGAACTGCGTGGCCTTGCCGCCGGGCTCCAGAATCCAAAGATCGGCATTTCCACCTTCCGGTCCCGGCTTTCCGGCTACCGCCTGAGTGCCGTCGGGAGAGATCCGCGGCGGACCCCATTGGCCGCCTGCGCTGGCAGTGCCCACGGTTTTGCCTGTGCGATCCATCCACACCAGTTGCCGTGAGGGCTGGCCGACGCTCTGATAAACCAGAATCCCATTGTTCGACACCGAAATAGGCGCTAGCGACAGGCTCCGCACGGGTCCCACGTCCTCGGCCAGCGTGATGGCTTCGCCTTCCACCGCCAGCTTCGACGAATTGAAGGCTTGGCCGATGAGACTCCGGTCGCGGATGGACAACAGATAGCCCTTCTTGGAGTCCGGGCCGCCCACGGCCGAATACACCGCATTGGTGGCGGAGCGGAACACCTGGCTGTACTCCGGCGAACCGAGTTCGCCGGTGTAGACCCCGGTGGTTTCGTCCAGATCGGTCAGCACGAAGAACGCGAAATGCTTGCCATCCGGCAGGAATTGCGGCCACAAGTGAGCTCGCTCGAATCTGGCCGCATTCAGCTTCAGAACCGGTTGCGGGGCTCCGCCGCTCGCGGGCACCTGGTAAATCGTGCCCCCTTGTCCGGGCGCGAACAAGATCACGCCGTCCCGATTCCACGTGCCGCCTCCGGGCAGGGTTTCCGCCGCGCAAATAGTTTGCGCCGGGCCGCCGCTGATCTTGATGCTCTTCAAGGACTGGTCCGCGAAAAAAGCAATAGACTGGCTGTCGGGCGACCAGAACGGCGCCACGCCGCCCTCGGTTCCCGGAATCACCGCCGGATGCACGGCATCCAACCGGCGCAGCCATAGCACCAGCTTGCCCTCTTTGCCGATGGCCGAAAGCGTCAGGTTTAAGCCGTCCGGAGAAAGCGACGGCATGCGGTACGTGGTGTGCTCCGGCGGCGTCACCGGAAACTTGTAGCTTGGCGCCGGTTTGGGACGCAGGTACATCACGGCTCCCACCGCCGTGGCGGCTACCGCCAGCAGGAATGCCCCCGCGATCAGGATAGCGGCCACGCGGTTGCGCATCGGCTTGGCTGTCCGAAGCGGGGCTTCCAGGGGCTCCGCTACCACTCGCTGCCGCCCGCTGGGACTGAGGCTCGTGCCGGTCGCGCTCAAGCGGCCGATCGAGCCCCGTGCGGCCGCTACCTGCAGGGCAGTCCGCGCCCGCGCCGCTTGTTCGCCAATCCGCGCCATCGTGCGGCCCGCCAGCTTCAACTCGATGACCGCGTTCTGGATGCGCTGGCGCCGCTGCGCCGGATCTTTCTCGAGACATCCGGCAACCACGCCCTCCATGGCCGCCAGCACCGGCGACTTCGCCAGCAATGGCGCGGCCGGCCTCCCCGCAATGGCCGCTTCCAGATCCGCTCCCGAACCCGCGAAGGCACGCCGCCCACCCGCCATCTCGTAAAGGATCGCTCCGTACGCGAAGATGTCGCTGCGCCAATCCGGCGCCGCGCCCGCCACCTGCTCCGGAGAACGATACGCCGCCGCCCGCTCATCTGCGCTCACGGGCTCAAAGACCCGCGCACCCGCGCTCGTCAGCAGGACAGCGTGAGGCGAAAGGCTCCCGTGGATCGCACCGCGGCTGTGCGCCCGGTTTAGAGCCGCGCCGATGTCGATGGCGTATTGCAGCGCTTCTTCCGGCGCGAGTCCCCCCCGCGCCAGCCGGTCCGCCAGCAGCTCGCCTTCCGCCGAATCGTTGCTGAGAAACTCCAGTTCCTTCACGCCCACGTCATTCACGAATCCCGGTGCGCGCGCCGCTTCTCCGGCGCGCCGGCTTCCGATTTCAATGCTACTATCCCCGCACCGGCAGCACAATGAAATTGGGGGTTCTGTCTGTACCATAGGCCCTATCGGGCAAACCGATGGTACGTGCTATCGTTAACGGATGGCGCTCGCCGGCCGGACGACCATTTTGGGGTGCGGCCTTGCGGTTGGGGTGACCCTATTGACACCGGCGCAGGCCCATGTACAATCCTTTAGATGGCACTATTATCTCTGCGGAAACGGAACTAGCTCAAAATGTTTAAAGCCAGGAAACCAAAACCGGCGGCTTCACCGGAGGAGCAGGGCTACAACAGTACCGACGTCGCGCGGATTTGCGGCGTCACCCTGCGCCAGTTGCAATGGTGGGACGAACGCAATGTCGTCTCCCCGCGCCAGGACGGTCACAAGCGCGTCTACATGACGGAAGAAGTGGTGGAGATATCCGTCATCGCCGAACTCCGCCGCAAGGGGTTTTCGCTTCAGAAAATCCGCCGCGTCCTCCGCTTCCTGCAAAAGGATATGGGCAAGCGCCTCAGCGAAGCGATCTCGGCTTCTTCCGATATCCACCTGCTCACGGACGGCAAAACGATTTACCTGGAAGAAGCCTCCGCGCGCATCATCGATTTGCTGAAGAACGCTCGCCAGCCCATGTTCCTGGTCTGCGTTACCGACCAGGTCAGGCGCCTCAATGCCGCCGCGGAGCGCAAGCCGGCCCGCTCGGAGACTGGCGCGGTCAACCGCAAGACCCGGGCGGTCTGACCCGCTCAACGCGGCCGTGGCGGCGAATACACCGAGTACGCGGCGCCACCCAACAGCACGATCCCGAGAGCGATGTACGAGAGAGGGCTGTAGTAGTTCAGCGTGTTCACCGCCGCACCGATACCGGTCAGCACGGTCAAGCGGAATGGCGGTGAGATCGCGAGGAACCCGCCACCAAACCCTATTAGTGCAAGCGCACGAATCATGCAGTGTTCCGCAACGAAGTACCATCGTCGCCCGGTTACAAGATCCCCAAAAGAGTAGCTAGTACCATGGTGGTACTAAATTGCGCCAATTTGCGGGTAGGGGATAGCATCCGGCAACTGTCCCACGATTCGCGCCGCGCCACCCGTTTTGCCACAATGAATAGGTCGCCATGACGGAACGCATCTATTACAATGATTCGTACTTACGCCGCTTCAACGCTCAGGTGGTCGCCCGTGCGCCCGGCGGTTCCACGGTCTATCTGGACCGCACGGCCTTCTACCCCACCTCGGGCGGCCAGCCCTTCGACCTTGGCTCCATCGCTGGCGTCGCGGTCCAGGATGTGGTCGATGAAGGCGACTCCGTTGCCCATGTGCTCGCCGCGCCGGTCGACCCCGGGCCGGTCGATTGCGCCATCGATTGGGACCGCCGTTTCGACCACATGCAGCAGCACACCGGCCAACATCTGCTCTCGGCCGTCTTCGAAGAACTCCTGGGCCTCCACACCGTCAGCTTCCACCTTGGCGCCGAAAGCTCCACCATCGATCTCGAAGGCGGCGCGCTCGATGCGGCCGCCGCTGCGCGCGCCGAGTGCCGCGCCAACCAGTTGGTCTCTGAGAACCGGCCCGTGACGGTCGTGTATGAGGACGCCGCCCAAGCCGAAGGATTGCGCAAACCCTCCGGCCGCGAAGGCCCGCTCCGCATCGTCTCGATCGATGGCCTCGACCGCAGCGCCTGCGGAGGCACGCATGTCCGCTCCACCGGCGAAATCGGCGCCATCCTCATCCGCAAATTGGAGAAGATCCGCCAGAGCGTGCGTGTCGAGTTTCTATGCGGCGCCCGCGCCGTGGCCCGCGCCCGCGCCGATTACGAGTCTCTCAACAAGATCGCACAACTGGTCTCGGCTTCGTTCGACGACGCACCGGCCATGATCGCCGCGCAACTGGAATCCGCGCGCGCCGCCGAAAAATCGCGCCGCAAGCTGGAAGTCGATCTCGCCGTCTACCAGGGCTGGGAACTTTATCACAACACCGCCCCCGGCCCCGACGGCATCCGTCGCGTCACGCGCCGCGCCGGCCGCGGCAGCCTCGAAGAGTTCCGCGCCCTGGCGCAAAGTTTCACCGCGCAACCCCAAGCCGTGTTTCTGGCCGCGCTGAACGATCCGCCGTCGGTCCTGCTGGCCACTTCCGCCGATTCCGGAATCGACGCCGGTCAAGCCCTGAAAGCCGCCCTGCTCGAAGCCGGTGGCCGTGGTGGCGGCGCCGCCCGCATCGCGCAAGGCAGCGTGCCGGATGTCGCGCTTATCGAAAAGGTGATGGCGAAGCTGCAATAGAAATCACTTCGCCGCTTGAAGCTCCTTCGCTAGCGCAACCACGCCGATTGCATCGGTGGTGTCGTTAAGCGGATATCGTTCGCTTCCCGGATACACTACAAAGCGCTTCTGGGGATCGAGATCGGCGCAAGCCGAATGAAATCCCCGCTCGACCTTGGGTGCGGAACTCCTTTTCACTTCGATGGCCCATATCTTTCCGCCCGGCAGCGTAAGCACGAGATCCACCTCGGTCCCATTAGAGGTTCGGTAGTAATGCGCCTCGGTCCCTTCGGGAGCGGTGCCGATCAGGGTTTCAATGGTGAAGCTTTCCCAAGTCTGTCCGGCAACCGGATGGCCGAGCAGCGTTTCCTTGCTGCCTATTCCCAGTAGCGCATGCGCGATGCCGGTGTCACGCACATAGACCTTGGGCGATTTGACCAGCCTCTTGCCTGCATTGCGGTGCCAAGGGGCTAATCGCCGAACCAGCAACAGGTCTACCAGAAGATCCAGATAGCCGGCGACTGTCTTGCCGTCGACACCTAGGCCACGAGCCAGATTAGCGGCATTTAGCACTTGGCTCTGGTTGTGTGCCAGCATCGTCCAGAATCGTCGAAGCGCCTCCGCTGCTATCCGCGAACCGAACTGAGGCACATCGCGTTCGAGGTACGTTCGGATGAAATTGCGCCGCCATTCCATGCTCAGATCGTCGGACTCAGCCAGGAAACTGCGCGGAAAGCCGCCGCGAACCCAGAGCGTCTCGATCGCTGCGGAATCCACCTCCAGGGCGTCGAACGGCCCGAGTTCCAGATAGGAAATGCGCCCCGCCAAACTTTCACCGGTTTGCCTGAGCAAGTCCATGGCGGCCGATCCGAGAAGCAGGAACCGCCCATTCGCCTTTCCGTGCCGCCGCCCCCTGTCGATGATGCCTCTCAGCCGCTGAAACAGTTCGGGTACCCGGTGAACCTCATCCAGAATTACCAGCTCTCTTTCGTGGTCCGCGAGGTACAGAACGGGATTCGCTAACTTGGCGCGCTCGTCTTCGTCCTCCAGGTCCAGGTAAACCGAAGCTTGTTGCTCGCCGATCTGCAAACCGAGGGTGGTCTTCCCGACTTGGCGCGGTCCCAGCAGGACGACTGCTGGAGAGTGACGCAGCATCTGAATCAGGTGGCCGCCGATGCGCCGGGATAGCATCTATGTAATTATAGAGCCTTCCTCCATATATACAAGGACAAAATGCCCACGCAAGCGCATTCGCCCCTATTTTTTCGGCGCCGCCGCCTTCTTCGCCACTCCCACCTTCAACAGCTCTTCAATCTGCGCCCGCAGATTCTGCTCGTGTTGGTCGCCGAAGAATTTCTCGTCGTCGGCCTCGAACTGCGCGCGGATCATCCCTTGCCTATCGATAAACGCCAGCATCGGCATGACCGGTATCTTCACCATCGGGTGCTGCATGAACTCCAGCGCCGACGCGCCGTCGTTGTAGCCCACTGGAAACGGCGGATTGAAGTTCTTGAGGAACGCCGGCACCGCCAGTTGCGATCCGTTCTCGATCGCGCACGCCACCACCTGCAAGCCCCGCGGGCCGTATTCGTTCTGGTCCTTGCTCAAGAACCCGACCGTCCGCTGGCAATGCGAACAGTAGGTCAGGATGAAGGCCAGGACTACCGGCTTGCCCTTGTACTGGCTGAGCGTCAGCGGCGGGGCGCCGTTTCTGTTGATGGTGTATTCCGGCGCCTTACGCGGCAACTCCGCCGCCTGCGCCAGCAACGGAATCAGTGCCAGCGCCGTCAGACATCGCTTCTTCGCCATGAACCTCAGTGTATCGCAGGGTCCAGCCCTTCCACGCTGCTTACGGTTGCGCCTTTGCGCCGCAGTTCGAAGCGGCCGTCGTCGCCGCGGCCGGTCACCAGATCGTCGCTCGCCGAATCCACCGTCATGCTCTTCCACTTCTTGCTCAGCACTTCGCGGTACGCGGCGAAATACTGTCCGGCCGCGTCCGCGCTGTCCCACTCGGTGGCGTAGAGCAGCACCACGCGGCCCGCCCGCTTGTTCTCGTAGAGCTCGAAAGCGCAGCCCCGCCAGTGCGGCGCCAGTTCCGCCGCGCGCTCCTTGCCGGTATATTGCTCCAGCATGATGCTGTGCTCCAGTTCGCCCAGCGTGCCCCCCACCAGGCCTTTATAGCCGCGCGGCAGATGAGCGTCCGGCACTTTCGGCTCGGTGGGCTGGGTGCCGGCAAAATACTTGTCCGGATGCATGATCTGCTGGGTGCTCACGGGCGCGCGCCGGAAAACTTCGCCGAAAGCCTCCAGGTGGTCGCGCTGGATCACCGCGTTCTGGAACAGCATGCCCTGGGTGTACGGGAACACCAGGGTGGATTTCAAATACAGCGGCTGGTTGTCGAACACCGGGTATTGGCCGCTGCCTTCGTCCGTCAGATTCGCCATAGCCGCGGCTGCCTGCGGCGAATCCATCAGCGACCCGCCGGCCTTCCGCGCCATGTATTCCGACATCATCCAGGTGGCTTGACCTTCCATCACCGCCAGGCGCGCCGTCGAGCCATCGTCGCTCTTGCGGCCCTGCTTGATGTAGCGCGCCAGGTTGAAATTCTGATCGGCCAGCGCGTGCGAAAGCTCGTGCGCCAGCACCGTCTCCTGGCTCTCGCTGGATGTCGAGTCGGTGATGAACAGTTTCTTTTTGTTGTAATCGTAAAAGGCCGCGGCCTGCTCCGTGAGCAGATCCACTTCGTTCTTCGCCAGGTTGAAGTCTTGCGGCACGAGGCCGAATTTCTTGAGCGTCAATTCTTCGGCGCGCTCATCCTCGGGGCTCTCGACTTCCTTCACGCGCTTGTTCAGAAACTGGTTGATCTGCTCTTTGCTGATGTAAGCGCACGGCACCGCACGCCGCAGCTTCATGCCGGAGAACGCCGTCAGCTCCGCCGTAATACCCGGAACCTGGGAGCAGACCGATTTGCCGTCACGGCGGGACTGCGCGCCGGCCGGCGCGGTATCGAGCAGCACACAGAATAAAAGAACAGCGAGACGTGAGTGCACTGTTAACAGCATAATGCGCGGTACAATGAAGGATCAAACCAGCATATCCATAGGAGAGTCTCTTTTGGCGGACGACAAAGTGTATAAGGCGGAGTATCAGGGCAGCGGCACCTTCGTGATCAGCAAGCCCAAGCGCAAGAAGATCAAGGCGCGGCAGTCCGAGTTGAAGAACCCGCGTCGCGGATCGCGGAAGTAGTTTTCAACCCGCGCTTCGAGCGCCGCTGCC
>PMTR01000058.1:9985-11548 GCA_003167255.1 Bryobacterales bacterium
GGCCGCCACTCCCATCCGCCCGCCTCCCGCGCCGCTACACGGCCCACGCTCGGGAAGGGAAAGTGGAAACCCATCACGTACATATTCTCCGCCGCGGCCCGTTCCAGCAGCCCGCGGCGCGTCTCGACGGCGCGGCCGCCCGCCTGGTCGAAACCATTTTCCCAATCGGGATGTTCGAGGTGCAGCGGGTGCACGGCGGCGTCGCCCACGTTCAGCAACTGGTGGCCCGCCGATGACAGCAGCAGCGCCAGGTGCCCGGGCGTGTGGCCGGGCGCCGGAATCACCCGCACGCCGGGTAAGACCTCCGTTTCGCACTCCACTATCTCCAGTTGGTGCCGCAGCGCCGTCAGGCTCCGCCGCGCCGTGGATTCCATGCCAACCTGGAGCTCCGCCGGCAAACGCAGGCCGCCCCGGTCGGCATGCCCGTCCATCCAGAACTCCCATTCCAATTCCGAAATCACGTACCGCGCATTTGGAAACATGGGCCGCGGAACCTTTGGCCGGCTCATATCCACCGCGCCTCCGATGTGGTCCGGGTGGGCGTGCGTCAGGACCACCGTGTCCACATCCTTCGGACGGATGCCCGCCATCTCCAGCCGCGCCAAAATCGCTCCGGACGTAGGCGAAGCCGCGCCCAACCCCGTATCCACCAGCATCACGTGCCGCCCGGTTTCCACCAGCAGACAGGTATACGGGCACAGCACCGTCTCTTGTGGCGCCCGCCGGCTTGCGAGCTCGCGGCTGAGTTGTTGGGGATCGGCATTGGGGAAGAACCACGGCGTCGGATAGGACGCGTAGCCATCGCTCAGCACCGTGCAGCCAATCGTCCCGATCTCGAAGCGGTGCGAACCCGAGGGCATACGTCACCCTTAACCAATGGCGCCGGGGAAGTCAAAGTCTTTTTGTGGATTGGAAAGAGGAAGCCCGCGGAGCAGGAATCGCTCCGAAGAGCGGTAAGGGGGTCAAGGGAGGCTATGGGAGGACTGCAGGTCAGCTTGGTGGGGCGGACATCCTCTTTCCAATTCAACGTTACCTTCCCCGCAGGCTCGACTCTTTTTTTGGCGCCTGCAAACGATTGAATTAAAAGACAAAATAGTCCTAAAATTTTGGAAATGTCAAAGGTCTTCAGTTTCGCGGCCAAGAAAACGTGAGGGAAGGAGATGAACTTGGAGGCCGGCCGCGAAAGTGATGGGGCGTCGGGGGACAGCCTGAACTGCGGCATTTTCAGGCAATCCGGTTTCGTTCACCGAACGGTTTCATCAATTTCGCGGCTCCGCCGCATCATCGTCCCCGGCTTTTCCGCGCTGCGAAACTGACGAAACTTTTTTCATTAACAAAAATCTTTCAACTAAATTTGCCCTGTTATCAACCACTTGCAGTTTTTCTCCCTCGGCTTGGTTTCACCTCCATGCTACTTTTGAATCGGGTAAGGAAGTATGCGCTCGTCGCAATATTCCCAATCCGAACTTGCTGGCCAGCAAGCGTTGCTTTTCAGGTGGTACTGATACTTCCGGAGGCCTTGAAACCTTGCGGCAACTTTCGGGGTTGTTAACCGATGGGGGC
>PMTR01000155.1 GCA_003167255.1 Bryobacterales bacterium
CGGATGCCACCCGAAGTCTCGCTCCCCACCGTAACGCCCGCCGCTCCGCCGCGCACCGTGCTGTCCCGAATGATCACTTTCTCGGTTGGCCGGTTCACCCGCAACCCGTCGGCATCACGCCCCGCCTTCAGGCAGATGGCGTCGTCGTTGCAGTCGATGTCGCAGTGTTCCACCAGCACGTTCGACGACGAGTCGATATCGATCCCGTCCGTGCTCGGCCCCTTACCGCCGATATTGTTGCGGATCGTCACGCCATCCACGGTCACGGTCTTCGAATAGCAGATGTGCACCGTCCAGAATCCCGAGCGGTTCAGCGTTAGCCCGCTTAAATCCACATCCGACGATTTGTAAATCTGGATCAGCCGTGGCCTCTGGCAGTCGTAGTCCGCCGCCCACCGCAGGCCCCGCGGTTCATAGTCCCGCCGCAGCGTCCGGTAGTTGTCCCACCAGATCTTGCCGTCCCCGTCGATCGTCCCTTTGCCGGAAATCTTCACCCCCGTCTGTTCATACACGTTGATCAGCGCCGCCGGCCATTTCATCTCGATCCCCGCCACGCGCGTCTGCATAATCGGATATCCCGCCAGATCTTGCACCCCGCGGATTTCCACGCCTTCGTCCACCCGCAGGTGCGTGCCTGATTTCAAAAACAACGATCCCGTTAAATAGACTCCCGGCTTCAGCACAATCGTGCCGCCCGCTTTCGCCGCCGCGTCGATGGTCTTCTGTATTGCCACCGTGTTGTTGCTCTTTCCGTCGCCCTTGGCTCCGTAATCGCTCACCCGGAACTCCGCGCCGTGTGCCGCGGCCACCGCCAAAATTGC
This sequence comes from Bryobacterales bacterium, assembly GCA_003167255.1. GTDB lineage: Bacteria > Acidobacteriota > Terriglobia > Bryobacterales > Bryobacteraceae > PALSA-129. The sequence goes on from PMTR01000155.1 coordinate 822, forward strand.
AATCGACAATTTGATCATGATCCGCCCAAAGTATAACATCGGAAAACGCAAAACCGCCCCGCGCCGCTCGCGTATGATGAAGGAAGGCTCATGCCACTCAGACGTGTAGCGTCCGCTGTCCCCGTGCTGCTCGCCGCCCTCGCAGCGGCGCAAACTCCCTCTCCCGCCCTCAAGTTCGGTTTCGGCGCCGCCACTCCCGCACCCGGCTATACACAAGTCCTGGCCACTACCATGTATTCCGACGACCTCGGCTACGGCTTCGAACCGGGCGCCAATCTCACCAATATTCATCGCGGCGGCGGCGACCCGCTCCGCGACGACTTCATCACCAGCGACACTCCCTTCTACTTCTCCATCAAAGCGCCCGAAGAGGGCAACTACAAAGTCACCGTCACCCTCGGCGATCGCGAGGCCGAGTCCGTCACCACCGTCAAGGCCGAATTGCGCCGCCTCATGCTGGAGCGCGTTCGCCTGGCGCCCGGCAAGTTCGAAACCCAGTCTTTCATCGTCAACGTCCGCGCCCCGCACATCGCCGGCGGCGGCGAGGTCCGCCTCAAGGATCGCGAGAAGACCTCCGAAGCGCGCGCCTGGGACAACCGCATCACGCTCGAATTCTCCGACGCCCATCCCGCCGTCTGCGCCGTTGAAATCGAAAAGGCCGACGCCATCCCCACCATCTTTATCGCCGGCGACTCCACCTCCACCGACCAACCGGTCGAGCCCTACAACAGTTGGGGCCAGATGCTGACTCGTTTCTTCAAGCCCGACATCGCCGTCGCCAATCACGGCGAATCCGGCGAATCGCTCCGCGGCTTTATCGGCGAACTCCGCCTGGCCAAAGTGATGAGCGTCATCAAGCCCGGCGACTACCTGTTCATTCAGATGGGCCACAACGACCAGAAGGAAAAAGGCGAGAGCATCGGCGCCTTCACCAGTTATGAGACCGACCTCAAGAAATTCATCGCCGAGGCCCGCCGGCACGACGCCATTCCCGTGCTCGTCACTTCCATGAATCGCCTCACCTTCGACGACGCCGGCAAAATCACCAACAGCCTCGGCGATTATCCCGAAGCCGTCCGTCAAACCGCCAAGGAAGAGAACGTCACGCTCATCGACCTGAACGCCATGAGCAAGCTCTTCTACGAAGCCCTCGGCCCCACTGATGCGCATCTCGCCTTCGCCGGCAAAGACACCACCCACCACTCCGATTACGGCAGCTACGAACTGGCCAAGTGCATCGTCGAAGGCATCCGGCAGAGCAAATTGCCGCTCGTGAAATACCTGTTCGACACGCCGCCGTTCGACCCCGCGCATCCCGATCCCTTCGCCAAATTCGATCTTCCGCCGGACCCGCTGGCCACCGCCCAGCGCCCTTACGGCCAATAAGAAGCGCGGACCCCAATCGGAGCCGCGACCGTCAGGGAGCGTTCGTCACGGCCAATTCTAACGCTCCCTTACGGTCGCGGCTCTGCCCGAAGCACGCGCAAGAGTGGGGCGGATTCCGGAAACCTGTTAGCATTGGTTCGGCAGCCAGAAGGGAGCAACCATGCGCTGGTATCACTATGTGGCGTACTTCTTCGGGGGCGCATTCCTCGCGAACACCCTGCCCCATCTCGGCAATGGGATCTCGGGGCATGCCTTCCAGAGCCCCTTCGCATCACCACCCGGGGTAGGCTTGTCCTCCTCGACGGTCAATGTCCTATGGGGCCTCTTCAACCTTACCGTCGGCTACCTGCTCGTCTGTCGTGTCGGCAGCTTCAATCTGCGCAAGACCCGGCACGTGCTCTCGCTCGGGGCGGGCATCCTGATCATGTCGCTAATGCTTGCCCACGCATTCGGACGGTTCCACGGCGGCCTGTGAGCTCATCGCCACGCTTGCACAAAGACATCGCGCCCTATGACGCCACCGTCGTCCCTAAATAGTTCCCGTACCCCACAATCATCGTCGACGCCACCAGCACCACCAGCGCCGCCGTCAGCCACATCTTCGTCCGTGCGCTCGCCCCGCGCCACTCGTGCAGCCCGATTCCCCACAGGCTGCTGAAGATAATGATGCTCGCCATGTGCAGCGTCCAACTGGAGAACTTGTACCTCCCCATCTGCGTTTCGCCCATGGTGTAGAAGAAAAACTGGAAGTACCAGGTGGTTCCCGCCAGCGCCGAGAAGAAATAGTTCCAACCCATCGGCGCGCGTTCCGGTTCCCGCCCGCCGCCGAAATACTCGCGCCCCGATTTGTTCCGGATATTCAGCGCCACGCACCAGATGCAGTTCGTCGTAAACCCGCCCAGCAGCACCACCACCAGCACCGGCAGGCCCTGCCATAGCGTGGTCGTTCCATGGCGCAAGGTCAGCGCTTTGATGGGGTCGCCCGCGCGCAGACCGTAGGAGAAGCACGCGCTCATCACGCCGGAGAACGTCGCCACCAACACGCCCTTCTTCAAATTGAATTCCTTGATGACTTTCTGTTTCTCCGCCGCCGACATCTCCCTTTCCTTGGACATGCCCGCTTTCCCAGCGCACGCGATCCCGCCCAGGCAAACCGCCACTCCGAACAGAATCACCCGGCCCGACACCGTCCCCAACACGCTCGTCGCGAACACTCCGTCGAAGATCGGCGGCATCAACGTCCCAAACGCCGCGCAGTATCCCAGCACCATCGCCATCCCCAGCGACATGCCCAGATACCGCATCGTCAACCCGAACGTCAGCCCGCCCAGCCCCCACAACAGGCCCCAGAAATAGCACCAGAAAATCGTGCTCCCCGGCGTCTCGCGGAGCACCGCCGGCAGGTCGTTGGTCATGATCGTCCCCAACACCCATGGGGCGATGATCCAACTGAAGAAGCCGCCCACCAGCCAATACGTCTCCCACGACCATCGCTTGACGCCGCGGAACGGAACATAGAAACTGCCGGATGCCAGACCACCCAGCCAGTGGAACATCACGCCAAGCGCGGGATTCGGTGTCATAAGTTTGCCGGTCGGTGCAAAGTCTGTATTGTACGGTGTTGCGGGCCGCAACGGCCACCAGCTTCGCCAATCCTTTCGCCCTTTTTGTAATGCGGAACATCCTGCGTCTCCTCCCCAACCGCCTATTTCTCCGCAAACACTACGTTTACCGTGACAATTCGCGCCTCTGCCCGCATTCGCCCGCCCCGTTCCCGCCCCGCTTGCGTTTTGAATGTCAAAACTGCTACAACAATGAAGGTCTCAGTCTGAACGCTGCCGAGGAGTCCCGAGTGAAGACTTCCAACCACAGCCGGTACACTGTCAAATCGCTGGTCCACGCCTCTCGGGTGTTGGAAGTATTCCAGAAACCCGGCGACATTCTTCGCTTGCGCGATGTCGTCGAACGCACCGCCTACAACAAGGGCATGTGCTTCCGCCTGCTCTACACCCTCCACCAGTGCGGCTTCCTCGATAAGGTCGGCGAGAATCATTACCGCCTGGCCGCCGAAGTGCGCCGCCGCCGTTTGTACCGCCTCGGCTACGCCGCCCAGGGGCAGGAGGCTTCCTTCGATCGCGCAGTCCGCGACGGCCTCGCCCGCGCCGCCGAGCGCGCCGAGGTCGAACTTATCGTCGTCGACAACCGCTATCAGCCCAAGATCGCTCTCCGCAGCGCGGACTACCTCATCCGCGAACAAGTCGATCTCATCATCGAATTCCAGACCGATGAAATGATCGCTCCCGCCATTGGCGCTAAGTACCTGGAGGCGCACATCCCTTTCATCGCCATCGATATCCCCCATCCCGGCGCCACTTACTTCGGCGCTAATAACTACCAGGCCGGACTTATGGCCGGTCACTACCTCGGCCGCTGGGCTAAACGCCACTGGAATTCCGAAGTCGATGAGATTCTGCTCATCGAGTTACAACGCGCCGGCTCTCTCCCCAAAACGCGCGTTCGCGGCATTTCCGTCGGCATTGGCGAGTCCCTCCGCATCGCCGAATCCTGCCGCACGGTTTCCATCGATGGCGACGGCCAGTTCCAGACCACGCACGAGCGCGTGCGCAAGTACCTGCGCGAATCCAAAGCCCGCCGCATTCTGGTCGGCGCCGTCAACGACTCCAGCGCCTTGGGCGCCCTGCGCGCATTTCAGGAAGCCGGCCGCGCCGCCGATTGCGCCATCGTCGGCCAGAATGCCGAAACCGAAGCCCGCGCCGAACTCCGCACTCCCGGCACGCGCTTAGTCGCCTCCGTCGCCTATTTCCCGGAAAAGTACGGCGACGGTCTCATCCGCCTCGCGCTGGACATCCTCGGCAACAAGGCCGTGCCACCCGCCATCTTCACCAGTCACCAGGTCATCACTCCCGAAAACGTCGACCACTTCTATCCCAACGACGGTCTCCTTTCCGGCCCGGCCTGACAGGGTCGAAAAAGCGCNNCCGGTGCTGCCCAGCCCGCCCGGAGACATCCAGGCTCCCCCCATTTTTTCATGAAATCTCGCTGGCCGAAGGCCCTCAGCGACAGACGACCTAAACCGATCGTCTGTCCCACGCTTAACTCTCCTACCAGCCGCACAGCGCTTCGATGTGGGCGGCGGAGCCGTCACGCAGCCAGGCGTCGAGTTGCGCGGGCTCTTTCAGTTGTTGGCCGCGCATGCGCGGCACAATCAGGTAGCGGCAATCCAGATCGGGAAGAGCGGTCATATCGCCCCACAGCTTCTCGAACTGCGCCACCGGGAAGATGTCTTCCTGGCCCTTGCCCCAGCGCTTTTTGACGTCCTTCAGAGTAATGTAGGTTGGCATTCGCGCGGCCAGGCGGCGCGTGGCGTCGCCGAGTTTCTCTTCGTCGGCCAGATCGCCGCGTTCCAGGCCGAACGCCGCCAGCACGCGGTCGAGATCCAGCCAATACGTCGCGCTGTTGTAATACGAAAGCTGGGATTCGACCTCTTCGCGCGGCAACGCCATTCCCTCCACCAGCCGCAAACGGCCGTTGACTCGCGCCAGGCCACCGCCGCGGTCCTCCAACTGGCGGGCAATCACTTCGGTAGTGAGGCCCGCGCCCTGTTCGATGTGGTAACCCAGCAGCGCCGCGTCCAGATCGGCGCCGGTGGTGTCGATGTTGTGCACCATCAGGTAGTTCAGACGTGGATATTCGGCCAGCAGGCGGAGCAGGGTGCCGTTGCGAAGCAGGTTGGAGATCTCGTACCAGTGCCCCACCGGATGCAGGCACTGGAGCGGGAGGTTGTCGGTATAGTTGCTGCCTTCGCCGGCCTGGCGCGCCCACTGGATCAGCGTGTTGTGGAGGCTCTCGCGCACTTTCTGCGCCTGTTCGTCGAGCAACTGCTGCGGCATCTCCTCCCAGGCGAAACGCAGATCGCGTTCCATGGGCACCATGCGCAGGCCGATGCTCCGGCCGGGCGAAAGCAGCACCGCACCGGGGTAGCCGTAGTTCTGGCAGGCGCGAAGATGAGCGGCCATGGCGTCGTGCGTCAGGTAGCTGGTGGTGAAGACATGCGGCGGCAGCGTACCGGTCTCGCGGCCGGTGCGCAGGCTCTTGGCCAGGTGCACTTCCACAAAACTGCGGTGGCGGCCGCCCAACCGGCAGAAGGGGTTGAGCGCCTTCACCACGCCCGCACCCTTGGTCCAGCGGCTGCCGGTGCCGCCGGCCAGCGAGACCACCGCCACCCTGCCGCTGGCCAGGGCATCCAGACCGGTGCGGCGATAGTGCTCCGGCAGACCTTTGGTAGCGTCCGCCAGGTCGCCGGGCTGGACGTCCTGAATGTCGCTGTTGGCCGGCAAACGGTTCTGCGCCAGGCCGATGCGGCCGCCGCGGAGGTCGTCTTGAATCTGCTCGTGTTGCACCGCATCAAAACCATGCGCGCGCAGCAGCGCATCCAGGCTATGGGCGGCGCCGGATGGCTTCTCGTGGCCGCGCGGCAGCAGGTGATCGAACATTTGCTGCACCATGCCGCCGAACTCGGGCAGGTTGCGGCAGGCGGAGGCGAAACGGTCGAGCTCGGCGCGGCGCGCGGGGGAGAGCAACTTGGCTTCGGAGCGGACCAGCGGTGGGACGGCGAGAGTGTAATACTCCGCCGGCATGAGGGCGGCGTCGCCAGCGCGCAGAACCGCGGTGGAACCCCACTCGTTGATGGTGAAGTGGTACACCACCGGCTCCATGGCGAACGGCACGGCGTGTTCCATGGCGGCCTTGGTTTCGCTCATGATCCGCTGCAGGCGTTCCTGGGCTTCGGCTTTGCGGCGCGGTTGAAACAGAAAGCCCATGCCGCCGCCGGACATGCCGCCGAGCATCCAGAAGCCCCAGAAATCGTCGCCCATTTCGGCGCGGACGCGCTCGATCAAAGTGTGAGTATAGAGGTTGCCGGCCCAGGGGATGATGGTCTGAATGGGCCCATCGAAATTGCGTCCGGTGGAGCGGCCGATGCCGCGCACATCGCCTTGGCGCAACTGAACCAGCACTTCATCCAGGATGCCCACGGCTTCGCGGCGCGCCAGCCATTCCTTTTCGGAGCGCAGCAGGTAGCGCTCGGTGACCATTTCCAGGATGGGGCCCACGTCCTGGGCCATCCCGCCGTGCACCAGCACCAGGCTATCCTGCAAAACCTGGCGGGTTTCGGGCGAGATCTCGACCGCGTCGAAGATGCGATGGCGGGGCAGCAGGCAGCCGCGGCTGATGCCGAACTCGGGGTCGTCCGGGGAGGCGGCCACACCATAGATAAGCTTGATGCCGGGCCAGATGCCGCCGGAATCCTGCCAGCCGCCGCCGGAGCCGCCCAGCCATTCGCCCAGGATGGCGCGCGCGGCCACCAGGCGGCGCTCCTCTTCGTCCAATCCGCCGGTGAGGCATCGGATTTGGCCAGTAGCGCGCATGCAGGCGGAGATCAGGCTGGCGAGCAGAGTGGTGGAGACGGCCAGGCGCGAGCCTTTGGGGATCCCGTTGACCTTGCTGACGATCTCGATCCCCAGCCCGCGAGCGCCGGTGAGCCGCTCGAGAACGTCGGAGAGCGGCTGCGACGCGCCTTCCATGCCGGGCGGCACCAGTCCGGAAGCGATCACGGCGGCTTTGAGCAATCCGAGGTAATCGCGGGCGAAATCGAAGACCTCGGCGATGGAAGCGATCTCGGCGGTGGCCTGCAAGTCCACGCTGGCGAGCCGCAGGACCGGCTGATCGATCACGCGCAGGTAGGCTTCCACGGGCGGTTTGGGTTCGGCGGGGAGACCCGATCCGCGGACGGCCAGATCGATGGATATGTTGAGGACGCGTGCGCCTTCGGGGAAGTCCATGCCGAGGAAGAAGATGTCGCTCCAGCCGCTGTGCGTGAGATCCATGCGGACGGGGGTGGATTCCGAGAGCACGGGGTAGAGGCCGGAGGCTGGGCGCAGCAGTTCGGGGCGGAGGCGGAGCGCGTAGTCGGCGGGATGGCCGGCACGGAACATCCACTGGTTGCCGCGGACTGAGCGCACGCTACGGCGGACCTGGTCGGCCAGTGTCTGGAAGCCGAGGCCGCGGTAAGCGGCAGCCAGGGCGCTGGAGATGGCGGCTCCCGGCCCATTGGCGGTCTGCGCGGCGAGGAAGAGATCGATGGCCTCTTCGAAGCGGCGCTTCAACAGGTTGGAATACCCGGCGAAGGGGATCTGCGAAGCCGTGCCGGCGGGATCGTGCGGGGGGATGTGGTAGCGATGAATGGCGTAGAGGAAGAAGAGCGCGCGAACGCGCTGGTAGAGGTTGTCGCTGGAGCGGCGGAAGCGGTCGAGGGCCTGGCACTCCGCGAGGAGAGCGGGGAGCGGCAAGCCGGCGCAAACCGAATCGAGCGGGCGGTCGCGAATTTCGGGGTCCCCGGACGTGATTACTTCGACCAGAGGACTCACTTTCGGCCGCCCTCCGCGAGCGCCTGGTCCGCGAGCAACTCGACGAGGTGGGAAAGCAACTCGCCGCGATCGCGGCCGTGCAGGGCGAGGGCGATTTGGGAAGTCAGCAAGCCATAGCGTGCGCCGAGGTTGTAGCGGCGGCCGGCTTCTTCGACGGCGAGGTACTGCTCGCGGTGGGCTAGTTCGGCGAGCGAGGCGGAGAGCGTGACGGGCGTCTCGGGAGCGGCGGCGATGGCGCCGCCGAGCAGGTCCATGACGGTGGGGGTGAAGGCGTGGATGCCGAAAAAGCAGAGATAGTAGCCGGCGCGGATGCCGGGGACGACAAGGCGTTGTTCGGCCTCGGTGGGGGTAGGCTTCTCGAGGACCGTATCGACGCGGTAGAGCCCGGGGCGGCCGGGCTGCCGCCGGCCGGCGACCGCGCCGAAGAAAGGCAACTGGGATTCGCGAGTGGCCTGGACGCCGGAGACGGAGCATTCCTCGGCCTGGGCGATCTCCACCACCTGGAGGGTGGAGGGTTGGCCGGGGCTGACGTAGAGGTGATCGCCGACCATGTGGAGGAAAGGATCGGAGCCCACGAAAGCGCGGGCACAATGGATGGCGTGACCATATCCGAGCGGCCGGGGCTGGGCCACGAAACGGACCATGCCGGCGTAGCCGCCGGCGGCCTGGGAGTAGCGCGCCTCATCGCCGGGCCAGACCACCACGCAGATCTCATCGACGCCTGCGGCGAGGGCCTGTTCGATAAGGATGCCGAGGACCGACTTCTCGCGGCCGTCGCGATCGATCAGACTCTGCAGCGGCAGAGCGCGTTGGTCCGGGCCGGCGGCGGTGATGACCGCTTTGTGAAATCGCAAGTTGGGAAGCTCCTGGCAAGCAGTGTAACGGACGGCGCGGAGTAGGGGAAGGCGCGGAGCGGCGCCAAATCCAACCGGACGCGCTCGGCGGGACGTGTTGCATAGTCGAAATCTAGTATTGCGGCGCACCGCCGGCAGCTATAGGATTTGGTGATGAATGCTGCGAGGCCGGGACGAGTGTTTCTACTGTGCTGCCTTTTAACCATAGCGGTGGCTTTCGGGCTGCTGCTCTATCCGCTGTATGTGATTCGTCCTTTTCGGGCGCAGGGATCGAGCGAGCTTCTGGCGGCGCTGGCGGTGATGCGATACCGGGCCGCGGGAATGGCTGTTTGCGTGGCTGGCGCGCTGGCTGCCGGCATCTGGTACTGGGTGCATGAGACGCGGAAGGTGCGCCGGTTCTTCTCCGCGCTGGGCGTATTAATTGTGGCGGGGGCAGCGCTGCTTTCGCGGGTCAACGTTTATGAGCTGATGTTTCATCCCTCCGGCCGGCCGACTTTTTCCGCGGCAGGACAGGCCAAGCTGGATGGAGACGAAATGGTGATCGCCGTGAAAGTGGGGCGGAGCGCCCGCGCTTACCCCATCCGCAGCATGTCCTACCACCATGTGGTGAATGACGTGCTGGACGGTGTGCCGATTGTAGCCACCTATTGAACGCTCTGTCACACCGGTCTGGTGTGGAGATCTGAAATCGATGGCCTGCGGCTGAGGTTCCATCTGGCCGGCATCAATAACCAGAACTTTCTGATGCGGGACGAGGAGACCGGAACCTACTGGCAGCAGATCAGCGGGCATGCCGTGGCAGGGCCGCTGGCGGGCCGCTCCCTGGTTCTGGTTCCGAGCGACGAACTCAGTTTTGCGCTGTGGAAGGCGGAGGAGCCGAAAGGTACGGTTGCCAACGACGTGGCTGCCTATGTGCCGCAGTATGCACCCAAGAACTGGGATGTGCGCATGCGCAAGGCCCCCACCGTGCTGAGTTACCGCGAGCATGGCATGGCGCCACGAGATCTCGTGCTGGGAGTAAGTGCCTTTGCGAGCAGCCGGGCGTTCCGTTATGATTCGGTGCTCCAGGAGAAATTGGTGATGGACCATGTGGGATTGGAGCCGGTGATGATCGCGGTGGGACCGGATGAAAAATCGGTGCGGGTCTTCCGGCGGCGAATTCCGGGCGCGGAGCAGATTCCCCAGTTCTACCGGGCCGTCCGGCAAGGGCAGCCGTCACTGGCAGCGGCGGTTTCAACCGCGTTGTTTATGGATGACGCGACGGGAAGCGGATGGAATTTTCAGGGGTGCGCGGTGTCGGGCAGATCGCAGGGGATTTGCCTGGAGCGGGTGGAGGCGATCAAGGACTATTGGTTCGATTGGCGCCATTACCATCCGGACACTTCGGTGTACTAGTGTAGTGCGGCATGCAGAACAACGAGTATGCATTTTGCCGTGGGGCAGCCAATCCTGGCTGCCGCCGGCTTTCAGCCGGCGTTTACCGGTGCGACAACTTGCGCATCGGCGCGAAAGAGCCGCCTGAAAGGCGGCTGCGGGCAAGATTGCCCGCCCCACAAGACCGGCAAGACTTCGGACGCAGACCACTAGTTCTCTGACCGTTCGGTTTGGTGCGTTTGCGCAATCCACCGCTCACGCTGGAGGTCCCGGTGCGAGCCGCGAGCGTGAGGGAGCGGTGCCCGTCCCGCGAATGTTTCCTCGCGGTCATGGTACTGGCGCCGCACTCAACTAAAATAAAAGTCAGACTCCATGATTCAACTCAGCGGGGCGGGGAAACGCTACGGCCCCAAAATCCTTTTCGAAAACGTCGACTGGCTGGTGACGCCCACCGAGCGCGCCGGCTTGGTGGGCGCCAATGGCACCGGGAAATCGTCGCTGCTCAAAGTGCTGGCGGGCCTGGATTCGCTCGATTCCGGCTCCATCACCACGCAGAAAGGCGTCAGTCTCGGCTACCTGCCGCAGGAAGGTCTATCGCTTTCCGGGCGCAGCGTGTTCGCCGAGTGCATGACGGTCTTCGCCAGCCTGCGGGCGCTCGAAGAGGAACAGGAGCAACTGGCGCACCGCATGGCGGAACTGGATCCGGCCGGCCATGCTTACAACCAGGTGGCGGAGCGATTCCACCTGGCGGAGAGCGAGTTCCGCGCGCGCGACGGCTACGCCATCGAGGCGCAGGTGGGCGCGGTGCTCACCGGCCTGGGGTTCCCGCAGCGCGATTGGAAGCGCCGCACCGAGGAATTCTCGGGCGGCTGGCAGATGCGTATCGCGCTGGCCAAATTGCTGCTCGAAAAACCCAACCTGCTGCTGCTCGACGAGCCCACCAACCACCTGGACCTGGAGGCGCGGAACTGGCTGGAGGAGTATCTGGCCTCTTATCCCAATGCCTTCGTGCTGGTGTCGCACGACCGCTACTTCCTCGACGTCACTGTGCGCAGAATCGCCGAGCTGTGGAACAAGGGATTGCACTTCTACACCGGCGGCTTCACGCGGTATGAACAACAGAAGACCGAACGGCGCGCGCAATTGCAGGCGGCTCATGAAAACCAGCAGGACCGCGTCCGCCAGTTGGAAGCCTTCATCAACCGCTTCCGCGCCCAGGCTACCAAGGCCAAGCAGGTGCAGAGCCGCATCAAGGAGTTGGAAAAAATCGAGCGCATTGAGATTCCGCCTGAAGAGAAGAGCATCCATTTCAGCTTCCCGCAGCCCAAGCCCAGCGGACGCATCGTGGCGGAGTTGAAAGGCGTGGCCAAGAGCTACGGCGACCACCTGGTTTTTTCGGAGGTCGATTGCTATATCGAGCGCGGCGACCGCGTGGCGCTGGTGGGCGTGAATGGCGCGGGCAAATCGACGCTGATCCGAATCCTGGCGGGCGCCGAACCGGTCAGCGCGGGCGCCTACACGCTGGGACACAACGCGCAGCCCGATTACTTCGCGCAGGATCAATATAAGGAGCTGGACCCCGCCGCGCGCATGATCGACGACCTGGCGACGGTGGCCCCGCGAGCCACCAATACCCAGCTTCGCAGCATTCTGGGCTGCTTCTTGTTCTCCGAGGACGACGCGTTCAAGAGCATCGGCGTGCTCTCGGGCGGCGAGCGCAACCGCTACGCCCTGGCGCGCATGCTGATGCAGCCTTCGAACTTCCTGCTGCTCGACGAGCCCACCAACCATCTGGACATGCGCGCCAAGGACGTGCTGCTGGAGTCGCTCCAGGAATTCACCGGAACCGTGGTCTTCGTCTCGCACGACCGCTACTTCATCGACAAGTTGGCCACCCGCGTCTTCGAAGTGGAGGATGGCCGCGTGCATGTCTTCCCCGGAAACTACGAAGACTACTGGTGGAGGAAGAGCGGTAGCGCGGCGCCGGGCGTCGAAGCTCCGCAAGCGGCCCAGGCGATCGCCGACCCCGGCCAACCAGCCGCCGCCGCGGATGCCGGCCCGGGTGCCCGGCCCGCGCGGCTGAATCCCATCAAGCTCCGGCGCATGAAGGAGCGGCGCGAGGAAATTGAAGTGGAAGTGAGCAAGCTGGAAGTGGAGATCGCCGATTACGAAAGCGCGTTGGGCCGCTTCGTCAGCGTGGAAGAAACCGCCCGGTTGAGCGATCTGGTGACGGCGCGGCGGGCCGATCTGGCGACGCTATTGAAGGAGTGGGAGGCCGTGGCGCAGTTGATCGAAGCGAACAGCTAACGCGTTCCGGGCCACACTGACAAACAGCCCCGCATTGCCAGACCTCGCTCAGCCTCAATCGCTCGGGGCCTACTCGTAATGTCCCTCTTACCGAGCCCGTTCTCATCCCCCTCTGTGGTCGAGCGTAGCGATCGCCATATCCCATTCACAAAAAATCTTGACCTCAATTTGCCCTGTTTTCATCCACTTGTAATTTTTCTCCCGCGGCTTGGTTTCACCTCCATGCTACTTTTGAATCGGGTAAGGAAGTATGCGCTCGTCGCTAACTTCCAAGTCCACTTCCTGCGCAGGAAGCGTTGCTTTTTAGGTGGTACTGATACTTCCGGAGGCGTTGAAACCTTGCGGCAACTTTCGGGG
>PMTR01000147.1 GCA_003167255.1 Bryobacterales bacterium
CAATTCTGCCCGCAGCCGGCTTCAGCCGGCTCGCAGGCCGTTGTAGTCCACGCCCTCACCCCCGCGAAAGATACAGGAACCGCGCAATAAACATCGCCGTCAGCACATACACCAGCCAGTTTACCTGGCGGAACTTGCCGCGCATGATTTTCATCAGCGTGTAGGTGGTGAAACCGAAAGCCAGCCCGTTCGCGATGCTGAAGGTCAGCGGGATGGCCATCATCGTGAGAAACGCCGGCACCGCCACTTCGATATTGTTCCATTGAATCTCGGCCACCACCGGCATCATCAGGCATCCCACGATGATCAGCGCCGGTGCCGTCGCCGCGGCCGGAATCGCGCCCGCCACCGGCGCCAGGAACAGCGCCGCCACGAACAACAGTCCGGTGACAATGGCCGGAATGCCGGTGCGCCCTCCCGCCGCCACGCCCGCGGCGCTTTCGATATAGCTGACCACCGTTGACGTGCCGGCCAGCGAGCCGGCCATCGTAGCGATGGAGTCGGAAATCAGGATGCGGTTGACGCGCGGGATGCGGTGGGCGCTGTCGAACAACCCGGCCTTGGAGCCCACCGCAACCAGCGTGCCGATGTTGTCGAACATGTCGATAAACAGGAAGACGAAGACGATCTCCAGGAAGCCGATCCGAAACGTAGCCGCCAGATCGAGCTTGAACGCCGTGGCCGAAAGGTCGGAGAACCGGTACGTCTGCGGCGCCCAATGCGCCACCCCGGTCACCAGCGCAACCAAAGTAGTCGTCACAATGCCGATCAGCATCGCCGCGCGCACCCGCCACGCCAGCAGCGCCGCGATCAGCAGCAAACCGAAGATCGCGAGCGCCGTGCTCTTATCGTTGAGGTGTCCAAGCGTCACCGTGGTGGCGGCATTGGGCACCACGATGCCGGAATTCCGCAGGCCGATCAAGGCGATGAAGAGGCCGACGCCGGCCGCCACCGCGGCGTGCAGTTCGAGCGGAATCGCCGAGAGGATCACCTGCCGCACACCCAGCAGCGTGAGCAGAAAAAAGGCCAGCCCGGAAAGGAACACCGCGCCCAGCGCCGCCTGCCAGGGAATCCCCATGCCCTTGACCACCGAGTACGTGAAGTAAGCGTTGAGCCCCATTCCCGGCGCCAGCGCGATGGGGTAGCGGGCGAAAGCGCCCATCAAGCAACTGCCGATGGCAGCCGACAAACACGTCGCCGCCGTGACCGCCGCCAGCGGCATGCCGGTTTCGTGAAGGATGGCGGGGTTGACGAAGACGATGTACGCCATCGTCATGAACGTGGTGCACCCCGCCAGGATTTCGGTGCGCCAGTTGGCGCCGAGCGCAGCGAACTCGAAGTAGCGCTCCAGGAAATGCTGCAAAGACATGGACTCATCATTGTAGCGAGAGCCGGGACGGGCCGGTTTCCCTTTTACGTCCCACTGACGCGACGGCGACGTCGCAGGACTGATCGTAGATAGCAGCCCTGAAGAGTCTGCGTTCTACATCCGGGCTGACATCGTAATCTCGGAGTCAGCCGGCTCGCTTCAAACCTTCTCTTATGGCTTGCTTGAGCACGGTCTGGTAGCCGACACCGGTCCTTTCGGCGATCTGCTGCGCCTGTTCGAGGTCGGCGATCGGAACACGAATTGAGATCGAGCGTGTCGCGTTCCGTTTAGCCTCTTCCATGAGCTGCAGCAGCACGTTCGGCTCGCTTTTCGCGATCTTCGATCCGGTCGAGCGAATCAGAGTCCCGTCCTTGAGCGCGCGAGCAAACTCTCGCTGCGTCTGCCGGCGACCTTGCGGGGATGCGTACCAGTCGGCTTCCTCGGCGTTGGCCTTGAATTTCATGGGAGTTTCGGGGACAGGCTACGAAACCCCGAAACTACCAAGCCCATCAGGCGCAGTTGCGCCTCCTCCGTAACTACCTTCCCTTTGGGCCGCGCTTCCGTGGACGCAGGCATCGACACCGCTCTGCATCCAACTCTCGCACGAATTCGTCGCAGGCCGCCGGACGCCCCGTTCGCGTAGCTTCGCGGATCCGCTCCAGCAGCGCGGCATCTTCGATACCGTCGGTCAACGCCGCGCCCCACGCCCTGCCCGTCCAGCGCCGTTCCCATTCTGCCATATCCAGGATGTTCCGGGGGAAAAACCGGGGAGGCACGGAACGTTTCCAGGGGCTTTCAGCAATTCGTGTCGGCTCTGTCATCTTATTGTTCCATTGACAGCCGCGCGAAAAGGATATCGTGATCGTGCCCTTAATACGTTCTTGATGTGCGTCGGACGATTGCGGTCACGGCTACGGTTCTTGCCTTCCCATCGACCGTGAAAAAAATCCGGTAGCTGCCCACACGGCGGCGCCAGAGATTGTCTTCACCTTCCAGTTTGAGCACGTCGCCGGCAAACGGAGCGACGGCCATCGATCGGACCGCGTCTCCGATTTTGGCTTGGTCTCTAGCGGGAAACCTCGCGGTTTGTTTTTGTGCCGGCTTTGCGACGGTTACTGTCCAGGCCATGAAGAAAATCGGTTAAGGATACGCACTCGCCGCGGGCAATGGCCGATTCGCCTTTGCGGATGGCAGCCAATTCGGATTTGGTTGGTTTGTAGGTGGCTGGCCTTGCCGGAGCAATCGTGATGGTGTTGGAAGACACGCTGAACTCCAGCCGGTCGCCGCTTCTGATTCCCGCCTTGCGCTGAACGCTGGGAGGCACCACCAACCCGGCTTTGCTCTTCACGGTGACGGTCATAGGGAAAATCGATAACGTAATTCTGCTATTAGCATAGCAGACAGGTGGTTTCTGTCGGCGGCCCACCGGCGAAAGGGAACCCGGGCGAAAAGGGGTCGGCGAAAAGGGGCGAAAAGGGGTCAGACGCATTTCCCGCCGGCGCTCTTAGCGAACTGAACCACCGCCTTGCGGCCCTGTCACGATGTCCAGCCGAATGCCGATTCGCCGTTGTCGGGGTATCGGAACGTTCCGCCCCGGCTGCTCAGATCTCGTCCCCGGCCATCGGAGCTTTCCCTCGGAGTTTCAGGCTACGCAACCCCCTATCGCTCAGCCGCCGGCGTTTGGGAGTTTCGTCGCCCGTCCCCGAAATACCCCTGCTCCTGCTCGCCGTAGACCGGAATCTAGTTGACCGCTATGTTGTGGGCCTCAATGACGACGGACGTTTCCTGCTGCGCAAATGCGGCCGTGGCCAAACTGAGGGCCACGAATGCTGTCTTCACATGGAAAATTCTCATTGGTTGGTCTCCTGTCTTTTCTTCGGGACTCCCTTGGTGTGGCAGTCCGCGCACTTTACCCAGTGGACATTGTGTTTGCTGTCGGCCGAAACGAATGTGGTGTCCATCTTCTCCACGTCCAGGCCGCAGTTTGACATCTTGGGATGGCAGGTCGCGCACGAAGCACGGGTCTTTTCACCGTGCTGGTCGTGGCAGGCCAGGCAACTGATTCCTTCATGGACTCCCAACCCGGTGCGGTCATCTCCGCTGCCCACCTGCATGGCCGCAATGGGCGCGTGACACTGATAGCAGAGCGCCTGGCGCTGGTCTTTGCTCATTTTGACTGCCCGCTCGCCTTCTTTCATGGCGGGCATGGGTAGGTCGGCGACGGGAACATATAGTTGCGTGCGCCGGTCAAACAGGGCGAGCGAAGGCCGCGCGACTTCCTGCGTGGGACCCGGCCTGCTGCCTTCCACACCGCTCTTCTGCATGGGCTCCCCCTGGCGATGCACCTGGTGGCAGGTGGCGCAGGGCATGGAAGGCATGTTCGCCAACTCGGGCTGCGCGAGGCGCCACGGGCCGGTGCGGCTGACGGGCTGCACCAGGTCGGCGATTCCGCCCTCGTAATACATGCCGTGGCAGCGCAGGCAATCGTCCATCAGCATGTTTGCCGTGTTGTGCTTCTTGTCGAGGAAGATGCGCGCAAAGCCCGCGCTGTGCGGGCCGGACTCCCACTTGGCGTACTCCTCGCGATGGCATGAGCGGCACTGCTGATCGATCTCGAGCACGTACTTGTTTGCGAACCCGATCTGCTCGGGCAGGTCGCCGCGCAGGTGGGAGTAGGCGCGGTGCGCATTGTTCATGTGGAACGCGACATCCACGGTGAACGCGTCCCCGTGGCACTTCCCGCATGCGATGTTGCGATGGCTCGATGAGTGCCAGGTGTCGTACAGCGGCTGCATCTCGTGGCACGTTGTGCAGCGCGTCCCGTCTCCCAATTCGAAGTACAGGGTCGCTCCCGGTGTCATCAGAAGGCATGCCGCAATCAGCAGGCCGGCCGTGAGAACGATCTTCTTCACGACCGCACCTTGGAGCCCTTCCAGGTTTTCACCAGGGCCTCGGATGAGCGGTACGCGTTTGCCAGGATGGTCAGGACGGGGTTGAAGCCGCCATTGGTTGCGTGCACGCTGGCATCGATCACATAGACGTTATCCACGTCGTGAATCCGGCAGTCCTTGTCCACCACCGAGGTCTTTGGATCGTTGCCCATGCGGCACGTTCCGGCCTGGTGCTGTCCTCCGCTCAGCGATTTCCCCGGAATCCGCTTCCACGTCTGCACGGCTCCGGCTTCCTTGAGCCACGCCTCGGCCTTGCCTGCGATGAACCGCGCGATTTCGATGGTGTGCGGGTGGCGCCCTCCGGAGAGACGAGCCACCGGAATTCCCCAGTAGTCCGTGACCTTGGGATCGAGTTGGACGCGCGCATCGAACAGCGGCATCTCCTGCACCGGGCCCGTCACTACGATGGTCCGCTTGTAAGCGCTGCGGACGAACTCCTTGTGCTCTTCACCCCAGCGCGCCACCCAAGCCGGAACCTGGGCCATGAACTGGTAGGGCAACCGGATGAACTCATTGGCCAGCATGGCGCCGCCCGCCAGTCCCGGGTTGCCGTGATTGTAATCGCTAATGGCGATAGAGGCGCCCGGCCCCAGGTCGTCATACATATCGAAGTCGAACAGTCCGTTGGCACCGGAGTAAGAATGACCCTGAAGGTTGCGTCCAACCCAGTCGCTGCGGTTCCCCAGGCCGGTAGGAAACAACTTGTGTTTGGTGTTCAGCAGGAGACGCGCCGATTCGATGGCGCCGCCGCACACAATCACGAGGTCGGCGGGCTGTTCCTGCAACCGGTCGTGCGCGTCAAAGTAAGCCACGCCGGTGGCCCGGGCGCTGCTGTCGAGCGAGATCTCCTTCGTCATGCACCCGGTGCGGAGTTCGCAATTTCCGGTAGCCAGGGCGGTGGGGATGACGGTGTTGTGCGTACCGGTGCGCGCGCTCACCTCGCAGGCGAAGCCCACGCACCATCGGCAGCGCATACAAGCCCGGCGCCCATTGTAGGGAACCGTGTTGCGCAACATGGGGATGTCGAACGGATGCAGCCCCAGGCGTTTGGCGGCCGGTTGCAGCACCTGATGCTCTTTGCTCGGCGGCAGCGGCGGCATAGGCAGCGGCCTGCGGCGCGGAGCTTTGTAGGGGTTGTTCGAATCGTCGCCGGAGACGCCCATCTCCCACTCGGCCTTTTCGTAGTAGGCCTCCAGATCCTGATAACCGATGGGCCAATCGTCCAGCGTGCTGCCTTCCACCGCGCCATAGGTGGAACGCATGCGGAAGTCCTTCTCCATGAAGCGCCATGCCATGGCGCCGTAACAGAAAGTGCCGCCTCCCACACAGGCCGCATTATTGCTGTAACCGCCGTCGCTCGGGCTGACCAGCGCCTCGCGCCCGCGCTCGTCTACCAGCACGCGCGGGTCGCGCTCCTCGTCCGGGCCGAAGCGCGCGCCGAGCGCCTGCGTTCGCTGATTGTACAGGTCGTCCTTGCGGCAGTCCGCCGCCGAGTACCACCGGCCGCGCTCCAACAGGACCACGCTCAGTCCCGCTGTGGCGAGTTCCTTGGCAACCACTCCGCCCCCCGCGCCGGCTCCGACGATGACCGCATTCACACGCTTGAGCGCCATGCCTTAGCCTTTGTAGTGCTCGCGGCCGCGCACCGGAGGAAACGGCAGGCCGAGCATCTTCCAGCTCACCATGTTGCGGTTGCCGCCGTGGCGCGGGTCGCCGTAGAACCCCTGGCGCGCGTGGGTAACGATGAGGTCGAAGAACACCGGGGAATTCTCTTCGACCACGTTCAACACCTCCACCTGCCGCTCTCCGGTGAGCTCGACAAACCGCGTGCCGAACTTCGAGCGGCTGGCAGCGTCCACCGCATCTATGCCCTGTTGGTAGACGGCGCGATACTTCTTGAACCGCTTACTCAGTTGCAGGTCGATGAAGTTGACTACGCCGGCTTCTTTCGCGCCGGGATCCTGGTCGGCGGGGATGAGTTGCGCGCAGATCGCGTCCACGGTCTGCGCCTGGGCCGGCGTGAAAAAACGCCATGTTCCGCCGGCCGTGCCCCTGGTGCACGAAACGGTAGCGCCGACGGCGGCAAGGCCCACTCCCAGAAATACGCGCCGGCCCACTTGCGCCGCTGGCGGGGAGTGTGAGGAGTCTGTTCGCATGCCGGGCCGTCGCCACATTTCAGGGTCCCCTTATCTTAAACTCTACTAAAATCATACTATGATTTGACCCCTCGTCAAGACGAGCGGCACGCCCGTTACCGTAGCGCTACCCTTGAATTCTTGTTCCTTCCGGCGGCGGATGCTACAGTTCGCTCCGGTTGAAGGCGGCGGACACGGGTTTCTTCGCGAGAGTTTCAGAGAGTTTCAGGAAGAGGGCTACCCAACCCCTATCGCTCACGGGGACCAGGGAACCAGGGGACAAGGGAACCAGCGAACAGACGGGACGTTCCTGGGCGTTTCCACGATTCATCCCGGAAACTCCCGCCCGTCCGCACCGTCGGCCCGCTATCCAGCTTCGACCGAACGACAATGATACCGGCGTACTCCGCCGGAGGGCATGCCCGGATGTTGGCGAAATCCAGGTCCAGCGTGATCAGGACACGGCCCTCGCCTTGAGCCTTGAGCGCTATCGCAGAATCCTCCGCTCCTGTCAGTCGTTCATCGGTAACCGTGTCGGCCTCGAACCCCTCGCCGCGCAGTATCCCGGCGCACCCATTCGGCAGGTTCTCATCAATCTTTAGTTTCAAACTGTATGTTCCAAGGGAAGGTCCGCCGTGCCCTCCCGCGCGAGCGCGGCAGCGTAGGAGAGGGCTGCCTGAATATCCGGTTCCTGGATGGAAGGGTAGCTGGCAATGATTTCTTCACCTGGTACGCCCGCGGCAAGGTTGTCGAGGATGACGGAAACCATCACGCGAGTGCCGCCGATACACGCCTTCCCGTGACAGACCGCCGGGTTAATCGCGATGCGCTCCTGCCAGTCGACCATACCTCATTCTACCTCGCGGTTCACGGCTGCTCATATCTCGTCACCGGCCGTCGGCGGTTTCCCTCGGCCGGCCTTTTTGAGGGTACGCTTCGCCTTGCCGATGTTGGCGCGGCCGGATCGCTCGCGGAAGTACTCTTCTGTGCGTAGCGCCGAGACCTTCTCCGCCACTGCAACGTTGATTAACTGGTTCAACGCAACGCCTTCCGATGCCGCGACCCGCTTGGCCTCTTCCAACAGCGATGTCTGGAGGCGAAGTGCTACGTTACTTCTTCTCATGGCCTGCTCCTTGCATCTCCCGCAATACCGCGCCTGGCCGGCTCGTGCGGATCCCAAATACCCTCGCGGCCTCTGCGAGATGCCGTACGTTGAATGTAGTCAGTCGATCGGCATCGCCAGTCACTGCCGTCTCGAGGACCATCTCATCTGCTGGATCCTTCAGCCTGGGTCTCCAAAGAAACCGCAGCGCTACCGGCTCGATCACAGCAGCCAGCGCGTCCAGCACCTCGTTAACTTCTTCCGCTCTTAAGCCAATTTCCTTCAAATGCTCGGGCCGCGTCAGTACGGCTTCGTACTCGAGCATCAGCGAAACCGAAGCCAACAGCGTGATCCGCCTGTCGAGCGCCGCCAGCAAGAGTTGGCGGGACGCCCCGCCATCGCTGCGCATGGCGGCGACCACCACATCCGTATCGAGTACCAGCCGCATCGGGATTTGCAAGAATGATATCACATACAATATCGTTCTTTCCTGGATGGAACCCAACAAGCGAAAACTCAAAACCGCGCTCACAAAAAACTTTTGCCTAAATTTGCCCTGTTTACATCCACTTGCAGTTTTTCTCCCCCGGTTTGGTTTCACCTCCATGCTACTTTTGAGTTGGGTAAGGAAGTATGCGCTCGTCGCAATCTTCCGAATCCACTTGCTGGCCAGCAAGCGTTGCTTTTTAGGTGGTAC
>PMTR01000180.1 GCA_003167255.1 Bryobacterales bacterium
TGCCCCGTCCATGTCGCACACCCTCGCGCTGCCTTGCCGTAACGAGGTAAGGACGTATGATGGTAATGTCGATGACCAGCAAACGATCACGAGAATTACGATGATCTGTGATGCCGTTCGAGGTCGTAGTTGTGCCATTTCCATTCACCGACACCGATCAAAGCGTGAGGCGCCCTGCCGCGGTGCTGAGCCGGCGCGCTTTCAACACGAAGAGCCACACCGTGATGGCAATGATCACCGACGCGCGCAATCGCCCGTGGCCGCTGGATATTCGCATCGACCATCAATCCGCCGGATTGAAGATGCCGAGCGTCGTCCGGATGAAGTTCTTCACCCTGGATAACCGCTTGGTCATACGCAGCGTAGGCAGGTTGTGTCCCCAAGATCGGCAACAACTCCTGGACTGCCTGCGACAGCTTCTGCCACCACTCTCACTTCCCAAGAGGTGACGAATATGCCCATGCAGAATCACCCGCATCCCGGCCGCATCGGCTGACGCTCCGACCTCCACACCGAGCCGCGACCGTCAGGGAGCGAAGGGCCGCAATTAGCAAAAACCGCCTTGGTGGCCTCGGCACGCGCAAAGCACGTTGATTCACCTCTTACCCCACCATAGGCACTCGGCTTTTCAACCGCAATCCCGGCAATCTCAAAATGCAGTTCAAAAATCTTTCACCTCAATTTGCCCCGTTATCAATCACTTGCAGCTTTCCTGCACCCGGCTTGGTACTACCCTCGTGCTACTTTTGAATCGGGTAAGGAGTTGCGCTCGCCGCAATCTTCGAATCCACTTCCCCGGCCGGGAAGCGTTGCTTTTTAGGTGGTACTGAGACTTCCGGAGGCTGTGATGGCCTTGCGAAATCCAGTTGGGTGAAAGTCCCATTGGGTCCCTCGACGGAAGAAACGTGGAATCGATTGCACAATCCAGAAACCTGGCTGATGTTGCGCAGGAAGTAAGGTTTTCAGAGGATCAGGCATCGAAACGGGGCGCGTCGCGCCATCCAGCGTTATAAACCCCGCAGATGTTGGTTCAAATCATTGGCGGCCGCCCGTAATTGGGTCCGAGAGAATCCGGAGATACGCCCGGCGACAAGTCCGAGAGCCCCGGCCGCCGCAACGCCAATCTTTCTTACGCCACAAGTGTCTTCGTTCTACCTTCCTCAACTTCTAACTGACTCCCATGGAGCAACCGTTACACCAATTCCGCTTCCACCGCGCGTACGCGAATCTCCACGGCCTTCCTGCCGAGATATTGATGCCGGGCTTCCAACCGGATTGTCCCGGCGGCTTCTTTGGCCTTGACCCACACCGCGCCCGCGCCGCCGCTCAGAGAGAATGGGTTCTCTCCAACAATCTGGCCCGGGCCCGTGAGACTCAATTGGATCGCGCCGCTCGCGAACGGCCGCAGATTGCCGAACTGGTCCGTCACCGCCAGCACCACGCGGGTGGCATCGCGGCCGTCCCCATCCAGTTCCGCGTCGTCGGGTTTCACCAGCAACACATCGTCAGTGCCGCTGCCAGACAGCATCTTAGTCGCCACCAGTTTGTCCTTGAGATAGCCTTCGATCTTCAAGTCGCCCCAAGTAGCGAACGAGAGCGTGGTCAGGCTCACCATGAATGGCGGGTACTTGAGGTTGGGATAGGTCTTGCGATCCGGGTCGGCCTCCAGAAGAAGCCGGCCGTTGTAATAGATCTTCAGGTGATCGCAATTCGAACAGATCGGGACGACGCCCGGACCGTTGCCGCTGCCGCGGTCGCCCCAGGCATAGAAAAAGCCGGGCTCGATCACGACCTCTTCTTCGGGATCGCACTGCGACCGGTAAAAGCCGGCCGCCGGTTTGGGCAGCCGGAAGATATCGCTCACTCCGTGGTAGCAGATGCGGTCGCCCGATCCGAAGTAGCGGTGCGAAGCGTAATCGAAGGCGCACCACGCGATGCCGCCGGCGTACCGTTCGTCGGAGGCCAGTTGATCGTGCACGCGCACGTGACGAATCACGTGCTCCGCCACGCGCTCCACATTATCGAACCGCTTGGTGGAGAACATGTGGCCGTTGAACTCGGTATTCAGATAGAGCGGATGGTTGGGCAACCGCAGAGGGAATCCGAAATCGTTCACCGTATAGACGTCTTCCAGCAGTTCCGAATTTGGCCGGTTGCGGATTCCGCCCGTCTGGCGCGAATCGTCGAGCGAGTGCGCCAGCCCGTTGGTGCGCGTATAGAAATCGTGATTGTCGGCGGACTCGTTGATGCGGACGCCCCACAGCACGATGGAAGGGTGATTCCAGTCGCGCCGGATCATGCGGCCGGCATTGTCCACGGCCAGGTCTTGCCACGCCGCGTCGCCGATGTGCTGCCACCCGGGGATCTCTTCCAGCACCAGCAATCCGATTTCGTCGCAGGCATCCAGAAAGTGCGGCGATTGCGGATAGTGAGACGTCCGCACGATATTGCACTTCAGTTCCTGGCGCAGCACTTTGGCGTCGCGAGCCTGCACGCGCGCCGGCATGGCCCCGCCGGTGTAGGGATATGTCTGGTGTCGGTTCAGGCCGCGCAGTTTCAGGTGCTCGCCGTTGAGGTAGAAGCCCTTGTCGGTGAAACGCGCCTCACGGAATCCGATGCGCGTCGAGAGCGTGTCGCCTTTGCCGAGGCGCGCCGTCACCTGATACAGCTTGGGGCGATTCAGGTTCCACAGTTGAATGTCGCCAATGCCTTCGAGAGCCACATCATAGTAGTCGGCGGCCGCCTTCACCGTTGCGGTAGCGCTCTTCAAGACGCGATCGCCATCGCGCAACTCGGCGGTGAGGGTCAGCGGCTGATCCACCGGCCCGTCCACAAAACAGCGCACCAGCACGGCGCGGTCGTTGGCCATCACGCGCACGGGCTTCGCAAAGATATTCGCCAGGTGGGTCTTCGGCACGACGCGGAGTTCGACATCGCGATAGATCCCGCCGAACGTGAGATAGTCGATGCTGCCGCCGAAGGGCGGAATGTCGGCGCGCTCGGTCGAATCCACTTCCACCGCCAGCAGATTGTCCGCGCCGTACTTCAAATGCTCCGTCAGTTCGAAGGCAAACGGCGTGTATCCGCCGCGATACTCCTCGAAGTTGTGCCCGTTGATGGTCACCTTAGCCGCGGTCATCACGCCGCCGAAATCCACAAAGACGCGCTTGCCGCTCCATGCGGGCGGCGCGTGGAAGTGCCGCCGGTAGACGGAAACGAACTCATAGGCTTGATCGTTGAAGCTGTGCCACGGCAGGTCCACGTTGGTATGCGGCAACGTGACCCGGCGGAATTTGGAATCGTCGAAGCCGGGCGCGTGGCTGTCTGGCGTGGCGCTGGCCGCGAAGAGCCAGTTGCGATTGAGCGAATAAGTGCGGCGCGGCGGGACGGCGGGCGGCGAATTCTGGGCGCGGCCAAGCGCGGCGGCGGCGCTGGCTCCGGCGAGAAAAGTGCGGCGGTTCATTGGGGCTTCCTCACAAACCACATCTTAGCGGCTTGTGGCGATGGCCGGGGCTTGTGGCTAGAATGGATGTTCAGGCCCCATCGGAAAGGTCGGTATGAAATTCCGCAACACTCTGCTCTTCGCCGCCGTGATTCTGGCGCCGTGTCTCGTCTCGGCCCAAACTCCACCCGCCGCTGCCCGAACGCGACCCACCGGTCCCCAGTGGCTAGCGCCCGACGCGGAGGCCGAGAAGGCTCTCAATGACGGACTGGCCGAGGCGAAAAGTTCGCACAAGCGCCTGGCGGTGCTATACGAAGGAAGCTGGTGCAACCTCTGCGACGAGGTTCACGAAGCAATCCACAGTGATCCCGACCTGCCGCACCTGCTCGCCGGCTACGTGGGTGTTCCCATCAACGTGGCCGATGCCGCGGCCGTGCAGGAGTTCGCGAAGAAGATTCACGCCAATCTGCCCAAAGAGAGTGCGATGCTGATCACCGTTCTGGACTCGGACGGAGCGTTGGTCACCACCATCACCTCGCCGCGAATTCTGGAGGCCGGGCACATCGCTATGGCCAAGTTCAAGGCCATCCTGATGGAATTCTTCCCGGGCGCGCCGTCGATTGAGGTGTTCGCGGAGTCGCTGCCTGCATTGGCCGCCGGCAGCAAGCTCGGCTGGGTGGAGTTCCGGGCCGATTGGTGCGGCTGGTGCAAAAAGATGGAGAAGTTTTTCCAGGAGAGCGAGGCCGCGCCGATCTTAGCCAAATATTACTCCGTGGTCACCGTCGACACCGAGAAGAACGAAGGCTCCGAACAACTGGCCCGCCGTCTGGGATCGAAAGATGGCATCGACGGGATCCCGTGGTTTGCGGTGATTGATGCGCAGGGCAAAGTCCTGGCTACGTCGGAAGGACCCAAGGGCAACATCGGTTTTCCCGATACGGATATCGAAGTGACGCATTTCTTCTCGGTGCTGCATGCCACCGCCAAGGGCATGACGGCCGGTGAGATCGAAACCATCACCAAGGCGCTGAAGGCAAAATAGCGAAACCGTGAAGGAATCGGTTGGCAGGCGAAAGCGCCTGCCCCACACACCAAAAGTGGGACAGACGCTTTCGTCTGTCAACCCGCCTTACTCAGCAAGCGTCGCTGGTCTCCGCGAGCGCCGCTTGGCGCAATTGCCGGAAGCAGGCCGCGCCGCCGGATGTGCCACGCAGATCCGCGACCGCGCTCATCACTTTTCCGAAGGCGGCATCTCCGCGAGAGTGGGTCTCGCCGTAGCCTTTGATCAGGCGCGGGCATTCGGCCACTTCGCAGGCCAGCGCATAGTCGTCCCCAGCCAGCGCGACGACCGTCGCGAGCCACTCGCCGATCTTGCGCTGCTCGGTTTGAAACCGCAGCGATCGGCGCCTCGACCGCCGCATGCGCGCCAGCAAATGGAGCTTCATATACCCGCTCACCGAGGTCGTCTGGACGATCTTGCCTTTGCGCGTCAGTAGCTCCACGACGCGGCGCGCCCATGCGGTCGAGAGCAGCCAGTGGCCGAGCGCGGCTGGCAGAATGTCCGCCAGCTCGCCGATCCGCGGGTAGAGGTAGTCGTGGATCTCGAGGATTTGCGCCGGTCCCACGCGCGCCTCTTGCCGTATGCGTTCGAAACGCGCGGCGCGCGCTTTCAAGCCGGCCACGCGGATAGCGTCCTCATACGACATCCAAAGCGCCAGATAGCGGGCGGTCTCGCGCAGCAGCGCAAAATCGCCGCGGTCGCGATCTCGAACCGGGGCTAGGCGGTCCAGGAATTCGGCGGCATATCGCTCGTCCTGATAATCGACGAGGCGATCGAATCCGGCTTGCAGGATCTCGCGGCAGGGACGCGGGAACTCGCGTTCAATCCTGTCCGCGAGGCGCGGCTCTTGCGCTGGAGCCACCGGCGGCGGCACGTGCCCGTTGGCGGCCGCGCGAAACGCCGCCAGGCTTGCTTCCACTCCCGCTCCGCTCCTGCGAACGGCTTCCTCAAACTGCTCGCGCGCGAAAGGCAGCGGGCCCGCCGCCGCTAGTGCGCCGAACAATGCCGCGCTGATGACGCTGCCCGCGTTCCCCGCGACGGCCGCGAAATCTTGCGTCACAAAGTACTTTGCAGAAGTGCGGGCGGCATCCAGGAGCGCCGCCGAATCCACGCGGCCATCGCCCGGTGCGGTGCGCTCCGCCATGGAATACACGCGGTGCGTGGAAGCAATCAGTGTGGTGCGATCCGGTGTGACGAGGCCACGTTGGACGGCGCGGCCCGCTTCCATCAATTCGGAAGCGATCACCACGTCCACCTCGCCCGCGACTGGCATCAGCGCCAGGACGGGATCCATGCCGGCTCGACGCGCCTCGGATTCGGGAAAGATCTCGATGTAATAAATCGTCGAGCCGGTTCGTTGCGCCACGCCCGGTACGGAGGTGGTCTGCGCGAGGTATCCGCCGTGCTCGGCCAGGTCCACGATCCAATCGGCCAGCACACCGCCGCCTTCACCTCCCATAGCCAGAATGGCAATTGTAATGGCCCGAGCTTCCATTTAGGCCATCCCTTGGAGGAATCCGATCACCTCGCTCCTGGCGCGTGCACGGAAGCGCTCCCAGGCGCTCGGATTGGAGATGACGTCCACGCGATAGAAGGATGGGCACAGAACCGCCGCGTGCGCGACCTCGCCGCACAGCCCGCAGCCGACGCAACTGTCGATCACGATAGCGACCGGGTCTTTGCGGAGGGGATCGGGGTTCGGCGCAATCGTCAGGGAAGGGCAGCCCGAAAGCCGGATGCAGGAGTGATCGCCGGTGCACGTGTCGGCATCCACGCCGAATCGCTGGCGCACCACGCGCTCGCCCGCCGCGGCGGCCTGGCGCGCGGCCGGTTCCTCGCGGCGCTGCCGGTTCAGCATGCATTCGCTTTGCGCCACAATCACCTTGGGCCCGCGCTCTTTGGTGGTGAGCGCTTCGCGCAATGCGTCGCGCATCCACGCCAGATCATAGGTGCGGGTCACGGTGCGTACCCACTTCACTCCGACGCCGCGCACAGCCTCCGCAATCGATTGCCGGGTGGTGCGAATGGGATTTTGGGCGGCCGATGACAGAATATCCTGCCCGCCCGTCGCCGCCGTGTAACTGTTGTCCACGACCACGAGCAGGCTGTCATTCTGGTTGAACACGGCGTTGCCCACGCCGCTGGTGAGGCCGTTGTGCCAGAAGCCGCCGTCACCCATGATGCCAATGGCGCGTTTCCCGTCCTCCGGCGCATGAAATGCCGCCGCGCCCGCCCAGCCGAGTCCGTAGCCCATGGTGGTCGAGCCGAGATTGAAAGGCGGCAGAATCGAAAACAAGTGGCACCCGATGTCGCAGCTCATGTGATGCGCTCCGAGTTCGCGCTCCACCAACTTCATCGCGGTGAATATGGGACGCTCCGGGCAGCCCGTGCAGAAAGACGGTGGCCGCGCGTGTACGTGTTGCGCCACCGCCAGCGCGGCCGGCGCCGGTACCGCTGTGCGCCGCGCCGCCGCCAGCCGCGGGGCGTACCATCCGGCAAACTTTGAAATCCCTTCGATCACCACCGCGGGCGTATATTCTCCCGCCATGGGCAGAGCGATATTGTCGTGCACATCCTTGCCGTGCACCTTGGTAGCGAGGCCGGCCTTGCGCAGAATCGAGTTGAGGTTCTGTTCGATAAAATCGGGCTGGCCTTCTTCGATCAGTAGGACGCCGCGCTTCGCCGCGCAGAACCGCAGGATCTCCTCATCCACCAGCGGATACGTCACGTTCAAAACGTACAGGGGAACCTTGGTATTGCCGAAAGCATCGGAGAGCCCCAGCAATTCCAGTGCGCGCACCGTGGTGTTATACATCCCGCCCTGGAGGATGATGCCGAAATCCTGGGCTCCCTCGGAGAACCACTCGTTCAACCCATGCTGCCGGATGAACTGTTGCGCCGCCGGCCATCGTTCCCGAACCTTTTCCAGTTCATGCCGGAAGCTGGCGGGTGGCAGCACGATGCGGCCGGCGTCCCGCACCGGGTGCTCCATGGCATCGCGCAGGGTGAACTGGGGCCGCACGTTGTTGCGCGCCGTGAAGCGCCCGTGGACGTGGCACGCGCGGATGCGCAGTTCCAGCATCACCGGGGTGTGGCTGGCCTCGGATAGCTCGAAGCCGCGTTCCACCGCGCGGACAATCGAAGGCAGATTGGGCCGCGGATCCAGCAGCCACATCTGCGACTTCATGGCAAACGCGTGGGAGCGTTCCTGCATGATGCTGGAACCCTCGCCATAGTCCTCGCCGACCACAATCAGCGCTCCGCCCAGCACGCCGCCCGAGGCCAGGTTGGCGAGAGCATCGGAGGCCACGTTGGTGCCCACGGTGCTCTTGAACGTCACCGCGCCCCGCAGCGGGTAGTTCACCGACGCCGCCAGGGTGGCTGCCGCGGCCGCCTCCGAAGCGCTGTGCTCGAAGAGGACCCCCAGTTCGCGGAGGATATCGTTCGAGTCGGTGAGCACGTCCATCAGGTGGGAGATGGGCGCGCCCTGATAGCCGGCGACGTAGGAGACGCCCGACTGCAAGAGCGCCTTGGTGACCGCCAGGATCCCTTCGCCGTGGAAGACCTCGCCATCGCCCAGCCGGAGCTTTTCAACTTCTTTCTTGAAGGAGCGTTCCGCCATGACCGTTCCTTACTTTAATACAACAGGGCGCGGGCCTTCGCGGCCGGGAGGCGCGATGTGCCGATTTACCCACCATTTGCAATCGGATTGAAACAGTGGTATCCATATAACCCATACGGATGTTTGTTGATTTCCATGGCACCCCAGTTGCAATCGGATTGGAATAATGGTATCTCTATATCCCATCAGGACTTTTATTTAATTGCGGAGGCCCCGCGGGGTTGTATCGGGGCCAATTGCAAGGCTGCCCTCCGTGGGGAGGGTTTGCCGGGGCGTTAGCGGTAGCACCAAAGGGGTTATACAAAAATCGTTTCGAGTCCGTCATTTTTTTGGCGGTGATGGCTTCCTATTTCTTTTCGTGGAGCACAAGGTTAGTCTCGAGACCTAGGGAGGGTCTTTAACATGAAGGGATCAACGCACTTGAGGCGTTCCTGGCTGGCATTGGCCGGCCTGGCTGTAATGTTACTGCTGATTGGCGTGCCCGCCGCGCACAGCCAGACAGCAACCACCGGCGATATCGTAGGCGTCGTCACCGACTCCAGCGGGGCCGTCGTGCCCAACGCCAAAGTCACCATCAAGTTCACCGATACCAACGAAAGCCATTCGGCGGTCACTAGCCCGAGCGGCCAATATCGGTTCGCGCTGCTGCAAGCGGGCGAGTACTACGTGTCGGGCGAAGCCACCGGCCTGAAATCCAAAATAGAAAAATTCACGCTGATTGCGGGCAACGAAACTGCCATCAACCTAACGCTCACCGTGCAAGGCACGCAAGAAGTGGTTATGGTTGAAGCCCAGGCCGCCATCCTGCAGACCGAAAACGCCAACCTGGCCAGTGGGTACAATACCCAGCAAGTGATGCAGTTGCCGGCCGGCGGCGGCGATATCACCACCATCGCTTACACCGTGCCCGGCATCATCCAAGGCAAGGGTTATGACGGTTTCGCCACCAACGGCCTTCCCGGAGCCACAAACCTATTCACCCTCAATGGCTCAGACGACATGGACCCCTACCTCAATATCAACAACTCCGGCGCCAGCAACAACCTTCTCGGCGCCAATGAGGTAGCCGAGGCATCCGTGATCGTCAACGCCTATAGCGCCGACTTCGGACGCATGGCCGGCGCCCAGGTCAACTATATCGGGAAGACCGGCACCAACACGTTCCACGGCAACCTCTTCCACAACTTCAACGACAAGATCTTCAACGCCAACTCCTGGTCCAACAACCGGGTGGGCCTGCAGGAACCGCGCTCCGATTCCCATAACTTCGGTGGCTCCTTCGGCGGTCCCATCAAGAAGAACAAACTGTTCTTCTTCTTCAATTACGAGAGCTTGCAGTACGCCGTGCCCACTTCGGGCACAGTGCGCATGCCGTCTCCGCAGATGGAGACGTATGCCCTGGCGCATGTCGACGCGAACGCCGTGACGCTCTATCAGGACGCGTTTAAGCTGTACGCCGGCGCAGCCGGCGCAGCCGGCGCCGTTCCGGTAACCAACGGCAGCGGCCCCTTACAGGACAGCAACAACCACATGGGCTGCGGCACGGGCACCTTCTGGAACGCGAACGTTGCCGCCCCTGGCGGCGGGGTCTTCGGCACCAGCGTGCCTTGCAGCTACGCGTTCGCCCAAAACGCCAGCGAGCTCAACAAAGAGAGCCTGGTCACCTTTCGCGCGGACTACAACATCACCGACAGACAGAAGATCAGCGCGCGCTACAACTACGATTGGGGTGTTCAGGCCACCGGGCCGAGCTTCATCAACCCAATTTTTAACTCGACGAGCAACCAGCCTTCCGATCAGGGCCAGTTGACGTATACTTACGCCATCTCGCCGAACCTGGTGAACAACTTCATCGGTTCCTTCATGTGGTACACGGCGATTTTCGGCGTGCTCGATTTCAATGCGACCACCGCGGCGATGCCGGAGAGCATCAGCGTGGGCGACGCCGGCTGGACCGGCGTCGGCGCCGGTTTCCCCAACGGCCGCAACGTGGGCCAGGCCCAGGTAGTGGATGACCTCACCTGGATCCATGGCAAGCACAGCTTTAAGGGCGGGGTCAATTACCGCTTCGATAAGGTCACCGATACCAGCATCGCCAGCGGCGCTTACAAGGGAACTTACAGCTTCTCCGACTTGACCGACTTTACGACTGGCCAGATCAACGCCACGGGCCTGGGTGATTCCTTCAGCCAGAGCTTCCCCGATATTTACGCCGCCCACATCCGGATGAGCTCCCTGGGCGCTTATGTGCAGGATGAATGGAAGGTGCGCCGCAATGTTACGCTGACGCTCGGATTCCGCATCGAGCACGACGGTAACCCGGCCTGTCTGGATAACTGCTTTGCCCGCATGAACACCCAGTTCGGCCTGCCCGGCTATGTGGGCGGCGCCAGCGTCCCCTACAACCAGACCATCACCACCGGTTTGCACAACGAATACCAGAGCCTGGAATCCATCATTCCGGAACCGCGCTTTGGCTTCGCCTGGAGCCCCAATTCCAAGACCGTGGTGCGCGGCGGTATCGGCCTGTTCGGCACCCTGTTCGCAGGGAGTTCGGCGGCCAACGTGTTTGGCAATGCCCCCAGCAAATTCAGTCCGACCGTCAGATTCGGTGAAGTCGGAATGCCCTCCGATGCCGCCAGCTCGGCCTATGGGGCGTTAGCGGCCTACAACACCTTTACTTCCGGGTTCGCAAAGGGCTACAATTACACCCAGATGGTAGCGGCGCTGTCGCCGATTCCATACGCGCTGCCCGGCTACTATTCGCCGCCGAACAACTTTGTCGCGCCCAAGACCACCGAGTGGAGCGTCGAAGTGGAGCGCACTCTGGATTCGCACGACGTCCTGGCCGTCACCTACGTTGGGAATCACGGCTCCGGTCAGCCGATAACCAATAGCTGGGCCAACTCCTACCTGCTGCTGGCCAGCAACGGCCTGAACAAGTATTACGGCACCAACTTCGGGGGGACAACTCCACTGCCGACGGCCGCACCGGATCCCCGTTTCCTGTCCGTTAGCCAGGTGCTGACGTCGGGCTACTCCAACTACGACGCCATGTCAGTTCAGATCCGCCACGCTATGAAGTGGGGCTTCCAGGGCCAGTTCGCCTGGACCTGGTCGCACGCATTGCTAGACAGCACGGTCTATAACCCCTACAACCTGCACTTTGGCTACGGCAACGCGAGCTATGACGCACGCCATACCTTCATGGGCGATCTCATCTGGACCGAACCGCACAAGTTCTCGAACGGCTTCCTCCAGACGGCCCTGGGCGGCTGGACCTTCGGCATGAAGTTCTATCACTACACGGGCTTCCCCTTCTCGGGGTCCGACAGCAAGATCTCCGCACAGATCAATTCCGGCGGTGGAATCGGGAGCCTGCTGCCCGAGGTCATCGACCCCAACATCAAACCGGTCTGCACCGCGGTTGTCGGCACCTCCACTCCGCCGTGCTACACCGCCAGCCAGTTCGAGACCTACAATTCGACCTCGGGCGTTGCGACACCGGTACAGACCGATTTCGGTCAAACCGGACCGGGCACCTTCCGAGGCCCCAACTACACCGATATCGATACGCAGCTCTCGAAGAAGTTCTTCATCAAGGAGCGGTACGTATTCGAATTCGGAGCCCAGGCTTTCAATACCTTAAACCATCCGAACTTCACCAACCCGTCCGCATCCGTCACGGCGGGCTCGACGATGGGGACGACCGGCAGCAATATCGGGCCGACCACCAGCCCTTACGGTTCGTTCCAGGGCGCCTCGCTGGTTTCCGGGCGCATCCTTTTGGTGACTGGGAGGTTCAGCTTCTAACGACGCAAGGGCTTCGCCCTTGATATCCCTCCGGGATATGGGAGTTAGAAGTTAGAAGTCAGGAGTCAGAATAAAACTGGTGGGGCAGGTTCAGGCCTGCCCCACTTTCTTGCGTTCTCTCCCTTTTCCTTCCTACAGCCTCTGCTTTACGCCAGCACCACCCCTGTGCTATTTAAGAGTTAGGAGTCCGATAGCGGAGGTTGAACATGACCGCTCGCAAAGAGATCGACGACTTTCTGGCGGTGAAACGCATCGCTGTAATTGGCGTTTCGCGGAACGCGAAGGATTTCACGCGCAGCCTGTTCCGCGAATTTCGCCGGCGGGATTATGACGCCATCCCGGTCAACCCCGGCATGACGGACGTGGAAGGCGTTCGCTGTTATGCCAACGTGCAGGATATCGAGCCGCGCGTGGATGCAGCGCTGGTGTTGACTCGCGCCGCCATGAGCGAGCGGGTGGTGCGCGAATGCGACGCCGCGGGCGTGCGCCGCGTGTGGTTGTACCGCGCCACCGGCCGAGGCGCCGTAAGCCCCGGCGCGCTCAAACTTTGCCAGGCTCGCGGCATCCCGGTGGTGGCCGGCGAATGCCCCTTCATGTTTTTCCCCGGTACCCAGTGGCCGCATCGCTTGCATGCCTGCTGCCGCAAGGTTTTCGGCACGTATCCGAAGTAGAGAGAGGGGCTGTGGGACAGACCATCGGGTTTTGTCGTCTGTCAGGCAGCGTGCTCTACCGAAGCATTACAGATCACGAAGCGATGGTCTGTCCAGGTCTGTGCCACTCGCTGCTACCATCACCTCATGCCCGCACCGGCCCGCATCCTCGCCTTCGACATCCTCCGCCGCGTCGAATCCGGCGCCTGGGCCTCCGATCTTTTGCTCGCTCACTCCGCCGCGCTCGATCCCCGCGACGCCTCGCTCGCCGCCGAAATCGTCTTCGGCGTCCTCCGCTTCCGCGCCCAGCTCGATTACCTGATCGAGCACTATTCCGCCCGCCGCCAGAAGCTCGATCCCGAAGTCCGCATCGCCCTCCGCATGGCCATTTACCAGCTCCGCTACCTGGAGCGTGTCCCGGCCCACGCCGCAGTCACTGATTCCGTCGATCTCGTTAAACGCGCCCGCAAACGTTCCGCCGCCGGTTTCGTCAACGCCGTCCTCCGCCAGGTCGATCACGACCCCGTCGCCTGGCCCACCCGCGAAATCGAGCTCTCCTGTCCCGAATGGTTGCTGGCCCGCTGGGAGCGCCACTTCGGCCCCGAGTCCGCCGCTGCCATCGCCCGCGCCGCCCTCCAGGAGCCCGAAAAATACATCCGCGCCGGCCGCACCCAGGACATCGGTTCGCAATCCATCGTCCCCCTGCTCCAACTCGCCCCCGGCCAGTCCTTCCTCGACCTCTGTGCCGCCCCCGGCAACAAAACCGCGCAAGCCCTCGAATCCGGCATCCGCGTCACCGCCTGCGATCTCCACTTCCACCGCATCGCCCAACTCAAGAACCTCACGCCCAACCTCCTGGTGCTCGACGGCACGCAACCCCTCCCTTTCGCCCGGCCCTTCGACCGCATCCTCCTCGACGCCCCCTGCTCCGGCACCGGCACCCTCGGCCGCAACCCCGAAATCAAGTGGCGCCTCACGCCCGCCGATCTCGACGACCTCCACCGCCGCCAGGCCGCCCTGCTCGAACGGGCGCTCCAAGCTTTAGCTCTCGGCGGAATCCTGGTTTACTCCACCTGTTCTTTAGAGCCCGAAGAGAACGAATCCATCGTCTCCGCCGTCCCGCCCAATCAAATCGTCGAGACCCTCCGCCGCCTCCCCGGCCGCGATCCCGGCGACGGCTTCTTCGCCGCGGTTGTGAGGCCACATTCCTAGGCCCCATACTCAAAAGAAAAACCTGAATCCGCTTTTCTCCGCGCCTCGGCGTCTC
>PMTR01000102.1 GCA_003167255.1 Bryobacterales bacterium
ACTTTTTCATGAAATTTCGCGGGTCGAAGGCCCTCAGCAACAGACCACCGAAACCGATGGTCTGCCCCACATTAGGTACGCGCGGCTCCGGCCGCCCACGCGTCGAGCATCCGCCTCAGGCCCGTCGTATGACAAAGTACGGTTGCCTGGTCAAGGTTGCGGAAAGGCCGGGGTGCAGCCAGACTTTCTCCGGTGATTCTCTGACTTCAAAGTAATACTCAAGCGGATAGGCGGAATCGGTATAGGTCGCGGGGATAGTTGCCTGGTAACGATGATTGCTCGCGGTCATCGCGGCAACCTGGTATCGCTCGGCCTGGTTGACGTGCCGGTAATACAGAGTGACCGAGGCAACCGATTGCTCCAGCGTCAACGCAATCTCTAATGGTTGGCCGGGCCGGAACCGTGCGGGAGGCGTGTGGGTGACCGCGAGCGAGGTCCGCACGGGCCGGCCGAGCGCTTCCTGGATGGCCTGGGCAGTGTGCGGGTTCGATCCGCCATTGGCGGGTCCCAGCTTGGCTTCGACGGCGGCAATATCCCGATCGATGGCCGGCAGCCGGTCCAGCCAATGTCCGCGAATGACCGGATTTTCCCCAACGGTGATGTCGGGGAGATAGACGCCCTTAGCGCGGTTGGCCAAGTCTGCCCACGCGGTCCGCGCTTTGCGGTATTGATTCAGGCATTGCTGCAGAGCGGCCTGGTCCCCGGTCTTTTCGTGAATGCGGTAGAGGACGCCGCTGCGGAACTTCGCGCCGAAGAAGCGTCCCAGCCCTACCATCATCCCTACGTCGATAGCCAGGCGCCGGTACTCGGGACGTTGTTTCCCTTGCGCTTGCGTCTCGGCTTGCGCCAGGTGTTGGCTTGCCGCTTCGGCATAGTCTTCAATCCACTGTGCGACTTCAATAGGGGAATATTTTCCATTCCGTTCTCCGCTCATCAGCGCATCGGCGAAGTCGTTGATGCGCGAGAACAACTGAGGGTCCAGCGGGCTGACGTTGCCAAACACCTTGGGCGCCGGCGAATCCGAGTAAGGCGACCCGCGCTGGGCCTCAACCATCGATTGATTGAGATACACTTCCGGCCAGTACGTATTGTTCCCGGCGGAAGCGGCGTGAGCAGTGGTCACAATCGGTAGAATCCGGCTGGCGTTGGCAAGGGCAGCTTCAATCGAATCCGAGCCACTCTTGAATTGCTCTCGCAAATAGCGGCGCCAGACATCGGCATCGGTATCGGGATTGTATAGCAGGCGGCCCCAGACGCGGTGGCCGTAGACGTATTTCTCCCAATCCCAGCGCGGTCTCAGTGACGCGTCGGCGTAGGCGCAACGGTCGCCCGCGATACCGGAACCACGGCGGCCTTTGAACGAAAGAGGTTCGCAGATCTCCACTCCGGTGCTGCCGCAAAAACTGAAGGCTTTGGAGTATGCGGCGGCGGTCACGGGGTCGCCCCAGAGGAGAAGGCGTTGGGTGCCGGGCCAGATGCGGTGGAGCACCTCCCATGGCCGATCTTCACGCAGCAGGTCGCCATAACCGTAACGCAGGAAACTGCGGGAGCCGGCACTGAGCTTCATCAGACCGGCGCCGTCGCGGCCGGGTTTGGGTTGTTCCAACTCGCGAATGTCGGCCTGGTGGTAGGTCATGCCCAGATGCTCGGCCCAGTATTTCGGCGAAAGCGTCACCGGCTGGCGCGTGGCCACGGCCATATCCAGCATCGATTGGTCCATCCCCTTGGCGTGCATGTCGATGCGCACCTTACGGCCGCAGGTCGAGATGCCGTCGAAGACGGTCTTCCAGAAGTCGTAACTGCCTTCCTCGACGCCGCTCTCACCATGCACACGGAACGTCACGCCGCTGATTGCAGGGCAGGCCTGCAACAGCATGCGAAGGGCGTCGCGGCAATAGGGACCGTGGTTGGCCTTATTCAGACCTTCAATGGTGTAGTTCGGATGGGGGCTGTCGATCCACTCGTAGCCGTGCATCCACAAGCCAAGTTGAAATTCCATGCCGCGGGCGGCCGTTTGTTCGCTGATGAACTTCAACATCTGTAGATTGTGGTTGCGCTCCGCGTCCGGCAGTTGAGGCGATCGCACGGAATAGCCGGGCACGCCTAACAGGAACGGATAGGCGAAGAGAAAGTATGCGTCGGTCACTTGACGGATGAAGTCGTAGCCGATACCGAAAGCCAGGTTGAAGCGGTTGAAGCGTTGGGTAGCCAGCATGGTGAGATAGCGCGGCCACATCTCAGCGTCGTTGTACCAGGGCTTATCTTCCACGTCGCTGGTAAAAAGCCGGGTGACGCTGCGAACCACGTTGGCCGGACGTTCCACGATGCCCTTGGGAACGGCCAGGGCGGCCAGCGGCTCCGGCGCATTTTGCACCCGGTCGGCCAGGTCGAGCAGCGCATATACCAATCCCCTCGTGTCGTGACCGCAGGCCAGCATGACCCTTCGATTGCCCACCGTGCCTGGGCAGAGCGCCAAGGCCTCGGGAACGGCGGCGACGGTAGTGCGCGCCTGCTTGAGAACTCCGGCCGCGGCCGGCGCCGTCGCACCCGCGGCCAGCACGCAGAAATCTCCAGGCTTGGCTGCCGGGACGCTGTCGCACATGGAAACCGTCACGCCGCGAGCCGTGAGGGACTGCTCCAGTTCCCCGGCGGCCCACTGAGCGGGACCGGCGGCGGCTACCGGATCGCGAGGATCCAAGGCAATCGAGACGCCCTTACCCGCGGCCCGGCCAATGCCCAACGAGGCGGCCGAGCCAACTAACGAGCCGGCTCCCGCGATGAACTGCCGCCTGTTCCACCTGATCCCTTTTCGATCCATTGCATGCTCCTTGTGGGTCGGGTCTGAAACCTCATTATAAAGTCCCAGGTCTGCGACAGACAGCCAGTTCGATTACACTGGAAACGAACTCATGCAAGACCCCGAGTACGGCACAAATAGAAGACGATTCCTGAGCGCAGCAGCGGCTGCGGGAACCGCCTGGCTGACATCGCCGGGCGCACTGATTACGCGGTTGTCGGCGCAATCGTCGGAGTCGCGAATTGACGTGCTGCTGAATGAGCCGGTGGGGACCATCGCCCCGGAGATCTACGGGCACTTCGTCGAAAATCTCGGCGGCGTGGTATATGACGGAATCTGGGTGGGAGAAGGGTCGAGCATTCCCAACGTGAACGGTATCCGCACACGGCTTGTGGATGCGCTCAGGAAGGTCAAGCCGGGCGTGATTCGCTGGCCCGGCGGCTGCTTCGCCGACCAGTACGATTGGCGCGACGGAATCGGGCCTCGCGAAAAACGGCCCAAGCGGACCAACTTCTGGGTGGACGCGGACGAGTGGTCTAAGACCGCGCGGCGCGATGGGCCGCAGCGCTACGATCCCAACGAGTTCGGAACGGGGGAATTCGCGCGTTTCTGCAAACTGGTTGGCGCACAGCCCTATTTTGCCGCCAACCTGCGGAGCCTGCCGGCACAGGAGTTCTGGCGGTGGGTGGAGTATTGTAATTCCCCTGCCAATACCACGACGTTGGCGGCGCAACGCGCGACTGACGGCTTTACGGAACCCATCGGCGTCCGCTACTGGGGCGTGGGCAACGAGTCATGGGGTTGCGGCGGCAATTTCGACCCGGAGGATTACGCCACCGAATTCAACCGCTACACGGCATGGGTTCCGTCATACGGAGTCCGGCTCGGGCTGGTGGGGTCCGGGCCGAACGATGGCAACGTGGATTGGACCCGGCGCTTCTTTGGCAAACTCTCCAGGACCAACACCCTGGGACGACTGTGGGGCTGGGCCATGCACCACTATGCATGGAACGCGAGCGGAGGGCGCACCCGGGATTGGCTCACCGGCAAGCGCGACGCCGTCAAGTTCGATGCCGAGCAGTACTACGACATACTTCGTGAAGCGGACGAAATGGAGTCGCTCATTGAAGCCCACTGGGCAGTGATGGGCGAAACCGATCCGCGGCACCGCACCAAGCTGGTGGTGGACGAGTGGGGCGCGTGGTACGCGTCCGGAACCGAACCCTTCCAGGAAGCGCTCATCGGTCAACAGAACACCATGCGCGACGCAGTGCTGGCAGGTCTCACGCTCGATACCTTTAACCGGCACGCGGATAAGGTAGCGATGGCCGCCGTGGCCCAGTTGGTGAACTGCCTGCAATCGCTATTCCTGGCCCATGAGGACAAGTTCTGCCTGACGCCCACGTATCACGTGTTCGACATGTTTGCGGCGCACCAGGGGGCCCGCTCGGTGCGCACGCTGTGCGCATCGCCATCCACGCAATACAGCCGCAACGGCACTCCCACGACCATGCGAGGGCTGAACGGATCGGCGTCGCTGAATGCCAGCCTGCTGACGTTGACCGTGACTAATCCCTCAATGGATCAGGTGCGCGAAGCGGAAATACAGATTCATGGAGGGACAGCGCGCTCGGCGACGGGAGTTACTCTCGCGGCGGCCGACCCGCATGCTCACAACACGTTCGAAGATCCACGCGCCGTGGAGCCGAAGCCGGTCGCCGTGGCGCTCAAAGGTTCGGGCATCGTTCACCAGTTTCCTCCGGCGTCGGTGACGAAACTGACCATCATCCTGGGCTAGAGTTCAGGTGAGCTCCACGCACTCGTGCGTGTGGCGCACCGGGAAATCTGCGTTCATCTAGCGCCGCGAAATCCACGAGAACCCAATCCGGATTCTGTGGCGAGTTTTGCAAGTCGTTCACAAAAATCTTTTGCCTAAATTCGCCCTGTTATCATCCACTTGCAGTTTTTCTCCCCCGGCTTGGTTTCACCTCCATGCTACTTTTGAATCGGGTAAGGAAGTATGCGCTCGTCGCTAACTTCCGAATCCGAACTTGCTGGCCAGCAAGCGTTGCTTTTCAGGTGGTACTGATACTTCCGGAGGCGTTGAAACCTTGCGGCAATCACCGGGGTTGTTAACCGATGGGG
>PMTR01000086.1 GCA_003167255.1 Bryobacterales bacterium
ATTTGAAGAGGTGTAATACATGGTGCAGATGTTCAGTATTGGGAAAATTCACCCCACGTACTTCGCGTACAAACTGCGCGCCACCGCGGTATCGCTGGTCCCTTTGATAATCGCCCGTCCATCCGGGAAGATTGTCATCTCATACGGCGCCAGCACAAACCGCAACGCGAACTCATTTGCCCGCACTTCGCCCAGCGGCGCCAGGCGCGTTTGCAACTCCGCCAGATCCATGGGCCGCGCCCGCTCGTGGATCTGCACCGCGTTACGGCCGCACAGCGTGGCCGCCGGCCGCGCCAGCTCTTCCAGGTATGGAAACTCACGGCGCCCGCACGCCGGGCAGTCCGGATCGCGTGGCGGCGCGTCGATCTGCCGGACGGCGCCACCCCACACATCCAGAGTAGTGATGCGCGCGCGCACCTCGGCCGCATGCCCGCACAGAATCATCAGCGCGCCCGCCACCTGCCAGGACGCCACCGCCGACACTACCGCGCCGATCACGCCGGCTGTTTCGCAGGTCGGCTGCGCGCCTGCGGGCGGCTCCGGATAGACGCACCGCAGGCACGCCGTGCGGCCCGGGATCACCGGCATGGTCAGCCCGTAGCTGCCCACCGCGGCTCCGTAGATCCACGGAATGCCGCGGCTCACCGCAAAATCGTTGATCAGGTAGCGTGCGTCGAAGTTGTCCGTGCCATCCAGGATGACGCCGGCGCCGCCCAAAAGACCGGCCACGTTGGACGCCGTCAAATCGGCCACCACGCCGCGCACCTGAATGGTGGAATTGATGCGAGCGAGGCGTCGCTCCGCCGCCGCCGCTTTGGGGATGCCCTCGGCCGCGTCCGATTCTTCGAAGAGCCACTGCCGGTGCAGATTGGCCGGCTCCACGTAGTCCCGGTCGATGATGGTGATGCGCCCGCACCCGGCCCGCGCCAGCGCCGCCGCGTGAAAGCTTCCCAGCGCGCCGCAGCCTACGATCACCGCGTGAGCCTGGAGCAGCGCTTGCTGGCCCCGCTCGCCGATCCCCGGAAACAGGATTTGCCGCGAATACCGCTCCCGCTCCGCCGCGTCCATCAATCCGATGGTATCAGGGCGCCGGACGTCCGCTTGGACATCGGAACCACGTCCCGCGCTTCGTGCCCCACGTAGATCTGGCGCGGCCGCGCGATCTTCTGCTCGGGATCCGTGATCATCTCCTGCCACTGCGCCAGCCACCCCACGGTGCGCGGAATAGCGAACAGCACGGTGAACATTTCCGGCTTGAATCCCATGGCCTGGTAAATAATGCCCGAATAGAAATCCACGTTGGGATACAGCTTGCGTTTAATGAAGTACTCGTCTTCCAGCGCGATCCGCTCGAGTTCCAGGGCGATGTCCAGCTTCGGATTGCGGCCCACCACTTCGAACACCTGCTCGGCCGTCCACTTGATGATGCTGGCGCGCGGATCGAAGTTCTTATACACGCGGTGCCCGAATCCCATCAGCTTGCACTGCCCCGATTTCACCTTTTCGATATATGCCGGGATATTCTGCTTCGAGCCGATCTCATCCAGCATCTTCAGAACTTCTTCGTTGGCGCCGCCGTGCAGAGGTCCCGATAGCGCCGCCGCCGACGCCGCGGTGGACAGAAACGGATCCGCCTGCGAGCTTCCCACCGCCCGCATCACGTTGGTGCTGCAGTTCTGCTCGTGATCCGCGTGCAGAATGAACAGCACGTCCAGCGCCCGCGCCAGCACCGGGTTCACCTGGTACCGCCGCTCCATCATGCGCCAGAGCATGTTCATGAAGTTTTCGGTGTATGCCAGGTCGTTGTCCGGATACACGTAGGGATAGCCCAGGCTGTGCCGGTAGCAATACGCCGCGATGGTCGGCACCTTGCCGATGAGACGCTGAATCTGCAGGGCGCGCACATTCCCGTCCAGCACGTTGCGCGCGTCCGGATAAACCGTCGCCAGGGCCGCTACCGTGCTCACG
Source organism: Bryobacterales bacterium (assembly GCA_003167255.1). Classification (GTDB taxonomy): domain Bacteria; phylum Acidobacteriota; class Terriglobia; order Bryobacterales; family Bryobacteraceae; genus PALSA-129. Next base: position 1,969 of record PMTR01000086.1, read on the forward strand.
AACATGGCCATGGGATGCGCGTCGTAGCGGAATCCCTCCAGGAACTTCTTGGTGGTCTCGTGGATCATGGTGTGGTACGTGACCGCGCCCACCCATTCCTTCAGTTCGGCCGCCGTCGGCAGCTCGCCGTTGAGCAGCAGGTAGGCCACCTCCAGATACGTGCAGTGCTGCGCCAGTTGCTCGATGGGGTAACCGCGGTAGCGCAGAATTCCCCGGTCGCCGTCGATAAAGGTGATGGCGCTCTGGCAAGAGGCCGTGTTCAGGAAAGCCGGGTCGTAGGTCATCATCCCGAAATCATCGGGACCGGTCTTGATCTTGCGCAGCTCCATCGCCCGTACGGCTCCCTTAAAAAGTGGCAGCTCGTACTGGGCGTCGGTGCGCGCATCGGTAATGCGGATCGCATCGTTTCCCATATCGCGTACTCCTTAGTGTTAGTGCGGGGCGACCGGCTGGGGTCGCGGTAAATGAAAGGCGTCGCAGCCTTTCAGCCTTATGGTAACAAAGCTCTGAGCGGCTTACGATATCATGAGGATGGTGCGCCAGACCCTCGCCCACTTACCCTGCGCCATCGTTCTATTGGCTCTCGCGCGGCCTGCCGTCTTGCTCGCGCAGTATCAAAAATACGAGGGCCAGACCGTCCTCACCATCCAGTTTGAGCCCAAAAATCAGCCGCTCGAACCTTCCGAATTGCACGCCATCCTGCCCCTCCGCCAGGACCAGCCGCTGCACATGGCCGACGTCCGGTCGAGCATCGAACGCCTCTTTTCGACCGGCCGCTACGCCGACATCCAGGTGGATGCCCAGCCCTACAACGATGGCAAGCGTGATGGCGTCATCGTCCGGTTCATCACTACCAACAGTTGGTTCATCGGCAATGTCACCGTTTCCGGCCGCCTCTCCAGCCCGCCCCGTCCCACCCAGCTTGAAAGCATCTCCGGCCTCGACCTCGGCCAGCCCTATACCGAGTCCAAGCTCCAACAGGCGGTGGCCGGAGAGCAGCGCCTCCTCGAAAGCAATGGCCTGTTCCTCGGCCACATCCAGCCCTTCTTCGAGCATGACGATGCCTCTCAGCAGATCAACATCCGCTTCGATATCGCGAGCGGCCCCCGCGCCCGCTTCACCACCCCGCTGCTCCTGGGCGATTTCAAGCTCGACTCCGAACGCATCCTGACCGCCTCCAAATTCCGCCGCTGGATCATCCACACCTGGAAGCCCATGACGCAGACCCGCGTCCAGCAGGCCTTGGAAGGCGTCCGCGCGCTCTACCAGAAGGACAACCGCCTGGAGGCCAAGGTCTCGCTGGAAGGCATGAAGTACGATCCCTCGACCAACGCGGCGCAGGCCACTCTGCGCATTGAGGCCGGCCCGCGTATCGAAGTCCATACCATCGGCGCCAAGATTCCGCAGAGCAAAGTGCAGCGCTACGTGCCGGTCTTCGAAGAGCACGCCGTCGATCACGACTTGCTGGTGGAAGGCGGCCACAACCTCCAGGACTTCCTCCAGTCCGAAGGCTATTTCGACGCCCAGGTGGCGTTCAAAGAGCAAGTCGTCATCAACGATCGCGCCTCTATCGACTACCTGGTCAACACCGGTCCCCGCCACAAGCTCGCCGCTGTCCTCATCACCGGCAACCACTATTTTGGCGTCGACGCCATCCGCGAGCGCATGTACCTGCAGACCGCCTCGCTGCTCCAGTTCCCGCACGGCCGCTACAGCGCCAGCCTTCTCCGGCGCGACGTCGAGTCGATCGTCAATCTCTATCAGTCCAACGGCTTCCGCGAAGCCGCCGTCACTTCGAGCAGCCAGGACAACTATCAGGGCAAGCCCGGCTCGCTGGCCGTCTCGCTCGCCATCCACGAAGGTCCCCAGTCCTTCGTCGACAATCTCCAGGTGGATGGCATCGACCACCTGGACCGCGCCGCCATCCTCTCCCGCCTCAGTTCCGTCGCCGGCCAGCCCTTCAGCGAATTCAGCGTCGCCGTCGACCGCGACACCATCCTCGCCCAGTACTTTGACAAGGGCTTCCCCAAAGCTACCTTCGAATGGCGCCAGGCAGCCTCCGCGCAGCCCAACCGCGTGGACCTCCAATATGTAATCCGGGAGGGCCAACAGCAGTTCGTCCGCCAGGTGCTCACCAACCCGCTCACCAATACGCGCACCGATCTGGTCAACCGCAATCTCACACTCAACCCCGGCGACCCTCTTTCCCCGACGGAAGTCACCGAAACCCAGCGCCGCCTCTACAACCTCGGCGTTTTCTCTCGCGTGGATGCCGCCATCCAGGACCCCGACGGAGAAACCGACACCAAGTACGTGCTCTACCAGATGGACGAAGCCAGACGTTACTCCATGGCCGTCGGCGTCGGCGCCCAGCTCGGCCGCATCGGCGGCTGCAACAATTGCCTCGAAGCTCCTGCCGGCGCCACCGGCTTCGCTCCTCGTATATCGCTCGACCTCACGCGCAGCAACCTCTGGGGCCTTGGTCACAGCATTAGTCTGCGTACCCGGGCTTCCAC
>PMTR01000126.1 GCA_003167255.1 Bryobacterales bacterium
TGGGCAGCCAGATCACCAACATCCGCCAGATCAAGGGCGCGGTGAACGAAGCCGTGCGCGTCTATGTCGATCTGGCCCGGGCGGGCGCCGCCCTGCAGTTTCTCGACGTCGGCGGCGGCCTCGGCATCGATTACGATGGCTCCCAGACGGATTTCGAATCCAGCGTCAACTACACCCTGCAGGAATACGCCAACGACATCATCTATCACGTCCAGAACGTCTGCGACGAGGTCAACGTGGCGCACCCCACCATCATCACCGAGAGTGGGCGCGCCATTGCCGCCTATCACAGCGCCCTGGTTTTCAACGTCCTCGGAGTAGCCGGCATGGGCGATACCGATGTGGCGCCGGAAACGCCCCCGGACGCCGAGCAGCCCCTCATCGACCTGCAGGAAACGCACCGCGGCCTCACTGCCAAGAACCTGCTCGAAAGCTACCATGACGCGCAGCAGGCCCTCGACCAGGCGCTCAACCTGTTCAGCCTCGGCTATCTTTCGCTCGAACAGCGCTGCGTCGCCGAGAATCTTTACTGGGCGATCTCGCGCAAAATCCAGGCCCAGGCGCGGCAACTCGACTATTTCCCCGAAGAGTTGGAGGGCATTGACGCCATGCTCTCCGACACCTACTTCTGCAATTTCTCGCTCTTCCAGAGCATGCCCGATAGCTGGGCCATCAAGCAGCTCTTTCCCATCATGCCCATCCACCGGCTGGAAGAGGAACCCACGCGCCCGGCCGTGCTCGGCGACATCACCTGCGATTCGGACGGCAAGGTGGACGCCTTCATCGACCGCCGCGACGTCAAGCGCACCCTGCTGCTCCACACGTTCAACGGCGGCGATTATTACCTCGGCGCTTTTCTGTTGGGCGCGTACCAGGAAATCCTGGGCGACCTGCACAACCTGTTCGGCGATACCAACGCGGTGCACGTCCGTTTGGGACCTGCCGGCGACGTGATCCTCGATTCCGTGATCAAGGGCGACACCGTCCGCGAGGTCTTGAACTACGTGCAATTCTCATCCGACAGCCTGGTGCAAATGCTGCGCAAGGACGTCGAGACTGCGTTGCGCGAAGGCCGCCTCACGTATGAGGAGAGCGGCGCGCTGCTGAAGTTCTACGAAGAAGGGCTGCACGGGTATACGTACCTGGAGGATGTGCACGAGCAGTAGGGGCGGCCTGCCTGCCTAAGGTGCGATTCTTCTCCTGCCCGCAAGCCCCGGAAGGGGCGTCAGATCATAGCCCAGCGCGTGAGCGCTGGGAAGGGTTAGGGACGGCCGAGCCCCGGAACGGGGCGGAAGATCTGGAGACAGGCGCATCTTTCGCCCCGTTCCGGGGCTCGCCAACTTGCTTTGTGGACCCAGGGCTCGCGCCCTGGGCAATTCGCTGTCGCCCTCCGGGCTTTTCTGTTTGGTCGCTGCTCCGCTGCGCTGAAGCGAGCGAGGATTCAATGCCGTTTATGCGCCTCTTCCCTCGTCATCCGCTTCGCTGCGCGAACGCCCTTCATCGGCTTGAGCTTCTTCCATCTCTCGAATGCCGCCCAGTAATCGCCGGTTCGGCGCATTTCGTCCTCGAGCATGCGGCCGACCAGCTTGGAAACAGAGGTATCCTCTTGAGCGGCTTTGATTCGAGCCCAACGTGCCGCTTCTTCGCTCACCGTAATGGTAATGTTCCTCAACACAAAATCAGTGTAACACGGAATTCCTGTGATTGCTTGGTCACCGCACATCCTCGAACATCGGCTTCTCTTCGCGATACGGCGTCAGCCGCACGGGCATCGCGTCGGGCTCCAGCAACCACACCGTCCGATCGGGATAGTAGGCTCGCAGCTTCTCGTTTTCCGTACCCAGGTCCAGCGACATTACCACTGGCGCGCCGTCGATGTCGGCCGCATTGTGGATCCATTCCCGATAGCGGTGCAGCTCGCCGTAGCGCACGAAGACCAGCTTCTTTCCGGGCAGCCCCGCGAGCCGGTGTTCGACGCCCGCGCGCCCTTCCGGATCTCCGAAGTTCACAAAATCCCAGGTTTCGTACGGCCGCATCCCGAGGAAAATGCTCTGGTCTCCCAGGGCGTGCAATCCGTACCAGAACAGAAAGTGCGCGCCCGCCAGCAACACCACCAGCCGCGCCGCCTCGGGGCTCATCCGGCTTAACCGTTCGAGCCCCGTCACGGCCATCAGGATGAACAGGCAGGTCACACCCGCTACGTACTGCGGGAAAAAGTACGGGTAAAAGTTCGTGCCCAGGCTGAGCAGGAAAACTGTTCCCGCCGCCCACGCGAACCGGAATTCCCGCAACGCGGGCAGGAAGAACGCCAGCGCCAGGTAGAGTGGGGCCACAAGAAAGAAACGGTAGAAGCGCACCCGTATGCCCCAGCGCTCCAGGTATCGGCCCGCCGTTTCGGGTTCATCGCCGTGCTCCGCGGCCTGGCCTTCGGCGGTCAGTCTCTGTTGCGTGGTCAGCTCGCGATGCGGCACGGGGTTCGGCTGCCACGTGAACGTGGTAGGCACGCCGTATTGGTAGCGGCTCTCGGCGTAGGGAATGGTGGCGAAGCTTCCGGTCACGGCTTTCGCCTGCAGCAGCGTCAGCGCCACGGCCGGCAGCATGGCCAGCGCCGCTACCGGCGCAATCCGCGCGAGCCCGCGCCACGCCGCGGGACGCACCAGGAAGACCAATACGCTCAGGCACAGGAAAATCGATTCGTAGGGCCGCGTGAGCAAGTGCATCCCCAGCCCTGCGCCCAGCAGGACGGCGTCCCGCCGCCGCGGTTCCTTCTGCAGTCGCGGCAGCGCGCCGAACACCAGGCAGCCCGCCGCCGCCGTCACCGCGCCGCCCCAGTAAATATTCGTCCACTCGTTGAGCGGCCCGAATTCGCATACCGCCAGCAACCCACCCACCAGCGCCCAGCCCGGCGTGGTCCACCCGCGCAGCATCCAGTAACACAGCGCGCAGAAGGCCCCCGCGCCCAGCAGCACGCCGGCCCACGGATGGCCGAACACCATCCATCCCAGCGCCAGCACCAGTCCCGGGCCGGCCGGATAGATGGAACTGTATTTGGGCTCCTGCAGCACAAACACCGTCTCGAAAAACCGGTGCATCGGATGCATCTGGTTGGCCAGGCGAAAATGCCGCAGCGTATCGGCCAGCAGCAGGTAGCCATAGTCGTCGGCCCCGCTGGGCACTGGTGCGGGAAACTTAGGCAGCAGCGCCAGCCGCAGCGCGATCGGCGTCACGAAGAGCAACAGCATGACCCAGCCGGTCTTCTCCGCGAACCGCGCCGCCGCCGGGCCCAACCCGGCGCGCGCCACCATCAGCAGGATCAGCAGGCACACCAGCGCCAGTTCCAGGAAGTCGCTCGCCCCGAACCCAAGCGGGTTGTGCATCGGTAGGAACGAGCGAAACCAGTCGAACAGGAACATGCCAGACTCCATTGTCACAGACCGCTGATCGGAGCCGCGGCCGTCAGGAAGCGCCAGGTTCATCCGCGAAGCCGGCCACCGCTCCATTACTGTCGCGGCTCGGATTGGGGCTTCCGTGTACAATACCGATTTGCGGACCTCTTCTTACACCACTCGGGTCGGCCTGTTTGGCGTCGGACTCCAGGCATATTGGCAGCAGTTCCCCGGCCTGGAGGAACGCCTCCAAGGCTACGTGCGCCAGGTGGCCGAACGGCTGGGCGCGATGCACGTGGAAGTCGTCGACCTCGGCTTGATCGACACTCCCGAAAAGGCCCTCGAAGCCGGCCACCGCTTCCGCCAGGCCGATGTCGATCTCATCTTTCTCTACGTCACCACCTACGCGCTCTCTTCCACCGTCCTGCCCGTGGTGCGCCGCGCGCGCGTGCCGGTCATCGTCCTCAGCCTCGCGCCAGCCGCCGCCATCGATTACGCAGCCTTCAACCGCATGGGCGACCGCACTCTGATGACCGGCGAGTTTCTGGCCTGGTGCCAGGCCTGTTCCGTCCCGGAAATCGCCAACGTTTTTCAGCGCTGCCGCATTCCTTTCCGCCAGGTCACCGGCATGCTCGAAGACGACCCCGCCGCGTGGAACGAGGTCGCCGACTGGGTTTCCGCCGCGCGCGTCGCGACCGTTATGGAGCACAACCGCCTCGGCGTCATGGGCCATTATTACGGCGGCATGCTCGACATCTATACCGACCTCACGCTGCAATGCGCCACCTTCGGCGGCCACATGGAGATGATCGAAGTCGAAGAACTGGCGGCTTTGCGCGCCCAAGTCAGCGACACCGAAGTGGAGCGGCGGCTCGCCGAATTCGCGGAGACGTTCGACGTGCAGCCCGATTGCCCGTCCGAAGATCTGGCGCAAGCCGCACGAACTTCCGTGGCTCTCGATCGCCTGGTGGAAGCCCATGGCCTTACCGCACTAGCTTATTTCTACAGCGGCAGCGGCAATCCCGCCAATCAGGATGCCATCAGCTCCATCATCCTCGGCAATAGCCTGCTCACCGCCCGCGGCATCCCCGTCGCCGGCGAGCTGGAGATCAAGAACGCGCAGGCCATGAAGATTATGGATGCCTTCGGCGCGGGCGGTTCATTCACCGAATTCTACGCCATGGATTTCCGCGACGACATGGTGCTGATGGGCCACGATGGCCCCGGCCATGTCTCGATCGCCCAGGGAAAAACCAAAGTCCGCCCGCTTTCCGTCTACCACGGCAAGGTGGGCCATGGCCTTTCCGTCGAAATGTCCGTGCAGCACGGACCAGTGACCCTGCTCTCGGTGGCCGAGGCCGCTCATGGCAAGTTGAAGCTGCTCGCCGCCGAGGGTGAATCGGTCCCCGGACCCATTCTGGAGATCGGCAACACCAACAGCCGCTATCGGTTCCCCATCGGCGCGCGCCGCTTCGTCACCGAATGGGCCGCCCATGGTCCTGCCCACCACTGCGCGGCGGGCGTCGGACACATCGCCGCCAAGATCGAGAAGCTGGCCAGCCTGCTTGAAATGGAATTCTCGCGGGTGTGCTGATCACTGCCACTTCAGGCGACTCGTTCCAGCCTGATCGAACTCGACCGACACGCTTCCGTCGGCGGCTTTCACCGGCTCCAGCTTCCGATCGTTGAGCGTAACGCTCGCGGGCCCGCCGAACCGCCATCGCAGGATCACTCGCGCGGCTTGCCCGGTCAGCACCAGGCTGCCCGGTTCGGCGCCCGGTGTGAGTTGGCGGCCTTCGAAATCCGTCAGCGCCCGCAGCGGAGCGCCGGGATAGATTTCATACACGCGGCGATCGTCCAGCGACTTCACCTTCTGGTCTTGGTATTCTTTCTGCGGCACCAGTGTCATCACGTCGTCCGGAATCTTCGGCAGAATCGCGCCCGCACGCACGTATAGCGGAATGCGGTCGAGCGGTGCGTCGGCCACCACCGTCCGCCGGCCGGCGAGCGGCTGGCCAGTCCAATAGTCGATCCAATTGCCCTCCGGCAGATAGACCGCCCGCTGAGTCACCGGGCTCAGCACCGGCGCCACCAGCAGGTCCGGACCCAGATAATATTCCGTCTCGGCGTCGCGCGCCTCGGCGTCGTCCTGGTCGATCAGCGCCAGCGCGCGCATCATCGGCAGACCGTTGCGGGCGCTTTCCTGCGCCGCCGCGTAGCGGTAGGGGAACAGGCTCATGTGCAGCACCGAATACTGGCGGAAGATGCCGAGCGCCGCGTCGCCGTAGTCCCACGGCCCGAGGTTCATCCCGCTCATCACTTCCATGCCGGGCGAGAGCGCCGAGTATTCGGTCCAGCGGGCGAAGAGCACGTCGTCTCCTTGGTAGCGCGCTCGCTTGTTGTAGCCGCCCAGGTCGCTCACCCACAGCGAAATGCCGCTCATGCCAGCATTCAGCCCGGCCGTGACTACGGTGGGCAGACCGTTTTCGGTGGAAAACGTCGCGTCGTTATCGCCGCTCCAAAACAGCGGCAGCCCGTTCGACCCGGCCGTGCCGCTGCGCTGCAGCAGCACCCAGTCTTTGCCCTTGCGCTCGGCCAGCACTTCCGCCACCGCGCGGTTGTAGTCCACGGCGTACCGCGTGCGCATCAGCCTCTGGTCTTCGCCGCCGGAGAATTTCACGTCGCCCAGAAAATTGCCTTCGGCGTCGTCATCCTTGAATCCGTCCGCTCCCATCGCGATGGCCTTGCCTACTTGCCCCTGCCACCACTTCTTGGCCGCCGGGTTGGTGAAATCGATCAGCGCGCCGGTACCCTTCCACCAATCGGCGATGTAAGTCGAACCATCCGGCCGGTGCAGAAAATAGCCGTTGCGCTCCGCCTCGGCGAAGTTGCTCGACTCCGTCAGCGGGATCTTATTCGCGAATCCCTGCTCGCCCGGCCGGTTGGTTTTCTGGTCGATCCATGGAGTGTGCCAGAGAATCAGCTTGTACCCCTCGTCGTGCAGGTGCGCGATCATCCTCGGCACGTCGTCGAACTGCTTGGGGTTGAAGTCGTAGCTGTTGTAGTTGGTCGCCCACGGGCTGTCGATCAGAATAATCGATGCCGGCAGCCCCAGCGCCCGATACCGGTCGATGTCTTCTTCCACTTCCTGCCGGTTGCGGTGGTAATCGCGGGCCTTCCAGGGCGCGAAGGCCCAGTAAGGCGGCAATTCCTGCCGCCCCACCAGCGCCGTAAACCGATCCAGGATCAGCGGGAACCGCGGGCCTTCGATCAGCACCAGCCGCAGGTTGCGGCCATAAGTCTTGATGCGCACGCGGTAGCGCTCCGTCACGTTGAAATCGAAAGTAGCTTCGCTGGTGGTGTCCACCCACAGCCCATAGCCGCGGAGGCTCATGAAGAACGGCACCGGTTGGTACGTGCTGATGCCTTTGGCATTGCCTGCGTCGCGCGAACCGTTCCGCACAATCGAGTGGGCATGGTTCAGACGGTCGAATCGCTCGCCCAGTCCGAAGTAGCTGCTGTCATCGCCCAGGTCGAACTCCCACTCACCCACCGATTGCGCATCGATCGAAATCTCACTCACGCCGGGGGCCAGTTGGCGCGTGCGCGCCGCGTTGGTGACAGACGTGAACGGCTGGCCATTGAAAACGAAGCGGTCGAGCGTGATGTGCTGCGTGCTGCCGTTGGTCGCCGGAAAGCTGAACTCGAACTGCACCGCCGCTGCCGGCGTCACGGAGCGGACTTGGGCGCACGCCAGTCCGGCGAACGCGAGCAGGATCAGGCCCGTTCCGGAAAAACGGCTTCTATTCTTCATAAACCTCTATTCTGTGCGCCAGCCGTGCAAATCACAAGCCCTGTGGGGTCAGGCGGGTCAGGCTTTCAGCCTGCCGCCGGGCTTCTGCCCTGCGTCCCGCTACAATCGCGAAGAACGCCGGCTAAAAGCCGGCGGCAGGCTGGAAAGCCTGACCCCACATGGGCACGTCCTTCCGCCGCCCTCTTCGGAATTCGCATATAATTGAAGCGAACGTAAATTTGGGCCACACTCCCTTCAGAAGGATTCCCGATCGATGTCAACTTTAGAAGTGTCCCCGGTGGAATCTCAGCCGGGCCAACCGAGCAAGCCTGTTGTCAACGACTTCAGCATTCAGATAGCCACCGTCAACGGGTCGGGCAGCCAGACTGCCAATAGCGTCCTCATGCGCTCCCTGTTCCAGATGGGCATTCCGGTTTCGGGGAAGAACATGTTCCCATCGAACATCGCCGGCCTGCCGACCTGGTTCACCATCCGCGCCAGCAAGTATGGCTACATCGGCCGCCGCAAGGAAATCGACATCCTGGTCGCCATGAATGCCGAAACCGCGCGCGAAGACGTCATGAAGCTGGACGGCGGCGCGGCTGTGATCTATGACGGGCCGCTCAAGCTCAACGAACTGCGCAGCGACCTGCACTTCTTCCCCATCCCATTCGACAAACTGGTTGCCCCGGTCTGTCCCAACGCCAAGCTGCGCAAACTGGTCCGCAACATGATCTACGACGGCGTGGTCGCGCGGCTGCTATCGATCGATATGGAAGAGGTCTACAAGGCGCTCGTGAAACAGTTCGGCGAGCGCAAGGCCAAGGCCGTCGATCTCAACTGGGGCGCCGCGAAAGCCGGCTTCGAGTTCGCCGCCGGCACGTTCGCCGATGGCGTCCCTTACCGGGCGGAGCGCATGAATTCGACCGCCGGTAAGATCATCATCGACGGCAATGCGGCCTGCGCCCTGGGCGCGATGTTCGCCGGCGTCACGGTGGTGACCTGGTATCCCATCACGCCGTCGTCATCGCTGGTCGAATCGCTGATCGGCTACGCCAAGCGCTTCCGCCACGATCCGGATACAGGCAAAGCCACTTACGCCATCGTTCAGGCCGAAGATGAGCTGGCTTCCATCGGCATGGCGCTGGGCGCCGGCTGGGCGGGCGCCCGTTCCATGACCGCCACGGCCGGCCCGGGCATTTCGCTCATGTCGGAGTTCATCGGGCTTGGCTATTACGCCGAAGTCCCCACCGTCGTTTTCGACGTGGAACGCGTCGGCCCATCCACCGGGCTGCCCACCCGCACCCAGCAAGGCGATCTCATTACCACCGCTCTACTCTCCCACGGCGACACCAGGCACCCCCTGTTCTTCCCGTGTTCGCCGGAAGAGTGCTTTTCGATGAGCATCGAGGCTTTCGATTTCGCCGAGAAGTTCCAGACGCCAGTCTTCGTTATGACCGATCTCGACCTTGGCATGAACAACTGGATGGCCGACCCGTTCCCCTACCCCGAAAAGCCCATCAACCGCGGCAAAATCCTCACCGCCGAAGACCTGGACCGGCTGGGCGGCTTCGCCCGCTACAAAGATGTGGATGGCGATGGCGTCGGCTGGCGCACCCTTCCCGGCACCCATCATCCCAAAGCTGCGTGCTTCACGCGCGGCAGCGGCCACAACGAAAAGGCACAATACACCGAGCGCGAGGACGACTATATCAACAACATGGACCGCCTGGTTCACAAGTTTGAAGTGATGCGCCAGCACGTTCCCGAGCCGGTGGTTTCGCTGGCCGAAAAGGCCCGGATCGGCTTCGTGGCCTGGGGCACTTCGGATTACGCCGTGCGCGAAAGCTGCGATCAGTTGAAGGCCGAATACGGCATCGAAGCCAGCTATCTGCGGCTCCGGGCGTACCCCTTCACCGGGCATCTGCTGGACTTCATTCGCCGCCACGAGCGCGTCTACGTGGTGGATCAGAATCGCGACGGCCAGTTGCTGGGCCTGATGCGCCTGGAGCTGGATGTCGAGCTGATCGCCAAGCTGCGCAGCTTGCGGTATTACGGCGGCCTGCCGCTGGATGCGCGCACGGTTACCGACCACATCATCGCACAGGAGGGCAAATAGATGAGCGCCACCGTTACTCCCCCGCCCAAGAAGGTCAACCACATTGGCCTCGAAGTATTGCAGTATAAGGGCGGCAAGACCACCTTGTGCGCCGGTTGCGGCCACAATTCCATCTCCGAGCGCATCATCGAAAGTTTCTACGAGCTGGGGATTGATCCCTATACCGTCGCCAAGTTCTCCGGCATAGGTTGCTCATCGAAATCACCGGCTTACTTCCTCGGCCTGTCGCACGGCTTCAACGCGGTCCACGGCCGCATGCCGGCCATCGCCACCGGTGCCCTGCTGGCCAACCGCACTCTAATGGGCATCGGGCTGAGCGGCGATGGCGACACCGCCTCCATCGGCATCGGCCAGTTCATGCACCTCATCCGCCGCAATATGCCGATGATTTACATCATTGAAGACAACGGCGTCTATGGGCTGACCAAGGGCCAGTTCTCCGCCACCGCGGATTTGGGCTCGACTTTGAAGTCCGGGACTCCCAACAACCTTCCGCCTTTTGATTGCTGCGCTTTGGCGATGAAATGGGGCGCCACCTTTGTCGCCCGCTCCTTCAGCGGCGATAAGAAACAGCTCAATGCCATCCTCAAGACCGCCATCGCCCATCGCGGCCTTTCGGTGATCGATGTCATTTCCCCATGCGTCACGTTCAACGATCACGAGGGCTCCACCAAGAGTTACGCCTACGTGAAGGAGCACGAAGAGGTATTGCAGGAACTGGACTTTGTTCCTTCCTTCGAGGATATTACGGTGGATATACCGGAAGGCGAGGTGATGGACGTCCTGATGCACGATGGCTCGCACCTGCGCATCCGCAAGCTGCAACGGGATTTCGATCCCACCGACCGCTTCAAGGCGCTGGTGGCGCTGGAAGAGGCCGAAGCCAAGGGTGAGATCCTGACGGGGGTTCTATATCTCAATACCGCCAAACCAACCTTCCTAGAACTACTAGACCTGACCGATGAGCCGGTGGCTACGCTGCCGGAAGCCAGAGTTCGGCCATCGCGTACTGTATTAGACCAGGTTATGGACGAGTTACGTTAACCGTTTACCCCCAAAATAGTAACAATACGTTCGAATACGTTCGCTACTGCATTGCTTTGCGGGCTAGCTGATGCTAGAATCTACACCGGTCTGTCATCCTCCGAGACAGATTGCAGTAGAACTTCATGCCCCACGCCACCCTAGGCGCGGGGCTTTTTTTGGCTAATTGTCCAGTGGGGCCGGCGCTTCCGCCTGCCAACCCTCGCACGTGGCAAGGGCCGGCTTAAGCCGGCTGCGGCCAGAATTGGCCGCCCCACTTCGACGCCGATGAGAGATCGGGGCTAATTCGCCGGTTGACGGCGCGTCCAGTAAATGGATGAGCTTGGTAGGATGAAAGCGCTAATGGCTGCTCAGCAAGAACCGGCCCAACTTTCCGCTGCCGATCTGGAGCGGGCCTTTCGGGAGCACCACGCTCTGGTGTTTCGCGCGGCTTACCGGGTGGCCGGCAATGCCGGCGACGCCGAAGACGTGCTGCAGACCGTGTTCCTGCGGCTCCTCAAACGCGACCCCGGAGCAGAACCGGTCGGCAACATGGCAAGCTTTCTGCACCGCGCGGCGGTGAATGCGGCGCTCGACCTGGTGAGGTCCCGGCAGAATATCCGCAACGTGCCGCTGGACGAAATGGAGCCGGTGCTGGCCGAGTCGGTCCACCGGAACCCCGACCGGGTGCACCATTCGGGCGAAATCCGCGAGTGGCTGCGCGGCGCCCTGGCCCGGCTCAATCCCAGGATCGCCGAAATGTTTATGCTCCGTTTCTTTGAAGGCAAGGACAATCCCGAGATTGCGCGTCTGCTCTCGACCACCCCCGGGACCGTGGCGGTGACCTTATCGCGCACGCGGGACCGCCTGCAAAAGGAATACCGAGCTTATATGGGAGGAGTGGCATGACCCCCGAATTCAATCCCGCCGAATTCAAGTCCATGGCCCCAGCCCTGGAGCAGGCCGTCGTGGAAATCCGCGATGAGAATATCGATCCGGCCGTGATCGAAGCCGCCGCCGGCCGCGTCTGGGCGAACATCGCCCCGGCCGGCCACATCCGCGACTGCGCCGATTTTCAGTCGCTGATCCCGGACTACCGCGGCGGCCGGCTGACGGAAGGGCGCGCCCTGCTGCTCAAAGACCATCTCAACCAGTGCGTGGCCTGCCGCCACGTGTTTGAAGGCAAGGTAGTGCCGATGATCGTCCCGAGGGTCGCGCCGCGCCCGGCCCTCCGTTCCATGCCGGCCATGCGGTGGGCCGCGGCCGCGGCGGTGCTGGCGGCGGCGGGTGTGTCGGTATGGGTGATGGTCAACCAGTCCGGCGGCCACACCGGACGGGCCATCGTGCAAACCGTCAACGGGACGCTGTTCGTAGTTTCCGCCAACGGCATCCAGCCGTTGATCAATGGCCAGGATCTGCCCGGCGACGTCGAACTGCGCACCGCCAAGGATTCCGACGCCATGCTGGAGCTGCGGGACGGATCGGTGGTTGAAATGCGCGAGCGCTCCAGCCTTTACACCACGGTTTCGGGCGGCGATGTGACGGTGCACCTGGGGCGCGGCAGTGTAATCGTTCAGGCCGCGCACCGGCCGAGCGGCCATCTCTATCTCGAAACGGCCGATTGCCGCGTGGCCGTGACAGGCACGCTGTTCGGGGTTACGGCGGGCCTCAAGGGTTCGCGCGTTTCGGTGGTCGAAGGCGAAGTCCACGTCACCGAAGACAACCGGGAGAAGATTTTGCATGCGGGCGACCAAGCCGTCACGGGCGTTTCGGTGGAACCGGAATCCATCCGCGATGAAATCTCCTGGAGCCGCAACCGCGACAAGCTCTTGAAGCAGTTGACCGACCTTCGCAACAGCCTGGGCCAGTTACAATTGCCGGCGCTGCGCTATTCCAGCACGCTGCTGGGACGGCTGCCGGCTGGGACGGTGCTGTACGTCAGCATTCCGAACCTTTCGCAATACCTGGCCGATGCGCAATCGACCGTGGGGAAAAAGCTGGCGTCGAGCCCCGAACTGCAAGCCTGGTGGGCCGGGCATGGCAACGGTCTGGGCGCGGCGATCGAAACTCTGCGCGCGGCGAGCGAATATTTGGGCGACGAAATCGACATCGTCAGCGTGGCGGGCGTGCCGGCGCCGGTGGTGTTGGCGGAGCCGCGGCGCGAGGGCCTCGCGGAATTCCTGCGGAAGAAAGGACTGCCGCTCGAAGTCGAATCGCGCAAGGGCCTGCTGTTGGTTGGGGAACCCGGTGTGGTCGAAACCATCGCCGCCCAGATCGATTCGGGCTTTGCCTCCACTCCGCTTTATGGGCGCATCGCGGAATCCTACCGCCAGGGCGCGGGCCTGCTGGTGTGCGCCGATCTTTCGCGGATGCACACGCCGTTTGAGGGCGCTCGCTATTTTGTGGCCGAGGAGAAGCAGGCCGCCGGCCACATGGTGGCCAGCGCTGCGCTGGGCTTCGATGGCCCGCGCACCGGGATGGCCGCCCTCCTGGCCGAGCCTTCGCCGATGGGCTCGCTGGACTATGTGTCGCCGGACGCCACGGTGGTGCTGGGCTTCGTGGTGAAAAGCCCCGAGGCCATTGTGGATGCCGCATTGGCGGCTCGGCAGGGATCGCTCGCGACCGCGCAGAAGTCGCTCGACGACGAAGGCCGCGAGGCCGGCTTCGATGTCCGCAAAGAGCTTTCCGCCAGCCTGGGCGGCGAGTTTGCGGTGGCCGTCGACGGCTCGGTGATGCCGGTGCCGTCGTGGAAACTGGTGGCCGAAGTTTACTCGCCGCAGCGCTTCCAGGCGACCTTGCGGAAGCTCGTCGAGGCCCATAACAGCGAAGCCGCCAAGGCTGGTCAGCAACCCTTGCGCACCGCCCAGGAGACCTTCGAGGGCCACACTTACTACATGATCGCGGCGGCCAATCCCAGCCCGCTGCTTGAAGCGCACTACACGTTCGATCAGGGTTACCTGATCGCCGGTCCGACGCGCGCCCTGGTGGCGCATGCCCTGCAAGTGAAGACGGCCGGCACTTCCATCAAACATTCGGCGCGGTTCCTGGAATTGACCCCGCGCGACCAGCACGTGAACTTCTCGGTGGTGATTTACCAGAACCTGGGCACTACGCTGGCGCCGTTTGCCGCCATCGCCGGCGCCTTCATGCCGCAAGGAGCCGCCGGCCGCGGGAATCCACTGCAAGGTTTGAACGACGTCAAACCCGCGCTGTACGCGGTATACGGCGAGCCCGACCGCATCACCATGACGGCCAACGGGGACGTGCTCGGCTCCACGCTGACGAACCTGATGAGCGGCAACCTGCTCGGCATGGCGGGACTGCCCATCAACCAAATGTTCGGAACACGCGCGCCGAGGATACCGTATCCTTCAAAGTGATGGATCCGGTAATCGAACTCGACGGCCTGGAGGTGCGCTTCGGGAATCGTGTCATCCTCAAGAAGCTGAACGCGGCGCTCACCGGAAGGTCGGTGGGGCTGCTGGGGCCGAACGGGGCGGGGAAGTCGACACTGATCAACACGCTCTTGGGCTTCCACAAGCCGCACTCTGGCACGGCGCGCATTCTGGGCCACGACGTGCGGACGGAGGCACGGGCGGTGCGCTCGCTCATCGGCTACATGCCGGAAAACGATTCTTTCGTGGCGGGCATGAGCGGCGTGCACTTCGTGAGGCTGATGGCGGAACTCGCCGGTCTGCCGGCCGCGCACGCGCTGGAACGGGCCCATGAGGCCTTCTTTTACGTCGGCCTGGGCGAAGTGCGCTATCGCGCCGTGGGCACCTATTCGCTGGGGATGAAGCAGGCGGCCAAGCTGGCGCAGGCCATCGCGCACGGCCCCAAGGTGCTCTTTCTGGACGAGCCAACCAACGGCCTGGACCCGCCGGCGCGCGCCCGCATGATCCAGCTCATCCAGGAAATCCGCGACCGCGGCGATCTCCACCTGCTGCTCTCTTCGCACCTGCTGCGCGACGTGGAAGACTGCTGCGACCAGGTCCTGATTCTCAAGGACGGCAACGTGGCGGCGTTCTGCAACCTGGAGGAAGAGCGCCGTGCCAACCGCCGGTTCCTGGAATTGGAGACGCGCGGCGAAAACAACGGCAGCTTTCTGGAGGCGGTAGAGAAGCTGGGCTGCGAAACCGCGCCGGGAGCACAGGGCCGCGTGAAGCTGATCCTGCCGGATTCGCTCGAAGTGCGGCAGCTCTACGAAATCGCAGCCGATCAGAATGTGCAGATCCGCCGGCTCAACCGCAAGCGCGATTCGCTCGAAGACATTTTCCTCAAAGCCATGGAGGCGCCCAATGGCCCCGTATAAAAAACCTCCGCAGCCTCGTGGCGCACGCACTCGTGCGTGCCGCGTCGACACTCGTGTCGACGCTTGCCGCCCCTCCGCCGCCATGTATTACACCTCTTCAAATTCTTCGCAGCACGCGAAGATTTCACAGCCCTCGTGGAGCGGGCTTCCAAGCCCGCAACGCCGACATTCTTGTCGGCGCTTCGGGCCGCGCACCCATTTTGGTTGCCCCTCCGCCGCCCTGTGGGGCAGCCAATCCTGGCTGCCGCCGGCTTTCAGCCGGCGCTGCCGCTCGGTACCCGCCTCTACCCCACCGGAGGCCCCCAATGGCCGTCTATAAAAAAACCTACCGGCCTTACGAAGGCGAGCTGACGTCTTCCTGGTCGCGGTTTCTGGTGATTCCGCGGTATGCGTTCGCGGATCTGCGCAGCTCGCGGTTCCTCTCGCTATTCTTCATCGGTAGCTTCATCTACCCGCTGATCTGTGCGCTCATCATCTACGTGCAGCATAATGCCAGCGCGCTGGGGTTGCTGGGCGTGCAGGGCGCGCGCAACCTGATCTCCATCAACGTGACGTTCTTCATGAACCTGCTCGGCTGGCAGAGCATGCTGGCGCTGTTCCTGGCGGCGTTCGTAGGGCCCGGGCAGATCTCGCCGGACTTGGCCAACAACGCGCTCTCGCTCTACCTGGCGCGGCCGTTTTCGCGCGTCGAGTATGTGCTCGGCAAGATGTCGGTGCTGGTGGTGCTGATGTCGCTGATGACCTGGGTGCCGGGCCTGCTGTGCTTCGGCCTGCAGGGCTACCTGGAAGGCTGGCAGTGGGTGCGGGACAATGCGCGCCTGGCTTTCGGCACATTCGTCAGCGCGTGGATCTGGATTCTGATTCTGGCGCTGCTGGCGCTGGCGCTCTCCGCCTGGGTGAAGTGGAAGCCGGCGGCGGGCGGCTTGATGTTCGGGGTCTTCTTCGTGGCGGCGGCCTTCGGCGCGGTGATCAATGGCGTGCAGCGCACCAGGTGGGGCCACCTGTTCAACATCAGCCACCTCATCGGCTCGGTCTGGGTGCAGCTCTTTGAGGGCTCCAACAAGACCACCAGCGGCGCGGTCTTCTTCCGCGTGACGGCCGGTGAGGAACTTCCGCTATGGTGCTGCTGGATCGCGCTCGGCGTGCTCTGCCTGATCTGCCTCTACATGCTGGCCCGTAAGATCCGCGGAGCGGAGGTGGTGCGATGAGCGAAACCCAAATCACCTTCGCCAACGTATCCCGCTTCTACGGTGAAGTGCTCGGCATCAACAACGTCAACCTGTCGATTCCGCCGGGCATCACCAGCCTGGTGGGTCCCAATGGATCGGGCAAGACCACGCTCATGAATCTCATGACCGGGCTGATCCGGCCGACGCAAGGCGATATCAGCGTGCTGGGCATCCAGCCTAGCCATCCCGAGCGGCTCTGCCGCATGGTCGGCTACTGCGCGCAATTCGACGCCTTTCCCAAAGGCCTCACCGGACACCAGTTCATCTATTGGTTCCTGCGCATGCACGGGATGAGCCACGCCGAGTGCGAAGAAAAAACCGCCGCCGCGCTGGAGCGCGTGAGCATGACGCCGGCGGCCGAGCGCCCGGTGGGAGCGTACAGCAAAGGCATGCGGCAACGCATCAAGCTGGCGCAGGCCATCGCGCACGACCCGCAAGTGCTGGTGCTCGACGAGCCGCTGAACGGCCTGGACCCCATGGCGCGCGCCGAAACCATCGCGCTGTTCCGCGAGTGGGGCGAAAAGGGGCGGTACGTCATCGTATCCAGCCACATCCTGCACGAAGTGGACCAGATTTCCGACCAGGTGATCCTGCTGAGCCAGGGCTACGTCGTGGCGGAAGGGCAGATCCAGGGTGTCCGCAGCGAGGTGAAGGAGCAGCCCATGCAGATTCTGGTGCGCTGCGACAATCCGGGCGGCCTGGCGGCGCGCCTGTTCCAGGATCACCACATGGTGGAAGCCAAGATCAGTAACGACCGCAAGGGCCTGCTGCTGCGCACCACCGATGCCGACAGTTTCTATTTGCTGCTCAACCACGTGGTGCTCGAATCCGGCCTGGAAGTGGAATCGGTGGCTCCGGCCGACGACGACGTGAACTCGGTGTATCAGTACCTGATCGGCGCCGAAGGAGGCACGGTATGAGCCCTCTATGGCTGCGGCAGATCGGCGCGGTCCTGCGGCTGGAACTGAAGAAGACCTTCTTCTCCAAGCGCGGCTGGTGGATCTACTGCCTGGCCATCGGGCCGGTGGTGATCACCCTGTTGCACTGGCTGTTCGAACTCCGTCGCCCGGGCGATCACCACCACACGCTGGGCGAGGACAGCATGATCTTCGCCGGCCTGTTCCTGTTCTTCTACCTGCGCGCGACCATCTTTTTCGGCTGCATGGGGATTTTCTCGAACCTGTTCCGCGGGGAGATGCTGGAGAAGACCCTGCACTATTACTTCCTGACTCCCATGCGGCGGGAACTGCTGGTGGCGGGCAAATATCTGGCGGGCCTGGCGGTGGCTCTGACGTTGTTTGTCGGCAGCACGGCGGCGGCGTTCCTGACGCTGAGCCGGCACTTCGGCCCGGCGTGGAGCGACTACTTGTACCACGGCCCTGGCCTGAGCCAGCTTGGCAGCTATATGCTGGTGGCGGCGCTCGGCTGCGTAGGCTACGGCGCGGTATTCCTGATGTGCGGGCTGTTGTTTCGCAACCCCCTGATTCCGGCGGCGGTAGTTTTCGTGTGGGAGAACCTGAACCCGTTCCTGCCGGACCTGCTGAAGAAGATCAGCATCATTTTCTATCTGAAGAGCCTGTGCCCGGTGGAAGTCCCGGTGCCGCCGCCATTCTCCGTGATGGTGGTAGAATCCGACCCAACGCCCATGTGGATCGCCGTGCCCGGACTGCTGGCGGTCGCGGCGATCCTGCTGATCTACTCGGCCATCTCCGCGCGGCAAACGGAAATCAACTACGGCGAGTAGCTACTCCCGGCGGGTTGACAGGTTCGAAAAAGCAGGGTGCCGACCGAGTGGGGCGGCCAATTCTGGCCGCAGCCGGCTTTAGCCGGCTTCCGGTGCTGCCCAGTTCGCCCGGCGACATCCAGGCCCCCCCACTTTTTCGTGAAATTTCGCGGGCGAGGGCCCTCTGCAACAGACGAAAGCGTCTGTCCAACTTTGGCGCGCAAGTGGGGCAGGCGCTTCCGTCTGTCAACCCGGCGATCTCAGCCGATTTTTTCACAGCTTTTGAGGTAGCGGAACTGTTCGCGCGATCTCGCCGCGGCAAACGGCTCAAAACGGGAACTGCTACCAACTCCCGCCTTTGGAGTTGGTAGCTGTGCCCGGTTTCTGGATTCTCGTCCCCCGGCTTCTTAATCCTTATCCTTAAATGTTCTCTCGGAGAGTGGCCAGGCTTTGCCAACACAAACCACCTTCATGCCGTGTCGTCGATACTTCCCACGCGAAGATTTGCATTGCAAATTGCACGGTGGCTGTAGCCGAAAAATCAACAGACACTCGATGTCGTCCACGAGCTTCTTGCTGAGATTCATCCCTGTGGGCAGCTCAAACTCTGCGATTATCGGACGGTGGCTTTTTGTTCGTTCGTTGATGCAGTCCCAAACATCGCTCTTGGCGTCATAGTTCCACCGCTGTCGAACAGTGGTTCCGTAGCATTTGCCCAGGTAGTAGATCGCAGCCTTCAACGGAGCGATGTAGGCGTATAGGGCCCTGTTGTAACGCCAACGGGGGTCCTCGTCAGCCCCGCAGTCGAACCACTGCAGCTTGATAGTAAACTCTTCGGTCATGAACCAACCCTATCATCCCCCGCCGGATATTACGTGCCCCCAAGCCGGCTTCCCGTTGCGTTGATCCGCATTGGGCAGAGCGCCGGGTGATCGAACCCTTACTGTGCCGACACGAAGATCACGATTCCGCTCGGCGATTGCACCCCGCCCACCGATGCTTGAATCGTCACCGCGCCTGTGGGCACCGATGCCGGTAACTGAATCGCCACCTGGTACAAGCCCGCGCTGCCGGGGCTCAGCACGCTGCTTATCGTCGTCACGGGCACGCCTCCCACTGTGATGGTTGGCGCCGTCGCTGTCGCGGGCGCTCCGCTCACCGCAATCCCTGCTGGCGTTGGCGGGTTCGTCGGACCGAAACCCGTGGCCCACAAGATCAGCACGTCGCCGGGCTTCGCCGCCACTGTGCCCGGTATCAGCGACGGGTTGGCCACCAGCCCGTAATCCGGAAAGTGCGAGGCAATCGCGTAGCTTGTCCCCGTATACAGGAAGAACGCAGGCCCATAGGTCTGCAACTGCGCCGTAAAGGCCGCGCTCACCTGCCCGCTGTTCGTCACCACGACCGGAACCGCGCCGGTGGTCGCGTCCGTCGGGGCCTGCACGTTGAGCTGCGTGGGACTGATGTAATAGACGAACGCCGTCCTGCCGTCGATGGTCACACTCACGCCATCGAGCGACGTTGGCAGATTCCCGTTCACAACTTCATTTGACCGCCACGTGCGTCCGGGATTGGTGTTCGCCAGGTTCGAGCCTTGGATCGTCACCCATGAGCCGGAGTCGATGCCAGGCTGAAAGCTCGCGCCGTTGACTACTGAAGTGATGGTGGGCAGAGTGCTGGGCGCGGCGATCGCCAGCGACACCGAAATCGTCTGCGGGCTCTTCGAAGCGCCGGTTGCGGCAATCTGAATCGTGCCGGAATACTGACCCGCCGGCAGTGTTGCCGGATTCACCGAGACTGGCAGCGTGGCCGGAGCAGTGCCCGACGCGGACGAAAGCCCGACCCATGCGGCGCTGGCCGAGGCAATCCATGAGAGTGTTCCGCCACCCCCGTTCGTTATTGAGACGCCTTGCGCGGCCGGAACTGCGCCGCCTACCGTGTAGTTAAAGCTGAGCGTTTGGGGCGAGACTGCCAGGGACGCCGTAGCCGGTGCCACCGTCAGCGTAACCCCGACCAACTCGGGGCTGTTTGACGCGCCAGCCGCCGCGATTTGGACGCTGCCAGTGTACGTGCCCGCGCCCAGACCTGTCGGTGAAACGAGCACGGAAAGCGTTGACGGTGCCGTGCCGGATGCCGATGCCGCGGACAGCCAGGACGCGCTGGTAGTGGCACTCCAGTTGAGCGTACCGCCGCCGCTATTTGTGATCGAGGCGCCTTGCGCGGCCGGAACTGTACCACCCACCGTGTAGTTGAACGTGAGCGCTTGGGGCGAGACCGCCAGGGACGCCGGGGCCGGAGTTACCGTCAGCGTAACCGTGACCGATACAGGGCCGTTGGACGCGCCAGCCGCCGAGATTTGGACGCTGCCCGTGTAGCTGCCAGATCCCAGGCCCGTAGGCGAAACGAGCACGGAAAGTGTTGACGGTGCAGTGCCGGATGCCGATGCTATGGACAGCCAGGTCGCGCTGGTAGTAGCACTCCAGTTGAGCGTACCGCCGCCGCTACTGGCGATCTGGACGGGCTGCGATGCCGGAGCCCTGCCGCCCGACGTGTAGGCGAATTGCAGACTTGAAGGCGCAACCGCAATCGAGGAAGCCGGGGCCGCCATGATGTTGATCGCGTCGAAGCCGTTTGCAGTTGTCACGCCGATCTGCGCTATACCCACGAAACTCGCCGGAAGCAATGCCCGTATGCTCGTATCGCTCCAGCTCGAAATCTGAAGCGCAGTGGACTGCGGATTGGATGCCGTCACGCGGCAGCCTCCACACTGTTGTCCTCCAAATCCCGCTCCTGTGATGGTGATCGTCGTACCTGTCTGCACAACCCTACCAGGCACGGACAGAAGAGGTCCAACAGAATACACGCTCGGAGCGAACTTGCATCGAACCGCGGAATAGACTCCGATCGGCTGTGTGTACGGCCCGCAGGTAGATGACCCAAAGGCGAAGTTGCCCGTGCCGGAAATTATGTCGTTGTAGTAAAGATATCCCACCGCTCCGGCCGTAAGGGCCACGCTGCCCCATGAAACACTTGAGGGACTGAGGTATTGGTCGTTAGGATTCACATCGGCAACGACCATTCCACCGTACTTCGAAAGGTACTGGTCCTGCGCTGGCGCCGCTCCCACGCTCTGCCATGCCCCGCTGTCCACGAGGAAGGAGGAAACAATCTGATACGTTTGATGTGACGGACTATCAATGTATGCGACTCCGGGCCCGGTGCAACCGAGATAACCCGCCTCTATGCCCGGACTGAGAGGGATGTGGCAATAGTTTACGATTCTTGTTCGTCCCGGCTTGGCAAAGTCAAGCGACCCGCTGGTGAGTGCGACAACGCCATCGGTCGCGCGCGACAAACTTCCAGAGGAGCCGGCATTGCCTATGATGGCGAGTGCGTCCGTGCCGCGAAGATCGTCTCCGAATTGGTTCCACGTCGCCAAGTCCCAGATAAACTGACTGCCGCGCGTCATCTCGTTGGTCTGGTTTCCCAGGCCAAAGACAACATCAGCAAGCAACGAATCGGCCTGGAATGAGCCGAAGTGGGGCGTAGCGACGAAAATTGACTTTCGTATCTTCGGCATTGCCGGCGGACTGAACGCTCCAGATGCCTGTTGCTTCCCTGACAGATACGAGCGGACGATAAGACCGCCCATGCTGTGTGCGATTACGTCAACCTGAGGAACTGGCGTTCCGTTGCTGTATTGGATGGAGTTCAGAAACGTACCAAGATCGGCACCGAGCTGCTCAATCGTGCAATTCGGACATTCGGTGCAGTTCTCAAAGAAATACACGGCTGGCGCGAAGTTCGGCGAGCCGTAGAGATAGCTCGCAAGGTTGCCAAACGTCCCGGTGGCATCATTCGACATGGGACACGCCGTCGCTCCAGGGGGCTGCCAACCATCGAGCAGAACCACGGGTGGCACTGTCGAACCCGCCGCAGGGGTCGCAAACGGCTCGACTGTTACCTGAAGTGTGGTAGAGCGTTCTTCACCGGCCTCATTGACGAAAGAGACAAAGATCGTGTAATCCCCCGGCTCGGTAGTCAGCGGGATGCCAAGAAGGACTTGATCACCCGAAGCGTTGGGCGCGACCGGAAAAGTCCGGTTCGTTGCTCGGGCAGTCTCCGTCTTCGCGGAACGCATGAACGCCACGGTTCCGGGTGACGCTTCAATCGCTATGCGCTCTCCGGCCACTACCCTATATCGTGATTCATTGACGACGAGAGGGCGGCGCAACGCCTGCCCGAACAGCGCACTCGCAAAACAAAGGCCAAGAAGCGCTGCCGATCCGTGTGCGATGCGGGACACGCAAATTCCTCATTTCCTTTATTGTCCTGGATTCTCATTTTGGATTCCTGAGCCCGGTTTATTTATATACCCACACCCGAGGTGACAATCGTCTAGGACCCAGAGCCGCTTCATCTAACCCGCTGTATCGCGTCGCCGGGCTGGTTTTTCGAGCCAGACGAGGGGGCCTCTGCGCGCACGACTGGCCGGTGAACCCAGAACAGATCGAGAGGCGATGGCCACTTCTTCCCCTTTCTTAAGTTTTGGGCTTTCGGGATGATCCGAAGGTTGTCCGCTGAGTGGTTGCCGCCACGGGCAAAGGGAACGATGTGGTCAATGTGATCCTTTATTGGATCGTAAACCACCCCGGTATTTCTTTGGTGCCTCGCTATGACCTGTCGCTTGACACGCAGAGGAATGTGACGCTTTCGCCTGGGGCTCGCCAAGTAATACAGAGCCGCGACACCCGATGCCACCAGGTTGCCGTGCGGAACACGAAGTTGCAAACAGACAACCATTACAAAAACCATGAGCACTATTGCCCAAACAACCGCATTCGCCCTCCGCCACAGCTCACCCCGAACCGCGTAGAGAAAACGCAACACGGCAACCAGCGTGAAGAAAACACTCGTCGCAATCACAGGGTGTTGCGTGATGGCGCGGACCATGAAGGCATTTTACCGGGGCAGCGGCGGCAGGATACAGTTGTCAAAAGTTAGCACCGCCCCGGTGGGGCGCCGGAGGCTGGGGACGGAGAAGAGTGTTCTTGCCGCGCTCCCACCAACCGCGAGCGCTAGCTTTTTTTCAAAGTAGCCAGCAAGAGTTTGTGTGCCGCCTGGAGCTTCAAGAAAACCTCTTTGTCGCCACCTTGGTCCGGGTGGCAGCTCTTCGCGGCAAGGCGATAAGCGTAGTTTGCCAGCTTAGCTGCAATATCTTCGGTCCTATCACTAACTGTGATTTCGGGGCCGTGCGGCGGGTTTGCTTCCTTCGACCTCCGCTCAAGCTCGAAACGTGCGCACCAGTAGTGGGAGTGGTCCGCGCAATGTGCTGGGTAAACGTCCAGGAAACCTGGAAAGGCGTACATCACCTGCGATCGCGCCGATCCCGCAGCAAAAACCCTTAACTCGTGGTCGGCTAACTCGTTAACCGAGCGGCCTTTAAACTCGCCGGCCATGATAATCGGTACGGCCGGCCGAAATGGCCTAGGCTTGCTAAACGCTGACCGGCGGCGCCTTCGTATCGGCATGACTCCCCCTGTGGCATTTGCGGCGGAATATGTCCGGAATCTTTAACCCTGACGCGATCCGACAGTGCATTTCAGGGACCACATTTCAGTAACCAAATTACACATCTTCTTTTGGAGTCAGCCGCTCAGTTCGTCCTAGCCGCCCTTCACGCCTGCAATTGCCGCAATTCCCCCCCAGGAATTTCAGAATGTTCCCCGCCGCCGTTTGCCCGGCAAGGGGCAGCAGCAAGACGCCCGCCGGAGTGAATTGCGCGCCACGCGTCTTGGCGACGATCCCCATCAGCCGTGCCGCCACCCCGGCCGATCCGAGCCACTACCATTGTCTCCCTATGAACGTCCCGACTTTGCCCTGACGGACCGGCATCATCTCTGAGCGAAAATCTGGCCCAGCGTCTCACCGGCGGCGGAAAGATTCGTCAGCCACATTTCGACATACTCGCGCGCCAGCACTACGCCGTCGGCTCCCGCGTCGAATGCGGCGTGCAGCGAGCGGCGGACGTCGTCGGGCTTGGTGCGCTTATCGGTCGAGCGGGTGGGGACGTCGATATCGATGCCGGGGTAGATCTTGGTTTGGCCGGCGACGCTCGCGAGCGCGCGCTTGGTTTCCCTGGCGACGTAATCGGCGGAAAGCCCCGTGGTGTGCAAATCCTCGTAGGCGCCTTCCTGGTAATTCATGATTTTGTAGTAGAACGGCAGGAAGTCTTTCGGGGCGGCATCGTGGAAGAGGGTGGCGCTCAGACGGTCGAGGTACGCGGCCATGCGCGGCCCGGCGGCGTTGTTGTAAGTGGCGATCTTCAGGTAATCGGCGTAGTCCTTCGTGCGCGAGTAATCCTCTTCGGCGCGGTAGAACGGGCTGAAGGTCATGTTTTGCATGATGTGAAGGCCGAAGGGTTTGGCGGGTGCGATCGCTTTAGCGACGCCGTATAACTCGGATCGAACCTGATGGTAACTGTCGGTCCAGAGTTTTTCCCAGCCGAGAATTTCCGGATAGTCGAGCAGCAAGCGCCAGAACGACACGAAGTAACCGTCGACGGGCCGCTGATCTTGCGAAGCGGCGCGGAACAATTGGGTGAGCAGGCGGTATCCAGCCTGCGCGCGATCGGCGGAGAGGCCGCGGTCGCGGGCTTTGGCGCGGCAGTGCTCGCAGAAGCAGGAGATTCCCTCGCTGGTCCATCCCCCGCCGATCGCGTTCTGGAACGGGCCCTGGCGCTCGCAGCCCCACGCGATCCCGTCCACTTGGGCCGGGTAGCCGCTCAGGTAGCTTTCGATTTTTCCGCTGAGATGGGCGCGGTATTCGGGGTGATTGAAGCAGGGGCCGAAGGTGCGGCGGCCGTCGATATCGATTTCGGTGACCTGGGCGGCGCCGGGCAGATTCTGGATCATGCGGCGGCTTTCGTTGTTGTAATCCCAGCAGAAGAAATCCATGCCGCGGGCCTTCACTTTCGGGGCGACGTCGGCGATGACGTTGAACTTGCCGAAATCGGGCGACCGGAAATCGTTGAGCAGGGCGCCGCGGAAGTACTTGGGATCGTAGTCGTAGAAGGCGCCGCCGCTGAAGCGGGGGTCGCCATACTTGCCGTGGTCGGGCAGGGGAATGCCGCTCGAATGAGTGTTGCGCGGGCCCATTTCCCAATCGTAGGTATAGGCCCAGACGGTGTTGACACCGGCCTTCTGCAGATTGTCGAGCACCGCCTCCACGCCCTCGTCGAGCCAGGCGTGCGCTTTGATCTGTATGGCGACGAAGTTCTTGCGGTTGCGGACGGCGCGCCGGTTCGGCTGCGGCGCGGCTTGGACTTGCGGGACCGCGCGGCCTGCCAGGAAGGCCGCACTCGCGGAGCACAAATGGAAAAAAGTTCGACGCGGCAAATATCGGGTCATACGGTACCAGCAATAGCACGGCGGAGACCGCGCCGGTAGCGTGACAGCCGCTTCTCCCAGTTTACCCGCGTCGGCAGACGGCGGTCAGGAATCGCCCATCGGCGCTCAGATGTTCCTCTAGCATTTCCAGGCCGCCTTGCTCGGTGAGGAGCCAGCGAAAGGCTTCGGGTGTGTAGGTGTACTGGAAATTGAGGCCGATGTGCTCCCCGCGCTGCAGCGGAATCTCCTGGCCGGCGACGGTGGCGGAGAGATCGCGCGCGGCGCGGAAAGAGCGCACGATGAGGTGCAGACCGTTGTGGCGGTCGTCCCGCTTCAACTGGAAACGGACTTCGCCGTCGTTATCGCGAATACCCACGCCGTTGAGCAGCGTGGAAAGGAACTGGCGGGCGGCGGGGTTGTCGCGGCGGGCCATGGAAAGTTGCTCGTGGTGGATTTCGCCGTCGATGATCAGGCGGTCTTCGGGCTTCATGCACTGGGCGACGTAGCGGATTTCGGCCAGCGGATCGAAGGAGCCCATGGTATTGCCGCTGAGGATGAAGAGGCGCGGCGGTTCGGCGGCATCGGCGGCATAGACCAGGTGGATAGGGCTGGAGATATCGGCTTTAATGCCGACGGTTTCGATATCTTCGTCGTCGGCGCCGGCGCAGGCAAGTTCGAGCATGGCCTGACTGGCATCCACGGGGAAATAGAGACACTCGCAGCCCGCGTTCTTGAGAGCGTTCATCACCATGCGGTCGCGGGCGCCGTCGCCGGCGCCGAAGCTGATCACCGGAACGCGCCGGGGGAAGTGCTTGGCCAGCGCGCCCGCGTTGGCCGCCAGTTCCTTCCAGGTCTCCCACAATCCGCCGTACAGTTCGGCGTGTCCCGTTAGCGCGGCCCATTCGGCGGCCGAGCGCGGGAACCAGAAGAAGAACTTTTCGGGCAGATCGCGCGCCTCGATCGCTTCGGCGAATTCCTGGGCGATATCCGCCTCGGTAAGAACCACTTCGACTTTCATAAGGAACAACCATTATCGCAGGGTGGAGTAAGATGACACAAAGAGGTTCGCAAATGCCATATTCGTCAAATCATCGAATTTCCATCCTCATGCCGCTTCTGGCGGCGCTTTGCGGCAGCGCCTTCGCGGCCGGCCAGCCTCCCAAGCTGCGGCTCTCGGAAGTGCAGGACGTGGCGCCTGCCCGCTACCGCGTGGAGTTGACTCTCGATCCCGCGAAGGACAGTTTTAGCGGCGTGATCTCGATCGAAGTGAACTTGAAACAGCCGGCCCAGACCATCTGGCTCAACGCCAATCAGATCGCGGTGCAGGAGGCCTCGGCAACGGCCGGCGGCAAGACCTGGCAGGCGCAGCCCGTCCCGGGAGGAAGCGACTTTGTGGGACTGCAGTTCCCCTCCGCGCTCCCCGTGGGCCCGGCCGAAATCAAGATCCGCTACCAGGGCAGCGTCCGGCACGGAGACACTTCGGGGATCTTTCGCACCAGAGACGGGGACAGCGACTACATCTTCACGCAGTTCGAATCCACCGACGCGCGCGATGCCTTCCCATGCTTCGATGAGCCATCCTACAAGACGCCATGGCAGCTCACGCTCCACGTTCCCGCGCAGGACGCGGCCGTCAGCAACACGCCGGTAGCCTCGGAGAAGAGTGAAAACGGCGTGAAGACCTATGTCTTCCGGGAAACCAAACCGCTGCCCAGCTATCTGGTGGCGCTGGCCGTGGGGCCGTTCGAGTTCGTCGATGCCGGTTTTGCGGGAAAGAATCGAGTCCCGGTTCGCATCGTCACGCCCAAAGGCAGGGCCGGCGAAGCGAAATATGCCGCCGAGGTAACCGCTACCATCCTGACGCGCCTCGAACAGTACTTCGGCATTCCGTACCCCTACGAGAAGGCCGACCAGGTGTCGGTTCCCGTCACCGTGGGCTTCGGCGCGATGGAGAACGCGGGAATGGTGACGTACGGTCAAACCATCATTCTGGCGAATCCCGCCAGCGACACCATCCGCCGCCAGCGCGGGTATGCCATCACCGCGGCGCACGAGCTTTCGCACCAGTGGTTCGGCGACCTGGTGACCACCGCGTGGTGGGACGACATCTGGCTGAATGAAGCCTTCGCCACTTGGATGGAATCGAAACTCATCGCCGAGTGGAAACCGGAGTGGAAGACCCGCGTCGAGGATGTGAACTCCAAGCTGGGGGCCGAAGACGAGGACAGCCTGGTTACGGCGCGCAAGATCCGCCAGGCGATCGAGACCAAGGACGACATCGCCAACGCTTTCGACGGCATCACTTATCAAAAGGGCGCGGCGGTGATCGGCATGTTCGAAAGCTGGATAGGCGCGGACGAGTTTCGCAAAGGGGTCCAAAGCTATCTCAACCGCTACGCCTTCAAGAACTCGACAGCCGCCGACTTTCTGGATTCCCTCAGTTCGGCCAGCAAGAAAGATGTCGCCAAGGCCTTCTCGACATTTCTGAACCAGGCCGGGACCCCGGTGGTTTCGGTGGTGCTCGATTGCGCGCAGAAACCTCCGGCGCTGCACCTGGAGCAGTCGCGATTCCTTCCGACCGGCTCGAAGGGGGCGTCCAGCCAGGTCTGGAGCATCCCGATGTGCATCCGGTATGGCGTCGCAAATAGCCCGGGCGAATGCGCGGTGATGACGGAAGCCAGGTTCGACTGGCCGCTCAAGGGCGCGCAAAGCTGCCCGGCATGGGTGGAAGCCAACGCCGGCGCCAAGGGCTATTACCTGGTGGATTACCGTGGCGGGCTGCTGGCCGCGCTGACCGCCGGCGGCGCGGCCGATCTTCAGCCTCCGGAACGCGTCGATCTGATCGGCAACGTAGAGGCGATGTCCGCCGCGGGCAAGGTTTCGGCCGCGGATGCTCTTGGTCTGGTCCAGGTGTTTCACAACGATTCCGAACGCCTGGTGCTGCAAAGAGCGCTCGGTGTGGCACTCTCGGTCCACCAGAACCTGGTGCCGGTGAGCCTGACGGCCAACTATCAACGGTTCCTGTTGCGGAACTTTCAGGAGCGCGCACGGGCACTCGGCTGGGTTCCGCGGGCCGGTGAAACCGATGATGCCCGGCTGCTGCGGCCAAGCCTGGTGAGCGCCGTAGCCCTCTACGGCGGCGATCGCGATCTGGCGGCGGAGGCCAAAACTCTGGCGGAGAAGTGGTTGGAGGACCATAGCGCTGTTCCCCCGGAGATAGCCGGGGCGGTGCTCAATACCGCGGCAGCTTATGGCGATGTGGCCCTCTTCAACCGGTACCTGGCCGCGTTCCAGAAAACGCAAGACCGGCAGGAAAAACAGCGGCTGATCGGCGCCATGACTTCTTTCCACGACCCCGACGCAATCAACGCGGGCTTCCAGGCCGTGCTGTCGAAGTCCATTCCCCTGGTGGACGGATTTGCCCTGCTGCTCTCCGCGGGCCAAAGCTACCCCGACACGCGCAAGATGCCGTTCCAGTTTATCCAGGCGCACTTCGACGAGATCATGAAAGACCATCCCAGCGTCTTCGGGAACGATGTGGGCTCCTTCCTGCCCTTCTCCGGCGGGTCGTTCTGCGACGCCGCATCCAGGGGGGAATTGCAGTCGTTTTTCGGGCCGCGAGTGGACCAGTACGCCGGCGCACCGCGCAATCTGGCGCAGGCGCTGGAGGGCATCGACCTATGCATCGCCAGGAAGACGGCGCAGCAGGACAGCGTGAAGGCCTTCCTGGAGAAATACTAGTGGTCTGCGGCGAGCAGAATAGCGAGTATGCACTTGACTGTGGGGCAGCCAATCCTGGCTGCCGCCGGCTTTCAGCCGGCGCTTGCGGGGATCGAAGACTCGCGCATGTCCGAAAGAGCCGCCTGAAAAGCGGCTGCAGGCAAGATTGCATGCCCCGCAAAACTGGCAGAACTTCGGCCGCACTACACTAGCCCAGGCTCTATTTGGTTGCGGCGATCGCCGCGGTGAGTCCCGGCGCGACGCGCACTATGGTGCCATCGAACAGAATCGGCCCGGCGGGAACGTCGCGCCATGGCGCTCCCGGTGGGTAAGCGGCAGCGAAGTCCCAGAGAATCCCCTTGCGGAAGCAGCACGCCGCGTGCAGGTTGGCAGCCTCTCCCGCTCTTCGGAGAATGGCTGCCACGGCGTGGCCGGGATCCCAGAATTGCCGGACTCTGTGATCGCTCAGCCGCGCGAGCACACTGGTGCCCGGCTTGGCCCAGTCCGTCGGCAGAATCGGCTCCCACACGGCGAACACGGTGACCACGGCTTCGGGGTGATGCTGCAGAATATTCTCGGCTGCGGAGGCCCCCCGCAGACATCCCGGTCAGGTGGGGGACATCAACAGGATCACGCGGAGACTGCCGGAGGCCCGATTGAATTCCGCCGGGAGTTCCGCCAGCGACTGGGCGTTGATCTGGAGCAGCACCGGCTGCCCCGGCGGCGTATGGCCGGTCCTCGAGAGATAGACGCCCACCGCCAGAAGAACCAGCAAGAGGATTGCAAAACTGATGGCGAAGAACCGCTTCATCATTCCTGCCTACGGGAGCGCCGCCATAAGCCCCGCGATCTGCTGCGGAAACAGGACGGCCGCCAGCACCATGGCCGCCGACAAGGCAAACAGCACCAGGCTGAGAGGACTTTGGCGGTGACAACTTCGCTGGCCGCGATACAACTGATAGAGGCCCACACCGAGAAGAACCACGGCGGCGCCGATGAGCCACGGGCGCAGCGACGCCAGCACGGCGCTCAAACCCAGCGCGCCGATGGCTCCGGCGATGCCCAGCGGCAGACAACAGGCCAGCGCCCCAAGGGCGCTGAGTGCCGCGGCGATCGGTGCCAGACGTTCCGAGTGTCGCATTCCCTTGTTCTTCATTCTAACCAAGGATGCTGGAGAGAGCATTCAGCGGAAGCGCTGCGGAATGGCTGACCGCTGCCCCTAATACGCCATCACCTGCATCCCCGCGTCCACGAACAGGATGTTTCCCGTGACGCCGCGGCCCAGGTCGCTCGCCAGGAAGACGGCGGCGTCGGCTACTTCGGCCGGATCGGTGTTGCGGCGCAGCGGAGCGCGCTCGGGAACGGTGTCCAGAATGCTTGCAAAATTCTTGATTCCGCGCGCGGAAGTGGTCTTGACGGGGCCGGCGGATATGGCATTCACGCGGATTTTCTGGGGGCCAAGGTCGCTCGCCAGATAACGCATGGCGGCTTCAAGCGAAGCTTTGGCTACGCCCATTACGTTGTAATTCGGCATCACGCGCGTCGATCCCAGGTAGGTGAGCGTGCTGAGCGAACCGCCGGCGGTCATCAACGGCGCAGTGGCCCGCGCCACGGCCACCAGCGAATAGGCGCTCACATCCTGCGCCAGTTGAAAGCCCCCACGGCTGGTCTCGACGAACGGGCGCATCAGGTCTTCGCGGTTGGCGAAAGCCAGGCTGTGGATGACGGCGTCGAGGGGCCGGCCCAGAGCGCGTAGCCGTTCCGTGAGCGCCACCAGCTCTTCGTCCCTGGTGACGTCGCAGGGCAGAATCGCGGCGACGTTCATACCTTTGGACAGATCTTCAATAGCCTCTTTCTGGTGTTCGCCGAGGTAGGTCAACGCCAGGGTTGCGCCTTCGCGTGAAAATGCCTGGGCAATGGCATACGCCAGACTCCACTTGTTGGCAATACCCAGGATGAGGGCCAATTTGCCCTCCAGCAAGTTAGACATGAATATTCAACTCTACCGCAATCCAGCCGGCGTCCCGGCAGGCCTCGACTCGAGCGCCGCCCGCGCCATCAGTTCGGTGAAGGCTAGAATGACAGCTTAACCGCAGCCTGCGCCAGTCGCGGCGCCGCCGCACCAACCACCTGGCCGAATGCCGGGCTGGTAATCTCGCCGTTAAC
This sequence comes from Bryobacterales bacterium, assembly GCA_003167255.1. Lineage (GTDB taxonomy): Bacteria > Acidobacteriota > Terriglobia > Bryobacterales > Bryobacteraceae > PALSA-129. The sequence goes on from PMTR01000126.1 coordinate 30,857, forward strand.
CGATGTTGGCCCGAAGAATTGCGCGTGGTTGAAAATGTTGAATGCCTCCAGCCGGAACTGCAAGGACTTTGTCTCGCCCAGCCTGACGGACTTCGCCAGGGATGCATCGAAGTTCTCAATTCCCGGTCCGTAAAACAGGCGCCGCGCCGCCGAGCCGGATTGCCCCAGCGGCTGCAGGCTATACAGCGAGGTGTTGAAATATGGCAATCCGTTGCGCGGATTGTGGTTCACGTCGAGCGGTCCTGGCTTCAGATTCGGAAGATCTACACCATACCCGTTCACGCCGTCCGGTTGCGTCCCGAGCAGCGAGTTATCGCTCGCATTCGTGAAAGTAACCGGAAAGCCCGTACCGAGACGAGTAATCCCCGAAAGTGTCCAGTCCGTCGCCAGACGGTTGCGCGTTCCGAAGAGCCGTTCAAACGGGATCTCGTAGCGATAGCTAGCCACGAAGTTGTGCTTCAGGTCGTATGCGGAAGGCGCATAAGTGGCGCGGTAGTTGAGCGGGTTCAACTGTTCCGAGATGCTGGAAGAGTTGTCGAGCGTCTTGCCATACGTGTAGCCGGCCTGCAGTTCGAGTCTTCGCGTGGTATGCCGGAAACTGAGCTGCAGCGCGTTGTAATTGGCGTTGCCGATGGTCGTCAGCCAGTCCACGCTTCCGAAATTCGAACCGAAAGGCCCCCGCGTGCCGTTGATGATCTGGCCGGATGCGGTGGTATAGACGTTCGATTCGCCGAATGGTCCGCAGGTCGGGGTCCCGGGCGCCACCTGGCCTATTTGGCTGAGGCTGAGACACAGAGCCGGGTTGCCGGGGTTGGCCTGGAGGAGCGTCAGCAGGTGGTGCGATTGGCTGCCGACGTAGCTCGCGGTCATTACGGTGCCTTTGCCGAACTGGCGCTGGATGGAAAGGGTGTACTGCTCCGAGTATGGGCTGACGTTCCCCGGATAGTATCCCGGCAGACCGGAAATCGGCAGGAAGTTCGCCCAACTCACATTCGGGTTCGGACTCCGCGCCGACGCGTTCAGCGGTGGATATTGCAGCGGGAATCGCTGGCCATTATCGAAACCGGTCGAGGCCGTGACGAACGGGTTCGAAAATAGTGGCGGGGCGGGGCTGCTGTAAGTGCTGCCGTAGGGCGCATCGCCGACCATCACACCCGCGGAGACGCCTTCCACCGCTGAGAAGAACCGTCCGAACCCGAGCCGGATGCTGGTCTGGTCGCCATCGCCGAACAGCCACCTGGCGAGGCCGCTCTGGCCGCGCGGCGACCACGCCAGACCGAGTCGCGGCGAGAAATTGTTCCATCGCGTGGGTGCGAGCGCGCGCGCGATTCCCGGATCTCCGGGGAAGACCAGGCCCCTGGGCGCGCCCGGAAACACAACCGACTGTTCGCCCGGAACCAGTGTCTGAATCTGATTGTACTTCTCGTACCAGGGCATGATCACGTCCCAGCGGACGCCGTAGTTGAACGTGAGGCGCGATCTGACGCGCCAACTGTCCTGAAAGTAAGCGGCTCCGTATCGATTCCGGGTGTAAGCCGGTTGCGCGTCTCCCTGCTTATAGAAGCTGGGGATGCCGATCAGGAAGTCCGCGAAATCCACTCCCGTTTCCGACCCAAAGAAATCAAACGTTCCGTTCGACTGCACGTCCGGCGCCAAATTCACCTGGCTCAGCAACAATTCGCCGCCGGCCTTGAGCGTGTGCGCGCCTACGAGGTGCGAGAAGTTATCGCGAAATTCAAAGGTATTGTCCGTTTGAATGAGCCCGGTAACGGTCGATCCGATGGTGAAGCTGCTGAAATTGACATTCTCCACTCCCACTATCGACGCCCGTTGCGGCAGGATGCTCGGCGCGCCCGAGGCGGTGTTGAAGCCTTGCGACGCCAGACTTGTTCCCACTGTCCCCTGGGGCGTGCCGACCTGATTGGCGGCGCGGACAAATGAGAAATGGAACTCGTTTACGCTGCGCGCACCAAAGATCTTTGTATCGCCCAACGTGAGCATCTGCGACCGGCCCAGGTTCAACGCATTAAAGCCCGGAACATTGGCCCCGCCCTGAGCCACTGGATAGGGGTTGTTGAGCGCGTAATCATCGGCGTAATAGTAGGATGACAGCGTGCCGAAACTGGTGTTCGAGTCCACCCGGATCGCGCCTTTGTCGTCGCGCAGCGTTTGACCCGCGGCCGAGGTGGAGAAATAATTGCCGGCCAGGTTTGGCGCCGGGATGTACTGCAACAGTTTTTGTGCGGGGGCCGACCAGGCCCGCTGGGGAATGATGGCGTTGGGAAAAACGCATTGTGATGGATCCGAGCAGCCGGGCGTGTAGTACGGCTCCCCCGGCGAGACGCCGTAGCCGAGTTTGCCGGCAAGCTGGTTCGCCCAGTACTGGCCGGTCACGGTTCCGGTCAACAGACCGGCAGAGTCGGAAAAGTTGCCCGCCCGGTTTTGGAGCGAGGGTACACTGATCAGTCCCGTATCGACGCCTTGATGCAGGCGGGTTCCCTGGTAGTCGGAGTAAAAGAAAACCTTATTCCGGACGATGGGTCCTCCGAACAATGCGCCGAACTGGTTCTGCTGGTAAACGGCCCGCTCGGGCGAGAAGAAATTGCGGGAGTCCAGGTCCGTATTGCGCAGGAACTCGAACGCGGAGCCATGAAACTGATTGGTTCCCGACTTGGTGACTACGTTGATGCGGCCGCCGCTGTAGTTGCCGTACTCGGCGTCGAAGTTCCCCGTCAGAACGCGGAACTCGGCGATCGAATCGAGATTGGGAATCACAGCCGCGCCCATGGTAAAGCGCTCCACTACGTCGGCGTCGTTCACCGAAAAGCCGTTGGCGTACTCACGCTGGCCGTTGATCGAAATGGTGCCGGGATTCAGGTTGCCGGAAGGAGATAGTATAGCCGCGCCCGCCGCCTGGATCGAAGTGCTCGCGATGGTGGTGGTCGGCGCAACCCCCGGCTGCAAGGCCAGCAGGTCGGTAAAGCTGCGCCCGTTCAGAGGGACGGCCGCGATTTTCTCCCCCGTGACGACTTCGCCCAACTGCGTATCGGCGGTTTCGACGTGCGTCCCCGAGGCGGCCACGGTGATGGTGTCTGCACGGTTGCCAAGCGAAAGCGGCACATCCACATGCAATACGGCGTTGGCGTCCACCATCACGTCGGTGCGCCGATAGATCCGGAAACCGAGTGCCTCGACCTGGATGTCGTAGGTCCCCACCATCAGGTCCGGAAAAGAATAGATACCGCTGGAATTGGTGGCAACCTTCTGCGAGATATTGGTGCTCTGGTTGATTACAGTGACCTGGGCGTTCACGACGACTGCTTCTTTTGGGTCCGTAACCGTACCGGAAATGCTCCCTCCCGTGCCACCCCGCAGGCTTATCGCCGCGAAAACCGCGACCAGCAGGAGAGTCCGGCTTGTCTTTCGCGCCACCCTGAACCACGCTGGAACCATCATGAAACAGCCTCCGAATCAGTTCGTTCACTGGGACAACTTCGCCAGGCTTTGCGCTCAAAAGGTTGTCGTTTATCGCACAATTAGATTACAAAATAATTAAACTCCTGTCAAGGCCACCCTTGGGCGTGTCATGTCATTTGTCTCGTTGCGGAAAGACCCTAATACTCGCCGAGCGAAGAGAAGCTACAATGACGGTCTTGGCGGCCGCATGAAGCTGCTGATCGTAGAAGACGAAGTAAAGACGGCGAGTTTCCTGAAGCGGGGCTTCAGCGAGGCGGGCTTCGTGGTGAGCGTGGCGTTTGATGGCGTCGATGGCATGCGGCAGATTCAGACTGGTGGCTTCGACCTCATCGTGCTCGACATCATGCTGCCGGGCACGGACGGCTGGCACATTTTGACGTGGTTGCGCGAAGCCGGGCTGCAGACACCGGTCCTCATCCTGACAGCGCGCGACGAGGTACGGGACCGGGTCAAGGGACTCGAACTCGGAGCCGACGACTACCTGGTGAAGCCGTTCGCCTTCTCCGAACTGCTGGCGCGCGTGCGGACCATATTGCGCAGGCCGCCGGTGCGGGAAGCGAGCACGCTCCGGGTGGCCGATCTGGAACTCGACATGGACGGCCACCGAGCTACTCGCGCGGGCCAGCGCCTCGACCTCACGGGACGGGAATTCACACTCCTGTCGCTGTTGGTGCGGCACGCCGGGGAAGTCTTGACGCGTACGCTGATCGCTCAATCCGTTTGGAACATGAACTTCGACGGGGACACCAATGTGGTCGATGTGAACTTGCGGCGCCTGCGCAGCAAGGTGGACGACCCTTTTCCCCGAAAGCTGCTGCGCACGGTTCGGGGGGTTGGATATGTTCTCGAAAACCCTGAGAGGAACTAGCTTGCGCGGAGGAAGGCCAGGCGGCGCGTCGCTCGCGGTGCTGCTCACCGCGTGGTACACCATGGCATCTTTCGTGGTGGTGAGCGCGGCCACCGGGTTGCTTTATCTCGGCCTGGCGAATAACCTGAGAAAGATCTCGGAGCAATCGCTGCTGGATGAGCTGGACGTGTGCCGTGCTCTGGTGCGCGAGCGGGGTGGCGATTCGCAGGCGCTGCACGAGGAAGTAGAGATCGATTCGGCGGTCCGGCGGTACCAGAAATTCTACGTCCGGGTACTCGACGCGAGCGGTATGGCGTTGTCAACCACGCCGGGGATGGACCGGGATCTGAGCTCGTCGCGCCTCGCGCAGGCGGCGGCGGGCCAGCAAGGCATCTTCTGGATCGATTCTCCCGGCGGCGCGCCGTATCGAGCCATTGTGGCTCTGCTGCCGCGCGACTCAACGCATAGGGACGTCTGGACTCTCCAGGTGGCGGTCGACCTTACACAAGAACAGGAAGTCCTTGGGAGGCAGCGAGTCTGGGTTTGGGCGGTACTGGCGGCTGCCCTCATCTTTTGTCCGGGCGTGGGTGTCGCAATCGCCCGCAGGGGCACGCGGCCGTTGCGGGAGGTCGCCGAAACCGCCCGACACATCGGCTCGAGCACGCTCAACGAGCGCATCCGGGCCGAGGGTTATCCGGTGGAAGTGGCTGTGCTGGCCGAGGCTTTCAATGCCATGCTCGAACGGCTGGAAGAATCCTTCGCCCGCCTATCCCGCTTCTCCGCGGACATCGCTCACGAACTGCGGACTCCGGTGAACAACATTCGCGGTGAAGCGGAAGTGGCGCTGGCGCGCACTCGTACGCCGGAGGAGTATGGCGAGGTGCTGGCCTCGTGCCTGGAGGAATCGGTGCGGCTCTCGGAACTGATCGAGTCGCTGCTTTTCTTGGCGCGGTCGGAAAGCCCGGGAGATCACCTTAAACGGACGCGGGAGGATCTCGGCCGGCTCCTGACGGATCTTCGCGACTATTACGAGGCGACGGCTACGGAGATGGGCGTGACGCTGACGGCGAGCGTCGGGGACAGCGTGTGGGGAGACGTGGACCGGGCCTTGCTCCAGCGCGCGCTCGGAAATCTGGTGTCAAACGCGCTGGCGCATTGTTCGGCGGGCGACGGCATCTGGCTCAGCGCGCGCCGGCAAGGTGGACAGACTTCGATCGAGGTTCGCGACACGGGATCGGGAATTTCCGCCGACGTTCTGCCCCGTGTCTTCGACCGTTTCTATCGAGCAGACCCGGCACGCTCACGCAACTCAGGGGGCGCCGGTTTGGGCCTGGCGATCGTTCGGCAGATCGTGTTCCTGCACGGGGGCGATGTGCGGATCTCGAGTGAGCGAGGGCGCGGTACGACCGTGTCCGTGGTCCTGCCGCAATCAACGTAGGCTACCGGACTTCGCTATCGACCCGGACCCGAGCTGACAACCGTCGAGGCTTCAGGCTCCGTTAAGCCACAATCCATTTGCGCTACCCGGCGATCCGCGGGCTACCGTGAAGGTATGGCCAGGGCCAAGAGCATCGATCCGTTTGCTTGCAACGAGCCGGAAGCTGAGATCAGCCCGGCAACCAGACGCATCCTCAAGCAGCGAATGAAGACCGCCGATGAAGGCCGCGTGGTTCCCGCCGAAAAAGCCCGCCAGCGAATCCAGCAATGGCTTTCAAAATCCTCTACCACGAAGACTCGTTAGCCGATCTTGAGGAGATTCTCGAGTGGTCGAGTGAGAAGCATCCCGAAACCACCGAGCAATTTGCCAATGATCTTTTCGACCACATCGAATTGCTTCACGCCCTTCCTTAGATCGGCACTCGCGTAAAAGGACATCCTCAACTCAGGCGGCTTCTTCATTCTCCGCTCTACGTCTACTACCGCGTGGACGAGAACCGGGGAGCAATTGAAATTCTGCATTTCTGGCATAGCTCCAGAAAAGACCCCAAATTCTAAAAGCTCGTTTGGCGCGACGCGGGCGAGACGGCGCGGGTTCACTGGCGATATCAGCCCGGCACGTCCGGCGAGCATGCCATCTCTCGCCCCAGGCCGCCCGTGCATGTCCCGATTTGCTCAGTCTTCTCCGCGCCTCCGCGGTGGGGGGGTTTTACAATGGGCATTGTACACTGGCATTTTGCCGGCGCGTCGCTCGCCATGGACCTCACTACCCCGCTCACGTATGTCAAAGGAATCGGCCCGGCGCGCGCGGCCATGCTGCAGGCCAAAGGGCTGGTCACGGTTGAGGATTTGCTGGGGTACGTGCCGTTCCGTTACGAAGACCGCAGCAACATGAAGACCGTGGCGCAGTTGGCTCCGGGTGAGATGGCTACCGTGATAGCGGAAGTGCGGGCGGTCAAGGTTTCCGGCTTCCGGCGCCGCACCCTGGGGCTGTTCGAAGCGCGCTTCAGCGATGCCTCCCGCGTCACCCTGGTGGGCAAGTGGTTTCACGGCGGCTACCTGGCCAATGTGTTTGCCGAAGGCATGCGGGTGGCGCTTTATGGCAAGGTGGAATTCGACAGCTATGCCGGCGAGCTCACCATGCTGCACCCGGAGTTTGAGATCCTCTCGGGCGAGGATGACGACGCCGAGTCCTCGCTGCACGTCGGCCGCGTGGTGCCGATTTACGAGGCCGTCGCCAAGCTGACTACGCGCGTGCTGCGGGCATTCACGCACCGCGTCCTGGCGGAGTTGACGCCGGAGGAAGACTGCCTGCCGGAGCACATCCGCCGGCCACTCAAGCTGCCGGATCGCTGGACGGCCATCCGCGACACGCATTTCCCGCCTCCGGATTCCGACCTGCGCCTGCTCAACGCCTTCCGTTCTCCGGCGCAATTCCGGCTGATCTTCGAAGAGTTCTTCTGGCTGGAATGCGGCGTGGCCCTGAAACGCAGCAGGGCGCGCACCCTGCCCGGAATCGCGTTTGAGCTGAACGACCGCGTGCGCGAAAAAGTGAAGGCCATGCTGCCGTTCAAGCCGACCGGAGCGCAGAAGCGCGTACTCGGGGAAATTGCCGGCGACATGAAGGAAGCCCGGCCCATGAACCGCCTGTTGCAGGGCGACGTGGGCTGCGGCAAGACCATCGTGGCGGCGGAGGCGGCGGTGATCGCCATTGAAAACGGCTACCAGGTGGCGGTCCTGGCGCCGACGGAGATCCTGGCCACGCAGCATGGGTTGTATTTCAAGGAAATCCTGTCGAAGCTCGGATACGTGACGGTGCTGCTGACGGGATCTTTCGGCAGCCGCGAGAAAACGCAGCTCAAGAAACTGGTGGCGGAAGGGTTGGCGCACGTGGTGATCGGCACGCACGCGCTGCTCGAAAAGAACGTGGAGTTCCAGCGGCTGGGCCTGGCGATCATCGACGAGCAGCATCGCTTCGGCGTGCTGCAGCGGCTGGGGCTGGTGCAGAAAGGCCTGCATCCGGACGTGCTGGTGATGACGGCGACGCCGATTCCGCGCACCCTGGCGATGACGCTCTACGGCGACCTGGACGTATCGGTGATCGACGAGCTGCCGCCGGGGCGCAAACCCATCCTGACCAAACATTACACGGCCGATGGCGTGGAGCAGGCCTACAGCTTTTTGAAGAGCCAGATTGACCAGGGGCGGCAGGCGTACGTGGTGTACCCGGTCATCGAGGAATCGGAGACGCAGGCCATGAAGGCCGCCGAGAAGATGTACCAGCATCTTTCGCGCGAGGTCTTTCCCACGCTCACGGTGGGGCTGATGCACGGGCGCCTGGGCGCGGACGAAAAGGAAGCCGCCATGCGGCGATTCAAGGAAGGCCACATCCAGATCCTGGTTTCCACTACCGTGATCGAGGTTGGGGTGGACGTCCCCAACGCCACCGTGATGGTGGTGGAGCAGGCGGAGCGGTTTGGCCTCGCGCAACTGCACCAGCTCCGCGGGCGGGTGGGCCGCGGCGCGGCGCAGAGCTATTGCATCCTGGTGACGGAAAAGATGAACGACGCGGCGCGAGAGCGCATCCGGACGCTGGTGGAGTCGACCGACGGTTTTTATATTTCGGAAATGGACCTGAAGCTGCGCGGGCCCGGCGAATTCTTCGGAACGAAACAGGCCGGCCTGCCCTCGCTGCGTGTGGCTAACATTTTGCGCGACGCCGAGATTCTGGAAGTCGCGCGCCGCGAGGCCGTGGATTTCATTGCGCGGCCGCCCTCCCAAGAGGCCCTGCGGCGCGCCGTGGCCTACATTCGCGACCACTGGCAGCGGCGTTATGGACTGGTGACGGTCTGATGCGGGTGATTGCCGGAGAGTTCCGTTCGCGCCGGTTGAAGAGCATCCCCGGAGATGCCACGCGTCCCACGCCCGACCGCCTGCGCGAAACGCTGTTCGACATTCTGGCGACGCGCATTAAGGGCGCGACGTTTCTGGACGGTTACGCGGGCACCGGCGCGGTGGGCATCGAAGCCCTCAGCCGCGGCGCCGCGCATGCCATTTTCCTGGAGAAGAATTGGGCAGCCCTGGAGGCCATTCGCGAGAACCTGGCGTCGCTCCGCGCGGAGCGGCGGGCAACAGTGGTGCCGGGGCCGCTGCTGCTGACTCTGGCGCGGCATCCGGCGGAAATCGTGTTTCTGGATCCGCCTTATAGCCTGGAGCGGGAATACCGGGCCATGCTGGACTTGCTGGCGCAGGCTCTGCCGGGGATCGCCGTGGTGCAGCATTCGGTACGGCTGGCGTTGCCGGAGGAGCAAGGGCCGCTCTATCGCACGCGGATGGTGAGGCAAGGGGACAATGCGCTGAGTTTTTACGCGAGATAGCGGCCCATGGCTCGGGTGGGGCATGCTTTAGCTTGCCCAGACCACAAGGAGGTGCGCCTGCCACATTCAAGTCGCGCCCTTGATCGCTTCACGCGGAGGAATCCACTTCCTTCATGCTATATTACCTTTAGCCTGACCACTTTTGTCCCGAATCCGTTTTGATTTTGGGTTTTGGCTCATGATTGGCAGATGCATCTGGGCTCCGGGTATCGCCAGGAATATATGCGCCTTGCAATCACTCTTCTTTTGTTGTCCGTCTCTCAGGTGTGGGGACAGGTCAGCACCGGCTCGCTTTCCGGTTATGTTCTCGATCCCTCGGAACGCGTTGTTCCGGGTGCGTCTGTGAGCTTGCAGAGCGTCGGGCGCTCCTTCCAGCGTTCCTCTCGGACCGACCCTGCCGGCTTCTATCTGTTCGAGGAACTGGCCCCCGGCGACTATCAATTGTCGGTCAACGCCACTGGCTTCGCGCCGCTGCGCACAGAAGGCGTGCGGGTCGAGGTTGACCACCGCGCGCGCCTTGACGTGCGGGTAGCTGTGGCGGGCAAGGGCGAGAAGATTGTCGTCCAGGGCCACACCTTGGATATCAACACCGAGTCGAGCGAACTCGGCGCTGTGCTCGACCAGTCCCGGATTGAGTCGCTGCCGCTCAACCAGCGCGATTTTCTGCAGCTCGCCTTGTTGACGCCCGGTGTGGTTCCGCCGGTCCAGAGTTCCGAACTATCCACCCGCGGCACCTTCGCGATGCACGCCAATGGGGGCCGCGAAGAAGCCAATAACTATCTTCTGGATGGCGTCGATAATAGCGATTCGGACAACGGCGGCTATGTGTTGCAGCCCTCCGTCGACGCCATTCGGGAATTCAAAATCGCCACCAACTCTTACAACGCCGAATACGGGAAGGCCTCGGCGGGCCAGGTGAACGTGATCACCCGCTCTGGTTCCAATGCGCTTCACGGCACGCTTTACGATTACCTGCGGAACCGCGACCTGGATGCCCGCAACTTCTTCGACAGCTCCGACCGGGCGCAATACATTCGCAACCAGTTCGGCGCCGGGGCCGGCGGCCCGATCCGCAAAGACCGCACCTTCTATTACGTGAGCTTCGAAGGGCTGCGGGAACTCCAGGGACAGACTCAACTGGGAACCGTGCCCACGGCCGCGGTCAGGACCGGAGATCTTTCGAGCCTCGGCACGGTGGTGTCCGATCCCTATAGCGGAATTCCGTTTCCGGGCAACATCGTTCCCCGCGCGGAAATCTCTTCCCATGCGAGTCAGGTGCTGGCATTGTTCCCGTTGCCGAATCTGCCGGGCGCCGGCGGAAACTACCAGAGCTCACCCGTATATACGGGAAATCAGAACCAGGGCAGCGCGCGCATCGACCATCGTCTCTCCAGCTCCGCGGAACTTACCTTCCGTTATACGTACGGCCGCGAGGATCTCTTCGAGCCCTTTGCCGAAAACCAGGTGCAACTGCCGGGCTTCGGCGATTACGTCTATGATCGCGGCCACAACGCCATGATCCACTATCAGCAGACGTTTGGCGCGCGCGCCGTCAATTCGCTCATCGTCGGCTTTAGCCGCGAGATCCGGCAGATCCTGGTCCAGAATAATCAGGTGAACGTGAACAGCCTGTGGGGCGTCAACTACCTTCCCACGGTTCCCAGAGATTTCGGCTACCCCGGAATCTCGATAACCGATTACTCGCGCGTGGGGGACGTTGCTTCGCTGCCCATCGACCGTCACGACAATACGTACCAACTGGTCGACAACTTCTCGCTCATTCGCGGGGCTCACAGTCTGAAAGCCGGCGTCGAAGCGCGCATTCTGCAACTCAACGCTTACATTGAGATCTACAGCCGCGGGCAGATTAACTTCACCGGCGCCCTGACCGGCTCCGGGATCGGCGATTTGCTGGTGGGACTGCCGACACTGGGCATTCAGTCTCAATACACCGGCCCTCAAACGCTGCGCGGAAAATCCTGGAGTGGCTATTTCCAGGATGATTGGAAAGTGACAAGGAACCTGACGCTCAACCTCGGTCTGCGGTACGAATATGACACTCCGCCAACCGATCCGACGAACCGCATGGCGACCTTCGATTTCAAAGACGGCATGACCGAACCAGTGGGCACCCATGGTTTGTCGCGATCTGGTACCAGCCCGGCCCCCCATAACTTCGCTCCTCGCGTCGGGTTCGCCTGGTCTCCTCTGAAGAACACCGTCGTGCGCGGCGGGTACGGACTGTACTACGACGCCGGTATGTTCGTGGTGAACTCGTCGCTCTACTTCAATCCGCCGTTCTTTACCGTGTCGGTCTTCTTCCCGCAGGCGTCGCTGATCACGCTCAATAACCCGTTCGACACCAGTAACGGGTATGTACCCCCGGCGCAGTTGAGTTTCGTCAGTCCCAATTTCGTGCCTTCGTACACCCAGCACTGGAATCTGAACGTCCAGCAGGAGGTCGAACATCTGGGCGTTTTCAGCGCTGCCTACGCGGCAGCCAAGGGAACGCACCTGCCGCGATCGCTCGACATCAACCAGCCTCTGTTGCCCGGACCGGCGGATATCTCGACCCGCTCGCCCTATCCGGCTTACAGCAACATCCTCATGACCGAGAGCGGCGGAAATTCCGAGTACCAGTCGTTGCAAATGACGTTCAACCGCCGCATGGCGCGCGGTCTTTCGGTGCTGGCAGCTTACACGATTTCGAAATCCATCGACGATACTTCGGCCTTCCTGCCCACCACACCGGATCAGAACTTTCCGCAGGACAGCCACAACTACCGGCTCGAGCGAGGTCTTTCGAGTTACGACATTCCCCATCGGGCGACCATCGCATTGGTTTATCAGATCCCCGGCGCGACCCGCTGGACGCGCGGATTTGAGTTCAGCGGAATCATTACCGCTCAATCCGGCCAGCCATTCACGCCGATGCTCTCGTCGGACAATAGCAACACCGGCAACTCCGGCGGGAGCTTTGGCATCGACCGTCCGAACGTCGTACATAAACCCTCGCTGGCGAACCCCTCCCCGCAGGAATGGTTCGACGTCACCGCTTTTGCCATTCCACCGCAGTACACCTGGGGCGATGCCGGACGCAACATCCTTCGGGGGCCGGGACTGTTCACAACCGATTTCTCATTGCGCCGCGGTTTTGCGCTGACGGAAAGACTCAGGCTGGTGGGTGAGGTTCAGGCCTTCAACACGCTGAACCGGGCAAATTTCGATCTGCCGCAGGCCTTCGCGGATCAACCCGCGACATTTGGGAAAATCCTCTCGGCGAAAGATCCGCGACAGATCCAGATGGCGCTCCGGCTTCAATTCTAGTGGTGGGACAGACCATCGTCTTTCGTGGTCTGTCACGCCTCGCCAAGCACGCTGCCTGACGGACGACAAGAACCGATCGTCCGTCCCACGCGGAATGCATGTGCCGCCGCCGTGCCGCCCCGCGCCCGTCAATTCACCGGCATGCGGCGCTTGAGCTCATCGCCCCAATTGAGGACCACCTTCAGCTCGCCGGGACCAGATTCGGGCTGGCTCTCCCGGATGAAGATGAAACCTTTGCCATCCGGCGTCACCGCGTAGTCGTGCTCGCTCGAGAAAAACGGCCCTTGGAACAGCATGTGCGGCGTGCCGGCCTTGAATGACGGCGTCGTTTCGACGGGGACGGACATCAGACTCACGCGCTGGCTAACCGGGCGCGGGTTTTCCGCTGTGGCGCCCTCCAGGTAATAGAGTTCCCGGCCGTTGGCAGACCACTGCGGATGCCGCCCGCCTTCGGTGGAGATTTTGACCTTCGACTCAATCCCCGGAAACGTCGCGACGTACACTTCTTGCCGGCCCGATTCATCGGAATTGAACGCGATCCAACCGCCGTCCGGTGAGATCTGTCCCCAGTCCTTATCGGATGGTGTGGCGATCAGCGGGAACGGGAACGGTTTGCGGCCATTTGCGAACGACATCATAAAGGAAGCGCGGCGGCCCGAAGTCGTCGCGACCGCTACCAACAGCGCCCGGCCGTCACGGGACATGAACCCGGGCCACGCTGGAGCCTCCTCCATGTCCGCCAACTCTTCTTCCGCGCCGCTCCCATCCAGCGGCTTCCAGAAAACGGACCACCCGTCTTTATCGTATCCATAGTAAAAAACGCGTTTCCCGTCGGCGCTCCATGCCGGCGTCCGGCGCTCCGCACCGGAGGTGAAGCGCGTCTCCGCGTCGCGCGCAATGTCATGGATCCAGGTATCCGTTACTTCGCCTTCGATGGTGGCTGCGATCAGCCGCCCATCGGGTGAAAGCGTGAAGTCCCGGTAAGGCCGCTGCTTGGCGGTGAGGACCCGCGTCGCGCCGCTCCGATCCACAAACACCAGTTCGCGCTCCCCGAAGGTAACGCCGCCCTGAAGATACACCAGCGAGCCGTCTGCCGAAACGCTGAACTGGCCCGCCCCGATGCGGGGATTCTCGATCACGCCCTCCACCACCGCCACCGGCGTGCCCTTCACCTGCGCCTTCACTGGATCGAACGGGACCGCCATCAGCACGCCGGCCCGCAAGAAGACCAGGTGGCCGGTCGGGATGAAATGCGGATTCGTGCCCGCCTTGACAATCGTCCGGCGCTCTCCGCTCTTCATCGAAATTGCCTCGATATCGGCTTCGTCGAAGGTGTGCTGATCGGCATGCCGGGCCGCGTATAGCAGCCATTTGCCGCCCGGCAGGACTTCCGGAAAGCGATGATCCGTTTCGCGCCTTCTTTTGTCGAGCCCGGTTGCTCCCAGCGGCATGCCGCCGGCTACCGGAACTTTCAGTACTCCGAGCGGGGCTTCCGTGCCTATGTAGATCCAGCCGTCGGCTGCCCAGCAGGCGCCGTGGACCTCGTAGGGAATCGGGGCAAGGGTCACCGGCGCACCCCCCGCAACGGGGATCTTCACCAGTTTCCCGCCGGCCACTGCGCCCACCCACTGCCCGTCCGGCGAGAAGAACGGAGTGTGCGCATCGCCGGTGCCCGGAAGGGGCCGGCCATCCCACTCGCCGGCCTGACGGAGGTACAGTTGCGTGACACCGTTGTGCGTCGCCACGTAGGCGATGCGCGCTCCATCGGGCGAAACTGCAATACTCGGGTGCCACCCCGAACCCCCGAAATAGTCGCCGACAGGAAGCGTGCTGCTGAATCGCATGGTCCGCGCCGGCTTCACGGCAGAGCAGCCGATCATCCAAACCGCCGCGCCCAGGCTGGCGGCGAGAATCGCAACCATCCAAGAGGTGCGGTGTCGCCTGGTCTGCGGAACCACGTCGCGCGGCTCCGCGCTAGAACCTGACTGGAATGCCATACGTGCGAATTTAACATGAATTGATCCGCTACCGCCCTCCCACATCCGGGGGGGGCCCGGGGGGGACTTTTTCGCCTGGGGCGTCCCGGCGGTGCGCTTTTGGGGAGCAAAGTCTTGCTTTGAATCTTTAGATCTTCAGACTTTTGTTTGCTTTGCCGCGCAATATGTGGTAAAAATGATCGTGTTTCAGATCCCCCGGAATTTTGAGTTTCGAATTTGAGAATGACTGATTTTGGAGGTGCCCTTATGAAGAGAATGTTTACGTCCGCGCTTGCCGCGATTCTGCTGGCATGTGCTGGATTGATACCAAGCGCTTCGGCGGCGACCGAAGCGGAAAAGCTGGCCGCGATCCAGTCCGGTCTCGCCCACTTGTACAGCCTGCAGGCAGCGGACGGGTCCTGGATCATTTCTGCTAGTTACAAAGATGCTGGTACGGGCGCGGCCGTATTTGCGTTCCTGGCGCAGCAAGCCAAGTGGCCTGCTGGGCAGGTCACCAACTACCAAACCGCAGTGAACAAGGGCATCGCCTTTCTCCTGTCTGATGCAGTCGTCCAAACTGGAATATCCACGAACAACGGCGGTGTGAACATATGCCCCGGTGGCACGGGTGTGTGCAATGGTATCTATTGGGGTGGTGGAACGTCGGTGGAAGTCTATTCCACGGGACTGGTGACTCCGGCGATTGATGTCTTCGGTTTGGCCATGGGCGCCGGTGCCGTGGCAGACTCCAACCCCGTGGGCGCAGGTCACCCACTGGGTGGTTTGACATGGCGACAGATCGCGCAGGGCGTCACCAATGCGTTTGCGGCGAGCCAATCCTCGAGTGCCACATATCCGACTTATAGGGGGGGGTGGCACTATCAAATCCCTGGGAATGTGGATGCGGACTCGTCCACCACGCAGTGGGGAGTCCTGTCAATCGGCTATGACGAAAGTTTGGGCGCCACGACACCCGCGGTCGTCAAGAGCAACCTGCCAACCTGGCTCGGTAATGTCCAGTGGACGGCTGCCGGAGCGAATTTCGGCGGAGTTTGTTACGAACCTTATCCGGGGTGCAGTATTGGCCCAACACACTCTGATACCGGTGGTTGGGAGGTAGCCATGCAATACATGGGCAACAACCTCAATGCCGCCCAACAGAACGGGATCACTTTCCTGAACACGAACTGGAACCAAACTGCAAACGCCAGCTGGAATGGTCTCTTCGGACACCCCTACGCGATGTGGGCCGTCTACAAGGGTCTGGAATCCACCATTGGCCTGACCGATACCACGCACATCGCCAGTGCGCACCTCAACACCGACTGCGGGTTGGCCGCCGGCAAAATGCCTGGCAGCGGCGTTTGCAATTGGTGGGAAGACTTTAACGAGTATCTCGTAAGACACCAGACTGCTGGCACCGGAGCTTGGCCTGACTTAGGGGGGTACTGGCCCGATCCGCTGTCCACTTCCTTATTCGTGAACATTCTGGGCGCGACCCCGCTCCCCGGATCGTTACTCCCACCTACTACTCCCACCGTTCCCACACTCTCCATGTGGGGACTCGTGGCGCTGGGAATCATGCTGGCTGGTTTCGCGGCGATGAGGCTTCGAAAGGCACACACGCACCAAAGCTAGTAGAGACGGGAGGCGACAGGCCGGTCTAACCGGCTGGCCTGGCCCCTCCCTTGGGATTCGCCAGGCGGCTGCGCGGCGCGCTAAGATAGATCCGGATTGCCTATGCTGGGTCGGATTCGGTGGTTGAGCCTCGCCGCGGTCTTCGCGGCGACTGCACAAAAGTACGACGGCTCCCGTCCGCCCAAACCCGACGTCCCGTATCTGAAGCACGCCGATACCCTGATTCCTACCGAGGCCGTAATGGCCAAGGAAGAAAAGAAGAAGGACGATACCACGTACGTCGTTGACGGGGCCAACTCCACCGCTAAAACGCCGCTGGCGTCGCCGGTTTTCCTGATGCAGGCCGGTAAGCTGCCGCCGGACAAACTGGCGCTCTACAAACTCGAAACCAGGAACGGGCGCCGCGAGATCCTCTTCCCCGCCAGGAAGCCCCCGCAGGCCATCCGCATCGTGGTCACGAAGCTGAGCTCAGACGGCCTGTGGAAGATCGAGGTGGATGAGAGCCTGGAGCTCGGGGAGTATTCTCTCATCCCGGAAGGCTCCGCCCAGGTCTTTTGCTTCCAGGTATTCTAGGAGATCCCGATGCGAGCCGCGACCGTGAGGGAGCGGCGCCCGCCCGCGAATGTTTCCTCGCGGTCAGGCACCTGGCCTCAGCAGCCGCCGTTTGCCATGTGGTATCCTGGATGACGTACCTAAACGAGAATAAGAGAAGACAAGGAGCATTACCCCTAGAATGGCACTGGCGATTGAAGCAAAGCGGCAGATTCTATCCACGAATCAGCGCCACAAGACCGACACTGGGTCGCCAGAAGTACAGATTGCCCTGTTGAGCCAGCGCATTTCGCTGCTGACGGAGCACTTCAAGACGCACAAAAGCGACCATGGTTCCCGCAAGGGATTGTTAACCCTGGTGGCCAAGCGTCGCCGGCTTCTGACCTACCTGCGCGATACGGATACCGAGCGCTACAAGTCAATTCTGCTACGGCTGGGCATCCGCCGCTAGTCCATTCGTCGGAAGCTGTGCGTTTCCGATTCCATACCACCCGGGTCCGAACCGGGCCGAGGCGTTGTTGCCCGGCCGCGGCGGCGGACTCGCTCACCCTGTCAACTCCAAAGCTCATCGGTCGAATGACGACGATTCGTTTTCGGCCAGGAGGATTGAAGAAAATATGCATCACAAAGTTGAAGTAGATCTGGGAGGCCGGATCATAACCCTGGAAACGGGGAAGATGGCCAAACAGGCGAACGGCGCTGTTGTCGTTCGATCGGGGGACTCAGTCGTACTGGTCTCCGCATGTATGTCGGATCAGCCCAAACCGAACGCGAATTTTTTTCCGCTCACGGTGGACTATCGCGAATACACTTACTCCGCCGGGAAAATCCCGGGCGGCTTTATCAAACGCGAGGGGCGACTCTCGGAAAAAGAAACTCTAACCAGCCGGCTGATCGATCGCCCGGTGCGTCCGCTCTTCCCGGAAGGCTTCTCGCACGAAACCCAGATCATCGCCATGGTGATTTCGGCGGACCCGGAGCAGGATCCCAATTCGCTGGCCATCTGTGGCGCGGGCGCCGCGCTGGCCATCTCGGACCTGCCGTTCCCCTACGTGTTGTCCGGCGTGCGCGTCGGAATGAAAGACGGAAAGTACATCGCCAACCCGACCTATACGGAAGGCCGCGCATCCACGCTGAACATCGTCGTGGCCGGCACCGAAGAAGGCATCGTGATGGTGGAGGCCGGTGCGCAGCAGGTGTCCGAGGCGGACGTGCTGGGCGCGATCGAATTCGGCCATGAGTGCTGCAAGAAGATTGCCGCGGGCATTCGCCAGTTGGTCAAGCTGGCGGGCAAACCCAAGTTCCAGTATGCTGCGCCGGAGCTTGACCAGGAGCTGTACGACCAGATCGCGAAGGATGTACGCAAGGATCTGATCGACGCACTGAATACCGAGAAGCACGAAAAAGGGAAAAGCCACTCGTTAGTCTCGGCCTTGAAGAAGAAGGTCACGGAAGCGCAGCCCGAAGAGAAGCGACCAGAGGCCGGCAAGTGTTTCGAGGCGCTGCTGGAACGGATTTTCCGCGACGAGATGCTGACCAACCACAGGCGTCCCGACGGGCGCGCGTTCGACCAGGTCCGGCCCATCACCATTGAGACCGGGGTTCTGCCGCGCACGCACGGTTCGGCGTTGTTTACCCGCGGTGAAACCCAGGCGCTGGTGACGGTGACGCTGGGCACCAAGGACGACGAACAGCGCATCGAGCTGCTGGAGCCGGGCGAAGTCACCAAACGCTTCATGCTCCACTACAATTTTCCGCCGTTCAGCGTGGGCGAAGTGGGATTCATGCGGGGTCCCGGCCGGCGCGAAATCGGCCACGGCGCCCTGGCGGAACGCTCGCTCGCTGCGCTGATTCCCGGGGAAGACAAATTCCCCTATACCATGCGAGTGGTTAGCGACATCCTGGAATCCAACGGTTCCAGCTCGCAGGCCACCACGTGCGGCGCATCGCTGGCGCTGATGGATGCCGGCGTGCCGATGCCCGAGCATGTGGGCGGAATCGCCATGGGTCTGGTTATGGAAGGCAAGGAGTACGCCGTCCTCACCGACATCGCTGGCGCCGAAGATCACTACGGCGACATGGATTTCAAGGTAGCCGGCACGCGCGAAGGCATCACCGGAATGCAGATGGATATCAAAGTCCCGCATGTGACCATCGCCATCATGAAAGAGGCACTGGAGCAGGCGCGGCGCGGCCGTTTGCACATTCTCGACAAGATGTATGAGGCCCAGCCGAAAGCCAACGCCAACATTTCGCAGTACGCGCCGCGAATCTACACGCTGCATATTCCGACCGATAAGATTCGCGACGTAATTGGACCTGGCGGCAAGGTGATCCGCGGCATCATCGAGCGGACCGGCGTGAAGATCGACGTGGAAGACGACGGCACGATTCACGTCGCATCGGCCGACGAAGCATCGGCCAACAAGGCGATCCAGATCATTACCGACCTGACCGCGTCGGCCGAGGTGGGCAAGACCTACCTGGGCACGGTAGTCCGCCTGGTGGATTTCGGCGCCTTCGTCGAGATTTTCCCGGGGACCGACGGTCTGCTGCACATCAGCGAGATCGCCGAAAACCGCATCCGCGAGGTGCGCGATGAGCTCAAGGAGGGCGACCAGATCCTGGTAAAGGTGCTGGCGCTCGAAGGCAACAAAATCAAGCTCAGCCGCCGCGCGGTGCTCAAGGAGCAACGCGAGAAGCTGGCCAAGGGCAAGCCCCAAGAGTAAATCCGCCGCAAAACGGGGACTGCTACCAATTCCCGCCTTTGGAATTGGATAGCTGTCCCCGCTGTGCCCACGGCATACCCCTTCGAGCCTCGTGTTATAGTCTTCGAGATTGAGAGTATTGATACGCAACCAGACACGCGGCACCGTCTTGGGTGACGCCGTGGAACTCGCCGACACCAGCGAAAAGCGGCGCACCGGCCTGCTCAAACATGAACGGCTGGAACCGGGACACGGGCTATGGATCGTGCCCTGTGAATCGGTCCACACGTTCTTTATGAAGTTCCCCATCGACCTGGTATACGTCGACAAGCGGAACAAGGTGCGAAAAGTGAGACACTCCGTTGCGCCGTGGCGGCTGTCGGCATGCCTGCCCGCGCATTCGGTGATCGAGCTGCCGGCAGGCACGGCCGAGCAGTCGGGAACCCAGGCCGGAGATGAGCTGGCAGTTGAGCAAAGGAAATAGAGGGGCGACGCTGCCGTGTGGGGCAGCCAATCCTGGCTGCCGCCGGCTTTCAGCCGGCGCTGGCCGGTGAACGATTCGCGCCGCGTCCGGAAGAGCCGCCTGAAGGCGGCCGCGGGCAAAATTGCCCGCCCCACCTCTACCGCATGGCGTAGGAACTCAGCACCTTCATGTAATTCACGCGCTCGAAGGCGCCGGTTTGCGGGGCCGAGTTGCGGCTCATGCTCCCCTGCATCTGTTTGATGGAGTCGTACTCGTGCTCGCCCATCCAGATCAGCAGCTCGGTCGACAGAGTGTCCAGGTAGCTGATGCCGCGCTTCAGCAGCGCCGACGTCATCATCGCCACCCGTGCGCCGGCCATCATGGCCTTAACCACGTCCGTATGGCTGTGGACTCCGCCGGTGAGCGCCAGGTCGGCCTTGATGTTGCCGTAGAGCACCGCGATCCAGTGCAGGCGCAGCAGCAGTTCGTGCGAATTGCTCAGGATCAGGTTGGGCACCACTTCCAGCGCTTCCAGGTCGAAATCCGGCTGGTAGAAGCGGTTGAAGAGCACCAGTCCGTCGACGCCGGTCGCATCTAGCTTGCGCGCCATGTTGGCCATCGAGCTGAAATACGGGCCCAGTTTCACCGCCACGGGGATCTTCACCTCCCGCTTCACGGCCGTCACCAGGTCAATGTACTTCTGTTCCACCTGTTCGCCGGTAATATCGGGACCGGCCGGAATGTAGTAGATGTTCAGCTCCAGCGCATCGGCGCCGGCCTGTTCCATCTGTTTGGCATAGCCCACCCATCCGCCCTGGGACGTCCCGTTAAGGCTGGCGATGATGGGGATCTTGACGGACTGCTTACACTTCGCGATGTGCGTCAGGTATCCCTCGGGCCCCGTCACGCGGCGCGTCAGTTCGGGGAAATGCGTCACGGATTCGGCTCCGACTTCCGAACCGGCATCGATGTACCGGTCGAGCTCATCGCTCTCGTGCTCGATCTGTTCCTCGAACAACGAGTGCAGCACCACCGCGGAGGCGCCCGCATCTTCCAGACGGCGGACGTTGCCAACGTCCTCGCACACCGGCGAAGACGAAGCCACCAGCGGGTTCTTCAGCTTCAGCCCGAGATAGGTCGTGGAGAGATCGATGGTCTTGCTGAGGTCGATCATTTCTTCACCTCCGCGGCGCCAAAAGGCTCGTGCGCCATGTAGTCGTAAAGCTTCCAGTGGCTGGCCACATCCTGTTGCGCCAGTTCCAGCAACTTCCTGGCTTCTTCCGGATTGCTCTTCACCAGCATGGTGTAGCGGGTTTCGTTGTAGATGTACTCCTTCAACGTAATGGAAGGAGCGCGCGAATCCAGTTGGAAGGGGTTCTTGTCCTGCGCCACCAGGTCGGGGTTAAATCGGAACAACGGCCAGTAGCCGGAATTGACCGCGGCCTTCTGTTGCTCCATGCCGTTCGCCATGTCATAACCGTGCGCGATGCAGTGGCTGTATGCGATGATCAGCGACGGCCCGTTGTAGGCTTCCGCTTCCAGGAAGGCTTTCACCGTGTGCATGTCGCTCGCCCCCATCGCCACGCGCGCCACATACACGCTGCCATAGCTCACCGCCATCATGGCCAGGTCCTTCTTGCCCGTCGGTTTGCCGCCGGCCGCGAATTTCGCCACCGCGCCGCGCGGCGTGGCTTTCGAAGCCTGCCCGCCGGTGTTGGAGTAGACTTCGGTGTCGAGCACCAGGACGTTGACGTTCCGGCCGGATGCCAGCACGTGGTCCAGGCCGCCGTAACCGATGTCGTACGCCCAGCCGTCGCCGCCCACAATCCAGACGCTCTTCTTCACCAGCGCACCGGCGAGCGTGCTCAGATCGCGCGCTTCGGGAGTGTGGATTTCCGCCAGCTTCTCTCTTAACTGCTTCACCCGTTCGCGCTGCTCGATGATACCCTGCTCGGTTTTCTGATCGGCGTTGAGGATGGCCTGCGCCAGGTTCTCACCGATGCCAAATCCCAGCCGCCAGACCAGCTCGCGGGCATACTCCTGTTGCTTATCGACGGCCAGCCGCATTCCCAACCCGAACTCGGCGTTGTCTTCGAACAGTGAGTTCGACCACGCCGGTCCCCGGCCGGATTCGTTCTGGCAGTAGGGCGTGGTCGGCAGGTTGCCGCCGTAGATCGAGGAGCAGCCGGTCGCGTTGGCAATTAACATCCTGTCGCCGAAAAGCTGCGTCATCAGCTTGACGTAGGGCGTTTCGCCGCAACCCGAGCAGGCGCCGGAGAATTCAAACAGCGGCTGCAGCAGTTGCACGTCCTTCACCTGGCTCATGGAGAGCGCCGCGCGCCCGGTCTCCGGGATCTTCAGGAAGAAATCCCAATTGGCCGCTTCGCTTTCGCGCAAGGGCGGCTGCGCCACCATGTTAATGGCTTTGTGCTTCACTTCGCTCTTGCTCTTGGCCGGGCAGACCTGCACGCACAGCGTGCAGCCGGTGCAATCTTCCGGCGCCACCTGCAACGTGTACTTGCGGTCCTTCATGTCCTTCCAGCGCGCCGCAACCGCTTTGAAGGTGACGGGCGCGCCTGCCAGTTGCTTCTCGTCGTACACTTTGGCGCGGATCACGCTGTGCGGGCAAACCAGCACGCACTTGCCGCACTGGATGCACAACTCCTCATCCCACTCGGGAATCTCGAGCGCGATGTTGCGCTTCTCCCACTGCGCCGTGGAGACCGGGAACGTGCCATCGATGGGCATGGCGCTCACCGGCAGGTCGTCGCCTTCTCCGGCTACGATCTTGGCCGTGAACCTCTGCACAAAGCCCGGCGCTTCCACCGGCACGGGCCGCCGGATGTCGAACAGCGACGTTACTTTCTCCGGCACCTTCACCTCGTGCAAGTGGTCCAGCGCCGCATCCACTGCGGCGAAATTCTTTTTCACCACGCTCTCGCCGCGCTTGCCGTAGGTCTTCTCGATGGAGTGCTTGATGGCGGCGATGGCTTCCTCGCGCGGCAACACGCCGCTGATCGCGAAAAAGCAGGTCTGCATGATGGTGTTGACGCGCCCGCCCATGCCCGTCTGGTTGGCCACTTCGTAGCCGTCGATCACGTAGAACTTCAGCTTCTTTTCGATAATCTGCCGCTGCACCGTGCGCGGCAGGTGATCCCACACGTCGTCCGGGCCGAACGTGCTGTTCAACAGGAAAGTAGCTCCCGGCTCGGCGGCCTTCAATACGTCCAGCCGCTCCAAAAACGAAAACTGGTGGCAGGCCACAAAGCTGGCCTTCGAAATCAGGTAGCTGGAGCGCAGCGGCCGCGGCCCGAATCGCAGGTGCGAGGTGGTGATGGCGCCCGATTTCTTCGAGTCGTACACGAAGTAGCCCTGCGCGAAGTTATCGGTTTCCTCGCCGATGATCTTGATCGAGTTCTTGTTCGCACCCACCGTGCCGTCCGCGCCCAGGCCGAAGAACATGGCCCGCACCGTGCCCTCGACTTCCGTCGAGAACTCGGGATCGTAATCCAGGCTGGTGTGCGTCACGTCGTCCTGAATCCCCACCGTGAAGTGATTCTTGGGCGATTTCCGGGCCAGTTCGTCGAACACGCCCTTCACCATGGCGGGCGTGAATTCCTTGGAGGCCAGCCCGTACCGGCCGCCAATCACCTTCTTGCCGACGCCCATTTCCGCCAGCGCCGTGATCACATCGCAGTACAGCGGCTCGCCCGTCGCGCCCGGCTCTTTGGTGCGGTCCAGCACCGCGATCGACTGCACCGATGCCGGCAACGCCGCGACGAACGCTTCCACCGCGAACGGCCGGTAGAGCCGCACCTTCAGCAGGCCCACCTTCTCACCGGCCGCAACCAGGGCGTCCACCGTCTCATGCGCCACGTCCGCGCCGGAGCCCATCATGATCAGGATGCGCTCAGCGTCCGGCGCCCCGGCGTAGTCGAAGAGGTGATACTGCCGCCCTACAATTTTGGCGAACTTGTCCATGGCGTTCTGCACGATGGTGGGGGCCGCCAGGTAGTAGGGATTGCACGCTTCCCGCGCCTGGAAGAAGACGTCCGGGTTCTGCGCCGTGCCGCGCAACACCGGCCGGTCCGGATTGAGCGAACGGTTGCGGTGCGCGCTCACCAGATCGTCATCGATCATGGCCCGCAAATCGTCTTTGGTGAGTTCTTCCACCTTGGCGACTTCATGCGACGTGCGGAAACCGTCGAAGAAGTGCAGGAACGGGATGCGCGATTCCAGGCTGGCCGCTTGTGCGATCAGCGCCATATCCATCACTTCCTGCACCGAGTTCGAGCTCAGCATGCCGAAGCCCGTGGGGCGCGCCGCCATGACGTCGCTGTGATCGCCAAAAATTGATAGCGCATGCGTGGCCACCGCGCGCGCCGCGATGTGAAATACCGTGGGCGTCAGTTCCCCGGCGATCTTGAACATGTTCGGAAGCATCAGCAGCAAGCCCTGCGACGCGGTAAACGTGGTGGCCAGCGCCCCCGCCTGCAAGGCGCCGTGCAGCGCGCCGGCCGCCCCGCCTTCGCTCTGCATCTCGACNNCCACCGTCGGCACGGTGCCCCAGATGTTGGTCTTCTGCTCGGCGGACCACTGGTCCGCCCACTCCCCCATGTTGGATGATGGCGTAATGGGATATATAGCGATTACTTCGTTAGTTTGATGTGCTACGTATGCGGCTGCCTCGTTACCGTCGATCGTGACCTTCGGCCGAGTGGTGGTGGATGAGCTAGTCAACTCTCCCCTCCTTACCAGTATGGGATTCACGTCCTTAAGCCATATTATAAGATCTTTATGTCGTAAAAATCTACAGGCATTTAGGTCTGAAATACCGAAGTAGCCCAAGGTATTGAAACAGTTGGTGTTGTCGGGCGGCCAATGCTGGCCGCAGCCGGCCTTCTGGCCGGCCGCCTGGGATGAGCATTCCTCCATTTGGTAAGGAGGGTGAGCCGGCATCCGCCAGTTCCTGAACCCGCCAGCGCTTCTCTCAGGCCGCACGATGGGGCCTGATGCGCTGCGATCTCAGAACCCGCGCGTCCTGTGCTAGGTCACTCCCAAGCGATGCCCTCGTCTTCACACCACTCGCGCGCGATCTGCTTCAGGGCCTCTTCGCGGAATTCAAACCACTTCTTTTCAATTCCACGGCGGCGAAGGGTTTCTTTGAAGTACCGGAATGCCCCCGCGCCGTGAATGGCGTTCTGGAGTTCTTCGCTAATCTTCTCGGGCTCCACGGAATCCGCGAATTCCCTCATGATCTCCCATTCGTGGACGTCATATTTCGTGGGCAGACTCTTGAACCGGTCCGTCGAGACGATCCGCTTGGCAATTTCCCATTCCGGCTTTTGCCAATCAGGAAGGTCCGGTTGCTCGCCGTCGTCGGACTCTTCTGCTTCGCTCAACAGATCCTGGGAGACGGTTTCCACCTTGCCGGTGTCGAGATCCAGGTAGGACGAGGCCTCGTCAAACTGCATCTCCAGAGCCTCGACGATATCCTTGAGCTGAACCGTGACGGCCATCGCGTCTTAGACCATCATACTGCGCGCTGGTGCCAGTCGAGAACGCCGCCCCTCAGGGCTTACTGAAAAAAGCCAAATCATTGCTGGCCGCCGATCAACACAGATAAACGCGGATAGAAAAGAATCGTTTTATCGGGCCTTCATCGGCGTTGATCGACGGCTCAAAATGCTCTTCTCGGACCTTTTCAGCAGCCTCTTTCAGGCGGCTCTTCCCGCGATCAGGAGTCTTCGCACCCGGCAAACGCCGGCTGAAAGCCGGCGGCAGCCAGGATTGGCCGCCCCGCAGA
>PMTR01000056.1 GCA_003167255.1 Bryobacterales bacterium
ATAAACCCCGCTGATGCTGTTTCAAATCATTGGCTGCCGCCCGTAATTGGGTCCGAGAGAATTCGGAGACACGCCCGGCGATAAGTCCGAGAGCCCCGGCCGCCGCAACGCCTTTTGTATTTCCCATCGTTCTTACGCCACAAGTGTCTTTTCTCCGCGCCTCCGCGTCTCAGCGGTGAAGGCAGTTTCTCTACTGCTTGCCGCTGCCCGTGCCTTTCTTCTCGCCGGGGCGGTAGAGCGTCGGAGCCTTCTTTTGTTTTTGCTCGTCTTCGACGCGCTTCTCCTCGGCTTTCTGGTCCGCGGCCTGCTTGGCTTCCCGTTCCACCGGACTCATGGACTCCGTGCGTTCCTGCGTTTCCTTTTCCACCCGCGATTTCACCTCTTCGGTGCGCTTGCCGAGGTCTTCCTGGGCGGCGTCGAGGCTGTCGGTAGTGGTTTCGATGGCCTGTTGCAGGACGAAATCGTAACGGTCCAGATCTTTCGGTTTGCTGTCTTGAAACTTCTGGAGGAGCGGCAGCATATCCTTTTCGATGGCCGCCACCGCGCCGAGGCCGGCTTGCACGTCGACGTGACGGGCGATGGCGTCGTCGGCAACCGTATCGATGGCGTCGAGGATCTTGCAGTATTCGTCCAGCACGTCGTGGATCATGGCGGAACGGCCGGGCTTGTCTTTGCCGAGGAGGTTCTTAACCAGATCGATGCGGGCCTTGGAGAAATCGGCGTAGAGCTTGAGGCGGAGGTTGGGTTCCTGGGCGTTGCGGATCTGTTCCACTTCGCCGCTGTTGAGGAAGTCGCGCTGCGGTGCGGCCGGCGCAGCCAGCATCAGGCATACAATCAGGAGCTTCATTTTTTCTTCTTTCGGCCTTCCATCACGCCCATCAGAAGATCGTCATGCACTTTCTGGACGTCGGCCTTGACCGCGTCGAGCATGGGGCGGTCGCTGTAGCTCATCTGTTCCTGGAACGATTCGAGTCTGCGCGAGAGATCGCGGGTGGCGATTTCAGCCTTCTTGCACCAGGAGCTGTTGCGCGGATTCTTGCCGCTTTGGACCAGGGAATCGTAGGCGAGGTCGACGGACTCCTGGATTTCGGCGGCGTCTTTGGCAGTGAGATCGGAATCGTTCTTGTCGTACGCCTCGCGGGCCGCCTTGAGCGCCGCGGCGGCGTTATCCAGGGCCAGGCCGGAACGCTTTTCCAGGTTGGGCTCGGCCATGGCACGCTTGAGGTCGGCGCGCAGAACGCCGGCCGGAACCAGGAGCAACGCCAGGGCGGCCGGCAGGAAACCAATTCGCATCAATTTTTCTCCAGCTCTTTCTGTAGGATTCGCACCCGTTGGCGCGCCTGGAATTCCTGGTCGGGGCTCTTGCCGCCGCTCAGCCCGAGAAAGCGCTGGTAGGCTTCGAGCGCGGGCTTCAACTGTTTCAAATTGTCGAGCATGAGGGCGCGCAGGAACCACGTCCCGGGAGTATCGTCGCCCAACTGGTGGGCGCGGTCGAAAGCCTCCAGGGAGTGCCCGAAGTCGTGGGCCAGATAGAGCATGCCGCCGAGTTCGGTCCAGGTCCTGGCTTCGTCCGGTTTGATCCGGGCGGCCTGGTCGAACTGGGCGGCGGCGGCGGCGTACTGCTTCCGGTCGCGGAGGGCGCGCGCGTAAATCATGTGCACGTCGTAATTGGAGGGCTCGTCGGTGGCGGCTTTTTCGAGCAGCGGCAGCGCCTTGTCGAATTGTTCGGTGTAGAGGTAAGCCACCGCCAGAACCACCCGATTTGCGGCGGTTGGGCTTTCTTGGTATTGCCGCTCGAGTTGCGGTATGGCGTCGGCGTACTGCTGATTGGCCACCAGCAACTCGCCCAGGTGTTTCTCGACCGCGCGATTCTCCGGGAACTCGCGGAAGATGGCGATGGCGGCCGAGGGCTGGTGGCCTTCTTCGTAAAGCTGCGCCAATTCGAGCAGTGAATCGTGATAGCGGGGATCGAGCTGAACGGCCTGGCGGAAATGCGCGGCGGCATCGGCCAGGTTCCCCTGGTGCGCCAGCGCGTGCGCCCATCCCAATTCGGCGGCGGCCGATTTCGGGTCCGTCGCCAGCGCCGCGCGGTAGTTTTCGGCGGCTTTTTCGAGCGCGCCGGTCTGGAGCTGGGCTTCGGCCAGGTAATAGCGCGGGCGGAATTCGGCCGGCTTCTGTGCGGCGGCGTCTTCGAAGAGCGGAAGGGCTTTGGCCGGGTTCTTCTGGCGCATCAGCAGAATGCCGGCGTTGAGCTCGGCTTCATAGAGCGCCGGCTTGAGTTCGAGGGTCTTGCGGTATTCGGCCAGGCCTTCGGCATCGCGGTGCAGCATGCTGTAGGTTATGCCGAGATTGAAATGGGCGAAGTAATCGGCCGCATCGGCTGCGATGGCTTTGGTGAAGGCATCGGCGGCGGCTTCGTACTTGCCGCTTTCCAGGGCCTTCAGCCCTTCGGCGCTGAAATCGGGGGTTTGCAGGAGCAACAGACAGGCCGCGGCAACCAGCATACTACTTCGATTCTAGTTCCTATGCCCGGCGGTTGCTCAGGCCGGAATGCGAATTCTCACTTCTTTTTTCCAGGTGAAGTCAGAGACGAAGTGGTGTCCTGCTTGGATGGGACCGGCAGGGGCCCTTCGGGCGACTCGGCATTGAAATTGAGTGGAATATCGATCAACGCCGCGTGGTCGCCGGTCTCATCGAAGACACGCAGTTTGTAATGGCGGGGCGGCGCGTCGAAAACGATCTGGCCATCGAGGGACTCGGCCGGCTTGGCTTGGCGGAGGTAGCCGATCCACTGGGATACGCCTTCCCCGTTGGGGAGCTCATCGTAGGAGTTACCCTGATCGTCTTCGATGGTCAGGTTGGGAATGGCCATCTGCTCGCTGCCGCCGTTGACCGCGCTCAAGCGGACCAGGAAGAAGCGGTGCTCGGGGATCCGTACGTCGGCGCCGCTGCCCAGTTGGGTGAGCCATTGGGTCTCGAAGACGGTGTAAACCAGGTGGCCGACGCTCACACGGTTTCCCATTTCGTAAGTCACGACCTTAGGCGCCGTGGGCTTGCAGCCGGTAAGCAGGCAGGTGACAGCCGCCAGGGCAAGAGTGTAATGGAGATTACGCGACATGGCAGATCCATTTTCCTCGCGGGACAGGTCCGTGTCAACCGTCGGCGGCGGGGCAAGATACCGGGATCGGCGGGCACGGAGGGGCTAACGCTTTTGTTCCTGCAGCAGGCGGACGAATTTCTGGCGCTGTTCAGGGGTGAGAACCTGCTCGATACGGCCGCGGCCTTCGCTCAGCACAGTGCGGTAATACTGCCAGAAATCGTTGAGGATGGATTTGACCTGATCGGATTGAGCGGGGGTGAGGTCGAGTTCTCTTTGGAGGCGGTCAAAGTAGAGGGTTTGGCCCTGAGCGGTCTCGAAACTGGGCGGACGGAGGCGGTTATGGACGCCCAAATCCATGATGAGGGCGCCGGCCAGCGCGCCACAGAGGAAGACCAGCGCAAGGCTAATGCCGGCCACCAGCCGGGGGTCCCACGCGCGTCCGAAGGTCGCCCGTTCGAGAATGCCGGGGCTAGTGCTCATAGGCTGTCAAGGTGACCAACATGTTGTCTTCGGCGCGCGCCGTTTCAAACGCCGGCGCGTTTTGCTGCGCCAGAATGGCTTCCGGGGAAGGACCAACCGCAAGGCCGGCCTCGTGCGTCACCAGGTAACTGCCCATCACCGCCATCAAGAGCAGCGATGCGAAAACCAGGCGGCGGCCGAAGGCCATGTCGAAACCCAACAGTCCCGCAAACCAGGGCGCCGGCTTGCCCCGGCCCACCCGCTCGACGACTCGGGAGTAGAAGCCAGGAGCAGGCTCGACAACTTCGTCCGCCCGCAAAGCAACCAACATCCCGGATAGATCCTGCATGGCGCGAACTTCTTCCCGGCAAGAAGGACAGGTTGCCAGGTGCGCCTCAATCTCCCGAAGAGCCGCCGGATCAAGCGAACCGGAGAGGAACTCCTCGAGACTCTCTATCATTACCGCGTGCATAAGCTTCTTCCCTTAAAAATGTATTACCACCACGCCACAAACCTGCCCCGTTGCGAGTCTGCCGCCCGCTTGGGGAACCCAAATTCATCCAGACACGGGCAAACCCGGCCGGCGCCTGCTGTCATCCGGCCACCAGACCGGGAGCGCGATCCAACCGCTGGGACGCTTTCACCAGCCGTTGCCGCGCACGAAACAACTTTACCTTGATGGTGTTTTCGTTCATCCCCGTCTTTTCCGCCAATTCCTCCACGGAAAAGCCTTCAACTTCTTTTAAAACTAATAACATACGATCCTCTTCCGAGACCCGGCTGAGGAGCTTCTGAACGTAATCGCGGCGCGCCAGATCGGTATCCGCGGAAACCTGGCGGTTGACGGTCGGCTCGGTGTTTTCCACGCGCCGGACCTCGTCTTCACTGAGGTCGCTTTCATAAACCAGCTTGCGCACTTTCCGCTTGCGGAGGTAATCGAAGCACTCGTTGACCGTGATTTTATAGATCCAAGTGATCAGGGAGCTGCGAAAATCAAAGCTGCGCAGAGACAGGTAAACCTTTGCAAACACTTGCTGTGCAATATCTTCCACGTCGTTGCGCTGGCGGACGATGCCGTGGATAATGGCAAATACCTTGGACTGATAATGTTCCACGATTTCGCGGAATGCGGCTTCGTCGCCCGCCTGGGCTCTGCCGACCATGGCGCCTTCCGAGGTGTTCTGGTAGTCCACTCTGTGTTTCGCCGCAACTTCGCTACCGAACCCCGGGAGTGTGAGAGCGCCAGTCAGTGTTCCCATACACCGCTTCCGACGTTCCCCGTCGAGTCCGGGTTTCAGCTACCTGCTGTTTCCCTTACCATTCTGCCAGAAGGCAGCCCGGAAGGCATCCCCGCCGTTCAAGCCGGTTTTTTCGCGACCCGCGGGCCGGGAGGGACATCTAAAGATTATGCTGTGGACTTATCCGGTCCTGTTTGTATAATGGGATCGAGCACAGACTCGGCTTTGAGGAGTTTAAGACGCATGGTGCAAATAACGGAAAAAGCGGTCAGCAAGGTCAGGGAGATCATGTCATCGCAGGAACCGGCCCCGGCAGGACTGCGCATCGCGGTGGTGGGCGGCGGCTGTTCCGGGTTCAGCTATTCGATGGCTTTCGAGAACCAGCCGAATATGCTGGACAAGACATATAAGTTCGGTGACTTGCAGGTCTTCATCGACCAGGCAAGCCTGCTTTACCTGGATGGCGCGGAAGTCGACTTCGTGGAAACCCTGGAGGGTTCCGGCTTCAAGTTCAACAACCCCCAGGTGAAGTCCACGTGCGGCTGCGGCAGTTCGTTCCAGGTCTAAGCCGGCCGCGAACCGGTGAGTTTTCGGGGCGCTTCCTCTGTACAAAGAGGAAGCGCCCTTTTCGTTCGTATGCGGAGTTGAGAGCGCGGGTCTTTACTGGCCTTCCAGGTGGTCGAGCCGTTGCTCGTGCGCGGCGGCGATATGCGCCAGTTGGTTGATGAAATGTCCGGTCTCGGCCATGAGGGCGGTGAGTTTGTCGATACGCTCATCGGATTTGAGCTGCGCGGCGGCGATCAGTTCGACGGTTTGCGTGAGGGTTTCGTGCCGTTCGGTGAGCCGGTCAAGGCGTTGGTCGATGTTGGGCGGGTTGGCGTCGTTCATGAGACCCTTGGCGTACTCCGCTCTCTATGTTACTTCAGGCCAGCTTGTCCGGTGGAGCGGCGTTTTGGTATCTTCGGGACGTCCTGGCGGCTCCTTCGTCCTGCTATAATCCGGGCAAATCACTGAAAGGTTTCTTATGTTTCGTAACGCGCGATTTAGATCTACCGGATTGATTGCCCTGCTGCTGTTGGCGGCGGCGGCGTATTCGCAATCCTTGCCGCAAGGCGTGCAACTGGTCACCAAGGTGGAAGGGATCACAGAATACTCCCTGCCGAACGGCTTGCACTTCCTCTTGTTCCCGGATGCCTCGCAGCCCAAGGTGACGGTCAATATCACATACCTGGTGGGATCGCGGTTCGAAGGGTATGGCGAGACCGGCATGGCGCACCTTCTGGAGCACATGAATTTCATCCAGACCAAGACGCGCACCAACATCAAGAAAGAGCTGACGGACCACGGCGCGCAGATGAACGGCACCACCGACTACGACCGGACCAACTACTTCGAGACATTCAACTCGACCGATGAGAATTTGAAGTGGGCGCTGGAGCTGGAAGCCGACCGGATGATCAACACGCGCATCGAGAAGGCGCTGCTGGACAAGGAAATGACGGTGGTGCGCAACGAATTCGAGATGGGCGAGAACGACCCGGGCAACATTCTGTCCGAGCGGGTGATGGAAAGCGCGTATCTCTGGCACGCCTACGGGCACCCGGTGATCGGGAGCAAGTCCGACATCGAGAAGGTGCCGATCGAGAATCTGGCGGCCTTTTACAAAAAATACTATCAGCCGGATAACGCCCTGCTGCTGGTGGCGGGGAAGTTCGACGAAGCCAAGGCGCTGGCGTGGATTGTTGAGGATTTCGCGAAGATCCCGCGGCCGGAACGCAAGCTGGAAGCGCCCTACACGGTGGAACCGACGCAGGACGGCGAGCGCTCCGTGACGCTGCGGCGCGTGGGCGACACGCAGTACGTCATGGCGTTGTACCACACGCCGGCGGCCACGCACCCGGATGACGCGGCGGTGCAGGTGCTGGCCGGCGTGTTGGGCGACACTCCCTCGGGACGTCTCTACAAGGCCCTGGTGGATAACAAGAAAGCGGTTGAGGCGAATATGGGCTCGGCGGAACAGCACGACCCGGGCTTCATCATGGCTACCGCGCAGTTGCAGCCGACCCAATCCATCGACGAGGCCCGCAAGATCCTGCTCGACACCGTCGAAGGCCTGGCGAAAGAACCGCCTTCCAAGGAAGAAGTGGACCGCGTGAAAACCAGGCTGCTGAAGAACATCGAACTGGCCATGGCAAATTCGCAGTTTGTGGCGCTGATGCTGACGGAATACGCGGCGCAGGGCGATTGGCGGATGCTTTTCCTGGAACGCGACCGCATCAAGCAAGTGACGCCGGATGATGTGTTGCGCGTGGCCAAGGCCTACCTGAAAGAATCCAACCGCACGCTGGGCGAATTCATTCCCACCAAGGCGCCGGACCGCGCCGAGATTCCGGCCACGCCGGAACTGGCGGGGACGTTTAAGGACTTCAAAGGCGGCCAGGCGGTGGCGGAGGGCGAAGTCTTCGACCCTTCCAACGCCAACATCGACAGCCGTGTGACGCGCGGCAAAATGGCCAACGGGCTGAAGGTCACGCTGCTGCCCAAAAAGAACCGGGGCGGCACGGTGGTGGCCAACCTGGTGGTGCGGTTCGGCGATGAGAAGTCGCTGTTCGGCAAGACGGCGGTGGCGCAACTGGTCGGCGCCGTGCTGATGCGCGGCACGAAGAACAAGTCGCGGCAGCAGATCCAGGATGAGATGGATAAGCTGAAAGCGCAGATCAGCGTGTCGGGTGGCGTGAACAACGCCACGGCGAGCATTCAGACAGTGGAAGCCAATTTGCCCGGCGCGCTGAAACTGGCGGCTGAGATCCTGCGTGAGCCGTCGTTCCCTGAAGCCGAGTTCGAGCAGGTGCGGCAACAGTTGATCGCCAATATCGAGGAAGGCCGCAGCGAGCCGCAAGTGCTGGCGGTGCAGGGATTGCAGCGGCGCATCAACAGCATCTACCCGCGCGGCGATGTGCGCTACGTGGGAACCGTGGACGAAGAGATCGAAGACCTGAAGAAGGTGACTTTCGACGAGGCGAAGAAATTCTACCAGCAGTTCTATGGCGCGTCCGAGGGCGAGTTCACCGTAGTGGGGCAGTTCGACAAGGCCGGGATTCAGAAACTCGGCGAGGATCTCTTCGGGAACTGGAAGAGCGCGGCTCCGTATGCCCGCGTCCTTTCGCCCTACCGGAAGATCGAACCGGAAAACGTCAAAATCGAAACTCCCGATAAGCAGAATGCCATGTCGGTTGCCGCGCAGATGTTCAAGATGTCGGATGAAGACCCGGATTATCCGGCGATGATTATGGCCAACTACATCCTGGGCGGAACGTTCTCGGCCCGCCTGGTGACGCGCATCCGCCACAAAGAAGGGCTGAGCTATGGGGTAGCATCGCAGATCAATGTGCCGACCAAGGACGATGGAGCGACGTTCTTCGCCTATGCCATCAGCAATCCGGAGAATGCGCCGAAGGTGGAAGCGAGCCTCATAGACGAGGTGGGGCTCACCATCAAGGGAGGTTTCACTTCGGAAGAACTGGCGGCGGCCAAGAAGGCCTGGGCCGAGGAACGCCTGGTGGGCCGTTCGCAGGATGGGTCGCTGGGCGGGCTGCTGGCGGCGCGGACGCGCTGGGGGCGGACCATGCAGTTCGATCAGGACTTGGAAAACAAAGTCGCCGCGCTCACGCTGGATCAGGTCTCGGCGGCGCTCGGCAAAGCCATCGGGGCGACGCGATTCATTTACGTCAAGGCCGGCGATTTCAAAAAAGCTGGCGTGTATCAGTAGTCGATGTCTCCAAACCGAGCCGCGACCGTAAGGGAGCGCAGTTGGAACGGAGTCACTCGGTTCAAGCGCTAGTAGTCGAAGACGAGGCTGGAGCAGGTGACCCCGGCCTCGGCCTTCATCAACTCCGAGACGTCGACAAGCCGGACTTTTCTCCCGAGGCGCGCGAGAATCTCCGCGGTCCGCGGGAAGCACTGCGGCGCAATGATGGAATCGCCGATCGCAAGCACGTTGGCGGCGCGCGGCTCATCCGGTGCGATATCCAGGATGCGGAATTCCCGCAGCGGCGCCGTGTCGAGCCAGTCGCGATTGGCCAGAATCACGCCATCGCCGACGTAGCAACAGGCGGTCTTCAAGTGCAGAGCGCCGCGCACTTCCACCGGAATCACGGTGTATCCGAAAGGCGCGAGTTCGGCGGCGAGTTGCTCGATGCCGGCGCGATTGGAGCGATGCGAAGTCCCGACAAAAAGCCTGCGTCCGATGCGCATGACGTCGCCGCCTTCGAGCGTGGCAGGCTCGCGCAAATGGCGCAGTGGGCGGTAGCGCTCGAGCGCGCACGCCAATGATTCCGATTCCCCCCGCCGCGATTCCGCGCCCATGCGCGTCATGACGGCGACTTCATCCACCACCACGGCCGGATCTTCCACGAAGACCGAATCCGGGTAATCCGGTTCGGCTGCCAGTGAGACCACCTCCGCGCCCATCTCGGCGAGGCAGGCTTCGTAGAGGCGGTGCTGTTCTTCGGCCTTGGCGAGCGAGATTTCCTGCCGTTCGATGAATCCCAGTTCACAGCGGTTGATGGCCGGGCTGACGGCGCGGGTGATGGCGATTAACATGTCCAGAATCTCAGGCTAAATCAGATCGACGGACTTCAGCGTCGACACGCCTCTTGTATCTGTTGAATTAGCCGGTACACGCCGGTTGACGGGTTTCCACCAGCGTTCTCGCGGGATTCCTGCCAATTCTCAAGCTGAATCGCTCTTTCAGTGGCCTCAACTTGATGAGGCCTCAAAACGTCACAGGGAGGCTCCTTTTGGTAGCCTGGCATATGCTGACGACACATGTGCTGCACCTTATGCCGGTCGATATGTGCAGTCTGGTCCTGAAAGTGGAGCAGAAACCATAGCTCAAAACATGGGTTAGAAACCGCGAGGTTGATTGCATTCGCGTGTGCTTGCTGTTTGGCCTCCGGCACAAAAGGGTGTTCATCGATGTCAAATACGCACCAAACACTGTCATACCGAAGGTTCTCATCCTTGCGACGCTTAGCGTCGCGTTCAGACTGCTTCTTCATAAACACAGCCCGTTCCACCACAGTCTTGGGGACACCACCGGGAGCAATTTCCAGCTCGATTATTCCGCGCTCCATACGACGAATGTCGTCGAAGTAATCAGGTTCGGTGACCTCCCCCTCGCACACGATCAGGAAGCGGGCGCGGGGCTCTCGGAAGCTTCTGCGCCTGCGCAGGTTATCCCTCTTCTTCATGGCTGCCCTTGAGAACCCAGTCGGCGTTCAGGAACGGAATGGCACCGTACCGACCCTGCAAGTAACCATTCTCGAGATTCTCTTGCTTACGTGGTTTGAAGTCCGTCAACGGGTACAGTTGGCTGGCTCCGTCCTGGCCCTTTTCTGTAAACCAGATCTGATCGCGCCTTAGAACGCCGGCATTCAGCAGGTTGGTGTCGTGCGTGTTGAAGATAAGTTGGGCAGAAGCAGATTTGCTCTTGGTGTCACTAAACAGCCGAATCAGTTGCATGGCAAGAAGCGGGTGAAGGCTGTGGTCTAGCTCGTCGACACAGACGACTCCTCCGTTGCTCAGGGCGCTAATAACCGGCTCCAACAAGGATAAGAATGCAATTGTGCCCATCGACTCTTGATTTACACTAAAAGGGAGATCTGTATCACCAATCCGGTGTAGAAACCGAATCTTAAATGGCACCAAAGATAAGGCGTTGGCAGCGAAATCCTTTGCCTCGGCCTCTTGGATACTCAAGTCCGTGATACCCAAATCTGCCAACGAAAGCAGCCGGGCAGATTTCTGTCGTAAGTCGGTATCGGCGTAGAGAGCGCGAGCTCGTTGATTAGTCATCGACCTCGCACCCACAACGAACGACAGAGATCGCGAGAACCAGCTATAGGCTGCCGACAGTGCCTCGTGATTGTTCTGTGCGGCAGCCGATAGGAATAAGCTGTTCGGACGGGTTAACCGCTCGATTGTTCGGTTGTCGCCCTGCAATTTGGCGCTGAAGGAAATAGGTTTGTTCCTCTCTCGCGCAAACCAAGTCTGCTTCTTGCCTAACGGATAGGCGTACATCCATTCTTCGATGACGGCTTCAGGGCTAAGGGAAAACCCGTACTGATAGCGGACGCCGTCCAAGAGGAAATCAGCAGAGAAGGTGGTCGGTGAATCCGATTGTCCCGCAAAAGGCTCAAGGCGGATGGCCTTGTCGGGCTCCCAGCGGGCATGAGAGTTTGTGACCACGCCTCGCATGAATCGGAGCGCTAGAATGACGTTCGTCTTACCCGACGCATTTGCCCCGTAGATCGCGGCAACTGGCAGCACGCCGTCATCAACCCCGGATGGATGAAACACACTCTCAGCCCGATCATTGATGGCTCCAGCAACCATGGACAGCTCTTGCTCAGTCGGAAATGATCGAAAGTTCGAAAACCGAAATCGCAGCAGCATAAATAGAGGCCTTGTTTCATTATAGCGGCAATATGCGCACAAAGTCTGCATGAATCCTGGCAAAAAGATGCAGATGGCATACTTTTGGCTCGCTCTTGTCCCGAATTGGCTTCCAAAACCGCACGCGTGAAATAGTATCCTGATTACTATGGCTGAAACCTCCGTTCCCGCCCACGAGATGGGCTTTGCTACCCGGTGCCTGCACGCTGGCCACACTCCTGACAAGGCCAGCCTGGCGCGCGCCGTCCCTATTTACCAGAGCACCTCGTTCGTGTTCGAAAACTCCGCCCACGCCGCGGCGCTGTTCGGACTGCAGCAGTTCGGGAACATTTACAGCCGCATCATGAATCCCACCACGGATGTTTTCGAGCAGCGCGTGGCGTCGCTCGAAGGGGGTATCGCGGGTCTCGCCACATCCAGCGGACAGGCGGCGCAATTCCTGGCGCTCAGCAGCCTGGCGGGGCAAGGCGAAGAGATCGTCGCGGCCAGCACGCTCTACGGCGGAACGTACACGCAGTTCGATGTGAGCTTCCGGCGTATCGGCATCAACGTGAAATTTGTGGAGCCTGACGATCCAGAAAATTTCCGCAAGGCCATTACGCCGAAGACGCGCGCCGTTTATGGCGAGACCATCGCCAATCCGCGCATGAACGTGCTGGATATCGAAAAGGTGGCGGCCATCGCGCATGAAGCGGGAGTGCCGCTGGTGATCGACAACACTATGGCGTCGCCCTACCTCTGCCGGCCGATCGAGCGAGGCGCCGATATCGTGGTGCACTCGGCCACCAAGTTCCTGGGCGGCCACGGCACGTCGATCGGCGGCATCATCATCGACTCCGGCAAGTTCCCATGGAACGAAAAGTTTCCGGCCATCACCCAGCCGAGCCCGGGGTATCACGGCATGGTTTTCAGCGAGGCGTTCGGGAACCTGGCGTATATCATCAAAGTGCGCGTGGAAGGGCTGCGCGATTTCGGGCCGTGCATCAGCCCGTTCAATTCGTTCCTGTTCATCCAGGGCGTGGAAACGCTGAAATTCCGCATGGAGCAACACAGCCGCAACGCGCTGGCGGTGGCGGAGTGGCTGGGCAAGCAGCCAGCGGTCACATGGGTGAAATATCCGGGTTTGAAGTCGAGCCCGTATTACGCGCTGGCGCAGAAGTATCTGCCGCTGGGCCAAGGGTCGATCGTGACCTTCGGCATCAAGGGCGGACTCGAGGCCGGACGCAAGCTGATCGATTCGGTGCAGCTTTTTTCGCACCTCGCGAACCTGGGCGACGCCAAGAGCCTGATCATTCATCCCTCTTCCACCACGCACCAACAGTTGACCGACGAACAGCAAGTGGAAGCCGGCGTGACGAAAGACCTGGTGCGGATTTCGGTAGGAATCGAGGACGTCGAAGACATCATCTGGGATTTGGGACAGGCGATTGAAGCGTCACAGAAATAGCGGCGTGCGCCGGATCGCGGCGGCCTGCATCCTTTTTGGCTCGTGGTTGCAGGCCGCGTCGCTTTCGGGCGTGGTGAAAGATCCCAGCGGGGCCGTGGTTTCGGGGGCGGCGGTGGTGGCGCAACCGCTGCCGCGCGGCGCGCTGCTCCAGGCCGTTACCGATGCGCAAGGCCGCTTCCGGTTCGACAACGCGGCGCCGGGTTCCTACACCGTCAGCGTCGCGCATGACGGTTTCGAGCCGTGGGAGCGCAAGGTCGCGCTGGCCGACAAGCCGGTCGATCTCAACATCGGTCTCAAGCTGAAGGTCGTCACCACCACCGTGCAGGTCTCCGGCCGCCGGTCTCCGCTAGCCAACTCCGACCCGAATTACCAGGCCCTCCGCGAAAGCAGGCTGACGAAGGTGTATCGCGTCGAGAACCTGACGCTGAAGCGCGATGTCGGGACGTTCACGTTCCGATCCGGATCTTTCAGCTTTCTGCCGCCTGTGCTGGGCCGGGTGACCACGGGCGTTTTCGTGGGCGACGGCAACTTCACGCTGGTGCCGGCTTTTGACATCGCCGTGAAGCACCTGCACCGGGTCGCGGGCTCCGATTCCGTGGACGAGGACTTCAGTGCGATGGTGGTGTACTTCACCGACGCCACCTTCGACGAGGTCAGTCAGCACTCCGAGCTGGTGGATGAATCACCGAAACTGCATGAGGACGCCTTCAAGCGGGTCAAAGAGACGCTGGAAAGCCGGCGGGAGCCGCCCTCACCGCTGCTGCGCGGCGCGCGCCAGTTATCGCTTCTCGAGCGCATTCTGAATTATGAGGATATCCCCAATATTGAAGCCGAGTTACTGGCCGAGTTATACAATCCGTCGCAGGGTGGTTCTTACCGGGCGTTCCTGCACGGACGGAAGCATTCGGACTTGCGGTTCCTGCTGAACCCGCGCGGCGCTCTGCCGATCCTGGCGGCGCCGGAGGAGACGGCGCTCCTGAATTTCGACCCGGCCGGCGAAACCGACGGGATCTGGTATCTCTCCCACCTGACCGCGGAATTGCAGACCCGCCGCGCGAGTTCGAACGAAGACAAACGTTTAATCGCACCGGAGCACTACAAGATGGAGATCGTCTTGGGCAAGGACTCCATATTGGGTAACAGCGCCGGCTTGGCGGCCACCGCCGATCTGCGTTTTCGCGCTCTCGCCGATGGCGTGCGTGTCGTCAAGTTCGATCTTCTTCCGGACTTTCAGATGACGCGCGTGGCCTGGGACGGCAAGGAGATTCCGTATATCCAGGAGAATCGCAAACAGGACGGATCTTTCTATCTCGAAGTGCCGGAGCCGCTGGTCAAGGGCAGCACTTACCAGGTCACGTTCGAGTATTCGGGTGGGGACATCGTACGCCGCATATTCGACACGCCACGCAGCGTGTGGTATCCGCGGCTGGCTGGCGCCGCCAGCCGCGCGACTTACGACCTGAATTTCCACATCCCCCATGGCAGTCACGTCGTCTCGGTGGGCAAGCAGGTCAAAGAGAGCCGGGAAGGCGGGTCGGACATTTCGGAGTGGTCCTCCGATGTGCCGATTCCGTTAGCCACGTTCCAGTACTTCGCGGATTACTTCACGAAGACGCGCGTCGACGAAGCGACGAATACCGAGCTAGGCGTCTACATCGATTCCGCCGGGCGCGGCTTCGTGCCGCCGTCGCGAGACGACATCCTGATCGACGCCGGCAATTCGGTGCGGGTCTTTAACGCGTGGTTCGGTCCTCCCTCTTACCCCAGCCTGTCGGTGCTGGTAAGCACCGCGACGGATTCGCTGCCGGGGCTGGTGTATGCGAATCCTATTGCGCTGGCCGGCTTCAGCTCCCTTTATACCCAGTCGGTGGTCAACTCCATGGGGCGCGGCAGGCGTGGTGGTGGACGCGGCGGCGGGGGTGACGGCGGTATTCCGGCGACCATGAGGAGTTACCTGGACGAGGCTTTCTCGCGCGAAATCTCGCGCCAGTGGTGGGGCAACACGGTGGGCTCCGTCAGCTTCCATGATGATTGGCTCTCACGCGGTTTTGCGAACTTTTCGACGAGCCTGTACGACCTGGAAGCTTACCTGAAGCCCGACGAGTTCCGCGAGCACTGGGTGAAGGCGCGCGAGGCCGTGCTCTTGCCCAATCGCTGGGGCGTGCGTCTCAACGACGCCGGGCCGATCTGGCTCGGGCTGATGAACGACACGTATAAGACGATGGGCGCCGGGTCTGTGCTAAGTACCTCGAAAGGCGGTTACGTGCTGCATATGCTGCGCTGCCTGATGTACGACCAAGCCACCGGCGACAAGGCCTTCCGCACCATGATGCAGGACTATATTAAGACGTTCGCCAACCAGGCGGTCTCCACCGAAGATTTTAAGTGGCTGGTGGAGAAACATATGACGCCGCAGATGGACTTGGCCGGCAACCATCGCATGGACTGGTTCTTCGCCGAATGGGTCTATGGCACGGATGTTCCCAGTTACCGGCTGGAATACTCGGTTTCTTCGGAGAAGGGTGGGAAACCGGTGGTGAGCGGAAAGCTGACGCAGAGCGGTGTTGCGCTGTCGTTTGAGATGCGGGTTCCGATTTACGGCGAGGTGGAAGCCAGGAAGATTCTGATCGGTGCGATGCTGATGCGGGGCAATACCAGTCGCGATTTCAGGGTGGTATTGCCGCAACAGCCCAAGCGCATTCTGCTGAACGTCAACCACGACGTTCTCACCGACAAAGAAGAAGTGAAGCGGGTCAAGTAACGATTGCATCGACCGCAAGAGCCGCGCGCGCAGGAGTGGGGCAGCCAATCATGGCTGCCGCCGGCTTTCAGCCGGCGCTTTGGTGCGCACGGCATTCCGCTCCGGTGATGGCGGCTGGGTGACAGACGACGAAAGGCGATCGTCTGTCCCACTTCTGGCCAGGAGGCCTGTCCTACTCACTCACACTACTTGCAGCACCAGGCACTTCAGGTAGTGGGTCTCGGGCACCGTCAGCAGCACCGGGTGGTCTTGCGCCTGGGTGCGGCGTTCCAACACACGCAGCGTGCGATTGGAGTCGAGGGCCGCTTGCGCCACGAGTTCCAGCAGCATGGCTTCGCTCACGTGGTGCGAACACGAACACGTCACCAGGATGCCTCCCGGCCCGAGAAGCTGCAAGGCCCGCAGGTTGATCTGCTTGTAGCCGGTGGCCGCGGCCTCCAGGTTGCCACGGCTCTTGGCGAAGGCCGGCGGGTCCAGCACCACCAGCGAATACCGCCGCCGCGCCGATGCGTGAGCCGCCAGCAGATCGAAACAATCTCCCTCCTGGAAATGAATGTTGCCGATTCGGTTGTCTTCCGCATTGGCGCGCGCGGCTGACAGCGCCGGCGCAGAGCTGTCCACCGCCTCCACCTGCTGGCACTTCGCCGCCAGGTGCAGCGCGAACCCGCCGGCCGACGTGAAACAATCGAGCGCGTTTCCGCCCCGGGCGTATTGAGCGGCTGCGCGGTAGTTCTCGCGCTGGTCCAGAAAGATGCCGGTCTTCTGCCCGCGCAGCAGGTCGGCGCGCATGGCCAGGCCGTTGATCCGCACGGCCACCCAGTCGGGAATCTCGCCTGCCATGACAGTTGTCTCCAGTGGCAACTGCTCCTTGGCGCGCACCGCTACGTCGTTGCGCGCCACAATCCCGCGCGGCTGGAAGATCTCGCCCAGGGCCGCGGCAATCTCGCTCCGCGCGGCGTCCATGCCCTGGTCGAGCGTCTGCATCACCAGGTAATCCGCATAGCGGTCCACCACCAGCCCAGGCAGCAAGTCGGCCTCACCGTGCACTACGCGATAAGCGTTGCTGTCTTCTCCGACTACCAGCCGCCGGTAGGTCTCCGCCGCGCGCAACCGGTTCAAAAAGAATTCATGCCCAATCGGCTCCACCTGGCGCGAGAGCATCCGCAGCGCAATCTGCGATGTGGAACTGTAGTGCGCGGTGCCCAGCCAGCGGCCGCGCGGGTCGCCCACTTTGACCGCCTCGCCCGGGCGGGCGGCCCCGCGGTCGGTCACATCGCTGGAAAAGATCCAGGGATGCCCGGACTCCACTCGCCCGGCCGCCTTGCGGCTGACCCGCACTTCGTTCATCGCATCTGCTCGAGGCGGCGGATACGATCCTCGGTGGAGGGGTGCGTGGAGAACAGGCTGCCGAGGCCGAATCCCAGCCGGGGCTTGATGATGAACAGGTGCGCCGTGGACGGTGTTGCATCCATGGGGATGCGTTTGGAATAGGTTTCCAGTTTTTGCAAGCCGGAAATCAGCTCGTAGGGCGTCCCGGTGTATTTCGCCGACGCCGCATCGGCCTCGTATTCCCGCGAACGCGAAATCGCCATTTGGATCAGCAACGCCGCGATCGGCGCCAGGATCATCATGGCGATGGCGCCCATCGCGCCGCCCTCTCTATCATTGCTGCGGCGCGAGCCCCCGAACCAGAACGCCATGCGCGCCAGCAACGTGATGGCCGCCGCCAGCGTGGCAGCCACGGAGCTGATCAGAATGTCGCGATGCAACACGTGTCCCAGCTCATGCGCCACCACGCCTTCGATTTCACGGTCGTCCATCAACTTCAGAATGCCGCTGGTGAATGCCACCGAAGCGTGCGCCGGGTTGCGCCCGGTGGCAAACGCGTTCGGCGAATCCTCCGGGATGATCCAGAGTTTGGGCATGGGCAGCCCCATCTTCTGGCACAGGTTGCGCACGATGGGCGCTACTCGCCGGTACGCTTCCGGGTTTTCCGTCTCGCTCACGGGCTGCGCCTTGTAGGACATCAGCGCGATCTTGTCGGAGAAGAAATAGCTCGAAAAATTCATCACCACTGCCAGGCCCAGCCCCAGGTAGAGCCCGTTCTGGCCGCCGATCATGCCGCCGCCCACTACCAGCACGGCGCTCATCAGCCCCAATAGTAGCGCGGTCTTGACGGTGTTCATTGTTGCAATACCTCCTCTTGCTCGCGCGCGGACTCGCTCTTGCGGAATTGCAGTTCCGCCTGGTCCGGCGCGGCATCCACGATCACCCGGTCGCCTTCCACGAACTCGCCTTTCAGCAATTTCAGCGCCAGCGGGTCCTGCACCAGCCGCTGGATGGCGCGCCGCATGGGCCGCGCTCCAAATTGCGGATCGAAGCCTTCCGCGATGATGGCATCTTTGGCCGCGGGCGTCACCTCCAACTCGAGCTTCCGGTCTTTCAGCATTTTTGCCACGTTGGCCAACTGAATATCCACAATCTGGCTCAGGTTCTCCCGCGTCAGCGTGTTGAACACGATGATATCGTCAATCCGGTTCAGAAACTCCGGACGGAACTCGCGCCGCAGCGCCTCGAGCAGGCGCTTGCGCGTGTCGTTGCTGCGCGCGTCCTTGCCGAGCGCCGAAAATCCGATGCCATTCTTCTCCACCATCACAGTCCCGATGTTCGAGGTCATCACGATCGCGGTGTTCTTGAAGCTTACGGTGCGGCCCTGTCCGTCGGTCATGCGGCCATCGTCCAGAATTTGCAGCATGGTGTTGAAGACTTCCGGATGGGCCTTCTCGACCTCGTCGAACAGCACCACCGAATAGGGGCGCCGCCGCACCTGCTCAGTGAGCTGGCCACCTTCGTCGTATCCCACGTAGCCCGGAGGCGAGCCAATCAACCGCGCCACGGCATGTCTTTCGCTGTATTCCGACATGTCCACGCGGATCATGGCTTTGTCGTCGTCGAACAGGTATTGGGCCAGGGCCCGCACCAGTTCGGTCTTGCCCACACCGGTCGGCCCCAGGAAAATGAAGCTCCCGATGGGCCGGTTGGGGTCGTTCAAACCGGCGCGGTTGCGCAGAATCGCGTTGGAGACCAGGCGCACGGCTTCGTCCTGGCCCACCACGCGCTCCTTGAGCCGCTCCGGCATGTGAACCAGCTTTTGGATTTCGCCTTCCAGCATGCGCGCCACCGGAATGCCCGTCCACTTGGCCACGATCCGCGCAATATCGTCTTCCCCAATCTCTTCCTTGAGGAGGGCGGTCTCCTTGACGGATTCCATCTCCCGCTCGGCCGCCTGAATGTCCTTTTCGATCTGCGAGAGCCGCCCGTAGCGCAACTGGGCGGCCTTCTCCCAATCGCCGGCGCGGCTGGCTTTCTCTTCTTCCATGCGCAGCCGGTCCTGGTCAGCCTTCAGCTCGCGAACGCGCGAAATGGCGGTCTTTTCGCGGTTCCAGCGCTCCTTGAGCGGCGCCGCCTGGCCGCGTATTACCTCCAGTTCATTCTCCACGTGGCGCAGGCGCTCGCGCGAGGCTGCGTCTTTTTCCTTGCCGAGCGCCTGCCGCTCGATTTCCAGATGGGAAATGCGCCGCTCCAGATCGTCGATCTCGATGGGCATCGACCCAATCTGGAGGCGCAGCGCGGAGCCGGCTTCATCGATCAGGTCGATGGCCTTATCCGGCAGGAAGCGGTCCGCGATGTAGCGATGGGAGAGCACGGCGGCCGCGATGATGGCCGCATCCTGGATGCGCACGCCGTGGTGGATTTCGAATTTCTCCTTGAGGCCGCGCAGAATGGCGATGGTGTCGTCCACCGTCGGTTCACCGACCATCACGG
The DNA here is from genome assembly GCA_003167255.1 of Bryobacterales bacterium. GTDB lineage: Bacteria > Acidobacteriota > Terriglobia > Bryobacterales > Bryobacteraceae > PALSA-129. The sequence goes on from PMTR01000056.1 coordinate 19,287, forward strand.
TGCGGAAGCGCCGCGCCAGGGCCGCGTCCTTTTCCACGTACTTCTTGTACTCGGTGAGGGTGGTGGCTCCGATGCAGCGCAGTTCTCCGCGCGCCAGGGCCGGTTTCAGCAGGTTGGCCGCGTCAATGGCGCCTTCCGCGGAGCCCGCGCCCACCAGGGTATGCAGCTCATCGATGAAGCACAGGATCTCGCCATTGGAATCGATGATCTCCTTCACTACCGCCTTCAGCCGGTCTTCGAATTCGCCGCGGAATTTCGTGCCCGCGATCATCGAACCCAAATCCAGAGCCACCAGCTTTTTGTTTTTGAGTTGATCCGGCACGTCGCCGCGGACGATGCGCTGCGCGAGGCCCTCGACAATCGCGGTCTTGCCCACGCCCGGCTCGCCGATCAGCACCGGGTTGTTCTTGGTGCGGCGGCTGAGCACCTGCATCACGCGGCGGATTTCGTCTTCCCGCCCGATCACCGGGTCGAGCTTGCCCTGGCGCGCCGATTCCGTCAGGTCGTGCGCGTACCGTTCCAGCGCCTGGTACTTGGTTTCCGGATTCTGATCGGTGATGCGCTGCGTTCCGCGCACCGATACCAGCGCCTTCAGGATGGCATCGTGGGTTGCGCCCGCGCGGTGCAGGAGTTGGCCTGCCGGATCGCTTTGTTCGGCCATAGCCAGCAGCATGTGCTCGGTGGAAACAAATTCGTCCTTGAAGCGCGTGGCTTCGTCGAAGGCTTTCTCCAGCGTCTGGTTCATAGGCGGCGAAAGGTATAGCCCCGGCTGCATGCCGGCCGTCTTGGGCAGGCTGCCCAACATCCGTTCGGCCTCCGCCACGACCGCGTCCGGATGCACGTTGCATTTCTCCAGCAGCGGGCGCACAATCCCTTCCTGCTCCCCAGCCAGCGCCATCAGCAGATGCAACGGGAACAGCACCTGGCCTTCGTGTTTTTCGGCGATCGCCTGGGCCTGCTGCAAGGCCTCCTGCGCTTTCTGCGTCAGTTTGTCTAACCGAAACATAAGCCCCCCTGAAATACAAATGGGGCCGGGAAGCCCCCGGCCCTGTACGAAAGAGGACAGGCCAGGAGGCCTGTCCTACTAGTTCAATTCTACTGCTTGACTTCGACCTTGACCTGCCGCGGCTTGGCAGCTTCCTTCTTGGGAAGCGTCACGCTGAGCACGCCATTCTTGAAGTCCGCCGCGATGTGCTCCGTGTCGAAGGTATTGGGCACGGCAAAGCTGCGCACGAAACTGCCGTAGCTGCGCTCGATGCGGTGGTATCCCTTCTCGGTATGTTCCTGGTCGAACTTGCGCTCGCCCGAGATGGTGAGCGTCTGGTTCTCCACTTTGACGTCAATGTCCTTCAAATCGACGTCCGGCAAATCGGCCTTCAACACCAGTTCGTTCTGGGTTTCGTAGATGTCCACGGCCGGAGACCACGGACGGTTGGTCCGCGGCTCGTTCACCATGCGGGTGAAGGAGTCTTCGAAGAGACGGAGACTGGCTAAGGGGTCAAAATGACTGAGAGACATGTTGTAATTCCTCCTGATTGCTAAACTTTTTGGAGGCCGCCCGGCGACCTCATCCACTCACAATCATAAAATATTAGTGCATTTATGTCAAGTATTTATTAGCGTAATATTATTATGTAGTATGTCATTTATTTTCTGTTATTTAGTTGGTTAGTGAGCTTTTGGCCCAATGCCGTCCCAAAGGCATCGGACCGTTTTCCGGATCATTTCAGGGTCGAACTGGCCTCCGTGTGCGCCCAACCGTTCGAAAAATGCAATCGAATTGGCGGTCGACCAGACCAGCAATGCGGCCGCCCCCGGGTCCACTCCGCCGATTCTGCCGGTGCGCTGCTCTTCGATAAAGAACTGCACCAACTGGCGCCGCAACACAAACATCGGCGAGTCCGGATGGCGCCCGGCGAACTCTTCGAAACGGAAACCCGGATGCATCATTAAGGGCAGCAGCACGGGCAGCGTGGCACGGCTGTATTCGACCATGGAAAGGGTCACTTTCTCAATCAGCTTAAGGCCTTTGGAACGGCCGGGCCGGAGCAGCTTTTTCACGTCGACCGGCGGAGGAATCATGGCTGCAAAAAACAGCTCGTCCTTGGTGAGGAACCGCTGATAGATGACGCCTTCGGACACGCCGGCGCGGCGGGCAATTTCCTTGGTGGAAGCGCCGAAGCCGTGTTCCACGAAAACCTGGCGCGCAGTCTCCAGCAGTTGCGCATCCGAGAGCGACTTTTTTCTACCCATTCCTCTTCATGTTGGCACTCCTGAAGGCCTTATGGTTTACGCGCCAGGATGAAAACGGTGGCCGGCCGTCTTCCGTCCTCCACCACTTCGAACCCGGCGGCGCGCAACTCATTTTGCCAGAAACCCGGGCCGGCGTTGCGCATGTGCATGAGCATCGGGCCGAAGGTAAAGGTGAGCCAGCGGTCTTTTGCGATCACGATCAGCAGGAATTGCCCGCCGGGTTTCAGCACCCGGAAGGCTTCTCCCAGGGACTGGCGGATTCCGATGCGGCCCAAGTGGTCGATGGCATACGCGCTGACGATGGCATCGAATGTAGCCGCCTCGAAAGGCATCTGGCGCATGTCTCCCGGTTGAATCGAGGCACGCTGCTCCACGCCGGCGGCCTTCAGGTTATCCAGGAGGCGTTCGCGGCCTTCATCGACCACCGGCTGGCCGGCTTTCCCGTTCCCGAAATGGCGCGTGTATTCGTCGCTGAAACTGTCGAGCGCCACGACGAACGCCTGCGGGCGCGCTTCCAGAACCATCAATGTGGAGCGCCCCGTACCGGCCCCCATATCGAGAACCTTCCCGGCGCCCGAAGCCAGGAAACGTTCGGTGGGAAGCGTAGTTCGGCCGTTGATGTCGAAGCCAAAGCGGACGATCAAGCCGGCCGCCAGGGCCCACAAGGTCAACGCGCCCAGCAGGAGCAGCCACGGCTTTCTCCATCCGCGGGCCAAGCCCAGCCAGAGAATCGCGCCCGCCACGGCCGCGAGCGCCAGGTGACCGTAACTCCACAACCAGCCGTAGCCAAAATTAATTTGTGAGTGCATACTTATATTATGAGCCGGAAGCCGCCGCCCGGTCAAGCGCGCCCAGGACACCGGCGGCAAGACCGCCGGCGCTACCAGTTGGCCTTAACGGTGCTTGAAAATGTTGAAACTCCGGTGCCGGGCTTCTATGTCGTGCACCCCAGGACACCGGCGGCAAGACCGCCGGCGCTACCAGTTGGCCTTAACGGTGCTTGAAAATGTTGAAACTCCGGTGCCGGGCTGCGCCCGGCTGCACTTAGTCGCGGTGGGCGCCGGCCTCGATATAGGTGGTGAACTCCTTGCCTGGAGCGGCGATCTCAAACTTGATCTTCAGGCTGTCCTTGCCCGCGGGCGTGTATGTCATTCGATACCGCACCTGGTTGGCGGCGCCATCGCTCAGAAACACCACCCCGAGCCCAGCCGGCGATAGAGTGTACCGGATCACGTGGCCCTCGCTGTCGAAGTAGATGGCCTGCAACCCGTGGGATGACTCGTCGCGATACACGACCATCAGGTCGTCGTGGCGGAAGGCCGGCTTGCCATCGGCTGCCGGGTAGTCGGCGAAGCTCTTGCGCACCAGGACGTGTCCCGCCAGATCGGCGGTAAATGAAAACGCACCCGAACCGTTGCCGGGCTGGCCGGTTCCTTCGCCCGTCCATTGTCCCACCAAGAACTGTGCCGGGCCCCAATCCTCCGCGGCCAGCACCGCCGCGGAGGCCACCATCATAAGCAGAAGAGCAAGTCGCATAGTCGCAGCTTACCGCATGTGGTTATACTCGGAGTACGGTGTTCAGCCGCCTCAACACCCACTGCCGCGTTAGCGCCTGCCTGGCGGCCGCGCTGTTTCTTCCGGCCGCTCTTGCGCTCGACCCCCACAAGAGCCTCACCCAGTACTCCCGCCAGTCGTGGGGCCAAGTGGACGGACTCCCCCAGGACACCATACGCGCCATCGCCCAAACCGCCGATGGCTACCTCTGGCTCGGAACCGACGAAGGCCTGGCCCGTTTCGACGGCTACGAGTTTACCGTGTTCAATAAGTCCGACGGCAGCCTCCCCGCCAATTCCATCACCGCCCTGGCCGCCGATCCGGATGGATCTCTGTGGATCGGCACCGGCCGCGGGCTTACGCGGTTTCACGCCAAGAGCTTTCACACTTTCACCACGAAGGATGGCCTCCCCGATGACGCGGTGACCGGCATCTTCTCAGACCACGCGGGCACCCTGTGGATCGTGGCCGGGGTCTCTTTGAGCCGCTTCCACGATGGCCGATTCACCAACTATTCCCCCGGCCCCAACCTCCTGTCGGTGCGGGCAATCCGCGAGGACCCGCATCATGATCTGGTGGTGGCCGGTTTCGGAGGCGTGGTCCGCATCTCCGGGGACAAATACACCACTTTGATCGACAATGCGACGGTCGGTGGCAATGTGGTCTCCTCCCTACTGGTCGATCGCCACGACAACCTCTGGGTGGCTGGGAGCCTTGGCCTGATGCTCCGCACGCCGGACGGCCACATTCGCAAATTCGGCACTCACGACGGGTTGCCCGACGTCTACGTTCGCGTCGTCCTGGAAGACCGCGACGGCAACATCTGGATCGGCACCAACGGCGGCCTCGCCCGTTTTGAGGGCGACCGTTTTGTGGCTTCCGCCGAAGGCGGCCGTGACAGCGACCTGGTCCGCTGCCTTCTGGAAGATCGCGAGGGCGATCTCTGGATGGGCGCCAACAACGGCCTCACGCGGCTTCGCGACGACGCGTTCACGGTCTACGGCAAGACCGAGGGCCTGCCTTCCGACGAACCCAACACGGTCTTTCAGGATCACGCCGGCCGTATCTGGGTGGGGTTTCACGAAGGCGGGCTGATGCTCTTCTCCGGCGACCGGCGCCGCTTTACGCCGAGTGACGGCATGCCTGAGACCGAAGTTTTTTCCATCCGTGAAAGCGCCAATCACGATCTTCTACTGTCCACCCGAGTCGGCCTAGTTCGCATGCACGACTCTGGTTTCACCACCCTGATCCCGCCCGATCCGCTTTCGCGCCGCATCGTTTTCGACGCCCTCGAAGATTCCGCCGGCCGGCTTTGGCTGGCGAGTCCCGCCGGTCTCTTCGAAGTCCAGGGCCGGCAGATCCGCACGGTTCTCGCCGCTGGCGCGGCCGCTGCCAATTCGGTCGTCACGCTTTGCGAAACCCGCGATGGCGCCCTATGGGCCGGCACCTTCGGCAAAGGCCTGTGGCGCATCCAGGACAAGGATGTGCGCTCCTACTCATTGGCCACCGGACTCTCCAGCGATAACATCCGCGAACTCTATCAGGACTCGGACGGAACATTGTGGGTCGGCACTTTTGGCGGTGGTCTGGGCGCGTTTCGCGAAGGCCGCTTTCAATGGTTTACCCAGCACGATGGCCTGCTCAGCGACAACGTCGCCAATATCGCCGACGATGGCGAATCCCTTTGGCTCAGCACTACCCGCGGCATCTGCCGCATCGCGAAACGCCAACTGACGGATTTCGCCGCCGGCAAACGAAAATCCCTCGATCCCATCAACTATGGCGCCGGCGACGGCTTGCGCAGCGCGCAATGTTCCCCCGGCTATCCCACCGGCGGTGGCGGCGACCGCACCGCGGATGGCCGCCTGTGGTTCACCACCAGCCGCGGGCTGGCCGTCTTCAATCCTCGTGCGACGCCGCCCACCTCAGTGCCGCCCGCCGTTCAACTGCTCGACATCGCCGCCGATGCCAACTTGATCGATCTCTCCAAGCCCGCGCGCCTCGCCCCGGACATCCAACGCTTTCGCATCCGCTATGCCGCAATCCACTTGAGCGCTCCCGAGCGCGTGCGGTATTCCTACAAGCTCACTGGCCTGGAGCCCGACTGGGTGAGCGCCGGCGCCCGCCGCGAGATCAACTACAACAGCCTCAAACACGGCCACTACCTCTTCTCGGTCAAGGCCGAGATCCCGGGGGGCTCGTCCACGGAACAGTCCTTTGCTTTCGACGTTCTGCCGCATTATTACGAGACCGTATGGTTCCGGCTGTTCTGCGGTGGGTTGCTGGCTGCCTGCGGCTGGGCCGTCTATCAAGTGCGTCTGCGCCGCATCCGCTACCGCTTTGCGCTGATCCTGGGTGAGCGCGCCCGTCTGGCCCGCGAGATTCACGATACGCTGGCCCAGGGCTTCGTCGGTATCGCTTCCCAACTTGACGCCGTCTCCATGCTCGTCCCCGACGAACCGTCGCCGGTCCGCAAGTATCTCGACATGGCCCGCCGCATGGCCCGCCACAGCCTCACCGAAGCCCGGCGTTCGGTGATGGATTTGCGCGCCTCCGCGCTGGAAGGCCACGACCTGGCCGGAGCCATTCAGAGCAGCACGCGCACGTGGACGGCGGGCTCCCCCGTGGATGTGGCCGTGGATGTCTCGGGTCCCGCCACGGTCCTCCCCGAGGAGATGGAGCAGCACCTCCTGCGCATCACCCAGGAGGCCGTCACTAACGTTTTGAAACATGCCGCCGCCAGCCGCGTCGTGATTCAGCTCCACACCGAAGCGCGCCGCATCTCGCTTCGCATTCGAGACAACGGCCGCGGATTCGAGCAGCAGGGCGTCTTTACCTCCAGCGGCGGCCACTTTGGGTTGCTCGGCATGCGCGAGCGCGCGGAGCGGCTGGGCGGAGAGCTGCGCCTGGCCAGCCAGCCCGGCGGAGGGACAGAAGTTGAAGTTACGGTGCCATTACCATGAACGCAAAAATTCGAATACTGGTCGCTGAAGATCACCTGGTGGCGCGCGTGGGCGTGAGCGCCATCGTCAACATGCAACCCGACATGGCCGTGGTTGCCGAAGCCGCCAACGGGCAGCAGGCCGTGGAACTCTACCGGCAGCACCGGCCCGACGTGGCCCTGCTGGATCTCCGGATGCCCGGCATGGGTGGGGTGGAAGCCGCGGCCGCTATACGCGCCGAGTTTCCCCAGGCCCACATGATCGCTCTGACCACCTATGGCGGTGACGAAGACATTCGCCGCGCTCTCTCGGCCGGGGTGCAGGCCTATCTCACCAAGGACGTGTTGCACGACGAATTGCTCAACGCCATCCGCGCCGTGCATGCGGGCCAGACTTATTTGCCGGCCGCCGTGGCCGCCGCGCTGGCGGCGCAGATGCCGCGGCCGGACCTCAGCGCCCGCGAGGTGGAGGTCCTCGAACTGATCGTCCGCGGTCTGGCCAACAAGCAGATTGCGTACGCCCTGAGCATCGCCGAGCACACGGTCAAGAACCACGTGAAGAGTATTTTGAGCAAGCTCGGCGTGCAGGACCGGACGCAGGCGGCCACGGCGGCGATACAGCGGGGGATTATCCATTTGTAGGGCGGACGTGTCGGCTGCGTTTGTGCGCTCAGCGTTGGAGCTTGATCAGCGTCAAGGCTCTCGATCACGCACGTTTGCGAGTCTCGGCCCGCGCCGCAATCGCGACAAGCGCTCGAAGCGCATCGTTAACGGATTTCGAATCTGGAAAAGCCTCCGCCAATTCCGGGTCGAGGAGCACCACATTGGTTCCCTGGCGGTATCGGTCCACGTACTTGCCCCGAACGCCACCGGAAAAGTCGTACTCCGCCCTCATCTCACGGGTACGGGGCTTAGAGGGAGTTTTCTTCATAGTTGCGTCTCTCATACTTCGTCGCCGGGCGAGCGCTGATCAGACGGATCCGCTCTCCCCTAATAGTATGAACCACAATCAGCGGACTTCGCTTGCTGGACATTCCGATGATTACGAAGCGCTCTTCGTCGATGGCGTGATCCGGGTCGGGGACCGTGATCGAAAGAGCGTCATCGAAGACGGTGCTCGCCTCGGCAAATCCGACGCCGTGCTTCCGCCGATTCGCCGAATCCTTGCTCCGATCCCACTCAAAAGCGATTCCATACATCTCCCGTCGATTTTAGCGAATCGGGAAGTGCAACGGAGGCCGCCGCGCTGGTCGCCCAGATGCCGCGCACGGACCTCAGCGCCCGCGAGGTGGAGGTCCTCGAACTGATCGTCCGCGGTCTGGCCAACAAGCAGATTGCGTACGCCCTGAGCATCGCCGAGCACACGGTCAAGAACCACGTGAAGAGTATTTTGAGCAAGCTCGGCGTGCAGGACCGGACACAGGCGGCCACGGCGGCGATACAGCGGGGGATTATCCATTTGTAGCCCAGGGCTGGAGGCAATGCTGTTCCCTTAACTAGTTGGGAATTTCGTTGCCTGACAACGAATTGGACCCGTGCGTCGAATCCCTTCCGATTGGGAATTCCGCGCGAAGGACCCGGGTACCGCAGTTTCGGGGAAGACCCTATAATAGGTTCCTGACATGCGCGTCTCCGCACGTTGCCGGGTTCTTGAGCTGGGAGTACTCGCCACCTGCTGGTCCCTGCACAGCGCACAACTTCCGCTCCGGCGTTACACTACGGCCGACGGCCTGGCGAGCAACGCCGTTTACAGTATTGCGTCGGATTCGCGCGGTTTTCTATGGTTCGGCACCGCCGAAGGGCTCTCGCGTTTTGACGGCTTCGGATTTGCGAATCAGAACGAGAGCACGGGCTTGCCGCATGGCACCGTCACACAAGTGCTGATCGGCCGCCACGGCAATTACTGGCTCGCCACGCCGGCAGGCCTCGTGCGGTTCCGGCCGGATCTTCCGGAATCGAGCGCGGATCGGATGGTCGTCATCCGGCCGAACGGCAAGCCGGAGGCCGCCCACATCTCGGCGCTTCTGGAGGACCGGGCCGGCACGCTCTGGTGCGGGACGGCAGCCGGCCTGTACGCAATCGACGACACTGCCAGTCCTGCACCACGGCTCGCCGAAGTACGGATTGGGCTGCCGGGCGTGTCCTGGGGCGATTCGGAAGTGAGCGCACTGGCGGAAGATGCGGAGGGCGGTGTGTGGATCGGAGCGAGGGATGGAGCCTTATACCGCCGCCTGCCGGACCGGCGCATCGAGCGCTACCCGTCAACCGAAAGGCCGCTCCAGGCCCAGATCACGCGTCTTCTCGCGGACCGGGAGGGCCGCATATGGGTGGGAAGAGTAACCAGCCTCTACCGGTCCAATCCCGCTGCCCACCCGGGCGCGAATGGATTCGAACGTCTCTCCGGACAAAACGGCGGGCTGCCGCCAACTCGCGTCTTCGACATATTCGAATCGCGGGAAGGCGACGTCTGGGTGGGAATGTATCGATGTCTGGCCCAGTTTCCCGCGGACGGAGCGCCGGTCCGCGTGTGGACCAAGGACAACGGATTGCCCAGCCGGGGAGTTGGGGGGCTGGCGCAGGATCGGGACGGAAACCTGTGGATGGGAACCGGCGACCTTGGCGCGTTCAAACTAGCGGCGGGCGGCATCCTGACTTATTCGATCGCGGACGGAATCGGGATGGACGCGGTGATCTCGGTTGCCGAGACCCGCCGCGGCGAGTTGTACATCGCAGGCCGTCAAGAGTCGGAGGGCTTTCGCATCGGCTTTCGCTCGGGTGATGGTTTTCATGCCATCGCGCCCAGCGTTCCCCAAAAGATCCACTATTTTGGCTGGCGGCCGGCACGAGTGATCCTGCAGGATCACGCCGGCGAATGGTGGCTGGCGACCAGTCAAGGGCTATGCCGTTATCCCCGTTTGGAGAGCCCGTCGCAGCTCGCCCAAACCGCGCCCAAGGCGGTTTACACCAGGCGCGATGGCTTGCCGGCGGATGTAGTGGTCCGGCTTTATGAGGACCGCGGCGGGAATATCTGGGTAGGCACCGAATCGAAGAAACTCGTCTACTGGGGCAGGAGCGAGGAGAAGTTCATCGGGATTGGCGCCGATGGGATTCCCAGCGTCGCCTCCGCGTTCTGCGAAGACAACGCCGGGCACGTGTGGATCGGCGACGAGTCGGGCCAGTTGTGGAGAGTGCGGGACGGACGCGCTTCGCTGGTGGCCGGCCAGGCCAGGAAAGCCGAGATTCACGATCTTTTGCTGGACCACGCCGGACGTCTCTGGGTGGCGACAGACGGCCAGGGCCTCCTGCGCTTCGACCAACCGGCGGCGCCCAAGCCCCAATTCCGGCAATACGGTTATTCCGACGGGCTTTCCAGCCTCGACCTGCACAGCCTGGCCGAGGACCGGAACGGCTCCATCTACGTCGGAACCGGAGGCGGAGTCGACCGTCTGGATCCGGATCTGGTGCATATCCGGCACTACACTTCCGCCGATGGCATCGCTCCGGGACAGGTGATTGCGGCATATCGCGACCGCACCGGCGCCATCTGGTTCGGAACCAATCACGGGCTCACGCGCCTGGCGCCGCAGAACGGTCCGGCCAGCGATCCGCCACCAGTGTGGATCACCGGCCTCTCCATTGCCGGACGCCGCGCGCCAGTTTCGGAGGCGGGCGAATCGAGCATCCGCGCCGTCGAGGTACAGCCGGGGCAGGAACACATTCAGTTTGATTTCGTGGGATTGAGCTACGCTCCGGGCAACGTTCTGCGATATCAGTATCGCCTGGGGGACGGCGCATGGAGCGCGCCCATCGAGTCGCGCTCGGTTCACTATGGTGCGCTCGCGCCCGGACAGTACCGGTTCGCGGTGCGCGCCCTCAACTCGGATGGCGAGGCCAGCCCGGCGCCGGCGACCGTGGAATTCCGCGTGGCGCCGCCGCTCTGGAGGCGCGCGTGGTTTCAGGCTATTCTCATCGCCGCGGCGCTCGCCGGCGCCGTCTCGGTGCATCGCGCGCGAGCGTCCCGGCTGCTCGAAATCGAGCGCGTCCGCTCCAACATCGCTCTCGATCTGCACGACGATATTGCCTCGAACCTATCGCAGATCACCATCTTCAGCGAAATCGCCATGCGCGAGGCGGGAGTCGATTCCCGCGCCGGGGAACCCCTGGCTCGCATTGCCGAAACCGCCCGGGACACGGTGGAGTGCATCAGCGACATTGTGTGGAGCATCCGGCCGCAGATGGAAGGCGACCTCTTGCAGCGCATCCGCCGGGTCGGGAGCGATGCGCTCACCTCGCGGCAGATCGAGGTATCCTTCCACTTCCCGGAAGAGGTGCGGCATCTCGGACTGGACCCGAACACGCGACGCCAGGTGTACTTGATCTACAAGGAAGCCGTCCATAACATTGTCCGGCACGCCCAGGCAACGGCCGTCGAGATCTCCATGAGCGTGGATGGCGGCAAGCTGCTGCTGAAGGTTGGGGACAACGGCAAAGGAATGGAGGCGCCGGAGGAAGGCAACGGTCTGCCAGGCATGCGCGCGCGCGCCGCGTCTTTGGGGGGGGCGCTGGAGATTCACTCCGCCGCGGGTGAGGGCACAGAGGTCGAACTGCGCGCGCCGTTGAAGCGCCCGTGGCGCCGCCATATCCTACCTGAATAAGCAGGGTCCGCGCGCGGGTGAAACTGGTACGGTTGAGGTCGGGCCCAGGTAACAATAGATGCCGGAACCCACCATTCGCATCGTCATCATTGAGGACCGGCGCGAAATTCGCGAGGGGCTGAGAACGCTGATTGCGTATACCGAGGGCTACGAGTGCGTGGCGGCGTACCGGTCGATGGAGGAGGCGCTGCCGGAAATCGAGCGAGCGCGGGCGGACGTGGCACTGGTCGACATCGGGCTTCCCGGCATGAGCGGGATTGAGGGCATCCAACGCTTGCGCGTGGTGGTTCCGAAGATGCAGTCGCTGGTCCTGTCGGTGTACGACGACGACGAGCGGGTTTTCCAGGCCATCTGCGCCGGGGCCTGCGGCTACCTGCTCAAGAACACTCCGCCGGCGGATTTGCTGGCGGCGATCCGCGAAGCGGCATCGGGAGGCGCGCCGATTTCGCCCAAGATCGCCAGCAAGGTGCTGGCACTATTCCGGCAGATTCATCCTCAGGAAACATCGGCCGCGGCGCTGACGCCGCACGAACTGCGCCTGTTGCTTCTGCTGGTGGACGGCCATAACTTCAAGACGGCCGCGGCGGAGATGGGTGTATCGGTACATGGTATCTCTTTCCACACGCGGAACATTTACGAGAAGCTGCAAGTGCACTCCAAATCCGAAGCCGTGGCCAAGGCTTTGCGGCTCGGATTAGTGCGCTGATTCCTACGCCAACAGGCAGGATGACTTAACCACTTCTGCTGGTATCGTTGCCTTCAATGAATGTCAGTTTGCACTTACTGGGTCTGTCGGCAAGAATTGTAGGGCTCGCGGCCGTATCGTTTCTTACGGTTGGTGCAAAAGCGGACACTATAATCTCGTTCACCGGGGACCTCCGCAGCGATGCGAATGTAATCGACTGCGGCTCCGGCTGCACGCTCGGGGCGGGAAACTCCGACGGCGACTACGCGCAGTGGGCCGCCCTCGTCGTGGCGTTCAATGTCCCGGTAAATGAGACGGTCCAAATCGTCACGTTCAGTTACGGCGGCGGCACCAATGGCAACGGTGCTGTGATCCCGCAGGGTGGACTAGAGCCTTACCTGAGCCTGTTCGACGCCACGGGGAATTTTCTGGCTTCCACCTACTTCGGCATCACCTGTCCGCCCGGGGCGAACACCAATTCCAGCAGCGGGTTTTGCTACGACGTTCTGCTGGATGCCGGGACGTTGTTGGCGGGTAACTATCAGGTGGCGATATCGGCCTACTTGAACATGTCACTGGCCGAGAACTTAGGCATCGGGACTCTTACCGACGGGTTCACCGGCTTCGGCAACCTGTACGCGGGCGAGGATCTGCACTATGCATTCGATATCGATCTGGGGGCTCCTTCCGCGGCAACGCCGGAGCCGGGGACCTTCGGACTACTGGCGCTCGGGGCCATAGCGCTCTTTAGAGTCAAGAAAGGAAAACAATCGTGAAACACAGACTACTAACGTTCGCCGGAGCGCTTGCGCTGCTGGCTGTCCTCGGAAAATTCTACGCCGTGCCCGCCATCGCGCAAGCTGTCCGCGCCGCCGTGGTGAAGAACATTGACGAGCGCGGACGAACTCCGTATCAGACGATCCTTTTGTGTAATGGCCTTAATAGCTGCGTCTCTGCTGCGGGGATCGCCGTCCCTGCTCACTCTCGCCTCGTCATAGAACACGTCAGCGGCTTCGCACAGTTTCCGGAAAGCCAGCAAATCAACGGGATATTGCTTACTTCCAGTGCTTCACGGTCGTACATCGTGGCCACCTTTCTAGAGGACTATGGAGGATTATACAATTATGGTTTCGATCAACCCCATTTGTTTTATGTCGAAGCCGGCGACGCGCCCGTCCTGCAACTATTCGTAAGTGGCGCCCCCGTAAATGGTCATTATGCGGAGGCTCAATGTCAGATTTCCGGGTACATAGTGGACCTCAGCCAGTAGAGTCCGCCAGGCTGCCGCCGGATAGCGATCTCAGCCTGCGCGTACATGTCACTGTTCGAGAGCGCCGGCAGCGGGCCGCGCGCCGTCCGCAGGATTTTCCCGGGGATCTCGGGGACAGTCTACGAAACTCCCAAACGCCAGTGGCTGAGCGATTGGGGGTTGCGTAGCCTGTCCCTGAAACCCGAATTCCAGCAGCGGGTTTTGCTACGACGTTCTGCTGGATGCCGGGGCCTTGGCGGCGGGCAACTATCAGGTGGCGATATCGGCCTACTTGAACATGTCCTTGGCCGAGAACTTAGGTATCGGGACTCTTGCCGACGGGTTCACCGGCTTCGGCAACCTGTACGCGGGGGAAGATCTGCACTACGCATTCGATATCGATCTGGGGGCTCCTTCCGTGGCGACGCCCGAGGCTGGGACGTTCGGACTGCTGGCGCTCGCGGCCATAGGGTTATTGGGAATCAGGAGAGGAAAACAATCATGAAACACAAACTGTTGACTTTCGCCGGGGCGCTCGCGCTGCTGGCTGTCCTGGGGAAGTTTTACGCCGTTCCAGCCATCGCGCAGGCGGTTCGCGCCGCCGTGGTGAAGAACATCGACGAGAAGGGACGAATACCGTATCAGGCGCAGATTAACTGTACCGGTTACAGCGTCTGCAACGTTGGCTTGAGCCCAGTACCGGCTCACTCGCGCCTAGTGGTCGAGCACATCGGCCTTCAGGCCGTAGTAGACACGGGCTCCCAGGTTATGTTCACGGCCCTAGGGGCCGAGTCGGGCGTCTTTAATCAACTCTCGTCGTATGATATGCTTCTCGCCACCTTTCAGGGCGAGGCTTTTGGTTATGACACGTATATCGTAAGTGGTCCTGCATTGACGTATTTTGAGGCTGGCCAGACGCCGGGCGTCATTTTTGAACTTAGCCTAGGCATAACCACTAGGATCACTGGTCAGATTTCCGGTTATCTGGTCGATCTCAGCCAGTAGAGCCGCCAGGCTGCCGCGGTGATCGCTCACCCCGCCACCTGCTCGAAAAACTCCAGATAGCGCGGGGCCAGCGTTTCGCGATGATAAATGCGTCCGGCTTCTAACGCCCGGCGCGACGCCTCCTGGTAGAAGGCCTCGTCGTCGGTCAACTTTAGGATCAGGTCCACCCACGGCTCCACGGTTTCCGCATCCACTGGAGCCGGGGTCTCGGGTGTCACTTCCGGCGGGATCGGCACCACGAAACCGCCGCCATTCGCGATCTCCGCCAATCCGCCGCGATCGCTGACAAGGGGGATTTCGGGGACAGGCTACGAAACTCCCAAACGCCAGTGGCTGAGCGATTGGGCGAAAGGGGACGGACGCATTTTCCCGGGGCAATTCGGTGACGGTAATTCGGGGCTACGCAATCTCGAAACCACTCTGTGCGCATCCTTTCGTGAGTCCCGTCCAGGTGGGATTGGGAACGACGAACGCGCTTCCGCCCTTCATCCATCCCACTCGTTACTTCGCCCGCAAGGGATTGACGATCTTCAGGCCTGCAAAGTCTCTTTCGTTTTCGGTGACAACTACGCAATCATTCGCTTCGGCGACTGCGGCCATGATCATGTCGAGTGGGCTCCGTGGCCGGCCTTTTGCCGTCTCGCCGGCCATCAGCCGCGCCCACACGAGGCCGGCCTTTTCGTCGAACGGGAGCACCCGGCCGGCGAACAGCGCAGGCGGGCCCTCGGGGCCGGAAAACCAACGCTCCAATTCCCTGCGCTTCTTTCCGGCGGGCTTCTCCAGTATTCCGCGCCGGATCTCAGCGACGGTCAGGGATGAGATAAACAGATCCTGGTCGGCTTGTTCAGCCATCCACGCGACGAGTTCTTCCGACGGCATGGGCTTGGTGACATTGCTGATGATGTTGGTGTCGAGGAGGCTCCGGCTCACAGGTCAACCCTGCGGCCCCTCGTCACCGGGCGGTTGAGATCCAGATCGGCGCCGACCAGAGGCGACCGGCGTAATGCATTGAGGATACCGCCCTTTTTCGACTGATCCCCCGAAATGGTAAGGCGGACAGTGGCGCGAATCCGCGCCGGATCTGGGCCGTTGCCGGCGAGCCGCCTTGCGAGCGACCGGACCAACTCGCGATCGGTGTCGAGCCCAAGAACCTCGAACCGGGCCATCCCTCGCTGGTTGAGGCGCTTCCGGTAGTTGTGCAGCGCTCGTTTTTGCGGCGTGGTGCTCATGGCGGATTCCTCCGTATATCCAGTAATATAACCAGATTGTAGCATTGGAGCGCGGTAACCTGCGCCCAGGATCCCGGCACCAGCCCTCCGGCAACATACGTCGCGCCATTACTGGCGCGCGCCCGGTGGCGGCTGCGGTACTATTTATGGACTCTTACTGTATGGCGACAGTGGCATCAGTCCGGGAAGACGCCCCGCCAATCGTAACAACCAGCGGGACGGCACTGCCGGTTGGAACATTGGCCGGGATGAGCACGTTGATCTGAACTTCCCCGGAATACACCAGGCCGACAAAAACCACGTTGGCGGCAGGTAACGGAACGCCTCCGAGACTAACACTCACCGGCAGCACCGGACTTGGAAACGGTGGGCCCTTGGGTTGGATGCCGTCCGGCGGCGGGGCATTGACATAACCTTGCCCGGTCAGCCAGAACGCAACGTAGGTGCCCCGGGCCGCAGGGTTCGAACTGGAATTGAACGTTCCGTCCTGGTTGACCATCCACGCCTGACCCGGCCCGTAAGCCTGGGTAAAGATTCCAGGCGAGGCGTTCACTATAGGGACGGTTACGCTGCTGCTCATCACGCCGTTGACCTCGACCTGAATAGTGGTTTGCGTACCCCCTGCGCCGAAAGGCACCAATGCGTTGATCTGCCCGTCCTGGGCATAGGTCAGATAAGCGGCCGTTCCCCCGATTGAGACGCTGGCTCCCCCCAGTTGCGTGGTCATATTGGAAACGGCCCCGGTTGCCGGGCCGAGGCCGGCGCCTTTTATGGAAATGAACTCGTTGGGGGCAATCCCGCCCGTCTGAAGCGTAGCGGCATTGAACACGCTGGCGGCCGTGAATGCCGGGCCGCCGGGTGTGATCTTAGCGACAAAGCCGTGGTAGCAGCAGGGGTTGTTGCCGACGGTCGTCTGGAATGCGCCGGGAGTGGTGATCAGATGCGGGCCGGCGTCATTGCCGGCCAGATAGATGTCGCCGGCCGCGTCGACTGCCAGCCCGGCTGGATTCGCGGTGTCGAGCCCGCCGGAACCGATGTACGTGGAGAATAGCAGGTTCGCGCCCGTGGGGTCGATCTTGGCGACGAGCACCTGCATGTCTCCGCCGTTTCCGGCCAACTGAACGGGATTGACCAATGGGAAACCCGGGTTCGGTTGCCCGATGATATAGACGTTCCCGTTCCCATCCAACTGGATGGGGCCGGTAAAGAATAACGCGTCGCTTGCATCGCCCTTGCTGTCTCCGACAAAGGTGGACCACAGGATGGCGGTGCCGGTAGGATTCAGCTTGGTCACGTGGGCCGCCGCGCAGTTCTGCCCATTCGGACCGCAGACTGTCGAATAAGCGCCGGCCGTCACGGGAAAATCGTGAGAATTGGTATACCCGACGATATAGGCATTGCCGGCGCTATCGATGGTGATGCCGCTGATGTAGTCGCCTAAATTCCCAGTTTTGCCGCCAAGGTAGGTGGCGTAGGTCAGCGATGCCCCACCGGCGGAAGTGACCGGATAGAACTTCGCAACGAAGCCGCGCCAGGCTTGCAGAGAGGTTGCCGGGTTGCCCAAAGGAGCACCGGTAGGCTGAACCACGCCGGCGGTCGTGGGCAGGGTGCTAGCCTGGGTCTCGCCGACTAGATAGAAATAGCCGTTGGCATCCACCGCGATCCCGGTGCCATACGTACCGCCGCCGCAGCCGATGACGCACTGGAAATTCGTATCGCCGAAGATAGTGGAATAGAGCAGTTGGGAGCCGGTGGGGTCGAACGCCGAGACGAAGGCGTATTGCGGCGACCCTCCGACAGTTCTGTTTCCTCCGATTACCGCGCCATTGGTGGTGGGAAAGCAGCCTTGGAACGTAGTGTATGGGTAGCAAGACTCCTGCTCGTTGCCGGCAATGTAGGCGCGGCCGGCGCTATCCACGGCAATGGCAGTGGCGTACGCGTAAGCGTAGCCGCCCAGAAATGTCGAGTAGACAAGGCTCGTCCCGGTGGCATTCAGCTTGGTCACAAATGCCGAAACGTTGGAGGAATTGCAGCCTGATGTGGGCTGCTGTCCGGTATTGTACGGGACCGTGTCGCAGATGGTCTGGTACGCCCCGGGGGTTATCGGGAAATTGGGCGAGTTTGTCTGACCGGTTACGTAAGCGTTGCCATTGGAGTCCACCGCGATGGCGTAGATGTAGTCATAACCGTTGCCGCCCAAGTAAGTGGAATAAACCAGCGAACTGCCATCGGGGCTGAATTTGGTTACAAACGCCGAAGGCCATTGCCCAGGGGGGACGGGGCTGCCTGCCGGCCCCTTTGCCGGAGAAGCGCTTTGATAAGGGCTCTTCATCGGGAAGTCGATCGAGTATGTGTCGCCCGCCACATACACGCTTCCCGCGCTGTCCACCGCGAGGCCCTGCGACGTACCCACCGCACTTATACCGGGTCCGAGCGTCCAGCCGATGTGATCGGTGCTGCTTCCGGCAAGATAACTGGCATAGCGCAGCACCGGATCGATGATCAGCGCCCTGGAATGGTCGTAGCTGCCAAGCCGGAAGCGTACCTGATTCCCGGCCACGGAGAACCACCCTTCGACGCTCGTCTTCCTGTCTCCATCCAGTTGGTACAGCACCGGTTTCTTGAAGCTGGCCGGACCGTTGGGCGCGCTCAGAGCTAAATTGCCCTCAGCGTCGACGCGGGCGCGAGCGCCGTCGATCCGCCAGGCGATGCGGCTGGGGTCGGCGCCGGGGGCGACGACAAAGTCGTACTCCAACTGGCGCTGATTCCCGTAGAAGACCAGATCCACGCCGGGGTAGATCTGGGGATACTCGACCTTGCCATAGGTCGGGATGCCGGAGCGCCAGTTCTTCGGGTCGTTGCCGATGAAGTAGCTCACCACGCCGGGCTGTTGGGCCAGTCCTACTGCGTTGGCCTTGGGATTTGCCCCGATCAGGCTCATGCGCAGGGTGTCGGCGGAGGCTTGGGGTGTTTGCCCCGTCGCCGCGGCCGATGCCTTCTGTTGCCGCTCCAGGTTCAGGACCACCTTGCCCGGAGTCAGGAAGAGCGCGTAGCCGGAACCGCGCGTGAGAAACTGAACCGTGGAGGCCACCTGCCCCTGGTTCGGCTCGAAACTCAATGGCACGCTCATGAGCTTCGCTTCGGGGCGGTTCGTGGACAGTGGGAGAGAGCGCGGGTTTTCCGCCGGAAAGACGGGCGCTCCGGGACTGGCCTGCCGGGAAGCCGCCGGCGCCGCCCGCGGCTTGTCATCTGGCCAGGAGGTGCGCGGCCAGCCAAGATTAAAGGAAATCGAAATTATCGCGAGCGCCGTTACAGCCCGAAGCGCACGCGCCCACAATGCAACCGAAGACCGTTCGCTTGTCATACTCGTTGTCCCTCTCTGTCCTTCCGGACTTCATTAGCCAGGATTACCGTCTTGGCTTCCCGGCCACCTTCAAGCATAACTCCAACCGGCTAATCGGGACTGTTTCTCTTATTTCTTTCCATCGCGAGCGGCTCCAGTGGCCCACGAAACGGGCGGGCTCCGGCTCCTCTGGGAGCGCAAGAACTTGGAAGTACCTGGTTTTATTGGATTTGTCAGACGCCTCTCCTCCTTCGCCCAATTTGCTTCCCTGCGCCGCACACCATCCGGCTGACGCCGGCAGGGCCTCCTTCCGCCGCAACGATGCTCCCAAACAACCGCCGCGTCAAATGACTCTCGGCCAGCATCAGCCAATAGTACCGGCTGGTCCGCGACCAGTTGTCGATTTTCTTCGGCAAGGGTTACCGGTAGCTGTCCTTGCGGCTCATTGGGTTCACGAAGGGCTGCCCGGTGCCACGAGCACGTCCCGGACTTTGGCGGCCAACTGGTCGGGACTGAACGGCTTCTGGATGAACTCCGTTCCCTTGTCCAGAACCCGGTGATGCATAATGGCGTCGTCGGTATAGCCCGACATGAACAGCACCTTGATCCCCGGCCGGCATTCCTCCAGCCGGTCGGCCAGTTCCCGGCCGCTCATGTTCGGCATCACCACGTCGGTTAAGACAAGGTCGATGCGCTCCTCGCCACGCGCGCAGAACAGCACCGCCTCCGCGCCGCTCCCCGCTTGTATTACCCGGTAGCCGTGTGCGGCCAGCGCCGCCGCAGCGTAAGTGCGAACGTCGGCCTGGTCTTCAACGACTAGCACGGTCTCATGCCCGGGCAACAGGCGGGCGGCTCCTGGCTGCCTGGCATCCACGCCCGTATCCTCCACCTTGGGCAGATAGATCTTGAAGCTTGTTCCCTGGCCCGGTTCGCTGTAGACCTCGATGTGGCCGCCGCTTTGCTCAACTATGCCCTGCACCATCGACAGCCCAAGCCCGGTCCCTTGGCCCACTTCTTTCGTAGTAAAGAACGGTTCGAAGATGTGGCGGCGCGTCGCCTCGTTCATGCCCGCTCCGGTGTCGGTAACCGCCAGCATGACGTAGTGGCCCGCGCGCGAGCCTGGATGCGCCGATGCCTGGCTCTCACCCCACTCCACAGAAGCCGTCTCGATCCCGAGCGTACCGCCGTGAGGCATCGCGTGCCGGGAGTTCACGGCCAGGTTCATCACCACCTGCTCCAATTGGCTCTGGTCGGCGCAGATCGTGGAGGCCTCTGCATGCAACTCGACGCGCAACTCCACGTCTTCCCCCAGCAACCGCGCCAGCATCGGGCGCATCTCGCCCACCACACGGTTCAAGTCGAGCACACGCGGCTTCAGCACCTGTTTGCGGCTGAAAGCCAGCAGTTGCTGGGTCAGGCCGGCGGCGCGCTCCCCGGCTTGGCAAATCTCTTCCACGTAGTCCCTGATTGGATCGCCCGCGTTCAAATTGCCCAGGAGCATTCGGCTGTAACCGTTGATCACCGTCAGCAGGTTGTTGAAGTCGTGCGCCACGCCACCCGCCAGGCGCCCGATAGACTCCATCTTTTGTGCCTGGTGTAACTGCGCCTGTAAGTTTGCTTTTTCCTCCTCCGCCCGCTGGCGGTCGGTGATGTCGCGGGCGATGCCGACGAGCGCGACCCTCTGCCCGACTTCGTCGTACACCACAGAAGTGGCCAGCGAGATGGTGAAGTGCCGCCCGCCCTGGGTCCGGTTCCATAGCTCCCCGGACCAACCGCCTGCCATGGTGGCCGGGAGAATCTCGTCGTAAACTCCCCGGGAATTGTGTTCTGAACGAAGGATGCCGATGTGCTGCCCGATCAGTTCGTCTTTCTTATACCCGTAGGTCCGAAGAAACTCGTCATTGACGAACAAGATGCGGTTCTCTGTGTCGGTGATGCTGATGCACTCGCCCGCGCTTTGCAGCGCGTGCGCCAACATGCGGTGACGTTCTTCACTCTCGCGGAGAGCAGAGACATGGCCCCGTTGGGCCTCCACGGAGGCTTGCAGGGCGGCATTGGCGGCGGCCAACTCCCGCGCAGTCACGCGGACCCTGCGAATGCTCTTGTGCAGATTGCTGGCCAGCAGCCCGCCCGTCAGGCCGCCGATGCAGAAAATACACTCCACAGCGAGGATGACGGTGTTCGTTGTGGGGGTGCGAGGCATCTGCCCGCCTTGGGCGACGAAGCGCATCTCTTTCAGACCTACGGCGGCGATAATCGCCAAGACCGACACGGCGAAGGCGCTGTACAAGACCGGCCGGAAGAGGAGAGCCGCTATCATCAGCAGGCAAGCAAGAAGGAGGAAGTATATGGTGCGGAAGCCATCGCGAGCGGACCACGCCATTGCCGCGGCGAAGCACAACATCGCGACGAACCCGATTGCGGCCGCCCATTCCACGGCTCCAAGGTGGTTAATCACAAGAGCGGCGCACAGCGCTCCGATCATGCTCCAAAGCGTGGCCCGGCCCAGAGAGCTTTCGAAACGGCTACTGGTTGAGATGGCTGCGACAATCACAGCCAGGAAGATGACCCGTATGGTTCGGGAAAGAGTTTGCCTCTCGAGTCCCGCAGGCTCCACCGGCGCCAGCCACTCCGGCAGGCCTAACGGCCTTATGCTCATTATCTTAGGATATCTTAGTCCAAAACAACCTGGTACCAAACAAGGGGCTGCTCATGGCGGATTCCTCCGTATATCCAGCCACCTCACATGAAGTAGTCTTTGACCTTGTCGAAGAGCCCTTTTTCGGCGGGCGCGTTGTCCACCGGCAGCGTATCGCGCAACTGCTCCATCAGTTTCTTCTGGTCGCGCGTCAGCCGCGTGGGAATCTGCACCTCGACATGCACGTAGAGGTCGCCTCGCCCGCTGCCGTTCACCACCGGCACACCCTTGTGCCGTACCCGGAACTGAGCGCCGCTCTGCGTGCCTTCGGGGATCTTGAGCTTGTGCGGCTGATCGAGCGTGGGCACATCGATTTCCGCGCCCAGCGCCGCCTGCGCCAGGTTGATGGGAATGGTGCAGTGCAGGTCCTGTTCGTGGCGCTCGAAGAAGGCGTGCTCTTTGACCTTGAGGAAGACGTAGAGATCGCCCGGCGGTCCCCCGTTCGAGCCGGGCTGGCCTTCCGTCGCCAGCCGTATGCGGGTATTGTTATCGACTCCCGCCGGAACCGTAACCTTGAGTTTGCGCTGGATCTGCCGGAAGCCGTTGCCGCGGCACTGGCCGCAAGGGTTGCGAATGACCCGGCCCGACCCGCCGCACGTGCTGCAAGTGCGCCGGATGGAGAGGAAACTTTGTTGATACAGAACCTCACCGCGGCCGTGGCATGTGGGGCACTGGGTTGGTCCGCTGCCGGGCTCCGATCCCGCGCCGGCGCACCGGTCGCAGCGGTCCATGCGCGCCACCTGGATGTCGGCGTTCATCCCGAACACCGCCTCTTCGAACGTCAGTTCCAGGTCGTAGCGCACATCCTCGCCGCGTTGGGCACGGTTGTGCCGCCGGCCGCCGCCTCCTCCGCCGAACAGATCGCCGAGGTCGAAGAAGTTCCCCAGGATATCGCTGAAATCGGTAAAAGCCTCGGGGTTGAAACCCGCCGCGCCGGCCGCGCCTTGCAGACCGGCGTGGCCATACCGGTCGTAGGCGGCGCGCTTCTGAGCATCGCTCAGAACGCTGTAAGCTTCCGACGCCTCCTTAAAATTCTCCTCGGCGTGGGGGTCGTCCGGATTGCGGTCGGGATGGAACTTGAGCGCGAGCTTGCGGTATGCGCCCTTGATCTCCGGATCGCGGGCGTCCTTGCCGACACCCAGTATTTCGTAATAGTCTCGTTTTGACACGGGATTCAATGCGTTATGGTTTCACTGCCACCCGCACCATGGCGGGCCTTAGAAGCTTGCCTTTGAAATTATAGCCTCTCTGAAACTCTCCCAGAATGGACTGGTCCTTTGCCTCATCGGTCTCCACGCGCTCCACCGCCTGGTGCAGGTTTGGATCGAACTGGCGGCCGGCCGCCTGGATCGGCTCCAGCCCTATCTTTTTGAGGGTTTCAAACAGACGCTGATAGATCAACTCGACGCCCTTGGCATAGTCGCGGTCGGCCGTTTCCACCTTGAGCGCGCGCTCGCAGTCGTCTAGCACCGGCAGGATGTCCCGCACCAGTTCCATGCCCGCGTATTGCAGGAAATCGGACCGTTCCCGCTCGGCGCGGCGGCGCGCGTTATCGAACTCGGCGCGCGCGCGCAGCAGCCGGTCGTGCAGATCGGCCTTCTCCGCAGCCAGTTGATCGCGCTGGGCGGTCACCGCCGCCAATTGCCCGTCCAGGGTTTCGGCCGGGACGTTGTCTTCGGGAGACACGTCGGAAAGTTTCTGATTGGGCTTCTGGGTGTCCACTGTTACCAGCTTATCCTAGAACTGCGCGCTCTCCAGCGCCCGGCTGGTTTCCAGCACCGCCGCCATCACCTGCTGGTAGTGCATGCGCATCGGCCCCAGCACCGCGACTTTAGCCGGCAGGCCGCTGGCCATGCGCACGCTCATGCCGATCAGCGCCAGGTCCTTCATGGCCGGATGAATGGCTTCGAGGCCGACGTGCACTTCCAACTCGCCGGGCGGCTGCTCCAGGAAGCGGTCCAGCAGCTCGATCACGCGCTTCTTCTCTTCCAGCGCGCGCAGCAGCCCCCGCATTTTTTCGCGCGTCAAGTGCAGGTCCAGCCCGAGAAGGTTGGAGGCCCCTTCCATGTGGACTTCGGGCGCCGTGTCCACTTCCAGCAGGCCCTTGCGGCACAGCACCTGGAGCTGGCGCGTCACCGCGTCGCAGGCGGCCCGTTCTTCCAGCATGCGGCTCAGCAGCTCGCGCCGTGCCGCCCCCAACTGCCACCCGCTGAAGTTGCGGTTGACGTAGTTGCGGATGGAGATCAGCTCGTCGGGCGAGGCCGGCTCTTCGAGCGCTACCACGCGGTTCCGCACCATGTGGTCGCGCGTGACCAGGATCATCAGGACGCGGCAATCGGCTAGCGGCACCAGCTCGATCTGATCGAGCTCTTGCGCCAGGGCGGGCAGCGCGGCGGCGATCCCCATGTTCCGGGTGAGTTCCGTCAGGATGTGGCTGGAGTGTTCCACGCGCGCGCCCACTGTGTCGAGCGCGCTGAACTCGCAGCGCAACCGGTCCGCTTCGCCCGCCGTCACGCGGGCTACCGTCAGCGAGCCCGCATAGAAGCGGAGGGCCTTTGCGGTTGGGACGCGGCCCGCCGAAGTGTGAGGCTGCGAGAGGTAGCCTTGATCGGCTAACTCCGCCATCACATTGCGGATGGAGGCCGGGCTGAGCGCCTGTCCGCGCCGCCGCGATAGCGTCTGCGATCCGACCGGCTCGCCCGTCTCGATGTACTCGCGCACGATGGCCCGCAGGATTTCGAAGTGCCGGGTTCGCGTGGTTGCGTCGCTTCTCATAGCGGCTATGGAGTAGAACTCCCCCATCTTCATTCTATGCAGCAGAACGGCGGCGGTCAACGCGGACGACACGCGGACGCCACTTGCAGGTGCGAGTCGGCCCTCCGCTCCCTCACGGTCGCGGCTCGGTGAGAGAGAGCGCGCAGGGGGATTACTGTTTTCCCGAATCCAGCACGGCGGGGAACTGGGACGGCCGCTCCACATGGCCGTTCAATCCCTCTTCGAGCGAGATGTGGTTCTTTTCGAGCGTCTCGCCCAAAACCTGGTCGAGCGAGATGCGGGCGCGGGCGTAGGCCGCCAGAGCATTGGCTTCGGAAACCTGGGCGGTCACCAGGGCCCGCTGGTCGCTCATGATGGTGTCGAACGTGGTCGTCCGGGCCCCGGAAACAAACCTCTGTTCATCGGCTTCCAGCAACTGCCTTTGGAGGGCCGAGGTTTCCGTGGCCGCATCGTACCGCGTGTGCGCCTGGCGCAGCGCGCTCATGCGCGCGGCCACGTCGACCACGATGGCGTTGGCGGCCTTCTGGTTCACAACCTGCGATTGGCGGTACTGCAACTGGTCGATCGCGTAATCGGCCTGAGCCGAGCGGTTTCCCAACGACGCGCTAAGACTGATCACCGCCTGGTTATTGGGGAAGTTGCGCCGTAGAACTTGCGCCTCGGCCGAGCCCAGGCCGCCCACGAAATAGGGATTGGGCGGCTCGCCGTCTACCGTGTGGCCCGCACCCGCCACCCCGCGGTCATAACTCAGCAAGTTAAGCGTCGCGGCCGGCAGCAGCGGATTGGCGGTGCCGGCCAGATTCATCTCATCGGTCTGCTCGCGATATTTTGTTACGGCCACATCCGGTCTTTTGGCCAGAGCCGTGGCCACCAATTGCCGTAACGGAGGCAAATCGTCGGCATCGGGAACTTCGATGCGGTCCACGGTTACGATCGACGCCGCTTCCAGGATCGGGTCCTCGGTATGACTCAACGCCTCCTTCAGCAGGATCTCCTGCTGGCGCACGTTGGCTTGCGCAATCAGCACCTCCTGGCGGCGCGTGGCCACTTCGGCTTGGGCCCGCGGCAATTGGATGGCCGGAATGGCCTCGGCGGCGATCTCCTTCTTCGTATCGTCGAAGAATTTTTGGGTGATCTCCAAAGCCTGCTGCCGGGCCTTCAACTCCGTGTTTGCCGCCACCAGGCTCCAGTAAAGGTTGAGCACGCTCGCCACCAGGTCGAGTAGCTGCGACCGGAACTGCTGCCGCGCGGCCGTCACGTTGATTTGCGAAATCCGGATGGTGCGGTTGTTGAGTCCGATTCCAAACCCCTGCAGCAGCGGTTGCCGCAGCGAGATGTCCATGTGGGTGGCCGCCACCGGATTCACGAAATCGCCCGGAGAGTTCTCCTGAAAGTGCTGCTGATAGTCGCGGAATTGGACCTGGCCGCCTGTCGAGAGCCCCTGGCTGTATACGCTATTGTAGGTGCGCGACGATTGCACCAGCGAGTTCGTCTGGCTCAGAATGGTGTTGGCCTGCGGCTGCGTGATGTGCGAGAAGTTGGTGGTGCTCTGCAGGGTCGGATCGTAATTCGGCACGATGGTCCCCACCTGCTGAATGGTTGCTCCGCCGCCGTTACTGCTGCCGCCGCCATTGCCACTGCCGCCGCCCAGGCCCGCGCTGGCGGTGGTTCCATTCACGCCCACGCCGTTATTCACGCTGGAAATCTGGCTGCTGCCACTCGGCACGCCGCGGTTGGGTCCTCCGGCCTTGGAACGCTCCAGCGCCGAATCGGCCAGCAGCGGCCCATAGCGGTCGATTTCCAGGTTCAAGTTATTCTCAATCGCCAGCGCCAGCGCATCCTGCACCGTCAAGTAGAGGTTGCCCGCTCGAACCAGACTGTCCAGACGGCTGGAATTATGCAGCCGGATCGGGGAAACCGTGGGCGCCACGTAGGGGCGAATGGCCGAGGGAACGGGCGCGCTCTCGACCGTCACCGGCTGATTCTGAGCCAGGCACGGCATCACCAGCGCCAGTGCGGCTGCGGTCTTAGCAAAGAACGCTCCCTTACGGTCGCGGCTCCGATCGGAGCCGTGCGGGTCAGCAATCCGGAGTTTCATCGCGGCGCCTCCGGTTTCTTCACTTCGGGCAGGGAAGGCGGCAGGACAGACTCCCGCTGCACGTGGCCGCGCGCGGCCTCTTCCATGGAAACGTGGTTCACTTCCAGGGTCCGTCCCATGGCCGCGTCGAATCCGATCTTGGCGTGCGTGTAGTTGGCCATGGCTTGCACTTCGCCGTCCTGATCGTTGGCCAGCTCCTGCTGCGCCGCAATCACCAGAGCCACGCTGCCCACGCCGTATTGGAACCGCTTTTGCTCCGCGTCCAGGCTCTGCTCGGCCAGCACTCGCGTAGCGACCGCCGTTTCGTAACGCGAGCGCGCCTGCTGCAAATTGATCACGTTGGTTTTCACATCCACGCGCACCTGGTTGATGGCGCGCTGCTGTTGCAGCTCGGTCTGCCGCAACTGCAGCTCGTCGGTCACGTAATCGGCCTGCGCCTGCCGGTTGCGAAAAGGAATGTTGAGGGAGATCCCGGCCGAGTAATTCGGAAAATTCCGGCGCAGGATCTGGCTCACCAGGTTGCCGGTTCCGCCCACGAAATAGGGATTGGGATCGCCGCAGCAATTGTTGTAGATCGGGTTGGCCGGGCCGCTCAAGCCGTTGTTGGTGAACTCAGCAAAGGCCTGCAGGCTGGGCAGCAGGTTGTTCCTGGTGCCCTTGAGCAGCACCTTCTTGCTGTCCAGATTGATCTTGGCCTGCTCGATTTCGTCGCGCTTCTCGAGGGCCTCCTGCACCAGTTCCTGCACCGGGCGGATCTCGTCCGTTTTGGGAACTTCGATATGGTCCAGCGGAATGACGTGCACGTCATCCAGCCAGGCGTTCTCCATGGCGTTGCGGTTGAGCGCGTTCTTCAGCACGATCTCCTGCTGCGCCACGTTGGTCTGCGCGATCAACAGCGCCTCTTTGCTGGCCGAAACCGCCGCCGCCGCCCGCGTTACCTCGATGCCCGCCAGCGCTCCGATCTCCACCTGCTTTTTATTGCCCTCATACAGTTTCTGCGCGGCATCGAGCGCCTGCTCTTTGATGCGCACGGCTTGGTTGAAGCTCACCAGGTCCCAGTAGAGATCGAGCACCGCCGCCACGGTGGTCGCCACCTGCTGCTTCACCAACAGATCACTCACCTTCAGGTTGTTCTTCGCCACCTTGATATAACGGTTGTTGACGCCGATGCTCAGCCCCTGCAGCAGCGGCTGTGTCAGGTAAACATCCAGGGCGCCGGAGAGCGACGGATTGAATAGGGGTGTGCTGCTGTTCAACAGGCTGCGCGTCTCGCCAAGAGTCGCCTGCGCGTAGGTGCCGGTGATCCAGCTCTGGGAATACCCGAAGTAGAATTGCCGGTAGCTGTTCACCAGCGTGGTGGTGGCATTCAACTGCGTATTGGTCAGCGGTGTGGTGCTGTGCCCCATGGCGTACTGCGCAAATAGCGAGGGATCCATATTGGGTGGATTGGGTCCGATGCCGGTGACGATTCCGCCGCCCGATCCAATTCCGGTGCCACCCGCGAGGCCGCTCGATGCCGTGCTGATGCCGGCCGTCGAGACGCTGGTGGGCCCGGCCGCCACCGGGACGTCCGTGCCGCGCAGCAGACCGCCCGCTTCGGCCCGCCGCAGCACTTCGCGCGACAGATACGGGCCATAGCGCTCCACCGCGATATCGAGATTGTTTTCGAGCGCCAGCGCAATCACATCCTGCGCCGAAAGATAAAGGTTGCCGGAGCGCACCAGTTGTTCCAGGCGCGGCGTATTCGCCAGCTTGGCCGGCGGGACCGTCCGCTTCTCCAGGTGGAACGGCGCCAGCAGGCGGCCCAACACCGGCCGCGCTTTGGGCGTGTCGATCGAAACTTCGGGCGAAACTTCAGGGGAAACAACCGGCGTTTGCGCGGGCGCGGCCATAGCCGCTACCGCCAGCAACAACAGAGCTTTCATGGAGCTCCTCATAGGAATCGAATTATCGTGCGGGTTGTCGAGGGCAACTCTCGTACCACCCATCACTTCATCGTAAGCGGCTGAAGCGCAATCAGTTCCGATCTCCAAGCGGCTTCGTCCCGAAGGCAGGAGTGTCCGCTGGCGGACAGCACTTTGCGGAATCGGACGGCCTCTTCGTCGCGCGATCCGGTATGTTGATAAGGAAAGGCCATGCACAAAGCGGTGATCTTCGATCTCGGCCGCGTCCTGATCGATTTCGATTTTGGGCGCGGATATCGCGCTCTCGAAGGGGTATCTCCTTACGACGCGCGGGAGATTGCGCGGCGTCTGGCCGCCTCCGGCCTGGTGCAACGCTTCGAAACCGGCTTGGTAGAGCCGCGCGATTTCGTCGCCCAGCTCTCCACCGTGCTCGATCTCCACGTGGATTACGACCAGTTCTGCCGCCTGTGGAGTTCCATCTTCACGGAGCCGCTGCTTCCCGAGAGCCTTCTGGCCGGCCTGGCGGCGCGCTACCGCCTGGTGCTGCTTTCGAACACCAATCAAATCCACTTCGAGATGCTGCGCCACCGTCTGCCGGCGCTGCGGCACTTCCACCACCTGGTGCTGTCCTATGAAGTGAAGGCCATGAAGCCGCGGCCGGAGATCTACCGCGCCGCCGTGGAATGCGCCGGCTGCCTTCCCGAACAATGTTTTTACACCGACGACATACCGGCTTATGTCGAGGCCGCGCGTGCTCTCGGGATCGACGCCGTGCAGTTTGAATCCGCGGCGCAGGCGGAGCGGGAACTCGCGGCCCGTGGCATCCATTGGCAAAAAAATGCCGGGCGCCCGGAGGGAGCGCCCGGCTAAGGAAGCCCCGTAGACTGCTCGGAGGTACAGTCTGCAAGGGTTGGAGGAGCTTGTTACGCCAGAAGGCCGCCATGTCCCAGGCAGGCGACTTCCCAACCGGTCACATGGTAACGGGCCAGCAGCGGCGGCAAAATCAAATCGACTACGTTCGGCTTGGCCGACCGGAAACACCCCGGCGCCGAAACGATCGGTACTTCATCCTTATACGCCATCAGCAGCAGATTGCCGGGTTCCACCGGCGCCAGGAACCGTTCCACCTGCCCGCCGACTTTGGTCATGGCCTGCCCGATCACGTCTTCCGGACCGGCCGGCGCCGTGGTCGACGCCACCAGAATCACGCAGGGCTTGGAGCGCAGTAAGTGCTGCATGCAGCGCGCTACCGAATTCTCATCTTCCGTACACGACAGGACGAAGTTGGCGTTCACGCCGAACCGCTCCAGCCGCTGCCGCATGATGTTCTCGAACAACTGCCGGGCCCGTTCCCCGCTGATCGGATCCGTGTAAAGAATTCCCACGCTGGGTGCGCGTACGGGCCGCGCCTGCAGGATGGGACCGCGCTCTTTCAAAATGCCGATCACCGCTTCCAACTGGTCCTTCGCAACCGCAAACGGCGCGCTCTTGACCGTGGCGATGCGCTGTCCCGCCACCGCGTAGCTGAAGTTCAAGGCGGTGGCGATCACGGTGCTGGCCGTGCAGTTGATCTGCTTGAGCAGTTCGTCGTCTACCAGCACGCAGCAGTTCTCAGTGGCCAACAGGTTCGCGCGCCCGCCAGCCGCCAGACGGATTTCGAAACTGCCGCAACCCATCTCGCTGGCAACCTGGCAGACGGCGTCGTCTTCGCCAACCTCGCCGTCCTCCAGCTCGGTTACCCAAATGCTTTCCATGCCCTCGGATTCCAGAACCCGGACATCTTCGTCGCTGATCACATGGCCTTTGGCCAGCAGCTTT
This sequence comes from Bryobacterales bacterium, assembly GCA_003167255.1. Lineage (GTDB taxonomy): Bacteria > Acidobacteriota > Terriglobia > Bryobacterales > Bryobacteraceae > PALSA-129. The sequence continues at coordinate 49,494 of PMTR01000056.1, forward strand.
TTCCCGCCCGGACGGAATACCGTGCAACACAGGACCCGTCCGGTTGAGGATTTCACGTCAACCGTTAGCGCTCTCATGCATGCCTCACAAGAAGTAGGATCTAAACTAATTCAGGTTCTTTACTCCTGAAAGACGATTCTAGCCCAGATTGTCTATTACGCGCACTTGTTTTACGCGGTCTTTTGTGGGTGCGCGGAATGACCCCACTTTGGGGGTAGTGCTACAGCGGGCGGGGTGTGGGGATCTGGATGAACTGCTCGTCCGGGGAAGCCACCTGCTGTCCCCAGATCTGCGCATTCCACCGCTCCGGCCGCAGCACGCGCACTACCGCGATCTCGTCGCACGCCTGGAATTTCGGGCACCGCACGCAGTCCTTCCACGCTTTGAGCGGCAGCGCTCCGCGCTCGATCACGTGGAACCCGACCTTCTCAAAGAACTCCGTGACGTAGGTGAAGGCGAACGCGGCGTCCAGTTCATATTGCTGCGCTTCCGCCACCAGGGATTCCACCAGGTGCCGCCCTACGCCGTGCGTTTTGGCCTCTTGCGCCACCGCCAGAGAACGGATTTCGCCGGTTGTCGGGCTGTAAAAATGCAGTGCCCCGCAGCCCAGCAGGCGGTCGCCCAGCGTGACCACCGTGAAATCGCGGATGGCCTCCGACATTTCGAACTCGGTGCGCGGCAACATCACGCCGTTAGCAGCGTAGCCGTTGATGAGTTCGAGGATCGGCCGGATGTCGCGCATCACCGCTTTGCGGGAATGGAGATCCACCGTGCCCGCGCCAGGTTCCACAAAGGCGTCCGCGCGCAGACTGCTGATCATGGCGCCGGCGCCTCCCCGGTCACCATCCGCGTCCCGATTTCTTCTCCCGCCAGAAGCCGTTCGACGACCCGATCCGCCGCGCCTGCGGCGATCCGCACCTGCCCTACGCCAGCGGTGAGCGCCGCTACCGCCGCGTTCAGTTTGGCCAGCATCCCGCCGGTGGCAATCCCGCTTTCGATCAATCCCCGGCTTTCCGCCACGGTGAGCGACGCGCGCACGTGCCGGTCGCCATCCATCACGCCCTCCACATCGGTCAGAAAGACCAGTTGTTGCGCGCCAAACGCCGCCGCGCAAGCCACCGCCATTTGATCGGCATTCACGTTGTAGATGCGCCCCTCGCGATCGCCCGCCACGCACGCCACCACCGGCAGATAGCCGTTCGCGACCAGCAGACGGAGCAGCGCAGCGTTCGATTTCGTGACGCGCCCCACCGCCCCCAGCGCCGGGTCCATGGGCTCAGCCTCCACCAGCAGGCCATCGATTCCCGAAAGCCCCACCGCCAGCGCGCCCGCGCGGTTCAAACTCGCCACCAGCTCATGATTCACGCTGCCCGTGAACACCTTCAGCACGGCGTCCACCGTCTCCGGGGTGGTCACCCTGAGCCCGTTCACAAAGCGGCTCTCGATGCCGCGCTCCGCGAGATATCGCGTCAACTGCTTGCCGCCGCCGTGCACCACCGCCAATTCGGCGCCCTTGGCGCGCGCCGCGGAGATCTGCGCCGCCAGCGCGTCGCGCTGCGACGCGCTATCGAGCAGCGTGCCGCCGAGCTTGATGAGCGCCTTCACAACAGCCCCTCGGTCTCCGCCAGCCCGAGCATCAGGTTCATGTTCTGAATGGCCTGGCCCGCCGCGCCCTTCACCAGGTTGTCGATGGCGCTCACCACGACCGCGCGCCCGGTGCTCGAGTCCACCGTCGCGCCAATATCGCAGAAATTCGTTCGCGCCACAGCCCGCAGGTCCGGCATGCGCCCCGGGTTGTACAGCCGGAGGAACGGTTCATCCGCGTAACGCGCTTCGTAGATCCGCAACAGGTCTTCGGCGCCCGCCCCGCCGGTGGTGCGGAAATAGATCGTCTCCAGGATGCCCCGGTCCACCGGCAGCAGTTGCGCCGTGAAACTGAACTCGCGCTCCGCGAGCGAGGAAACCTGCAACACTTCCGGCACGTGCCGGTGCTTCAAAATGGAGTACGCCGAGAAATTCTCCGTTACCTCGCAGAAGCCGGTCGTCAGGCTGGGTTTCCGGCCCGCCCCGCTGACCCCCGATTTCGCGTCGCACACGATCCCCGCAGCCCGATCCACCACTCCGGCTTCCAGCAGCGGCCGGATCGCCAGGTTCGCCGCCGTCGGATAGCACCCCGGGTTGGCCACCAGCCGCGCCCCCGGAATGCGCTCCCGGCAGAATTCCGGCAGTCCATAAACAGCCTCCGCCAGCAATTTCGGCTGGGTATGGGGTTCGCGATACCAGGCCGAGTAGTTCTCCGCCGTTCCCAACCGGAAGGCTCCGCTCAAATCCACCACACGGGCCCCCGCTTGTAGCATCCCTGGCGCCAGTTCCATGGAGACGGCTGGCGGCGTCGCCAGGAAGACGAGTTCCACGCCAGCTCGTCGAAGCGATTCCGGATCGCACGGCAGGTGTTGCAGATCCTTGGGTTTCCGTAAGGCTGCGCCTTGGCCGCCATCCTCGCGATGATCCAGCAGCACAACCTCAACCTGCGAGTGATGTTGCAGAATCCGAACGAGTTCCGCCCCGCTATACCCTGTGTAGCCGACGATGGCAACCTTCCGCCTCAAATGTGTAATTATTCCTTCCTATGAATAAATATACCACATGGCGGATCTGGTGGTGGATACCGGTGAGTTGGCCAAATATTGACCACTCCTCCTCGGCAGTCATTCTCCGGTAGTTTGTCATCCCAGTGCAACTCGGCGGATCAAGAGATGGCGGCTAAGTGTATACTGAATAGCACCGGGCCGGGGGTCCAAAATGGAGCTTCCGGCTAAAAGTGCGAGGAGTGTTCGGCGACAATTAGAGGAGGGACTTGCACGACACTTGAAGAGGGGGTATCATGCGTTTTCCCGCCGATCCACGCCGTCAGCGGCGTTCTGTTCGCACTGGCTTCGTTCAAATCAGCGTTCTCATTGCGAGTTGCCTTTCGCAGTTGCCGGCTCAACAGGCCGCGCCGTCCATCCGAATCACAGAGCCGGCGGCGGTAAACGGCGCGGTTTTCACCAACCAGCCCGCGATTTCGCTCTCGGGCGTGGCTACGGGCGTTGCCGGAATCACGCAGGTGAAGTGGCAAAAGATTGGAGCGTTCGGGGACCAGGCTTCGGTCGAGCGCGAGCAAATCGTCGATTTAACGGTAAGTTGGAGCACGGGGCAGATCGGTCTGCGTCCGGGCGCGAATTTCGTGAAAGTGGAAGCGATCGATTCCTCCAACCAGCACGCGGAGGCGGCCGTGGTTGTCTATTACACACCGGCCGACGCGCCTTTGCCGAGCCACGGCGACATCCAGAGTTCGTTTTATCGGGGCGTTCCAGTCACTTATCAAGTGAAGGACGGCCTCGCGATTTTTCAAGGCGACATCGTTCTCGGTACGGCGAGCCAGATGGAGCAGGCTCGCCTGCTCGGGCCCGGAGGCTCGCGGAGGGGAGTCGGGGGTCACGTTCCCGGACGAGTGCACCCGGAGGGCAGCACGATCGCATTCTCCTCGGAACAGTGGACCAAGGTCGCCGGAGTTACCCAAGTACCTTACACGATATCGGCCGAGACCCAGGGAGTCAGCGCCGCCGTCACCAACATCAACAACGCAATTTCGACCTTTAATGCCACTTTTTCCGGCGTGATCCACTGGGTCGCCCGCACCGCTCAAACGTCGTACGTGATCTTCGATCTCAGCCCGTCGGACTTCAGCGGCGTTTGCGAGTCGAGCGTGGGGATGGTCCCCCTGGCCGATCAGCCGCAGACCGCCTACGGCTCCATCAACTGCGGAGTGCCCACGCTGCTCCACGAAATGGGGCACGTGATAGGATCCTGGCACGAACAGTCGCGTGTGGACCGGAACTCCTACGTCAACATTATTACCGCGAATATCGACAAGCCGTTGCTGAGCAATTTTGATCAGGTGACCATCGACGAGGAGGATATGGGGCTGTACGACTACGCCTCGATCATGCACTACTTCGGGCAGGCCTTCAGCGTGGATGGTCTGGCGACCACCATCGAGTCCACTCCGGTTGCGGGAATTACGCTGAGCAATTCGAGCGGCTACTCATCCGGCGATATCGACTCTATTCTGCGGCTGTACGGCGCCGTTCCTTCGCAGGTGACGGTGGACGCGAATCCAACGGGGGCGCAGGTGATTGTGGACGGGACCACTTACACCACGCCGCACGCCTTTTCCTGGGCGCTGAATTCGACGCACACGCTCGACATACCCGCTGGGAAGCAGACGGTCGGCGGGGCGACCTATATGTTTGGCCGCTGGAACATTCCCGGAGGCATTGCGGCGAGCCAGAGCATTACGGTATCTCCAGGCGCCGGGACGGTTTACGCGCCCGCCACCGCGCCCGCAGCAACACTGTACGCCGCCGACTTTGTCCGGCTGCATCCCTTCGGGACCTCCGCGTTTCCATCGGGGCTCGCCGGCACCGTCGCCGGAATTCCCGCTCCGACCATCACCTTTAGCGGAACCAACTACTATGTCGACCGCCAGCAGGCGAGCATTCAGGCTACTCCGAACTCCGGATACAGCTTCTATAGTTGGTTTAATTCGTCGCTGTACAACTATCAAACGAATCCATACAACTTCCCGGTCCTGACGGATATGCCGAACATGACCGGCGGATTCACTACGCACCCGGTGACCACCGTCACCGGCACTGCTTCTCCAGGCGCGGCGCTGTTCGCCGGTTTCAGCATGACCGTAGACGGAAATTTCGTCCAGACACCGGCGGTCTTCGCGACGGACGTTACCGGCGATGCTTCCTGGACCGCCTTGAGCGCGCACACGATCGATGCGACGGCCGGGCCGCAATCGCCCGTAACGTTTAATGTCAGTTACGCGTTTGCCAATTGGAGCGATGGCTTGAGCCAATCGCACACGGTTCATCAAGGGGCCGCGGGAACCAACCAGACTTTCACGGCGACGTACACGCCGACCTGGCGCGCGATCGTCGATCCGTCTCCCTACTGCGGCGGCACCATCTCGCCTACCGCGGCGTTCTCTAGTTCCTCGGACAGCCAGATTCCGGATGGGACCGTTCAGCCGTACACGGCCAATGCCGCCACGGGCTTTCAGTTCATGAACTGGGGAGGCGATCTGAGCGGCAGCGCCAACCCCGTCAGCCCGACGATCCACAGTGAATTGCTGGGCACGGCGTTCTTTAACGTTACCGGCACCACGGCGCCGATCACCGTCACGGGGATCAGTCCTGCATCGTCGCCCGCCAGCGCCGGCGTGACGACGTTGAACATTACGGGCACCGGCTTCAGCACCACGGGCGCGTTCTTTACATACTGGGACTTAAACCCTAGAAGCTTCACCGTGAACAGTTCCACATCGGCGAGCGTGACTTTGCACGCCGGGGATCTTGCGACGCCGGGATACCACAGGCTGACGGTGGAGAATTTCTCGAATGGCTGCACCGCATTCGTGGATAGCACGTACGCGATCACCAGTGGCGCGGTGGGGACTCCCAGCACGGTGACGGCGAATGCGGGGACCACGCCGCAGAGCGCGGCGATCAATACGGTGTTCGGCAACGCGCCGGCGGTGACGGTGACGGATGCGGGGAGCAATCCGGTATCGGGCGTGAATGTGACGTTCACGGCGCCGAACAGCGGAGCCAGCGGATTGTTTAGCAACTCGACGGTGACCATCACGATGGCGACCAACGGGTCGGGGGTGGCGTCGGCGCCGTTCACGGCCAATGGAACGGCGGGAGGGCCGTACACGGTGACGGCGTCGGTGGTGGGTGTGGCGACGCCGGCGAGCTTCTCGCTGACGAATATGCCAGGGCCCCAGACCATCAGCTTCGGCGCGCTCTCGAACCGGGTTTTCGGTACGGCGCCATTCACGGTCAGCGCGACTGCGTCCTCGGGTCTGACGGTCAGTTTCAACTCGCAGACGATGGCGGTCTGCACGGTATCGGTTGCGACCGTGACGCTGGTCTCCGGCGGCACCTGCATCATCCAGGCGACGCAGGCAGGCAACACCAACTACGCCGCGGCCACACCGGTCAACCAGAGCTTCCAGGTGACGCCGGTGTTACAGGCGGTCTCAGTGACACCGTCGTCGGGCAGCGGCGCCACCCAGACGTTCAGCTTCGTGTACTCCGATACGAACGGAGCATCCGATCTGGGAATCGTGCAGGTGGTAGTCAACGCATCGCTGTCCGGGTATCAGGGGTGCTACATCAGCATCGATCCGGTGCACAAGACACTGTTGCTGCTCAACGATGGCGCCACCGCGTGGCAGGGACCGATTACCCTGCCAACGTCCGGCACCCTGGCGAACAGCCAATGCNNACGGTCAATCTGGGTCTGAGCTTCTCAGCTAGCTTCGGAGGGGTGAAGAACGTGTATGGGTATGCCCAGGCAGCCGGCGGCGTCAATTCCGGCTGGACCGCGCTGGGCACCTGGACCGTACCTACCATTCAAGCTGTTTCCGTGACGCCTTCCACGGGCACGGGCAGCAGTAATACGTTCAGCTTCCTCTACTCCGACAGGAATGGAGCATCCGATCTCGGAGTGGTTCAGGTGGTAGTCAACGCATCGCTGTCCGGGTATNNCTGCTCAACGATGGCGCCACAGCCTGGCAGGGACCGATTACGCTGCCAACGGCCAGCACCTTAGGGAATAGCCAATGCACGATCAACGGAGGGAGTTCCAGCATTGCCCTGTCGGGTAATAACGCGACGGTCAATCTGGCTCTGAGCTTTTCAAGTAGTTTCGGAGGGGTCAAAACCGTGTATGGGTACGCCCAGGCAGCCGGCGGACTCAATTCCGGCTGGATCGCGCTGGGCAATTGGACCGTATCTGCGGGTCCCCCACAAGCCGTCTCCGTGACGCCTTCCACGGGCACGGGCAGCAGTAATACTTTCAGCTTCCTGTACTCCGACGCGAACGGAGCA
>PMTR01000006.1:0-98550 GCA_003167255.1 Bryobacterales bacterium
CCATGAATTCTACTGACGAGTCCTCAAACTTCGTCCCGCAATCGTCACAGCGATATTCAAAGATCGGCATACACTCCATTATAGGAGAACAGATGCCATCCATAACGCTCGCGCCAACGGCGAAGCCGTTACCTTCTGACTCCTGACTTCTGACTCCTGACTTCCATATCCCGAAGGGATATCAAGGGCGCAGCCCTTGTTCCATTATAAGAGAACAGATGCCATCCATCACTCCCCGCACTTCGGCGGCAGAGCCGTTGTAGTTGTTCACCAGGATCGAAAACGCCACCCACTGGCCGCCGGGCTTCTCCGCGTAGCCCGAAAGCGCGCTCACGTGAGAGAGCGAACCGGTCTTGGCGTGGATGTGACCGGCGGCGGCGCCGTCGCCGAACCGCGTCGCCAGCGTGCCATCCTGGCCGCCCACCGGCAGCAGCGAGATCCAGTTATCGCGCGCCGGCGAATCGTACATGTAGCGCAGCAGCTTGACCACCGCCGCGGGCGTCACCAGGTTGAGCCGCGAGAGCCCGGAGCCATCCAGCAGATTGTAGGCGCCGGTCTCGATGCCGGCTTCCGCCAGAAAAGCCTTCTCTTCTTCCCGCGCCGCGTCGAAGCTGCCGATGCCCCGGCGGGCGCGCCCCACCGCCCGCAGCGCCAGCTCGGCGTGCAGATTCTGGCTCACTTTGTCGGTGATCCGCAGGTCTTCCAGAAGCGGCGCCGACGTGCGCGATGCCAACTCAAGCCCGGGGTCTTCAGCGGGTGCGGGGGCGGGCTCAGTCGCCTGGTCGGGGTAGAGATGCCTGGTCCGAACGCTTCCGGCCACTGCGATGCCACGTTCTTCGAGAGCCTGCCGCAACGCCGCCGCCGCATACAACGCCGGATCTTCGATTCCCAGCAGCATCTCCTGCCCGCGGTCGCGCAACGGCAGCGTGCCCCATAACCGCACGTCCCGGCTGCCGGGAATTCTTTCCATCCGGACCCTGCGGTCGCCTTCGGCGGCCACCGTGCGGACGCGGTTTTCCAGCAGGTAGTATTCCACCGGAGGGTTGAGCGCCAGCACGGCCGGGTCGCCCACGGCCACGCCCGGCCGGATGTTGAGCGTCAAGGTATTGTCGTTGAGGGTGAGAGCGGAAATCGCCGGCCCGTCGTCGGAGCGCGGATCGTCAATCGACCAGCCCACCGCGTAAGGCTCCCAAACGTACCAGGTGTCGTCGCCCACTACGTCGCCCTCGATGCGTTTGACGCCGCGCGCGGCCACTTGATCGGCCAGGTCTTCAATCGCCGCCAGAGGGTTGCCGGTGGCATTGCCGGTCGCAGGGCCAATGCGGTAAGGGACAGCGCGCGCCGAAAGGTTGGGATCGCCGCCGCCCACCAGGCGCAGGTCGCCGTGGATGCGCCCTTCGGCGTCCGGCGGCCCATCCGCTACTACCCGCGTCCGAAAGGTAAAATCCGGCCCCAGCCGCGTCAGCGCCATGGCCGTCGTAAACAGCTTGGTGTTGGACGCGGGGACGAAGAAGTGGTCGGGATTCGCCTCATAGAGCGTCTTTCCGCTCGCCAGATCGACCATGCGGATGCCCCAGAAGGCAGTGCGCGCGGCCGGCGAGGAGGCAATCAGACGCTCGATGTTTTCAGCCAGGGAAGCAGCCGATAAGCAACCGGCCAGCATCAACGCCAGGACCAGGCGCGGCATTCTCCTCGGTCGGCTCATCGGCCGGTGACCTTGGCTTCCAGCCAGATTAGGGGAATCAGAATCATCACCAGGCACGTGCCCAGAAGCGGGATCAACACCACCACGCCCACCCCCAGCGCCGAGGCCGCATAGCCCAGGGTAGCCGGCGCCAGCAAACCGCCCACCAACGCCACCGAGAATATGCCGTTGAAGAAGCCGGGATGGTAGTAAGGAAAACGGCGGCCAATGGCTTCCGCCACCAAAGGATAGATGCTGGCGTATCCGCCGCCGACGAACATCGCGCCGGTGGCCGCCCCGAATCCGTTGTCCGTGAAATAGAGAATCAGGCAGCCGAACAGCGCCGCCGCGACGCTCGCCAGCAAGAGCCGCGCGTGGCTGACCCGGTGCAGGATCTGGACCGCGCCCAGCCGGCCTCCCATGAGGAACGCCCAGTAGAGAGCCAGATCGAACAGCGCGGCTTTGGGGCTCAGCCCGACCCGGCGGATCAGGAACAGCGGCAGCCAGCCGGCAATCGACCATTCGTTGCCAAACTGAAAAAACAGCAGCAGGGCGAACAGGATGGCCCCGATGCTGCGGAAATCCTGGAAAGCCTGCCGCAACGTCGGATGCGTGCCCACCGGCGGCGCTTTGTAGGAACTCTTGTAATACAGCCCGGCAAACAGCCCCGGCACCAACGCCATGAAGATCAGGATGGTGCGCACATCGTATGCGTAAAAGATGCCGCCCACCAGCAGCGTGGCCGAGAGGCACCCGAGTCCATACCAGATGCCGCCCTGGTTGACCGTGCGGGCCGCGTCCGATTGGTAGCTTCGCGAAATGGCATAGAACAGCGCCATATTCAAGAGCCCGGCGCCGATCCCCAGCGTCAACAGGCCGCCCACCCGCCACCAGGAGGAAAGCAGCGGTGAAACCACGGCCAGGTAGGCCAGATCGACGCAGGAAAGTGCGCAGGAAAAAATCAGCAGGAAGGTCAGCCCGCGCCTCACGATGATGGGCCGCGCCAGGGCGGCCGCCGCTACAATCCCCACCGCCAGGCTCAGGAAGTAGTTCCCGACCGCCACAAAATCCGGTGGATCCCGGTGGTATCCCCAGGCCGGCAGGATGGCGCCCAGCAATGCCAGCAGAAACCCCGAGAGCAGGAATCCAGCCAGGGCTTTCCCACCCGCGGTGGAGGGGACCTCGGTCGGCACCGGCACAGAATTCACAGGTCCGATTGTAACGCCTGGCCCGGCGGAATTCGGAATCCGGTAGGGGGCCGTTCGCTGCGGCCCCACTACCGCACTTCTGCACAAGCTGGAGGGCGGACCCCCNNGCTGGCGTTTGCATGATGCCGATATCGCTGATCCGATTGCGGGACGAGGGCATCCCGCGCGGACTAAGGGGTCCGCCCTCCAATTATGCGTGCGCCACTTGATTGGGCCATCTCTGAGAAAAGCAGGTTAGTTCGGAGTCGGTTCCACGCTTGCGCGCTCCACCACCAGGGTTTTCTGCATCTGCTTTCCCGCCTCCAGCTTCAAGCCAAGTTTCTTCGCAACGGCAAACCCTACGTTCGGATCGTCGCCAGGCCGGCCCGTTGTCGCGTGGCTCCAGTCCTCATCGAACTGGTAGCTTCCAGTGATCCCGGTCTTATCAAAGACGGGGGTTCCCGTGAAAAACGTTAGAAAGCTTGCCAGGTCGGCGAGGGTCGCCGATTTCCTCCTGAAGACGCCCCGTTGATAGGACACGGTGTTGGAATCCACTTCGGTTGACGGTATCAGTTTCGGCTCGCCGCTTCCCCGCAGCAGGTTACAGATGCGCTTTTCCCGATCCACCAGTTTGCACTGAAGCCCGAGCCGATCGGCCAGCGCGGTTCGTAGCATCGCTCGCGCCGTCTCGTTGGTGGTCCCAACTGGCGCTATCGCCTCTATCTGGTAAACCTCTTGCTCCATCCAAAAGGGTGATTCGAAGTAGTAGGGGTTCAGGAGAGGAGAATATGCGTATCGCAAGATCCTGTTCAGTATAGCTTCACCCGAAAGTCTCACACCTCTGTAATTCAGAGGGCGCTCCTCTCTGAATTCCTGGTGGCCTATGCTACCCACAAGAACTGGTTCACCTACCTTAATGTTTCCAACGTGCTTGAGCGAAACGACTTCAAACTGCGGCTCAGCAGGGGCCGCCGCGTGCGTCTGGGCGGTGCTATGCACGGCAAGGGCGAACAGGCACCAGCAAAGCATGGCAACTCTGAATGATGCGCACGCGGTGGAGGGGACCTGGGCCGGCACTGGCACGGAATTCACAGGTCCGATTGTAACGCCTGGCCCGGCGGAATTCGGAATCCGGTAGGAGGCCGTTCCGAAATCGGGAGGACTGGCGCAGGCGGGCCTTTGCTATCAATTGATTCCATATGGCACGCGGGTTGCATAACAGTCCATAAGGTTCTTTAGAGGATATTCTCACTTTGGTGCGTTGTTGCCTCTGTTCCGGCTCGACGCCGCCGCCCCGCCCGGTCCCATCTGCCGGAGCGGGGCGCTTTTTTTTGGTCTGTTGCAGAGGGCCTTCGGCCCGCGAAATTTCATGAAAAACTGTGAGGACCCTGGCTGGTTGTGGGGCGGGTTATACAGCCTGGTTATACAGCCCGCGGACCGGCTTTCCAACGGGTCCAGCCGCCTGAAGGCGGCTGCGGCCAGAATTGGCCGCCCCACCTCCGTCGGCGCCCTGCTTTTTCGACCCTGCTAAACTGAGATTTCTCACTACAAATGGGACCCTATGCCTACTGGATGGATCGCTGGGAGCGGAAGCTCGCCACTCGGGACACCAACCGCGTGGTTCGTCCGTTTGAATGGGGCACCGAATGGCTGCACTCGATCGGCTTCCCGCCCTGCCCCGCGGAATCGAACGGCGATGCGGCTGCCTGTTTGGCCCGTTTCGCAACCGAAGCTGTCGCCCACTCCGAGCGCCTTTATTCCTACGTGCCGGTTCAGGATTTCCGGCTTCAGGAAGACCGGCTGACTTTTACCAGCCCGGTGGAATCCCCGTACCCAAAGAACAATACCGTCCACGCGCGATGGTTTCCCGCCGATCGGGACCGCGGCCGCGCCCTCGTCGTGCTGCCCCAGTGGAATTCCGGTCCCGACGGACACGTGGGACTGGCAAAGCTGCTGAACCGGTTCGGAATCAGCGCACTGCGCATGACCATGGCGTACCACGCGGAACGCATGCCGGAGGAACTCTCCCGCGCCGATTACCACGTCTCGAGCAATATCGGGCGCACCATTCACGCCACCCGCCAATCCGTAATCGACGCCCGCGCCTGCCTGGACTGGCTGGCCCAACAGGGCTACCAGCGAGTGGGGTTGTTGGGGACCAGTCTGGGTTCGTGCGTGGCCTTCGTCGCCGCCGCCCACGACCCGCGCGTGAAAGTGGGCATCTTCAACCACGTATCCAACTACTTTTCGGACCCGGTCTGGACCGGAATATCGTCCCGGCACATCCGCAAGGGTTTCGGCGACATGCTGAGCCAGGACGATTTGCGGCATTACTGGTCGGTGATCAGCCCGGCCAGTTACCTGAAGCTCATCCAGGGCCGCGATATGCGCAACCTGCTGATCTGGGCCCGGCACGACTCGACTTTCCTACCGGTTTATTCCCGGCAAGTGCTCGCCAGCTTCCGGGAAATGCAGTTGCCGCATGAAGTTTTCACGCTGCCGTGCGGCCATTACACCACTGGCCGTTTTCCCTTCAACCTCATCGACGGCCTCGTGATGTGCCGTTTCGCCGCCCGCAACATGTAACCCAAACATTACATGGCGCTTAGCGGCAGCCTTCCAAAAGAATTTCATATTGACAAGCCGAAATCCCCGTGAGAGCATGTAAACATCACTGGAAAAGGAGGTGGTCCAACATAATGGAAAGTAACATACGACCGCGAGAGGTGGCCGACTGTTAAAGGTCGAGCCGATCATGTAGCCGATTCCGTCCAGTATCGGAATCAACGTTCCTGTGGACCGGCTGCCTCAAGCGTCAGCTTAAGCCTCAGGTTTTTTCTTTAGCTACCTCCCTCGTGGCCCGAAAGCGGGTCACGGGGGATTCGTCTTTTTAGTGGTATACTGAAAGTCTCGAAAGGAATCCCCGTAACAAAATGAAGGTCGGTATTCACCCCGCTTATAACGAATTGAATGTAATCTGCGCCTGCGGCCATACCTTCAAGACACGGTCGACGCACAAAGGCGATATCCGCGTGGAAATCTGTTCTTCCTGCCACCCGTTCTACACCGGCAAGCAGAAGCTGATGGACACCGCCGGCCGCATCGACAAGTTTGAGAGAAAGTACAAGGAATCGCGCGCCGCCAAGAAGGCACAACCGGTGGCGTAAGCGCGGAAAACAAGTTTGGAAATGGCAAGGGGCCGGACGGTGTCCGGCCCCTTTGGTTTTGTCCAGCTCGCATTTCTCCTCCAGAAGTTAAGGGGACGCATTTTCCAGCCTTCACTCGTCGCTGTCCCGGGTGAACCTGGAAATCGCGTCTCCTTTCGTTCTCGGCGCGCATACCTGCGAACATCCCGTCCATATCGGCGCCTGCCTGGTTGGTGTTGATCGGCAGCGTGGCGGGTATGCCCGGCATAATAGCGCGCGGGTCTTTTGCGGGGGGATCGGGAGCTGAAAGCTGACCGCTCGAATCGAATGCAGCCACGACGAGTTTGATACTCTTGCAGTCCGCTAGCCGTGCACGGCGTGAGCGGCCTGGGCGGTGTCGGTGTACTGCTGGAAGGCCGTGATCTTGGCGTCGCGCAGGCGCCAGATGTGGGCGAATTGGGCGTTGAGAGGAGCGCCGGTCGCCTTGTAAGTGGCCTTGTAGTAGCCGAGCGCCACGACGGTGTCGCCGGCGTCTAGGAGCTCGGAGGGGAGGGCCTGGAAGTGATCCCATTCGGTGGCGAGACGGAAGAAGATGCCCTCGGCAATGGCGGCATGGCCGACGTAGGGATTGCGGTCGGCGTAAGGGAAGTTCTCCGCTTCGTTCCAGACAATGGCGGGATCCATGCTGGCGAGGACCGCTGCGCCGTCGCCACGGGCGAAGGCTGCGTAGAGGCTTTGGATGAGATCAATGTTCGCTTGGGACATGGAAAGGGTCTCCGGTACCTCGAAGCAGTATACAGGAAAACCATCCCTGTCGAATAACTGCCTCCTAATTGACGTTGTTCCACAGTGGACGTAGAGTCGCGGAGATGTGGCTCCATCCGGCGCTTGACCGGCTGTGCCTGACGGCGCACTCGGAAACTGCCGCATGCGGGTGTCACGAGCCAGGCCCATTGTGGGAAACTTGACCGCATCGGGAACGCGCCCGGCTTTGCCGATTGGGCTTCAGGACCGGCCTTTGCTGCGTTAGGTGGCGGCCTTACTTCCTTCCGCCGCCTGATCCTTTTTTGCGCGCTTTGCGTTCGGCCTCGTGCTTGGCGTGGAGAGCTTCGTACAAAGGAAGCTGGTCGGGGCGAAGCATGGCCTTGATTTGCGCCACCTGGTCGTCAAAAATCGCGCGGGCTTCGGCGTTGTGTTTCTGCGAAACCTGGTCGAACTGTTCACGGGTATGATCGTAGATCTTCTCCGCCTGAACCACTTGCTGCGGGTCCAGGTGGACCGCCTGGGTCAAATCATCGATATTGCGCCTGCGGATGGCTTCCGGATCGCGCTTTTCTTCGGGGCCTTTGGGATTGGAAGGCGCGACCGCTGCCGTGGTGCTATATACACGGTAGGCGAAGCCGCCCACCACCACGCCACTGAAAAACACCAGCAGCAGAGAGAAGAACGCGGACAATTTCGTGTTCGCCATGAATCAGCCTACCGGCCGGAGAGGTCGAGGCGCGCCGGGGTGACGATATCGGGGGCGTCCAGCGGATGGGCGTCCGCCAAGGCCTCGATGTAAGTCTCGCTGGAGGTGACGGCGCTCGAATGCGGGATCGACATGTACACGCCCAGCGCGATGGTCAGAGCCACGGCCGCGGTGACAAAGCCATTCGCCATGCGACGGAAGGAGAACGTGAAATTCTGGCGCGATTCAATCCGCCCCCAAAGGGTCGGCATAAAATTCGCGCTGGCCTCCGGTGTGGGGCAGGCATCGCGATACGCCCGGAACAGAGCGTCCAATCTTTCTTCGTCGTTGCCGCGCATAGAATTCATATAATACCTCCAACCGCCTGCCGGCGCTCAGCCGGCCTCCTGCCGCTTCTCCGCTGCGCCAAAGGCTTTCAACACCCGTTGGCGGGCCCGGAATAACCGGACCTTGAGAGCATTTTCGTTGACTTTATAAATCTTTTCAAGCTCCTTCAACGAAAGCCCTTCCACTTCTTTCAACATCAGCAGAATCCGGTCCGCTTCCGAAACCGCTCCCAAAAGGGAAGCCACGGACTCGCGGAGCTTCTTCTTATGCTTATCGTCCTGGTCCGCTTTCCCGCCCGCCACAGCGTCGGCCATCATCACCTGCTGCTCCGACAGGTCGGACATCCGGAATTCCTGGCGGCGGCGCTGCTTGCGAAGATAATCGTAAGCCGCGTTAACCGTCAGCCGATACAACCACGGTTCAAAGACCTCTGCCGTCCGCAATTGGTCGAGAGAAAAATAAAGCCGCAAGAAAACTTCCTGTGCGACATCCTCGACATCTTCCGTACGGGCGATCAACCGGGTGATCGTGCCCAGAATCCGCTTCCGGTACACCGTCACGATTTCGTTGAAAGCAGCGCTATCGCCCTTCTGTGCGCTCTTGATCAGCTCGAAATCAACCAGCATTCGGCACCATACGTGCCGGCGTCCAAAAGCTTCAAGTGTTCCATTTGGATAGGCGTACCGGCAAGTTGACAGGTTACAAAGGGGGAAAGGGAATTGCGCATGCCGGATTTCGCCGGTTGTACGGTCATCAAACTAACTCGAAGGGGCCATCGAAGCCCCCAACCGTTTTGCGCAAACAACCTCATGAGGCGACTACCATTATTCCACAAGTTCCGCCAAACCTGCTCATAATACAGGGATTACCAATCATCCCCGCACCTTCATCGCGAAAAGCGTCTGATCGTCGAAGGCGGTGGTGGAAAACTGGTCGAGCGCCTCGAAGATCGCCTGGATGATGGCGGCGGGCGGTTTTTGGCAGTGGGCGCGCACCACCTGAGCCAGGCGGCCGCGTCCGAATTCCAGGCCGGCGGCGCTCAAATGGTCGGTGATGCCGTCGGAGTAGAGCAGTATGACGTCACCAGGCAGGGTCTGAAAAGTTACCTCCTCGTATTCGCGGGATTCCAGCAAGCCGACCGGTACACCTTCGGCCCGCACTTTCAAAATCTCGGTGCCGCGGCAGATCATGGGCGGAATCGCGCCGGCGTTGGCCATCACGATCTGGCGTGTCGCGGGGTCCCACAGCAGCACGCTCAAGGTGGCGTAGCGGGCTTCCACCTTGCGTTCGATGAGCGCGTCGTTGACCGCCTTGAGAAGTTCGGCCGGCCGGTGGCGGCGCGGCGCCAGCGTGCGCAGCAGGCCGCTCATCAGCCCGCCATAGAGGGCTGCCGCCGCACCCTTGCCGCTGACATCGCCGAACGCGATCACCGTGCGGCCGTCGCGACGTTCAAACAGGTCGTAAATATCGCCCGAGATTTCCCGTGCCGGCCGCAGGCGCACGGCGGAATCCAGGCCTTCGATTTCCGGATCGGCGTCGGGCAGCAGCACGCGCTGCAATTCGCGCGCGGCTTTGAAGTCCTCTTCCAGGCTCTTCTCGCGGACGGCCACTTCATGATAGAGCCGCGCGTTCTCGACGCTCGACGCCACTTGCGGGGCCAGCAGCGTCAGCGTGCGCACGTGGTCGTCGGTGAAGTAACCCACGCGGTCGCTTTCCAGGTCCATCACGCCCACCACGCGGTCCTGCACGGCCAGCGGCACGGCCACTTCGGAACGGATATCGGCGTGCGAAGCGATGTAGCGCGGGTCCTTGGCGGTATCGTGCACGCGGACCACGCCGCGCGATTCGGCGGCCGCGCCGGTGATGCCTTTGCCGAGCGGCACGTTGTCGGTCGACACGCGCTGGTCGTAGCGGATGCTGAAAAGATGCCGCAGCGCCTTGGCATCCGGATCCACCACCAGGATGCTGAAAGCATCATAGGCGATCAATTCGCGCACCGTGGAAGCGATTTTTCCCAGCAGCTCGTTGAGATCGAGAATCGAAGAGAACTCGTGCGAAATATTGGCCAGAGTCTTGAGCGTGCGATTCTGGCGCTCCACGCGCCGGTACAGGCGGGCGTTGTCTATGGCAATCGAAACACGCGCGGTGATGAGGCGCAGCAAGGCGCGGTCGTACTCGGTGTAGGCGTTGACGCGCGTGGATTGCAGATCGATCACGCCCACCAGGCGGCCGCGCGCCATCATGGGAACGGCCAGTTCGGTGCAAACGGCGTCCACCGCCGCAAGGTAACGCGGATCGTTGCGCACGTCGCCCACCAGCACCGGTTCCCGCCGCGCCGCCGCCTGGCCCGTGATGCCCTCACCCAGCGCGATCGAAAGGCTGCGGATCACTTCCGCGCGATGGCCCACGCCATAGCGGATGCGCAGATCCTGCCGCTTCTCGTTGAACAGCAGAATCGCGAACAGGTCGTACGGCAGCACCTTGCGGATGATCTCCGCCACGTTGGCCAGAAGCTGATCGAGATCGAGCGTCTGAGCGGTGGCCGCGGAGACTTCCAACAGGTAGTCCAGCAACTCCGACCGCTCGCGAAACCGGACCGAAGCTTTGCGGGTGGTTTGCATGAGAGGCTGCGCCGGGCGCGGATCAGGCAGCGGTGGCCTCGACGATCTTCACGCTGGCGCTGGCGCCGATGCGCGTGGCGCCGGCCGCGGTCATGGCCTGAACATCCTGCAGTGTGCGGATGCCGCCGGAGGCCTTCACACCCATTCGCGGCCCCACCACTTCGCGCATCAGCGCGATGTCGTGAGCGGTGGCGCCGGATGGGCCAAAGCCAGTGGAAGTCTTGACAAAATCCGCGCCGGCCTCTTTCGCCAGCATGCAAGCCACGGCCTTCTGGTTATCGTCGAGGAGCGCGGTCTCGAGGATCACTTTCACGATCGCGCCGCCCCTATGGGACACCCGCACGACTTCTTCGATATCAGCCTTGACGGCCTCCTGATCGCCGGAGCGGAGCGCGCCCACGTTGATCACCATGTCGACTTCCTGCGCGCCGGCGCAGACCGCCGTAGAGGCCTCAGCGGCTTTGGCCTCGGTACTGGCTGCGCCCAAGGGAAAGCCGACCACCGTGCAGACCTTGACGGGAGAGCCCGCCAGTTCCTTGCGCACCAGCGGCACCCAATAGGAATTCACGCACACGCTGGCAAAATTGTACCGGCGCGCCTCGCGGCAGACCTTGATAATGTCGGTGCGCGTGGCTTCGGGTTTGAGGATGGTGTGGTCAATCAACGCCGCGATGCCGGGATCGATCTTTGTCAGCCTCTCGCTGGCCGAGATGCGCGTTGCTCCGACGGCGATGATCTCCTTGGTGTTCCGCGAGCAGGTCTGCGCGCAACGCTGCACGCACCCCGGGCAAACCTGGTCCGGGAGATTGAGGCCTTCCCCCTTCTTGGGAGCGGCCGCGGGTGCGGTGTCCGGGCGGCCCACCCGGGCCAGAATTTCTTCGCCGATTTGCGCGACTAAGGTGTCGAGTTCAGCTTGCGTCACAACGTTCCTTTTTTCAGATACCGCTGCTCGATAGCCATGATCTTGTCGACCCGCGCCTGATGCCGGCCGCCGCCAAACGAAGTGGCGATCCAGGTGCGCACGACCTCTTCCGCCTGGGTCCCGGTCAAGAGCCTGCCGCCGAGCGTAAGCACATTAGAATCATTATGTTCACGGCTGTTTCGGGCGGAAGCTTTATCATAACACAGGGCCGCTCGAATGCCCGGAACCTTGTTGGCGGCCATGCAGGAACCGATGCCCGCTCCATCGATCACGATGCCGCGTGTGGCGGCGCCCGAAACCACCAGTTCGGCCACCTGGCAGGCGATGTCGGGATAGTCGGCGGGTTTCTCTTCGTGTACGCCCACGTCGCGCAGTTGGAGGCCCAGGCTTTCGAGCACCGGCTTGAGTTCTTCCTTGAGCCGGAAACCGCCGTGATCGGAGCCGATGGCGATGGTCTGGTTGGGAGGCGCGACCCCGGAGATCTGATCGTCGGGGACTTCCAGGATGCGCACGCCGCGCGCCGCCGCCACCTCACACGCCGAGGGCGTGACAATCGACCCGACGGGAACGCGAAGGTCCCCGGCGGCCGGCACGTCCTGTGCGGTAATCACTCGCTTCATAGGGCCGCTCGTCGTATACAATTCGTAAGGACCATTGTAATGAAATCAGGCTTGGTGCTGCCGGTTATTCTGGCCGCCATTCCCAGTGACTATCTCTCGCGCCTGTTGCAGCGCGGCGACCTGGGATGGGGCGTGCTGTCGATCGGCATGGTGGCCGCTTTTGCAATGGGAGCGGTGCACGCGCTTTCGCCGGGCCACGGCAAGACGATTGTGGCGGCTTACCTGGTGGGAACGCGCGGCACCGTGAAGCACGCTGCCTTCCTGGGCCTGATGGTGACCTTCACCCACACCATCACGGTCTTTTTCCTGGGCTTCGTCACGCTGTTCCTTTCCCGCTATGTGTTGCCGGAGAAAATCTATCCGGTGTTGGGCGCCGTCTCGGGCCTGGCGATCGCGTGGATCGGCGTGTCGCTGTTTTGGAAACGGCTACGGGTCGCGCGCGGTGTTGCGGCACACGGGCATCACCATCATCACGACCACGCGCACGATCACGGCGACGGCCAGGTCCACAGCCACATGCCGGAAGGCGAAGTCAGTATGGCGAGCCTGGTGGCGTTAGGCGCGAGCGGCGGCCTGGTGCCTTGCCCTTCCGCGCTGGTGCTGCTGCTGAGTGCGGTAGCGCTGGGCCGCATCGCGCTCGGCCTGACCCTGCTGGTGGCATTCTCCGCCGGCCTTGCGGTGGTGCTGATGGCGATCGGCATCACAGTGGTCTATGCCAAGCACTGGATTCCGGACAGCGGAAAAGCGGCCAGCCACCCGGCGTTTCGCTATCTGCCGGTGGCATCAGCCGCGGTGATCGTGTGTGCGGGCGCGATCATGACCGGTGTAGCGCTGGGAGTGATTCGGGGGTTGGGAGTGTAGCGTATGAAAGTTAGGTTCGGCGCGTGTTGCGTTGTCGGGGCCGGCATGCTGCTGGCGAGCTTCGCACAGCAGACCAAGCCGGGGGCGAGTTCGGAATATCCGACTCCGGAAGTTCGCGAAGAACAGACCGTAGTGGTCGACGGACGTGCTGAAGTTTGGCGGCTGCAGTGGGCCGCGCCGCCCAAGCCCGTCTGCCCGCCGAGTGACTCCTCGCTCACATGCCCTTGCACGGGCTTCGCGTTTGGCGAGGGTGGTGACCTGGTGCTGACCCGCTCGCGGGCCGGAATGGAAGTCGACCGCCTCCCGATCACCCCGTTCTTCGATGTCGAATTCCCCGCCCAGGGACGGCTCGCGATCGTCCAGCGCTGGTTACCGAACTACACTCCCGACTCTGAGGATTGGCAGTATCCTCCCGTTGAAGGCTATCTCGACCTCGTCAGCAAGCGTCCTGTGGTCCAGTTGATGCATTTTGCGGACTACGAACACAACGGTGCGCCCAATGAATTCTACCTGCAAACCACATCGCTTCCGTGCGGAAAAAGCGCGGGCGTGGTAATTGGAGTATCCAGGAAGAGCCCGCGACTCCATGCGGTCGGCACGGCACCCAGACCGGACAGGCCGCTGTACTTGAAAAAGGACGAATGGGAAGCGCTGCGTGACGCCTCGGGACCAGTCGACGTTTTGGATTGGGCCTGCGGCGACCATGGCGCGGACACGGAAACCACGGTGCACCTTCACTGGAGTGCGGACGGCGTTGACGGCACGCGCCGCGAATACACCTGCCCGGTGGGCGGCGCAGCCAGACGGCTGATCCGCGAAGAAGCGCTGTCGGCGAAGCAGTGAAACGATAGATCTCGAACTGACTGGCGGGCGGGCCGGGCTGCGCCCGGCTTTGGCAGGCTGAAGCCTGCCCGGGCCTCCTGGCCTGTCAAGGACCGATTAACAATCGGTCCGCAGGATACCATCCTGCCCCACCAAACACCGGCGGCGAAGACCGCCGGCGCTACCAGTTGGTCTTTGCAGGGCTTGAAAATGTACAAACTCCAGTGGCAGGCTGAAGCCTACCCCACCTTGCTGGACAGGCCAGGAGGCCTGTCCCACTCATTGCTTGAGGAATTCTACTCGCCGATTCTCGGCTCTTCCTTCGGGCGTATCATTTGACCCGATCGGCTGGGCTGCACCGAAGCCATTGGATGTCAGCCGGCCGGCATCAACGCCGAACTGTGTCACCAGCACGGATGCGACTGCCTGCGCGCGCCTCTTCGAAAGGTCCAGGTTGTGGGCCGCGTCGCCGACCGAATCCGTGTACCCATCGATCTCCAGTTTCAGGTTGGGGTTCTTTTCCAATCCCCCGGCCACCTGCTTGAGTATCGGGGCCGACTCGGGTTTCAGCCGGTCGCTGTCGGTATCAAAATGAATTCCGTGGGTCACATACTTACCGGTTGCGCCGATCACGGTGGAGAAATCCGGCGTCGATTCCGCGACACGGACGCGGCGGATTCCGACATCCGCCGCGGCGGCCCCTCCATTAAAATCAACGTGAATCAGGGAGGGCGGAGGAACGTCCGTTTCGTTGACATCCAGAACCCGCTCGCTGTTCACGTAAACCCGCACGCGCTTATTCTGCACCCAAAGGGCGATGTGCACCGGTTGAGTGAAATCGATATCAGGCACATCTTTCCCGCCGAGGTGGCCTTTGGAATCGTTAGCCTGGAAAGCCAAGAGGTGTTCCGCCAGACGCGCGCCAGTTGACAGAGTGGCCGACGCGCCACCATCTTTTCTCAGGAATTGCCAATCCGCACTGGGCCATGATTTGGTTTGTGGCGAGAAGACTTCATCCACTTCAAACGTAAAGTTCTCCGGGAAGGCGATGGGCGCCGACGTCAGAGTGGAGTGCCCGGTGATGGTCAACTGGTGAATGCCGCCACCGATGCGCAATTCCACTGTGTCGCCGCGGACTTTCCAGTGCGGCGGCGGCTCGTCTTCGGCCATGTCGCTGATGTCATCGAAGAAGACAGTTCTTTCGCCCGGAATGAAATCAATCTTGGTGGACTTCAACTCGGGTTGGCCGCCGGCGGCGCCCGCAGCGGCTGGCTGCGAACTCGCCCCTGCCGGCGGCGCTGTGGCAGATGCGGCCGGCGGGTTCGAAGCAGCGGCAGGGCGGGCAGGCACATTCGGGCTGAGGCTTGCCAGGTCCGGGCCGCTAGTCGATTTCGCCGATAGCATGAGCGTCGCGCCGGCTCCCAGTTCCAAACTCGATCCCTGCGCGGCTACTTGAATCGCGGGCGGCGATCCCGCCGTTGCAGGCGCGTCAGGGACAGACACGCCCGTACGCGAGCCGATCAACCCCCCCAGTCTCGATACTTTCGGCTGGCTCGGTTGGGTGCCGGGAGTGTTGCTGGCGCGGAGCGAGCGCCCCTGTTCGTCCACGCCCTGTTGCCCGTTGGAATTCCAGACCGACTGAATATCGGCTGTGATGGCTACGTCCGTGTGGCCGTGATGAAGCACGTTGAACGTGAACTCCAATACGGCCTGGCCGCGCGATGAGCTGACTTGAGTCACCTTTCCCTGGATGGCGTCGCCTTTGAGCGAGTCGGGGCTTGCGACATATGCCGTGATTGGGTCGCCTTTGTGAGCGGATGCCATGCTGAGCGGGTTGTTCAGTTGCACGGTCATCGGAACTTGAGCCGATGCCGGCGCGGACGCCATCGCCGCCATGGCCCCGGCGAACCCCGCCGCCAATAACAAATTCCTTCGCGTCATTATTGTTATTCCCCCACTTGACAACGCAGCGTGCCCGGCCAAAATAGCTCATGCGCGCCGCCCTCTCGATGATCGGTAGTCATGTGCATATTACCGCAGGATGGTGAACACATCAAGCATGTTGGTTAGAGATCCGAAGTGCAGAACTTGCAGCGGGACGCGTCCACGGCCACGGTTTCCTTGCACCGTGGGCAGGTCTTGGAGGGCGGCGGCGGCGGGGCCGGCGCTTCCTTCAAGAGCATCTTGGTGATCAGGTACACCACGATGGCGATAATCAGAAAATCGACCACGTTGCCGAAGAAAGTACCGATGTTTATGGTATTGACGACTTCCTTGCCGTCGGCGCCAATACGCTTGCCGAATTCGATGGTGGCCGTGCGCCAGTTCCCGCCCCGAAACGCCGGGCCGATCAACGGCATGATGATATCGGCCGCGAGCGAGGATACCACTTTCCCCACCGCGCCACCGACAATCACCGCGACGGCCAGCGCGAGCACGTTGTTCTTCAGCAGGAATTCTTTGAAACCTTTGATCATGGGTTCTCCTAATTGGCGCGGCGCGGGCCTCAGGAGCCGCTCCGCAGAAATTTAGTCAGCCGTTCCATGGCGGGCTCCAGAATCGAGGGCTCCGCCGCGTAGCAAATGCGAATCGAGCCTTCCCCGCCGGCGCCGAACGCCACGCCTGGCGCCAGGCCCACGCGCGTCTCTTCGAGCAGCCGCTTGCAGAAGGCGAAAGAATCGTCCAGGCCGTCGATGCGCGGGAAGACGTAAAAAGCGCCGTCGGGCGTCGGCAGCGTCACGCCGCGGATGCCGGAGAGCGCCTCCATGCAGATGCCGCGATTCTCCCGCAGGCGTTCCAGCATGCGCACCAGTTCGCTCTCCCCTTCGGCAAGGGCCGTTTCGCCGGCCTTCTGCGCGATGGTGGGCGCGTGGGAGATGACGAATTCGTTCAACTGGGTGGCCTTGGCAGCCAAGTCGCGCCGGGCCACCAGCCAGCCCACCCGCCAGCCGGTCATACAGTAACTCTTGGAAAAAGAATGTATCACCATGACGGCATCGTCGCGCGTGGCCTTGCGCAGAATCGATGGCACCGGTTCGCCCAGGCGTGCGCCGCCGTAATACAGCCGGTCGTAAACTTCGTCGGCGATGAGCCAAAGGTCGTGACGCCGCGCGAAATCGAGCAGCCCCTGCTGTTCTTCTTCGGTGGCCACCCAGCCGAGGGGATTCGAGGGCGAGGTGTAGAGCAGCAGCCGCGTGCGCGGCGTCACGGCGGCAGTGAGCGCGTCGAAATCGATCGAGTAGCGGGCGCCGCGGAGCGGATGCGGAATCTGGCGCACGGCCGCGTTGGCCATCATCACGCTCGAAGAGCCGTTCGGCCACGCGGGCGTCAATACGATGGCTTCGTCGCCAGGATCGAGCGCGCAGCGGATGCCGAGGTTCAACGCCTGGACGCCCGAAGCCGTGACGACGATCTCCGTCGCGGGGTCGAGTTCCACGGCCTGCAGCCGGCGGTAGTTCTCCGCGATGGCGCGACGCAGCGACGGCAAGCCGGCGTTTTCCGTATAGAATGTGAAGCCGTCCTGCATGGCACGCACGGCGGCCTGCTTGATGTAATCCGGGGTCGGCAGATTGGACTCGCCGAAATAGAGACGCAGCACGCCATCCATTCGCATGGCGATTTCAGCCAACTCGCGGATTCGCGAGCGAGGCACCCTTTCGACGGAACTGGCAACTGCGGGCATCTTTGACATTCTCTCATTACCTCAGCCCGATCCCGGCATTGGCGCTACAATTTCGTGAGGCTTTCGAAAGACGCCCGGACGGGTCCATGGTTGTTGCGGGCACAAAAGTTCAACAGGCCCGAGGCTTTCCACGTGCATCGCTGAGCCGCGGCCCGCAGATCGAGCAGGTAGGCGCGTGCCGGGTGGCCGGCTTCCAGAGTTTGCAGGGATTCGGTCACGCTGCTTAAGATGACGGTCAGTTCGTTATTCAGTTCGTGGGCAGCAGCAGCAGCCACGATTCCGGTCCGGTCTGTTTTCATGATGGGTTCCTGGCGCGGCAAGACGGCGAATTCCGCTTCTTTTCGGCCTCAATTGAGGCCGGAATTTCAGAGTATTTATTAGAAATAAAAGACTTATTCGAAAATACTGGCTTCAATCGAGGCCGAGTTACTACAGGTATCGAAGAACGCGGGCCACTTTCGGGGGAAAACATGTGGGTAGCCCGCGCGACTCTCACCCGTCTTCAGGTTAGCAGGCACCTGGAGCAAGAAATGTCCGGAAAGTGATTGATTTTGAACGAAAAAAAGGTTGAACTGAGCGAGTGGAGGATGAAGAAAACCGTGAAAAGTGTCCCTAATTCCCGTGTCTCAGTTTTGGGGTGCAGTCCAGATGTGATATAAGTTTCTTCGTGTCCCTTATAAGAACGATTAACAAAACGCTTTCCCTGCTTGGGCTGTCGGCTCTGGCGCTGTTCAGCGCAGAGACCTACCAGAAGCCGCCCAAGGCCGTGCTGGACGTGTTCAACGCGCCCACCACGCCGGCGCTGGCGCTCAGCCCCACCCACGATTTCGCCCTGCAGGCTCAGCCGGTGGTCTATCCGCCCATCGCGGAGCTGGCCGAGCCGATGCTGCGCATCGCGGGCATGCGCATCAACCCGAAGACTAACGGGCTGCACAACACCACGTTCGCAAGCTCGCTGAAACTGCGAAAGATCCCAGAGGGCACGGAGATCGCGGTCGAGCTGCCGCCCAATCCGAAGATCGGCGGCACGCGCTGGTCGAGCGACGGCAAGCACTTCTCGTTCACCAACAGCACCGCGGCGGGCATCGAGCTGTGGATCGGCGACACCACCGGGAAAACGCACAAAGTGGAAGGCGTCCGCATCAACAGCGTGATGGGCGGCGGAGGCCGTGGCGGCGGGGCGAGCGACGTGCAGTGGATGCCGGACAACAAGACCCTGCTGGTAGAGATCGTGAAGCCCAACCGCGGGGCGGCGCCGCGCGAACCGGTGCCCACCGGGCCGCACGTGCAGGAAAGCCTGGGTGGCGGCGCGCCGGCTCCCACGCTCGAAGACATGCTGGCCAGCCCGCACGATGAGGACCTGTTTGTTTACTACGCCACGTCGCAGCTTGCCATGGTGGATCCGGATAGCGGCAAGCTGGCGCCGCTCGGCAAGGCGGGGATCATCGCTTCGGCTCGCATCTCGCCGAATGGCAAGAACCTGCTGGTGACGACGATTCACAAGCCGTTCTCGTATCTGCACTCGGCCGGCTCGTTCCCGCGGGAGATCGAAGTCTGGGATCTGACCGGCAAGGTGCTGCACAAAGTGGCGAGCGTTCCCCTGGAAGACAAGGTGCCGATGAACGGCGTGATGACCGGCGCGCGAAACGTGATGTGGCGGCCGAGCGAACCAGCCACGCTGGTGTGGGTGGAGGCGCTGGACGGCGGCGATTTGCGGAACAATGCGCCCTTCCGCGACCACATCCTGGCGCTGAAGGCGCCGTTCACCGGCGAGCCGCGCGAAGTCTTCAAAACCGAGCAGCGCTTCAGTGGGATCCAGATGGGCGCCAAGGGCGGCTTCGCGCTGGTATCGGACTCGGAGCGCCGGACGCGGCGCGTGCGCACGTTCGAGATTGATATGGACCAGCCCGGGCAGGCCGCCAAGCTGATCTGGAGCCGTAACAACCAGGACCGCTACCACGACCCCGGCACGCCGCTCGGCAAGACGATGCCGAACGGCGAATCGGCCATCCTGCAGGACGGCGGCAACATTTTCCTGACCGGCCCGGGTTCTTCGCCCACCGGCGACCACCCGTTCCTGAACCGGTACAACCTGGCGACCCAGAAAACCGACACGCTGTTCCAATGCGACGACGACCATTACGAAACCGTCGTCGCGCTGCTCGACGACCACGCCGGCAAGTTCCTGACGCGGCGCGAGAGCCCCACCGAGCCGCCGAACTATTTTGTGCGCCCGCCCAACGGCGCGCCGGTGGCGGTGACCGGTTTCCCGGATCCGCAGCCTTCCATTCGAGGCATCCATAAGGAACTCGTCAAATACAAACGGGCCGACGGCGTGGAACTCTCGTTCACGTTATACCTGCCGGCGAACTACCAGACGGGCGTGCGACTGCCGACAGTGATCTGGGCCTACCCCTACGAATACAACGACGCCGATACCGCCAGCCAGGTGAGCGGCTCGACCAAACGCTTCACCGAAATGCGCGGATACTCCGAACTGTTTTTCGCGCTCGAAGGCTACGCGGTTCTGGCCAACACGGCGATGCCGATTGTGGGCAGCGACCCCGACATCGTGAATGACGGCTTCGTCGACCAAGTGGTGATGGACGCGAAGGCGGCCATCGATAAAGCGGTCGAGATGGGAGTGACCGATCGCGCGCGTGTGGGAGTGGGCGGCCACAGCTACGGTGCGTTTATGACGGACACGCTGCTGGCGCACTGCGATTACTTCCGGGCAGGCATCGCCGAGAGCGGCGCGCCCAATCGTACGCTGACACCATTCGGCTTCCAGAGCGAGCGCCGGACCATATGGCAGGCGCCCGAAACATACCTGAAAATGTCGCCCTTCATGTACGCCGACAAGATCAAGGCGCCCATTCTGTTTATTCACGGCGAAGCGGACGATAACAGCGGCACCTTCCCGATTCAATCCGAGCGCATGTATGAAGCGGTGCGCGGCAACGGCGGCATCACGCGGCTGGTATTCCTGCCGTTCGAAGCCCACGGCTATCGCGGCAAAGAGACCATTGAGCACGTGCTGTGGGAGAAGTTCACGTGGTTCGATAAATACGTGAAGAACGCGAGCGCGGGAACAACGCCGAGCGCGAATGACCGCTAGCTCTGGTGATCTGGTAAGCCTCTGAAAAAAACCGGGGGAAAACCGGGGACCTACCGCCTTAGCAAAAGCTCGAACCGGACGCCTTCCGTTTTTTGTAACGCCGTCAGGATGCTGGAAAGATTCGCAGCAGATGGGCTGCCCTTGGGCCCCAGCATGCGCATCAGGCTCTTGGCAGGTATGTGCGTGCGCTTTTGGAGGTCCTGAAATCCGGCCGTCGCGTTGACGTAGTCTCGTAGGACGGCCTTGCCGGTCGCAAGGTCGCCGTTGATGACGCACTCGACGGCCTCGCGCAGAAGCGCTTGACGGAAATCCGGGTCGCGCTGCGCGCGCGCCCGGATGGTTTCCTTGAAGTCGTGGGTTAGGGGCATTATTGAATCTCCTGTTTCTTCCTTCGTTTGTATGCGGCCCAGCATTCCTGCGCCGACGCGATGTCCTGTTGTTGCCGTTTCTTCGTGCCGCCGCCAATCAGAATCACCAGGCGATCGCCATCCTTGCCGAAGTAGATGCGGTAGCCGGGGCCGAACTCGATCTTATATTCAAAGACGCCATATTCAAAGACGCCGGAACCAACGCCTTTGACCTTCGAGAAATTTCCCTGCTCCATACGCGCAAGCGCGATGGTCGCCTTGGCGGCTGCCGCCGCGTCGGGCCCTTCGAGCCATTGGGCGAACCGTTTGTTTCCGCGTTCGTCAATATAGCCGCGCAGATCGATCATCTAAGAATTGATGGTAACTAATTCGTTACCACGCGCGTCAACGCCTGTTCCAGGGTCAGGACGCACGCCACCCCGTTGCTCCGCGCGGGGGGGTGGACTCGGTTTTCCCTGCCCGTGCCCGTCAGTGGTACGCTAGCAGCGCTAGGAATCACCTTGCAACGGCTGGGATTGGCCAAAGTTCAAAAAGCTAAAAGGTATGGCGCACGGGTTTCATCGAAAGGACCCAACAAAGACTGGTATTTTACCGATGCTTGGGGGCGACCCTTTGTGGAATTCGAACCAGCGGCCGTCACCAGTGGACATCTTCAAACGGCTAATGGTGACGCCCTGCCACACTTCGAGCGCTCTTGAATCTGTTCCTGACACCGCTCCAAAAATCGGCTCTACCACGGCCTGGGCACGTAGCAAATCCTTGACGCTTAGAATTGTCCCGTCACTAACCCAACTTGCATACGTTACGGTCTTGGTAAAGCCTAGGACAGGTGACCCATCTGGCTCAAGCCCTAAATAAGAGTTCGGCGTCCCGTCTGGAGTCGCGACGAATTCCATTCCGAGGTTTGGCCTTTGCAGCTGTGCGTCCGGGTATCCTCCTAAGTGAACGTGATCATTGTGAAAATGAATATTTATAAGAAGAGATTGCATTAGACTAGCCATCGTACTTCCGGGTTTTGGGTACACGGTAGACGCGTTTTTGATGAGATAACTAACAAACGTCGGAGCAGATCGTTCAGGCAGCGGTCCTGGGGGGTGAGAGCGAGAGTGCGGCCGATGTTTCGGGCGGAGGCGGAGAGGTTGGCGTGGCTCAGAGGGACGATTTTGGGGCGTGAGGTGGTGCCGGAGGTGTGGAGGACGAGGGCGATGTCGCCCGGTTGCGGGAGGCCGGCGGGAGCGCAGCCTTCGGAGAGCAACCCCGGCGTGAGTTCGAGGATGGGGATGCCGAGTTCGGTCGAGACAGCGCGCGCCGGCGAGTCGAGGCCTTTCTGGACGATCAGGAGCCTGGGCCGGTGGTCTTCGAAGTAGAAGGTGAATTCGGAGCGGCGGTAGCCGGGGTTGAGCGGGGCGCAGACGGCGGCGCAGGCGACGCCGAGGAAGGCGATGGCCATTTCGGGGCCGTTGGGGAGGACCACGGCGACCCGATCGGTGCGGGAGACTCCGGCGGAGCGGAGGCGCTCGACGATGGACCATACCTGGCCTACCAGTTGGGAGTGAGAGAGCGGGGGCCGGCCGAAGGCATGGATCGCGGGGGCGTCCGATGGAGTTCGAAAGAGCTCCGCAACGGTCTCGATTCCCACATTCCATTATAGGACGCCAGACAGATTGACTCTTATCCGGAGCTTTGCGAAGGTGCGGGACATATCAGTGAGCTCTGCCTCCGGCGGGGCAGGATTGAATAGGCTGTGACTCCAGATGGGGGCCGCGCCGCATTTTTTGGAGAAGCAAGCGATATTGAAAATAAACGACTTGACCGGGAGTCACAGGCCAGCTTTACGCAAATGCCGGCCAATTGAGAGAATCCTAGCGTAGGGAGTACTCCAATCGGAGCCGCGACCGTAAGGGAGCGTTAGGTCTATGGGCAACGCCAGCAACGCTCCCTTACGGTCGCGGCTCCGATTGGGGCTTCCTTCTCATCCACTTCTGTGTCGCACACCCGCTTTGCGAGGACAGCAACCCGCGTACCGAGTGGGGTCACGCCGCGACCGCCAGATCTGGTACTCTCCGCAGGTCAGGAAAGTACCACAACCGAAGTGCAGGGGTTCGCGTATACTTCCGCATGTCTTGTTCTAACGGGGCCCCAGGCCTATTGTCGGGTAGAACAGGAGCAAACGATGACCCAAGACTGCAAGGTCTGCCTGGCACAACACGACGAAGAGATCCACGCCGCCACCAACCGCGTCCTCGGGTGGTTCCGCGCTCAAGTGACGAAACACCTGCACGACGCAGCGGATGACCCGATGCTGAGCGAGGAGGAGGAATTCGGGGCGCCCCAACTCAACGCCGCCTGAAGGCTTCGGAGAGAATTGGTCGAGAAAATGGATCAGCCTCGAAAATGGGTCAGTCAAGTACCAGCAAGCAGTCCTTGACGTGGACATGGAGGCTGGGGCATTCTTTCTTTTACCGTCCCAGCGAAAGCTCGAACCGGACGCCTTCCTTTTTTTGTAACGCGCTGCCGCGTCGAGCCCTTCGAGCCATTGGGCGAGCCGTTTGTTCCCGTTTTCGTCGATAACTGATTCCAATTCATCATGACGTATCATGATTTCTCAAGACCAGGTTCCCCGGCGTCAAAAAGATCGGGAGCGAGGCGTCGCAGAATCTTGGTTGCGGCCATACGGACTTCCGGGGCTACGGTACGGAGGTAGTCAGGCGTTCCGGCCCGTGCTGATTGCAGAGCTTCGTACAGCGGACGCCATCGTTCGTTGGCCCCGGTCCGTTCGAGGACGGCGATGGCGTCGTCGAGATGACCGGTCTGAATTGCAGACCGGAAAAATCCCTTGGAAAAGAACGCGGATTTGTTGGAGGCCAGTTGCTCCAGCAGTTGGCTCGCTTCCGGCCAGCTTTCGGTAAGTGTCAGAATTCGCGCCAGGAGGAATTGGATTTCCGGATTGTCTGGAACGAGTTCGTGGGCGTGCCGCACCATCTTCAGGAGTGCGGGAAGTTCCTTGGGCGTACCGAGGAGGTGATGGCAGGCTCGAACGAATTGCTCCAAATCCCATTCTCGTGTTGGACCGATTTCGAAGGCGCGCAGAAGTGCTTCCGCTGCCTCCCGGTGGGAGAAACGCTCCATCAGCGTCCTTCCGAGGTTGCTCCACGGATAGACTAGCTGTGAGTCCAACTCAATGGCGCGGCGAAAAGCTTGCTCTGCCTCTTCGTAACGCTTCGAATGCCACGACAGCAAGTAACCAAGGCCACTCCAGGAAGGTACCTCAAACCCGGGCTCCGCCGTCATGGCCCGGAATGCCGACTCTGCCCTTTTCGTTTCTTCCCCAGAAACCGCTTCCCGATAAAGCGTTATGTCGACTCTGCAGGCAATGGCGATGTAGGGAAGCAGGAGAAGATCGTACTGCTTCGCGATCGCAATCGCGTTTTCATAGTCGTAAACGTCAGCCAGCTCGCCGCCCGCGAGGGCGTCGTAAAGCCGGGTCACGTCTGCGGCATACCCTGGAAAACTCTGCCCCAGACGCTCCTCGAAAAGTCTGAGCTTCCCATACAGTTCACGCAGACGAGCAGTTGGCAGCGATGGCAGCTGCTCAACCATCTTCGCCTTCTCCATTAATGAGAACGAAGGCGAACCTCCGAGGAGGCGCCAGAACTCCGCAGGGTCGATGCCGTCCCAATCGCGCTGGAGGTTGCAGGTGGCCGTTCGCAGGTCCCGGAGCTGCTGCATGCGGTCTTTCTTGTCCTGCAATTCCGGAGGGAGGTCGCTGAAATCGATGAGGCGGCGCACGCCATCGTCCAGGACTGCATGCAGACCGGCGGATTCGAGACTTCGCTGCAAGTACCGGTCGGGGACTGCCTGCGAATAGGCCAGCGCCATTTCGGCGTAGTGTTCGCGGCCCATGGTCTCCGGGTCGCGATCCAGGAAGCTGCGGGCGCGGGCGTGCAGTTCCTCGCGGTCAAACCAGGTTTCCAGAAACTTCACCAGCCAGAGCAAGCGGCGGCGCACGCGGCGGCTGGCGCGCATCAGGTACCAGATATTGAAAAAACGCTCGGCGATCTGATAGGCGTTTTTCTTTTCGCCGAACCACGGGGTCTTCTCCACCACTCCGAAGTCTTCGAGGCGCTTGAGCTGAGCGGAGACCTGGCTGACGGAGAGCGGGCTCAGGCGTTCGGTGAGATCGGCGGCGGTCAAGGGGTCCCAATGAATGGCCATGGCGTCGACCAGTTGCTGGGCTTGCGGGGCCAACTCTTCAAATCGCGCTTTGTAGAGAGCTGTGTACTCGTCCAGAAGCTGCTCGATGTCGCGCTGCACGTCGCCTTCGGGGCCTTGCGCCAGGACTTTGAAGAGCAGCACGAGGGTGCGCGGATTGCCGCCGGTGAGAACACCCAAGGCCTTGATGCGCCCGGGTTGTTCGCGCAACAAGCGCGACACTTCCGTGGCGCCGGCTTGCTCGGCCAGTTGACACAGCGTGGAAAACGTCTCCTGTTCATCGAAACCCTTCAGCTCATGGATCTGAAAGAAGTCGTAGAACGCCCGCCCATACTCGTAGAGGGTTTCCAGCACGCGGCTGGATGCTCCCACGAAGTGCAGGCGGCGCTCCTGCGAGATGACGCGGCGGAATTCCCACTCCTCGTCTTTCTTGAGGCGGTCGAGAACGATATCCAGGTTATCGACCAGCAGGAGGACGCGCCGGCCGAGCCGGTCGGCTTCTTCCAGGAGGAGTTGAAGCGCGGCGGTGGATCGGTCGGCGCCGGAGGATGGCACGCGTTCCACCCGGGCGTCCAAAGCCTGAGAGGCGGCGCGGTCGCCGGTGCGGTCCAGCGCATCGCTCAAGGCATCGACGCAGTTCAACCAAAAGTCGCCCAAGCCGGCCACGTTGTATTGTTCTTCGGGGAAGACCAACGGCATCCAGGCCACGGCCAGGGCGGGATCGTCTTCGACGGCAAAGGCCAGGCGGCGCAGCAGGGTGGTCTTGCCGAGGCCGCGCTGGCCGATGATCAGATGGTGCTGCGGCGTGCTGCCGGGCGCTTCGCGGCGCAGGTCATCGAGCAATCTTTCAAGAAGTGGCTGGCGCGCCACAAAGCCGCGGATCAGGTCTTCCTTCTTCAGCAACGCGGGGTTGTAGACGGCCACGGTGAAGGGCGGGCTGGTCTTCCTTGCATCGGGCTTGGGATCGGCCGGCTTCGGTTCAGTCATTGCGGTCTTCCTGAGGGGCAAGCCTTCTTAGCCAGTATTCGCGGAGCAGCGGGGAGAGGAAGCGCCACCGGCCATCCGCTTCCACGAGGTACCCGTCGTTCTGCAGCACGTCCACCAGATAACGCAGTTTGTCCTCGCGCGCCGTGGGATCGGGGATCGGGCAGGCCAGCACGAGGCTCAATGTGCTCCGCGTGGAGCCTTCGGGAGCGCGGCAGCAGTGATGCAAGAGCGATACGGCGAGTTCCGCGTCCGGTCTGCCGAGTTCCTCG
This sequence comes from Bryobacterales bacterium, assembly GCA_003167255.1. Classification (GTDB taxonomy): domain Bacteria; phylum Acidobacteriota; class Terriglobia; order Bryobacterales; family Bryobacteraceae; genus PALSA-129. The sequence continues at coordinate 26,298 of PMTR01000006.1, forward strand.
TAGAGGCGCTGCCGCCAGTAATCAAAGTAGTTGCGATGGTGTGGACCCAGCAGGTCTTCGATGGCCCGGTCGACATCCGACTGGGTTACTTCACCGTTGACACCGCGGAGTTGGTGAAAGATCAACTGGAGATAGTAAGGAGCGGTCCAACCGGTGCGGGTCACGATGTGGGCGCGGACGGCTTCGCCGAGCTGAACAGAGTGCGCTGCCGCAAGAGCCTGGAGGAACGCATCGGCGACGGGAGCCTCGAAAGAGCCGAGCTTCTCGATGTGCAGATCGTTGATGGCATCGGCGATGTTCAGGCGGGTGGTGATGGTGTCGAGGCCGATGGAGCCGGCCAGCATCCAGCGGACACCAGTGTACTTCTGGCGCAGGCGGCGCAGCCAATACAGAAACTCTCTGACGCGGGCGCGCCCGGCGGGTACGTCGTGATCCAGGAGCTTGAGCACGAAAACCGGGAGTTCATCGATCTGAATGAGCCAGCGGCCTTCCAGCTTGGAAAGAGCTCCGGCCAGTTCCTCGCCGAGACGGGTCCAGTCGGCGCCATCGGAGCGGAATTCGAGGCTGAAACCGGCGGCGCCGACCTTTTGGATACGGTCAATGGTCTTTCCCAGCCAGTTCTCCTTGATCTGATGCCAGAGGGGGTCACCGAGGGGGCCCTCAAGGATGGCGGCGTAGAGGCGCTGCACGAAGTGAAGCTCGTCCGCGCAGTCGGAGACATCGACTAGGGCGGTGGTGAAACCATAAGCGGCTGCCTCTTCGGCCATTTTCCGCATCAGGGAAGTCTTGCCGACGCGGCGAGGCGCGAGGAGGAGAAGGTTGTCAGTTTCCAGATTCCGCCAGAACAGCTCCATCTCATTGATACGATTAAAAAAATCGTCTCCTTCGGCGACGGCTCCGGTCACGTTTCTCATAGCGGCTCCTGTTGTACAACTGAAATATTGTACAGCAATTATTTTGTACAACAAATTTGATGCACAGTCAAGCAGGAGTCGTACGGGTTTAGTGGAATCACGCCTAATGCTTGTGCCAGCGACTGAGCACCACGTTCACCAGGCCGAAGACGCCGATGGCAATGCCGGCCGCGAACAGCTTTAGCTTCAAGGTTCTATCCATGTGGCAAACCGAAATGGATCAGTCTATCAGAAGCGACCATTCGGCCAGATGGTTAGGGCTGCTGCCGGACCAGCTCGAGCCTGGTCCAGTTGCCGTTGAGGTTGCCGTTGGGGTTGAAGTTGGGGTCGCCGGTCATCACGTATTCGTTGGTCCCGTTCAGCCAGGCGTGATCGTATTGGTTGCTGAGCTCTAAAGTTGCGCCGGTGGATGGATCGCGGAAGGTTTGGACCCCGCGGATGATCTGGTCCTGGCCGAAGGCGGCGCGGTTCGCGCCGGCCATGGAATTCGCCGTGACGCCGTTGATGGTGTCGGCGACGTGGCGTTGGAACTCGGCGATCATGGCTCCCTGCTTCGCCAGCTCCGCCTGTTTCTTGCGATACAGCGTGGAAATGACGCCGTTGCTCCAATTGCGCCACTCCGGTTCGGGGTGAATGGTGGCGGCCATCAGCTTAAAGAGCCGGTCGTTCGAGTCGAGCTGGCCTTTGGGAGTGCGGAAAAACATGACCATCATGGCGTGAGAGTCGTAGGACGCGCCGCGGCCGCCAGCCGGAACGGAGCGCACCACCATGGCTGCGGTGAGCCACGCTTCGGCCGGTTTGCCGTCGTCGTCGTTATAGGCGATGCGCGCGCGAGCGGCTTCGGTGCGAATGCCGCCGCTGTCTCCGCCAGTGGAGGCTGGCGGCAGACCAAGTTGGTGCCGCACGATCTGATCGAGTTCCGGGAAGGAATCGATCGAGACGACAGTACTGTTCTTGGGGCCCTTGGGAATCAGGTTCTGGCGTATGAACTCCTCGGCACGGAAGGGGGCATGCACGGGACAGGGTTTCATGCCCACTTGCCCATCGCGCTGATTCTGCTGCTGCATCTGGCGCTGCGCCATGGGGTCGTCCATGTACTGCCAGGTGGACTGCGGCAGGAGTTGGAGCTCGATTGAGTTGTCGGGGCTGGTGGCATCCCCGAAGACCGAGAACCAATCGGCGAAGCAACCGCCCTCGGCCACGCCGACGTTGACCCAGCCTTTGAAATTCCAGGTGGATGGAATCAAGAGGTCGTAGGCGGGGCGTCCCTGGCCCATACCCTGGTCGATGATTTTGACTTGCTTCATGAGGAAATAGCGGTCCGAGGGAGCCGCCGAGGCGGCGGGCTGCGGGCTGGGATTCTTCGGCTGGGCCGCGGGAGACGGGGTGGGCGGAGGAGTGGCCGGAGCAGGGGTGGAACCGGATGGCTGCAGGGCTTTGAGTACGGCCTGTTTGCAGGTGGCGGAGACTTGATCCTGGTGCTGTTTGAGGCAGTCGAGAATTCGCCCACTGCCCTGCGGTACGTTCGGGCAGAGCTTCTGCACGTCGGCCGCACAGGCTTCGCGGGGGTCGGCCTGGGCAAAAAGCAGCCCCTCGCAGAGTAGGAGCAGAAACACTGGCAGAATGCGAGACATCAAATGTATCCTACCGCAAGGAGTAAGAGGCTTGCTCTCACCTCACCTGCAAGGGTGTGCGACATAAAAGTGGCGGAGATCCCGATCCGGCGAAATTCGCAGGAATCTGAGCGTAGGGGTACGCGAGGTTTGGTCTTCGGCTTTGTATCAGGGCACGCCTTTAGTCGTGCCGTAGGGTTGCTCGGAAAGTCGGGCTTTAGCCCCTGTGGTGCCGGAAAACTCACAGTGGCAAAAGCCTCTGGTGCGGCGACTTGCGGCACGGCTAAAGGCCGTGCCCTGATACAAACCAGCCGGAGTCCCACTTTTATGTCGCGCACCGCACCTGCAATAGGGTAACGGTACCGCCCTATCGGACCATCCAAAAGCGGCTGGACACGTCAGCGCCGACCATTTCGACACTGGAGGGAGCGATTTGAAAAGCAACGCGTGGCTGGCCTCTTGGAGGTCCCGTCAACGGATATCGAGTTTGATAGATGCCGCGTGGCCACTGGGGAGGTAGGTCCCGTGATACGCCGCTCGCGGCAGTTGCCGACCACATGAGTCGCGGGCGCGCTTCGACGGCGGTCGCCGTTGGCATTCAACGCATCACAATCGCAGCATGAGGGCGCCTCCCATTTAGCGCAGGAGCCGAGCGATAGATACCGACCGGATGCCGGTGGTATAACGGAAGCCATGGAAAACCCGGTACGGTGGGGCAGGGGGCTCACGGTGATAAGGCCGGGAGTCCTGAAGCTGGAAAACGGAAGGCTGTCGCTGGTGAGCGAGGGCAAGGAAGTCTTCGGCGTCGGAGTTCCCGCCCCGGAACTGTTTCGCTGGCCGTGGTATGGGTTGAATGCGTCATTTACCCTGCACATCGGCGGGCAGAAGTATTCCGTGACATTCATGCCCCTGGGAGCGCTGGGAAGCCAATACCAGGCGTCACTGGATACGGGAGCGCGGTGGAAAGCGGCGCTCGAAGGCGGCGCCCCGCCCGTTGGTGGCCAACGCGCATGGATTCGAGGAGTGCGTGTCCTCACCGGGTTGCGTTGGATCCTGCTGGCGTTGATGGGTTCGCTGCTCGGTTTGGTCATGCTGGCAAACCCAGCCGGTGGCCCATTTCAGATTTATCGTGCGATTGGCGGGCTGATCATGCTAGTCTGTCTCGCCCGGGTATGGGTGAGAATCCGCGACTCTCGGGGCGGAAACGCGCGGTGACACCGCGTCGACCAACGAAAGTAGACGCTTCACGCGCGCGCGAGAAACCCAAAAAAGCAATCCCGGATTAACCGTTGTGCCTTCAATGCGACCATAGCGTAGGTTTTTCCGTTGTCATCGGCGTCTTCGAGCAGCGCGACCACGGAATGTATGTCAATGCCTGTCATGAAGAACCGTCCTATTTATAGTAAACAACTCGTCAGTCGCGGCAGCTCGTCTCCGATCCGCTTCCGCGTGAACCTCGCCTAACCCCTGTGCCAGCGGCTGAGCACCACGTTCACCAGGCCGAAGACGCCGATGGCAATCCCTGCCACGCGGTTCATCCAGCGCATGCCGGCATAGGTAATCCTGCCGCGCAGCAGGTTTGCCGCGCTGGCCAGAATGGTCCACCAGAGCATCGACCCGCAGAATATGCCGGCCACCAGAAATGAGGTCTGCCACAGCAGCCGCTGCTTTCCCAGGCCGAGCATGGCCAGCACCGCCAGAAAAGAGAGCACGGTAGTAGGGTTGGTCAAGGTCAGGAGAAGAGTGGAGACGAAGTCCGAATGGGCGGAGGAGCGGACCTGGACCGCTTCGAGCGGCTTTGGCGGCTTGCAATAATACACCACTCCGATGCCCATTAAGAGGATCCCGCCAACCAGCCGGATCCAGGACTCTTCGCGGATCAGAAACTGAATCACCAGGCTGATGCTGAACCCCGCGATGGCGCCGTATAGCGTGTCCGCGATCGCCGCGCCCAAACCGGAGCGGATACCCGATTTCCAGCCCCTCTCGATGGTCCGCTGAATGCAGAGCACGTTGACGGGGCCGACCGGCGCCGCGATGATCAGGCCCACAGCCAAGCCACGGATGGGCAATACGAAGTCCATCATCATGGCATTAGATTCCGGGATGGATGAGCCCAGCCGGGCCGCCCAGTTGAGGATTCGGACTGTTCTTCAGAACGCCTGCTTCAATCGACCGAGTTTGCAAACTGGGCACCGCCTCCATTATGCGCATGAGTTGGCGCCCGTCGTGTCAGTTGGACATTTTTTTGCGTTGGGCGAATGGGACATTATCCGAATGTCGGGCTAGCGGCCTCCGGGGTGTCACAGCCAAGATCATTATGAGCATGCTCATTATTGTCTTGACATTGGACTCGGGTTGGATTATTTTATGAGCATGCTCACTTTAGGGGGCCAGCAAAGCCTGTGAGGATTACCGCCGAAGCGAAGTCCGCCACCCGGCTGCGCATTCTGCAAGCGGCCACGAGCCTTTTCGTGAGCGACGGCTGGCAGAACACCACCACGCGCGGCATAGCCGTGGCAGCCGGGATCGCCACCGGGACGTTGTTCAACTACTTTCCGACCAAGGAAGCCATCGCCGCCGCGCTTGTGGCCGAAGCCATGGAACGTGCCGGCGAGGAGTTTCGCGCCGGCCGGAGGGAGGAGGTTTCTTTGGAAGCCGACCTCTTCTCGCTCATCTGGTCCGGCCTCCGCCACCTCCGTGAGTTTCGCAAATTCCTGGCACCCGCCTCCGATACCATTTTCAGCCCGCTGGCGCGCCAGTCGCCCGACAGCCCCGGCGATGCCATCCGCGTCGATCATTTGGAACTGGTGGAAGCGATCGTCACCTCTCACGGTTTTTCCGCTCCCCGGCCTGCGGTAACCGTGCAACTTTATTGGACTCTCTATCTGGGCGTTTTCGCATACTGGGCAGCCGACGATTCACCCGGCCAGGAGGACACCCTGGCCCTGCTGGATCAGTCGCTGAAGCTGTTTGTCGCATCGCTAGGCATCGACCAAGGAAGGGGAACATATGGACGTCAATCTCAGTGAATTAATGGCCGCGCTTCCCGACGACGATCTTTCGTCCACGGCGAATGCCGCCTGGGCGCAGGAACAACTCCGGGAGATTCTCGCCGATCTGGCGCAGCGCCCGGCGCCGGCCGGCTCGCTCCACCGGCTGTGGACACTCTCGGAACTCTCCGCGCAGATCGCCCTGGCATACCTGGCACTCTGGATACGCCGGTGGTTCAGCGATGCCGAGGCATCCAAGCGGCGTCTGATGGAGACGAACCTGCGCGTGGCGCTGAAGACGTTTCATCGTCTGGGCTACCTGCGCGGCGCCATGACCAAACTCGGCCAGGCCGCGGGCAACCTGCCGGGTATCCTTCCCGGTCAGGTGGCCGATACTCTGGACCGCCTCCACTTCGAGGCCCCGCCGATGCACTACGCGCTGATCCGCGAGGTGGTGCGCAATGAGTTCGGCAAGGAATCCGAAGAACTGTTTCTCAGCTTCGAGAAAGAGGCCTTCGCCGCCGCATCGGTCGGCCAGGTCCACCGCGCCCGGCTGAAATCGGGCGAGCGCGTCGCCGTCAAGATTCAGTACCCGGGTATCGCGCGAACCATCGATGCGGATTTTCGAAATCTCTCCGCCCTGGTCCTCCCTCTGCGCCTCGGCAAAGATTGGGAATCGGTCAAGGCGCAGTTCGAAGAAGTCCGTCGCATGCTCAACCAGGAAGTCGATTATCTGCAGGAAGCCGAATCGCAACGACTCGCCCGCGAACTCTTCCGGCCCGAAGACGGCATTGTCGTGCCGCGGGCCTACCCCGAGTATTCCGGCAAGCGCGTCCTGACCACCGATTACGTTCAGGGCCTGCACCTGCAAGACTATCTCGCCACCAACCCTACGCAGGCATCGCGCAACGCCTTCGGAACCAAAATCTACATTTCCTGGATGCGCATGTACTACGCCTTCATGCCCTACGTGGATCCCCATCCCGGCAACTATCTGTTCCTCAGCGACGGTAGCCTTGGGCTGATCGACTTCGGCTGCGTGCAGCACTACGGCCCTGAAGAGCGCGAACTCGTGCGGATGGCCGACAAAATGGCGTACGAGGATCCGTCCATCATCCCCGAAGTCGTCCAACGCGCCTGCGGCGTGAGCGCGAACGATCCCGAACTGGAAGGCTATGTCCGCATGATGGAGGAATCGCTCGATTGGATGATGGAGCCGGTCCGCCAGCCGGGCGCATTCGATTTCGGAGACGAGGCTCACTTCCAACGGGGCGTGGACTGGTTTTCGCGCGTCGTCCGCAAACGGCACCTCCGCGCCCATCCGATGTACGTCTATTGGAACCGCAGTGTCTTTGGCTTCAAAGCGCTTCTCTACCGGCTCCGCGCCCAAGTGGACGTACACGCGGTCGTCCGGCAGGAGCGGCCCGGATGGTAATTGAGCGAGAAGCTGGATTACGGTGAGATGGGGCTGGGTGAATTCAGATTGGGAGTTTGGTAGCCTGTCCCCGAATTAAACCCGCGAAGAGCCGGACCAGGGGGTCCGGCGCAGGCGAGGGCGCCTGCCCCACGTTGTACAATAAGTGACAACTGGAGTTTTTCCCCAATGAACATCCGATCCGCCGCAGTCCTTTTGGTGTTCGCGGCTGTTGGCCTGCCTTTAATGGCGGCTGACGCCCTTCCTTCCCGGCCTAAGGCCGGACCTGTGGAGATCATGCACCTGAAGGACGTCAAACCCGGTATGAAGGGTATCGCGTGGACCGTCTTCCAGGGGACGGAACCGGAAGCGGTGCCGATTGAAATCGTGGGGCGGCTCAAGAACCAGAACGGGCCGAACCAGGACATCATCGTAGCCAAGATGTTGGGCAAAGCCAAAGTGACCAACGTGGCGGGCGGCATGAGCGGCAGCCCGGTGTATATTGACGGCAAACTGGTGGGCGCGGTGGCGCTGCGCATGAGCACGTTTTCGCCGGATGCGGTCTGCGGAATCACGCCTATCGAATTGATGCTGGAGATCAACGATCTGGATAAATCGCGGCCCGACGACGCGCGCACGCCGGAAAAGGCGCGCTCGCGCAATGGCGCGGTTTCAGTTCCGGATGGCATGCTGGACTACCCGGTTTCGGCCGGCCCAATGCCCCAGCCAATGATGGTGCCGATTGAAGCTCCGCTGATGCTCTCCGGCTTCACCGACAGCGCGCTGCGCGAGTTCGGGCCCATGTTCCAGCAACTCGGTGTCAACGCCGTGCAAGGCGGCGCGGCTTCCGATATACAAAGCAATAAGCCGGCCCCCGGCTGGGAACACGCGCTCAACCCCGGCGACAGCATCGCGGGCGTGCTGGTGGACGGCGATATGAGCGTTACCGGCCTGGGCACGGTGACCTATAACGACGGCAAGCGCGTGCTGGGCTTCGGCCACTCCTTCTTCAACCTGGGGCCGGTTGATATTCCGATGAGCAAGGGCGAAGTCATCATGACGCTCGCCTCCAGTTACCAGCCGAGTAAGATGGCGAACGCCACCGAGATTGTAGGCGCGCTACACCAGGACCGCTTTACGGGCATCATGGGCGTGCTGGGCGCGGAGTCCGATATGATTCCCGTGACGGTAAAGCTGAGGTCGCTCGACGACAAGGAGAAGCTGACGCACGAGAAGGATTTTCACTTCAACGTCTTCGTCCACCAGAAGTGGACGCCTTACCTGATGATGTTGACGCTCTACAATTCGCTCTCGGAATTGAACGAGCTGGCCGATGAAACCACTTACCGCCTGAGCGGCAAGGTGGAACTCGACGGCGCGGGGCTTTCGCTTTCGCCCATTTCACTTTCCACCATGACGGCATCCGGGGAGGCGCCCATGCCGCCGCCTCTGGCGATGGCGGCCTGGTGGGGCAACATGTTCAACCGGCTTTACCTCAACAACGTGAACACACCCAACGTGAAGCGCGTGAACGTCACGGTGGATCTGCTGCCGGAGCGGCGCGTCGCGACCATTGAAAGCGCCTGGGTGCAGGAACCGGAAGTGCGCGCCGGCGATTCCGTCCCGGTGAAGGTCTTCCTGCGTCCCTACCGCGGTGAGCGCATCGAGCGCGATTTCACGGTGAAGATTCCCGAAGGGCTGGCCAAGGGTGACCACCGCATTATGCTGAGCGACGCCGACACCGTGAACCGCATGCAGAACATGGCGGGCATGATGAACCGCTACATCGATCTGCCGCAAACCGTGTCTTTGCTCAACCAGGAGCGATCGAACAACAAGCTGTATGTGTCGCTGGTGGAATCCACGCCGACGGCCTATTTCGACGATAAGACGCTGCCCAGCCTGCCGGCTTCGGTGCTGAATGTGATGCAGGCGGGGCGGGCCTCCAGCCGGACCGTGGTGACGTCTCCGGAGACGGCCACGGAACAGATGGCTCTGCCGTTCGATTCGGTAGTGACGGGCAGCTATTCGCTGCGGATCCATGTGAAATAGGGCGCGTCAAATAGAGTGCGGCTTCAGAATCTCAACATGAAAAAACCGATGGGTAAGTGGATGGGGCGCGCCTCCGGCATTTTGCTGGCAGTGACGGCTCTGGTGGCGGGCGAGACACGGAACTGGACGCAACGCGAATCCGCCGATTTTGAAAAAGGCGTGATCCAAAAACTCTCGCTGCGCAGCGATGGGCTGTTGACCCTGGCGCCGCGCTCGCGCGAAGTCTTCGACACTTCCGCGGCCTATCTCTGGTCGCTGGCGCGGGATTCCAAAGGCAACCTCTACGCCGGCGGCGGCACGGGCGCGAAGCTGTTCCGCATCCCTCCGGGCGGGCCCGGCAAGCTGCTGGCGGAACTGGATGCGCTGGAGATCCACGCGATCGCCGTGGACGCGCGCGATCGCGTTTACGTGGCCACCGCGCCCGACGGCAAAGTCTACCGCATCACGGGCAATGCCAAGCCGGAAGTTTTCTACGATCCCAAAGCCAAGTACATCTGGGCCCTGGCTTTCGACCACAAAGGCGACCTGCTGGTGGCGACCGGAGACCATGGCGAGATTCATCGCGTGACGCCCGACGGAAAAGGCAAAGTTTTTTTCCAAAGCGACGAAACCCACGTGCGCTCGATGGCCGTGGACGCCGCGGATAACCTGATTGTGGGCACTGACCCCGGCGGGCTGGTACTGCGCGTTACGCCCGCGGGCGAAGGCTTCGTGCTTTACCAGATGGCGAAAAAGGAAGTGACCGCGGTGGCCGTGGAGCGCGATGGCGCAATCTACGCCGCCGCGGCGGGCAACAAACAGCCGGCCGCGCCATCGTCCCTCATGCCGGTTGCGGCGCCGCCCGCCCCGGCCGGCGGGTTGACGGTTACGGTGAATCAGCCGGGCACGCCGGCCGGCGCGGCGAGGCCGCCCGCCCCGCCGCCGGTGGCCCCGGGAGCGTCGGCCGTGGCCGGTGGCAGCGAGGTGGATCGCATCGAACCCAATGGATATTCGCGCCGCATCTGGAGCCATGCGCAGGACGTGGTCTACGCGATTGCCTTCGACTCCTCCGGGCGCGTGTTGCTGGGCACGGGGAACAAGGGCGGCGTCTATCGGGTGGAATCGCCGGTGCTTTCGACCGCATTGCTGACCCTGCCGGTGACGCAGGTGACGGCGTTCCAGGCATCGCCGGACGGCCACCTTTATGCGGCCAGCGGCAACACCGGCAAGGTCTACGAGATCGGGCCGGAACTGGAGCACCAAGGCTCGATCGAGAGCGACGTCTTTGACGCCGCCATGTATACGCTGTTTGGACGCCTCACCTTCGAAGCACACCTCAACGGCGGGCAGGTGGCGGTGGAGACGCGCAGCGGCAACCTGGACCAGCCGCAAAAGAACTGGAGCCCATGGTCGGCCGCGATTACCGCGACCACCGGGGCGCGAATCACCTCACCGGCGGCGCGGTTTGTACAATGGCGCGCCACGCTGACGGCGGCGGGGACGGGCAGCGGTCAATCGCCGGAATTGGAGTCGGTGGATGTGGCCTATCTGCCCAAGAACGTGGAGCCGCGGGTGGACCAGATCGAGATCACAACGGCGAACTACAAATTCCCGGCGCCATCGTCTTCCCCGCTGCTGGCGATTGTGGCGCCCTCGCAGACGCTGAACCTGCCGCCGCTGGGCCGCCGGTCCGCCGTAACGGTTCCGCCGCCGCCCTTCGAGAACACCACGACGACACCGGCCATGCAGTTCGCCAGAGGCTACCTGGGCGCGCGGTGGCTGGCGATCGACCCCAACGGCGACAATATGGTCTACCGCGTGGAGATTCGCGGCGCTGGCGAGACCGAATGGAAGCTTTTCAGGGACAAAGTGGCCGAAAAATATATCTCGTGGGACTCCACGGCCTTCCCGGATGGAGAGTACCGGCTGCGCGTGACGGCTTCGGACGCACCGAGCAATCCGCCGGCCGAGGCGTTGACGGGGCAGATGGAGAGCGATCCGTTCTGGATCGACAATACGCCGCCGAAGATCACGGCGCTGGCCGCCACGCGCGCCGGCGGCAAACTCGAAGTGCGCTGGCACGCCGCCGACGCGCTCAACGACATTGCCAGAGCCGAGTATTCGCTGGATGGCGGCGAATGGACCGTGGCGGCGCCGGTGAGCAAGCTGTCGGATTCGCTGGAGCTTGATTACGCGCTGAGCCTGGAAGCCGCGGCCGGAGAACATACGATTGCGGTGCGGGTGGCGGACGCCAATGACAACCAGGCGGTGGAAAAAGTAGTGGTGAAGTAAGGGGAGTCGCCCGTACGGCATCTTAGTTATGGCTTGTCAGGAATCGGCCAGATGGAGTGGTTATCTGCTGACAGGATCTAAGAAACTGCAGGGCCGGGCTGCGCCCGGCTGGACCGATTGACAATCGGTCCGCAGGTTAACAACCTGCCCCACCAGTCAGAACGCATCACGGCAGTTGCCCACTCCATCCAGCCGGCTGAGCAGCTCCTTAGTCACTGTGATGGATGTCTTGATTCTCACAACGTAATCGTACTTCCGAATACGATAGCTTTGAGCTGGCGCACGCAGGCCACTAGACCATTCAGGATGAGCCGCTGTAAGATGGTCGCCATGCGGCTTATCGCATCGGCACTTTTCATTTGTATCCCGGCATCCGCGCAAGGCAATGTCACGGATCGTGTGCGCCCACCCATTTGCGCATGTACCGGCCAGATTCCGACCTACCCAGCCGGCACGGAACCATTGTGCGATGCGGCCACTCGCAGCAGTGTGATCATCACGCTGGGCGGGACCGGCCAACCCGACCTGGTCCTGACCTGCGCCCGCGACGGCGCTGGACGATATGCGTGGGTGGGAGTGGGCCAGCAGAACACCAACACGTTCGTGAATTCCCGGAACGTCGGGGGCTGCCCGCTGTTCCCCGACGACAATGTTTGGAACTCGAGGGTAGACTCGCTGCTGGTCGGCCCTGGTTCCGATGCGATCATCGGCACCTTCGCCGCCAACCGGCTGGGCACCGCCCCTTCGATGGCGATCAACCTGGCTACCAGCGGCACTCCGGCATTCCACGTATCATTCGGCGGGAATCCGCAAAGCGATGGCGGCTCGTACCCCATCACCGGCGGGATGCAGATGGAGGGATATGGGTTCAACGCATCCTTTCCCGTCTCGGGCGGGCCTTACAACGGCGATGCGCACCTGCTGGTGATCCAGACCGACCAGTGCAAGCTGTACGAAATATACGCTCTCGGGTCGGCCACGCCGCCTTACAGCGGCGGATCGGGGGCGATTTTTGACCTGATGGCAAACGATCTTCGTCCGGATGGCTGGACTTCATCCGATGCGGCGGGTCTGCCCATCTGGCCGGGAATCTTGACGTACGGCGAAGTGTATGGCGCCGGCGAGATCCAACATATGATCCGGTTTACCGTCAACTCGACGCGTGATACATATATCTGGCCGGCGCGGCACTACGCGAGCCACAACGACTCCGCGTCGGTGCCGCCAATGGGATCGCGGTGGCGATTGAAAGCAACTTTCAACGAAGCCACTTGCGCCGCCGACGAGCATGTGGGTGGGACCTTTCCGCCGGAAGTGCAGCGCATCATTCGCGCCATGAAGCGCTACGGGATGATCCTCGCGGATAACGGCTTGCCGATTTTGATCACCACCGATTCCGACCCACGGTGGGGGGACCCGAATTCTTCCAGCAGCCAGAACTGGATTTTCAACGGCTGGACACATTGCATCCGCGGCAGTGATTTCGAGGTGGTCGATACCAGCACGATGATGGCGAATCCGAATTCGTCGGCGGTAGCAAAGTGAGAGTCAAGACATCTATCACACTCCCGAAGCAACTGCTCAGCCGGCTGGATCGAGTGGATAAGAACCGTTCCGCGGTGCTCGAGCGGGCGGCGGTTGCTTATTTGACCCAGTTGGAGAGACAGGCGCGGGGCCTGAAAGATATCGCGATCATAATCGCAATGCTGAACGCTTGAATCGCGAGGCGATGGACACGCTGGAATACCAGCAATTGCCGCGACACGGGGCCAGTTCTACCTGGTGCGGAGACCGGGTTCTCAAGACCCGCGGAAGCAGCGTGCTTTCGTGATTGTGAGCTGGCAGGCGCTCGCGGACACGCGATTCTCGACGCTAATTTATACTCCCGGAGCCCCTCTATTGATCCGGAGTAGTCCGCGGCGGCGGTGTTCCGGGCGGAAGGATGGGGCGCGGGCGTTCCACGCGCCAGTTCACGCCTCCGGCGGCATCGCGTTCCGTGCGGGTGATGCGGAGATCGCCCTCGGCCAGATACTTGAGGTGCACGTAGTCGAAGGCCAGGCCGGCGGCGGCCATGAGCTTCATGTAATCGCCGTGCGCGGTTTCATCGGGTGCTTCGGTGTAGCCGGCGTCCCAGGTGACGTCGGCCGAGAGGCCGGTGACGCCGCCGCTGCCGGGCGTTCCGGCTGCGGAACCGGCATCGCCGGCGGCGCCGCCGGCGCCACCCGCGCCTCCGCGGCCGCCCGATCCCTTCAGCGACATGTAAATGCGAATGCCGTTCACGATGGGCTGGAACATGTCGCGCGGCTGCCAGCGCTGGCCGAAGCGCTGGTAGCGGGCGTTCATGCGGTCTTCCAGCGGCAGCAGGCCGGGGACGTTGCGTTCGGCCTCCACGATGCGATCCTCGAGGGCGTAGGCGATAGCTTTGCTGTAGGGATGCGTGTCGTCGCGCACGTAGCCCAGGCTGGTGAACCAGCCGCGCGGAATCCACCAGGCGCGGCCAGGATTCGCGCCTTGCCGGCTTTGCACCCAGGCGGTGTATTCGGAGAACGGCTGCACCCATTCGTGCGACGGATAGCCGTGGGGATTCAGGAAGGCATCGGGCTGCCAGGCTTCGATCAACTGGCGGCGCGTGCGCGATTCGGGATAGATGGGATCGGTCTCGCCCTGCCCGGTGGAAACGTCGGCGCTGAGCGCGCCGTGATAACCGGGATGCAGCATGTTGTCGGGCGTAATTTTGGCAAGGTCCACGGCAAGCTGCGCGCCATCGGGATTGGTGATGGGATGCAGCACCACGTTGACCTTGTTCAGCATGGCGCGCTTCTGGGGATCGGTGACGAGCTGCTCGGCCAGCTTATCGATATGGCTGGTGCTGGAGACTTCATTGGCGTGCTGGCGGCCGGAATAAACGATGGCGGCTTTGAGCGTGGTCTCCTTGGGCCAGGAGCGCAGCAGCGCGGGAGTGGGCAGCATGACGTCGGCGGCCCAGATGTCGCGGCCCAGGTAAGTGCGGCCCATCCAATAGACCGTGACGCCTGGATAAGTAGCGAGGCGCGCCAGGATGGCGGTGTTTTCATCCGGGCTAATGGGCTCGTCCCATTGCACGAAGGGAGTGCCGGCGAGCGGTTTGACATCGGCGATCATGGGGCGCGGCGTAGCGGGCGGCGCGACGGCAATAGCCGCGTATTCGCGCGGCGCAGGGCTCTCCACCGGCGCACCCAGGGGCAGCGGTAAATCGAACTCGACAGCCATGCGGCCGAGGTGCGGATAAGCCACCTCGTCGCGGTAGAGGCCGGCGGCGTGCATGCGCTCCAGCCATTGCATCTGGCCGCGCGCCTGCTCCGCGGAGAAGATGCTGCGATCCACCTGGTCCTGGCCTTCCACGTTGAGCCACTCGTCGTACTTATCTTCGGCGAAATCGGCGGGAAGCAGCCAGGTGAGGCTTTCGACGCCCGGCTCGCCGGCCTTCACGCGCGCCTGAATCAGGCGCGGCTGGAACTCGCCGGTGAGCGCCGGCAGGTTGCGCTCCTGTTTGTGGTGCTTGCCCTGAGCGTCGGTCCAGGCCAGGCGCACCAGTGGATTCGCGGCCGGCTTGCCATAGAACTCAATGTGCACACGGCCGTCCTGGCCGTCTTCGGAAGCATGCACGATGGGGAGGACGCGGCCGGTGTAAGTGATGGGGCGGCCGGTTTCCAGATCGCCCATCATGCTCATGAAAACACCGGTGGAGTAGAGCGTGTCTTCCTGCAACGCCTCGAGCGAGGAGATGCGCTCGCGGTCGAGATCGAGGTTGTAATCCGGCTCGCTCAGGTGGATGTCGAGCTTGAGAGTGTCGAAGGGCGGCGCGTATTCGGAGCGCAGATCGCCATGGGCCTGCGCCATGACGAACTGATAAACGCGCGGCAGGGTCTGGTTCTGATAGTGGTCCCAGAACTCTTCGATATCGGTCTTGATGCGCTCATTGAGGATCGCTTTGGAAGCGGCTTCCAGGCGCACCCAGCCGGTTTCCACCTGCACCTGTTCGTAGCGCGGGATCACGCCGTTGTAAGGCTGCATGACGGTGGATACCGTGAAATCGCGCGTGAGTATTTCGTGGGCGGCGGCGTCGAAGGCGTGTACGCGGTAGGTGGGGGTTTTGGAATCGGGCTCTTCGACTTCGTTCAGCCCGATCTTCTCGAGCGGCAGCTTCAACTGGCGCGCGAGCATCTCGTCGGCCGGGTAGATCTCCTGCACCCAGCGCGCATCCGACTGCATGGCGCGAACGCTGGTGGAGTCGACGTTCTTGGCGAAGTCGATGCGCAGTGAGGCCACCGGCTTTCCGGCGAGCGCGGGCGCGATTTCATCCATCAGCCAGCTATAGCCCTGCTTGAACGCGCAAAGCACTTCGATGGTAGAGTGCGCGGAATCGGCGCCGGCGGATGTGAGAATTCCCTTGAGCTGCTCGCCGAGTTTGCGGCGCTCCTCGGGGCCCTCGCTGACGCGAGCCACCAGCTTGACCGGCTGGCCGGCGGCGATCCTGGCGGATGCGCGGCGCACGGCTTCCACCAGGCGTTTGCCCTCCCAGGGAATCACGATGTCTTCGGTGAAGGTGGGCGCGGCCGGCTGAAACTTCGTCGTAGGGGACTGGAAGTGCAGGTTGGGACTCTGTTCGCAGCACCCGGTGCCGGCATGCAGGCTGGCGGTTTTCACTGCGGCGATGGTGTGAAGCTGTTGCTGGATTTGCTGGCGTACGAAAGCAGTGAGCGCGGGGTCGGCGAGGTCGGCATAGATCTCGGCTTTGACGTCTTTGATGCCGGCGGCGTCGATCTTCTTCATCCAGCGGTCCAGGTGATAAAGCGCGGCGGCGGCCTGGCCGGCGCTGGAGTGAAGGGAGAAGAATTTGTGCAGATCGTAACGGATCTCTTCGAGGGAAAGATACGGCTTGCCCTGTTCCCAAAGGTTGGGGAAGCGATCGGAAAGCAGGCCGAGGGCCGTGGCGGCGCCGGCATCGTCGCCGCGGGCGAGGATGGCGGCGCGGCGGCCGAACGCGTCGTCCACGATGCGCAGTTCCCCCTCGCCGGCGGAGAGCGGAGTCTCAGACTGCGCAGCGGCGGTATCACCAGCGCGAAGCTTTCGATCGGCCTCCTGCGAGAGCGGAGAATCGCCGGCCAGCACGGCATGCGCGCGCACGTCGCGGACGGCGCCGGAATCGGCGGGGGTCGAGAGCGGCAGATTGATGCCGGTGGTTTCGAGGCCGAGCCGCGCTGCCAGGTTCGCCATGGCGATCCCGGCGGCGCCCGCCGGCACGTAGAGGTGGCCGTTCCAGGTGGCCGGCACGGGGATGCGCCCGGATGCACCGAAGAGACCGCGCGTGGTGTAGAGCGTGGCGAGATCGAGTCGCGCGGGTCCGGCCGCGGCGGCGGCGTCACCGGCGGCGGCATTGCCACCACCAGCCGCGCCAGCCGCGGCAGGAGCGGCGGGTGGGACGGCGGCCTCTGGCTTGGAATTGGTCGCCGTGGCCCCGCCCATCACCACCAACTGATGCACGGCCGCCAATCGCGGCGAGGCCAGCGCGGCTTCCAGCGCAGCTTGCGGAACCGCGCCGCGGAGGAAAGCGCGATGCACGCCGGCTTTGCCGCGCAGGTAGGTTACACCGGCCAGTTCGACCGGTTCCGTTGGAGCGGCGGAGCGCAACACTTCGACGATGGCCGAGAGCTTCTCGCCGGGTACGCGCCATTGATACGGCGCGCGCGCCGCATAGGCTTCGGACGCGGCCAGCAGGCCGGCATCGTCGTTGGCGACAATCGCCAGATTGCCTCCGCTAGAGAAGATGCCGCCTTCTTCTTTCTCGAGACCCGGCTGGAGCGGCACCAAATCGGCCGGCGCCGCGCGTCCCACGAAGATGCGCGGACCGGCGGGGTAGGCGATTGCGCTATCCACCACCAGCGGCGGCGTCAGACCGGTGGAGCCGAACCCCAGACGCGCGGCCAGGTTCGCGGCGGCGCTATTTTCGGCGGCGCTCGACCGCGCCGGCACCACGATTTTTCCCTGGATGAAATCGGCGATGCCGTCGCCATTGGTGTCGGTGAGCATCCAGCCGGTCGAGAACGGGTCGGCAACGCGGCCGGGCTCGGCCGGCGCGGGCGGCCCCTGGAACGCCAGGCAGCAAGCAGTGAGCAATACCAACACCGGCACGATGGAACGCGGCATGGAGCGAAGCCTCCTGTGGGATTCTGGCCTATGGTATATAACATCTCTATATGAAACAACTCGGCTGGCTGTTATTCGCCGCGTCCACGCTCTTCGCCGCGGATGTGAACACGTTCTCGATTGTGGGCTTCGACCCGGCGAATGGCGACTGTGGCGTGGCGGTGGCGTCGCGCTACTTTTCGGTGGGCGCGGTAGTGCCGTGGGCGGAAGCCGGCGTGGGCTGCGTCGCAACACAGGCCAATGTCAATGTGGGCTACGGACCGCGAGGCCTGGAATTATTGCGGCAGGGTCTCACCGCTAAACAGGTGCTCGACAAACTGCTGGCCGAAGATACATTCCCGGATAAGGTGGGGCGCCAGGTGGCGATCATCGACCGCAACGGCGGCATCGCCACCTACACGGGTTCCAACGCGCCCACGTGGGCCGGCGACCGGCAGGGCAAGACGTGGTCGGCGCAGGGCAATATCCTGGTGGGGCCGCAGGTGCCGGAGGCCATGGGCCGCGCGTTTGAAGCCACCGATGGCGAGCTGGCGGAGAAGCTCTTCGCGGCGCTCAAAGCGGGCGACGATGCCGGCGGCGATTCGCGCGGCAAGCAATCGGCGTCGATGATTGTGGTGCGCAAAGGCGGCGGGCGGAATATCAATAACGACCGCTACCTGTATCTCAATGTGGACGACAATCCGCTGCCGATCCCTGAGCTGCGGCGGTTGCTGGACATGAATCTGGGGTATCTGTGGCAGGCGCGCATCGGGCCGATGGCGGGCGCCGGCAAGGCAGGCGAGGCGCGCGACGCGGCGGCAAAATACGCGCGCTACATGCCATCGGCCAACGCCTGGATTTCCCTTGGCGTGATGGATTACAACCTGGCGGACAAGCCCGCGGCGCTGGCCGATCTCCGCAAGGCGTTTGCACTCGATCCGACGGTGCGCAGCCAGTTCGAGCCGCCGGCGGCGGGAGCGGCGCCCACCGGTGGCCGCGGCGGCCAGCGCCTGAGGGCGATTTTGGAAGACCAGGAATTTCTGAAGCAGTTGTTCCCGGACAAGTAGCGGATCAGAGTGTTCGTGTCGGGGTGAATCATTCACCCCAGCGGCTTCCGGAGAATGTCGGGGCCGGAGCTTGCACGAATCTCTTTCAGGCTGGGGAAGCCGGGGAGAACTCCGGCAGCATCCAGCACGGCTTTCGGCCAATCGTCGTCGAGGCAGCGCACCACCTCATCGGCGATCCACCGGCTGACGGACTTACCCTTCGCCTTGGCCGCTTTGCGTGCCTTGGATTCGACGGCATCCGGCAGGTAGATGGTGAGCTGAGCCATATTTGGGGGCTTAATTAATTTACCCTGCATTGTAGCGCACGCACTCATGCGTGCCGTGTCGAGACTCTTCTCGATACCGTGATGGGGTACGGAACGTCTGGCGGGCGTCGGCAGGAGTGCCGACGCGGCACGCACGAGTGCGTGCGCCACGGCCACGCCCAACCTTCGAAATGTGGGCCCTACCCGCTCATCGAATTGAGGAACTCGGCGTTGCTGCGGGTCTTGCTCAGCTTGTCGAGCAGCAGTTCCATGGTTTCCACCGGCGAGAGCGGGTTCAGCACCTTGCGCAGAATCCACACGCGGTTGAGCTCTTCCTTGGGCAGCAGCAGCTCTTCCTTGCGGGTGCCGCTCTTGTTGATGTCGATAGCCGGGAAGACGCGCTTGTCCACCAGCTTGCGCTCCAGGTGGATTTCCATGTTGCCGGTGCCTTTGAACTCTTCGAAAATCACGTCGTCCATGCGGCTGCCGGTGTCGATCAGGGCGGTGGCCACGATGCTCAGCGACCCGCCTTCTTCGATATTGCGCGCGGCTCCGAAAAAGCGCTTGGGCCGCTGCAAGGCATTTGAATCCACGCCGCCCGAGAGCACCTTGCCGGAGGGCGGCACGATGGTGTTATAGGCGCGCGCCAGGCGCGTGATGGAATCGAGCAGAATCACCACATCACGCTTGTGCTCCACCAGGCGCTTGGCCTTTTCGATCACCATTTCCGCCACCTGCACGTGGCGCGTGGCCGGTTCGTCGAACGTGGAGCTGATCACTTCGCCGCGCACGCTGCGCTGCATGTCGGTGACTTCCTCGGGACGCTCGTCGATCAGCAGCACGATCAGCGTGATTTCGGGATGGTTGGTGGTGATGGAGTTGGCCAGGCTCTGCAAGAGCATGGTCTTGCCGGTGCGCGGAGGCGAAACGATGAGACCGCGCTGGCCCTTGCCGAGCGGCGTCAGCAGGTCCATGACGCGGCCGGAATAACCTTCGCGGACGGTTTCGAGCTTGATCCGTTCGTTGGGATAGAGAGGGGTGAGGTTGTCGAAGAAGATTTTGTTGCGGGCTTCCTCGGGCGGCTCGAAATTGATGGCGTCGACTTTGATCAGCGCGAAGTAGCGCTCGCCTTCCTTGGGCGGACGGATCTGGCCGGAGATGGTGTCGCCGGTGCGCAGATCGAAGCGGCGGATCTGCGACGGCGACACGTAGACGTCGTCGGGACCCGGCAGATAGTTGTACTCCGGCGCGCGCAGGAAGCCGAATCCATCCGGCAGGCACTCGAGCACACCCTCCGAGAAGATCAGGCCGCTCTTCTCGGCCTGCGTCTGAAGGATTTTGAAAATGAGTTCCTGTTTGCGGAGCCCGGCGGCCCCGGCAATCCCCATTTCTTTGGCCACCAGGTTGAGATTCTGGATACTCATATCCTTCAGCTCTACGAGGTCTAGCGTGGGGGTGCCGTTCTTGACGCTTTGTGCCGTCTGTTGTTTGCGGCGCTGCTGGCCGGGATGTCCGGTCATGAGGTCCGAGGGCGGCGCGGCGACCGGCGCCGCAGCGGCTTTCGGCTCGGCGGCCTTGGCTTCCGCAGGCGGAGCCTCGGCCGGTTTGGTTTCGACGGCTTTGGATTCGGCGGGCTTGGCCTCGGGCGCTTTGGCTTCGGGCGCCTTGGCTTCTACCGGTGGCTGCGCGGCGGCTGACGCCTTGGCGGCGCGCGCCGGCTTTTCGCCGTCCGATTTCTCGGCGGCTGCTCCGGCAGGTTTTTCGGCCTTCTCGGCTTTTTCAGCCTTTTCGGGCTTTTCGGGTTTTTCCGTCTCGGCGGAGGCGGCGGGCGCCGCGTTCTCCCGGGCGGGTTGCTTGTCGGCGGGCTTTTCGGTTTTCTCGGATTTTTCCTGCGGCAGGTTGTTGCCTACCGTGTTTGCAGTGTTTTCGCTATTGCTTGCCAAATTTCCCTCACTCCCCGGCCCGTTAGGGCCGAGAACAGCAACGGTTCCACGCCTTCTTTGCGAATAGCGTTTAAACCGCGCCCCTGCTCAGATTGATTTGCTTTGTCGGTCTTAGTGGCGATTACCAGGTACGGTCTGCCGCGATCCTCGAGCCACCGCTTCAGGTCGAGATCCTTCTCCATCCATCCACGGCGGGTATCCAGAATCAGGCAGGAAAGTCTTAGGGTATCTCGATTCTCCAAATATTGCTCGATCAGTTTTTTCCATTCGAGCTTGTGCTCGATCGGCACCCGGGCATATCCGTACCCGGGAAGATCGACGAAATAGGTCGCGCCGTCCACCCTGTAAAAATTGATGGTTTGCGTCCGGCCCGGGGTATTGCTGGTGAAAGCCAACCCTCTCCGCCCCACCAGGGCGTTGATCAAGCTGGATTTCCCCACATTACTTCTTCCTAAAAATGCGACTTCCGGCAGCCGGTCCGAGGGGAACATCTCCGGGGTCCCGGCGCTGACTACAAATTCCGCGTCAGGCACAGAACCGCGACCATTCGGGAGCGGCATGCCTCATTAGTGCGCCCGGCTCTCTTCGAGCGCGGGCTTTACATCCAGATCCAGCGGCGTCATGGGGATCGCCACCAACTCGCGCTCCAGCGCAATCTTCAGAACCTCGTCCATCGAATCCACAAAATTCAGCTTCATGGATTGCTTGATGGCGTCCGGAATGTCGGGGAGATCTTTCTCATTCTCCCGCGGCATGATCGCTTCCGGGATGCCATAGCGGTGGGCCGCCATCAACTTCTCTTTCAATCCGCCGATGCCCAGTACCTTGCCACGGAGCGTGATTTCGCCCGTCATGGCCAGATCCCAGCGTACCGGAATCCGCGTCAGCGCGCTGCAGATCGCGGTAGCGAGCGTAATTCCGGCCGATGGCCCATCCTTGGGAATGGCGCCCTCCGGGACATGAATATGGACGTCCAGGTTGCGGTAGAAATCGCGCGGCAACCCGAAGGTGTGGGCGCGCGAGCGAATGTAACTCATGGCCGCCTGGGCCGATTCCTGCATGACGTCGCCGAGTTTTCCAGTGATGGTGAGCTTGCCCTTGCCTTCCATCAGGGTGCATTCCACGGTCAGGATCTGACCGCCGACTTCGGTCCACGCCAGGCCGGTGGCCGCGCCGATTTCGTTTTTCTTTTCCACCCCCAGATCGCGGAACCTCCAGGGCCCCAGCAAATCCGGCAGTTTCGCGTCGTTGATCTCGACCTTCGCGAACGCCTTCTTCTCCTTGGCGCTTTGCGCGTTCACCACCTGGCGGGAGACTTTCCGGCAGACGTTGCCGATCTCGCGCTCCAGGTTCCGGACGCCGGCTTCGCGGGTGTAATACTGGATCAACCCGTTGATGCCCGAATCTTCAAACTCGATCTGGTTGCCGGTCAGGCCGGTCTGCTCCATCTGCTTGCGGACCAGGAAGCGCTTGGCGATCTCCATCTTCTCGAGCTCCGTGTAGCCCGGAAGACGGATCACTTCCATGCGGTCCTGTAGCGCCGGCGGAACCGTGTGCAGCACGTTGGCGGTGGCTATGAAGAAGACCTGGCTCAAATCGTATTCCACGTCCAGGTAGTGATCGACGAACATGAAGTTCTGTTCGGGGTCGAGCACTTCGAGTAGCGCCGCGGAAGGATCTCCGCGGAAATCCATCGACATCTTGTCGACTTCGTCCAACATGAAGATGGGGTTGCGCGTCCCGGCCTTTTTCATCATCTGGATGATCTGTCCGGGCAGTGCGCCGATGTAGGTGCGCCGGTGGCCGCGGATTTCGGCTTCATCGCGCACGCCGCCGAGCGACATGCGCACGAACTTGCGGCCGGTGGCCTTGGCGATGGACATCCCCAGCGAAGTCTTGCCCACGCCGGGAGGCCCCACGAAGCACAGGATGGAGCCCTTGGGGTTCTTCACCAGGCGGCGCACCGCCAGGAATTCCAGGATGCGCTCTTTGATTTTTTCCAGGCCGTAGTGGTCCGATTCCAGGATGCCTTCGGCGAACTTGAGGTCGCGAATTTCCTTGGTCTTCTTCTTCCACGGCACCGCCAGCAGCCAGTCCAGGTAGTTGCGGGAAACCGTGGATTCGGCCGACATGGGCGGCATGTTTTCCAGCCGCTTCAACTCGGCCAGGGCCTTCTCCTGCGCATCCGCGGTCATGCCGGCGGTTTCGATGCGCTTCTTCAGCTCGTCGACCTCGCTCTTTTCGCCGCGGCCCAGCTCCTTCTGGATGGCCTTGATCTTTTCGTTGAGGTAATACTCTTTCTGCGCCTTCTCCATCTGGCGCTTCACGCGGCCCTGGATGGTGCGGTCCACGTTGAGCTTTTCGATCTCGATATCCAGCATCTCGGCGACGCGCGTCAGCCGGTCGATGGGATCGAAGATCTCGAGCAGTTCCTGCTTTTCCTCCAGCGTCAGGGGAAGATTGGCGCCCACGGTGTCGGCGAGCTTGCCGGGCTCGTCCACCCGGATGGCCGCGATCATCGTCTCGTAATTCAGATTCTGGCTGAGTTTGACGTACTGTTCAAACAGTCCCGTGACCCGGCTGATGAGCGCGTCGAGCTGCGGACCGGCTTCCACTTTATAGGCCGAAACGCGCACGGTGGCGCGGAAAAAACCGTCCTCGTCGGAAACCGATACCACCCTGGCGCGCTCCACGCCTTCCACCAGAACCTTGATGTTGCCGTCCGGCAGCTTGAGGCTCTGCACAATGTTGACGATGGTGCCCACGCTGAAAATCTCGTTGGGTTTGGGCTCGTCGACGGAAGCGTCGTGTTGCGCCGCCAGGAAGATTTTCTTGTCTCCCGCCATGGCTTCTTCGAGCGCGCGCACACTGGATTCCCGCCCCACCACGAACGGCGTCATCATGTACGGAAAGATGACCACCTCCCGGATGGGCATCATCGGCAGACGTTTTGTATCGGATTTTTCCTTTGAAGTAAGCATTGTCCCTATCCAGGGGCCGACTCGGTCCCTGGCCTCTCACTCGAACCACAGACTGCGCTTTCGGGGATTCTGAAGCTAACCGGCCTTTTCTAATATTGTAAGACTGATTTTCTGCGACAGCACCATCTCTTTTGTGACCGAGAACTCCCGGACCTTCTTGTAGGACGGGAGGTAGTACATGAGATCGAGCATCAGGTCTTCGAGAATCATGCGCAGGCCGCGCGCCCCCACCTTGCGCTCCATGGCCAGATCGGCAATGGCTTCCAGGGCTTCGTCGCTGAACTTCAGGCGAACGTTCTCGAACTCAAAGAGCTTCTGGTACTGCTTCACAATCGCGTTCTTGGGCTTGGAGAGAATCTGGATCAGCGCCGAGCGGTCCAGGTCCTCCAATACCGCGCTCACCGGCAGGCGTCCGATGAACTCGGGTATGAAACCGAATTTGATCAAATCGAGCGGTTGCACCTGCGAGAGCAGGTCGATATCGCGCCGCCCGTTGGTGCGGATGGTCGCCTTATCGTCCTCCTGCAGGAAGCCCATGGACTTCTTGCCGGTGCGCCGTGCAATCACTTTCTCCAGCCCCACAAACGCCCCGCCGCAAATGAACAGGATGTTGGTGGTATCCACCGGCGTGAATTCCTGGTGCGGGTGTTTGCGCCCGCCTTGCGGGGGCACATTGGCCACCGTCCCTTCCAGGATCTTCAGCAGCGCCTGCTGCACGCCTTCGCCGGATACGTCGCGCGTGATCGATGGGTTCTCGTCTTTCCGGCAGATCTTGTCGATCTCGTCGATGTAAATGATTCCCTGCTGGCACTTCTGCACGTCGCCGTCGGCCGCCTGCAACAGCTTCAGGATGATGTTCTCGACGTCTTCTCCCACATAGCCGGCCTCGGTGAGGGTGGTAGCGTCAACGATCGCGAAGGGCACATCCAGAATCTTCGCCAGCGTCTGGGCCATCAACGTCTTGCCGGTCCCGGTTGGCCCGATCAGCAGGATATTGGATTTCTGCAGCTCCACCTCGGTGTTGCGCATGCGGTTCAGGTGGATGCGTTTGCAGTGGTTGTACACCGCCACCGCCAGCTTTTTCTTGGTGGATTCCTGCCCGATCACGTATTGATCCAGAAACTCTTTCACTTCGAGAGGTTTCGGGATCTTGTTGGGAGTGCCGGAAGGAGGCTCGACTTTGTCGTCTTCTAAAATCGAGTTGCAAACCGCGATGCACTCGTCGCAGATGTAGGCGCGCGGGTAGTCACTCGGCGAGGAAATCAGCTTTCCAACAACGTCCTGGCTTTTGTGGCAAAACGAACAGCGTAAAGCCTCGTCCGATCCGGCTCGCTTCAAGCAGTTTTCTCCTGTCCCGCCCGAAAAAGCGGAAGAGAACCTCCAACCGATGTCTCTCCTATTATCACCCCAACCGTCTCCCTAAGCAATGTACGCCGAAGGTAAGTAGCCCGCCGGCCCGGTACTCGTCAAAAGTTAACGCCAATCCCACCCCATTCGGAAACTGCTACGCTTCCGCCGTCTTGCGCGCGTGTTCGAACAGAAAGGCCAGGGTTTTGTCGGTCTGGATGTGGGACGCGATCCGTCCCAGCGTCCCATCCTTCTCAAACCGCACGTGCACCGCCGCCGCCGGCTCTTTCTGCTGGCGCGCGGCGCGCTCCACTTCCTTGTCCACTTCGTCGCGCGTGGCGGCAATCGATTCCCGCGCCGCCACCTTCGCGAGCAGCATGGAAGCCTTCACTTCGCGCAACGCTTTCTCGCGCTGCGTTTCCTTCACCTTGTTCCAATCGAGCTTGATCGACCGCGGATCCACGCCTTCGGCGGCCATGGCGCGCAGGCTCTGCTCCACGCGGCTATTGATCTGCCGGTCCACGAAAACTTCCGGCACCGGAAACTCGTGCGCGTCCACCAGCTTGTCAATCAGCTTGTTCTTGGCTTCCTGCTCGGCCTCGTACTGGCGCTGCGCGAAGATGCTCTTGCGGATGGCTTCGCGGAGTTCCTCCACATTGCGGTAATCGCCCAGATCCTGCGCAAACTCGTCGTTCACTTCCGGCAGTTCCTTCCTGCGAATGCCCTTCAGGGTGGCGTGGAACTGCACCGTGTGGCCCGCCAGCCGCTTTGCGCCGTAATCGGCCGGGTAGGTGACGGCGAAATCCTTTTCGTCGCCCGGCGTCAGGCCGCGGAGGTTTTCGGTAAAAGCTTCGAAGGTGTCTCCACCCCCGATTTCGAGCACCATTTCCTCGCTCTTCACCGGCTCGCCTTCCACACCGCCCGTGCTTTCCAGAGCCACCACGGCGAAATCGTGGTCTTCCACCGGCCGCGGATCGACGTTGACATGCTGCGCCTTCTGCTCGCGGATTTCTTCCAGCCGCTTGTCGACGTCCTCGTCGGTCACTTGCGGCTCGTGATACGGCACTTCCAGGCCTTTGTACTCCCCCAGCTCGATTTCCGGCACAACTTCAAACGTAGCCTTGAAACCGAGCGGCTCGCCCGCGTGAAAGTGGACATCGGCGATATCCGGCGTTCCCACCACGTTGAGGTTCTCGGCCTCGAGCTGCTGTTGCAGAAACTTGGGAATCAGGTTTTCCAGCACCTGTTGCCGGATGTCGCCGGCGAAGCGGCTGCGAATAATGCTGGACGGGGCTTTTCCCGGCCGGAAGCCCGGGAGTTTAGCGCGCTTCTGAACATCGGCAGCGACGCGGTTGGTCTCGCTTTCCACCTCTGCCACAGGGATGGAAATCTCAAGCGAGTGCTTGCAACCTTCAACTAAAGCCAAGTGGATTTAACCTCGGGAAAGAAGTGATGGTGTAAAACTCAATGATACCACGTACAATGAAGCCTATCGGCTGGAAGACCGCACTCTCGGTGGTGGCTGTGGTGGTGCTGCTGGGCCTGTGGGCGGCCATTCTGCGCCGGGGGTGACGCCGCGAGTGGCGCCACGAGCAAAACATGCACCTCAATTTCCAGACGGCCTTCATCAACGTCGTGCTCCTGTGGATTCTCACGGCCCCGCACGAGTTCGCGCACGCCTGGGTGGCCACCCAACTCGGCGACGACACGCCGCGCCTGCAAGGCCGCGTCACGCTGAACCCGCTGGCCCACGTGGATTGGATGGGGACCACCATCCTGCCCTTCCTGAGCTCCCTTTTCTTTGGCGGCTTCCTGGGATGGGGCAAGCCGGTCTACACCCAGATCAATAAACTCAAAGGCGGCCTGAACGGCCTCCTGCTGGTGGCCCTGGCCGGCCCCTTCAGCAACGTGATCATGGCCGTGATTCTGGGCGGAATCGCCGCCTTTACGCTCACTGCCTACCCGACCTTCGCCAGCTACGCCTATCGCGGCGCGGAGCTGAGCCTTTATTTGGGGCTTTTCAACCTGCTGCCGGTGCCGCCGCTCGACGGCTCCAAAATCCTGCTGGCCCTCCGCATTCCCGCCGTCATCTACCAGGAGATCGCGCGCGCCGGCTTTCTGGTGTTGATCGTGCTGATCACCGCGACCTCCCTGGGCCGCTGGATGGCCAACTGGAGCGCCGAAGGCGCGCTGTGGATCGTCTCGACGCTGCGCTGATCATTGTTGTGGGGCGGGCAATTTTGCCCGCAGCCGCCTTTCAGGCGGCTTCTTTGGCGGCGCGAATACCGCCAGGCCGCGCCATGAGTTACCGTAAGCTTTCATGAATTCCTCCCGCATCGCCATCGCCACCACTGACGGCATCACCGTTTCGGACCACCTGGCCCGCAGCACCGCCTTCCTGCTACTCGAAATTGAGGACGGCGCCATCACCTCCGGCACCTATCGCTCGCGTGCCACGGGAGCTTGCGGCAACCATGCCGGCTTCGTCGAGTTGTTGAGCGGCGCGCAAGCCGTGATCTGTGGCGGCATTGGCCAGGGCGCGGCCGATTCATTGGCCGCGCATGGCATTGAACCGCTGGTGATCGCCGGCGGACAATCCATCGACGACGCCGTGAACCAATACCTGGCCGGCAGCCTCGCGCTGTCCGCCGAACGCGTCTGCCTCTGCCACTGAGTAGGACAGTCCTCCTGGACTGTCCCTGGAGTTTCTACATTTCGGTACGGATTTCCTGACGGTCCCACCGCGCGTCGACCAGGCCGAGGCTCATGCCTTGTATCAGGGCATGGCTTCAGCCGTGCCGTTGGAGGCAGTCACTTCAGGGCTTTAGCCCCTGCTGCCTTCCTCCTTGCCAGGTACGTGAAACAATAGGGGAACTCCTCAGGCCTCTCGACCAGTCCCGCCTTCACCGGGTTCGCCGCTATGTATTCCCTGAAGTGGGGCCGTGTCCGACGCTATACTGAGGGTGTCAATCCATGGACGCCCTGCGCCAAGTCGAAAACCTGCTGCAGGCTCTCACCCGGGCGGAAAAGGCTGAGTTGCTGCGCATGGTGGCGCAGGACCTCGATGACGCCTTTCCTGGCGTTGAGTCCACACCGGGCGTTTGCGGCGGCGAGGCGTGCATTGTCCGTACCCGTATCCCCGTCTGGATCCTGGAGCACGCACGGCGGCTCGGCGCGAGCGAGCAGGAACTGTTGCGTTCCTACCCGACCCTTCGCGCGGAAGACCTTGCCAACGCCTGGGCTTATGCGCGCTCCCATGGCAGTGAAATCGAAGAGAACATCCGCGAAAACGAGAATGCGTGAGGGATGGCCCGGATCTACGCCAACGAAAATTTCCCGTTCCTGGTAGTCGCTGAGCTTCGCCGGCTGGGTCACGACGTTGTGACCGTGGCTGAAACTGGCAAAGCGAACCGGGCAACGCCGGACGCGGAGATCCTCGAATTCGCCATATCCACGGGCCGGGCGATACTAACATTGAACCGCAAGCACTTCATTGCACTGCACGCCAAGAACCCATTCCACGCCGGTATGGTAGTGTGTACGGTCGATGCCGACTTCGCCGGCCAGGCACAGCGAATCCATGAAGCAGTAGAAGCGCTTGCCGACCTGTCAGGCCAACTGGTCCGTGTGAATCGGCCGCCTCGCTGACCGCCCGCTACGCTTCCAGCCCCATCTGCGTCAGCCGATACCGCAGCGCATTCCGCGTCAGCCCCAGCATGCGCGCCGCCTGGCTCTTGTTGCCGTCTGCCCTCCGCAGCGCCTCCCGGATGAGTTCCTGTTCGTAGGCGTCCAGGCTCATGCCCTCCGGCAGGAAGTGCGATTCATTCTGCGGCTTGGGCCGCGGCGCGCTCTCCAGCTTGATATCGGCGGCGTCCAGTTGCGTGCCCTGGGCCATTACCAGGCTGCGCTCGATCACGTTCTCCAACTCGCGCACGTTGCCCGGCCAGTGGTAGCCCATCAGCTTTTCCATGCCCGCATCCGTGATGGATTCCACGCGCGAGCCGCTGTCGGGCGCCAACTTCTGCACGAAATGGTTCGCCAGGAACGGAATGTCCTGCTTGCGTTCGCGCANNCGCACGTCGATATGGCGCGTCACGTTGCTGCCCAGCCGCTCGAATTCGCGCTCCTGCAGCACGCGCAGCAGCTTCACCTGGATGGGCCCCGGCACGTCGCCGATTTCATCCAGGAAGACGGTGCCCGTATCGGCCTGTTCGAACTTGCCGGGCTTGGTGGTGTTGGCGCCGGTGAAAGCGCCCTTTTCATACCCGAACAGCTCGCTCTCCATCAGGTTTTCCGGGATGGCGGTGCAGTTGATCTTTACCAGCGGCCGGTCGCGCCGCGGCGAGTGAAAATGGATGGCGCGCGCGATCAGGTCCTTGCCCACCCCGCTCTCGCCAGCCAGCAGCACGGTCGAGCGCGTGGGCGCTACGCGTTCGATCGCGTCGAAGATTTCCTGCATCGCACCGCTGCGCCCAATGATATTGTCGAACTCGTAACGCCGGCCCAGCTCCGCCTTGAGTTGCCGGTTTTCATCGCGCAGCGCGCGCACTTCCATGGCCTTGTTGACCACCTGCATCAGATGGTCCAGCGAAAACGGCTTGAGCAGAAAATCGGTGGCGCCGGCTTTCATGGCTTCGACGGCGGTTTCCACGCTGCCGAACGCCGTCATCATCACCACCGGCACCTGGCTGTTCTGGCGGCGGATCAGCCCCAGAAACTGCAAGCCGTCCATGTTGGGCAGTTTGAGATCGGTGAGCACCATGTCGGCGCGGTCGACAATCTTCAAGCCCTCTTCGGCGGTGGCGGCGTTGTCCACCTCAAAGCCCGCGGAGGCCAGTTGCAGCCCGATGACGCGCCGCAGCTTCTCTTCGTCTTCCACAATCAGGATGCGTTTTTTCATGCGGGGTTCGCGGCGGCGGTCTGGAGAGCGCTCGGCTCCACCGGCAGAAGCACGTGAAAAACGCTGCCTTTGCCGGGTTCGCTCTCCACTGTTATTTTACCGCCGTGTTCGTCCACAATCTTGGAAACGATGGCCAGGCCCAGCCCTACGCCCTGCGGCTTGGTGGTGAAGAACGGGTTGAAAATGGAGTCGCGCTGTTTCGCGCCAATCCCCGCGCCGCGATCGATCACCGCGATCTCCACCATTCCGCCCGCCGCGCGGGTCTTCACCGTCACCGCGCCCCCCGCCTGCGTGGCCTGCACGGCATTCAACACCAGGTTGTAGAAAACCCGCTCCAGCAGCTCCGCGTCGAAGGGAAACGGCGGGATTTCCGGTTCGTAGTTCTTGTAGATCGCGACACCTTGCACTTCGCGTTCCACCAGCGCCACCGCGCGGTCCAGTGTCTGCGCCAGGTCGGCTTTCTCCAACTGTAGCCGCAAGGGACGCGCAAACTGCAGGAAGCGGGTGATCAGTGAGTTGGTGCGGTCCACTTCCGTGGAGATGAAGCCCGCCACCTCACGCGCCACTTCGTTCTCCGCGCTGACGCTGCGCGCCAGCATTTCGGCCGACGCCTTCATGGTGCCCAACGGGTTGCGCAGCTCGTGCGCCAGCCCCGCCGAGAGCTGCCCCAACGCCGCCAGCCGGTCCGACCGCCGCACGGCCTCCTCCGCCTGCTGGATGTGGACATTGGCCTCCGCCAACTGCTCCGCGGCGCGCCGGTGCTTCCCCGATTGCACGCGCAGATCCTCCGCCAGCGTGTTGGCCAGGATGCCGATCATCATCAGGAAGGCGACACGGATGGGCAGCACGCTGGAAAACGGGTTCTCCTTGATGAGAATGAAGGCCAGGTATGCAGCGCAAGCCAGCGCCGAGATTGCCAAAGACCCGGCCATGCCGAACGTAGTGGCGGCGGAGACCACGGGCAACAAGAGCACTGGCCAGTAGTTGCTGTCGATACTGCCGGTAAAGCCGATCAGCACGAAACCCAGGATGACTTTCAGAACGATCCAAAGAACACGTCCGCGGGTGGACGCGAGCGCCGGGATTTTGGGTTCGAGGATTTGCAGAACCGCCAGCCCCACCAGCGGGCCGGTGTCGTAGCGATCCTTAAACGGCAGCGTGTAGATCAGCACCGAGAACAGCAGAACCCAGATGAAATCCTGCGGCCGGACCAGCCGCGTCCAGCGGAGCATTGGATCGTCAGGCAAGCGTGATATCCCAGTCGGGATTATGCCACAATAAGGGTACCGTCTCATGGCCAACCCAAGCATTCTGGATCAGGACCGGGCTCCCGGTTCCGAATCCCCAACCGCGAACGAATCCTCCGGCTCCTTCGGCGATATTCTGTCGCAATACGAACAGTCTCACTCCCACAAGGCGGAAGTGGGCGGAAAAGGCCTCGAAGGCACCGTGATCGCGGTTTCCGGCGAGTCCGTCTTCCTCGACATCGGCTACAAGATCGAAGGCACCATTCCCCTGGCCGAGTTCCAGGCGGCGGGCCAGACCGTCAAGCCGGGCGACAAGATGCCGGTCTCCATCAAGGGCCGTGGTCCCGAGGGCTACTACGAGCTTTCGCGCCTGAAAGTGGAGCGGCCCAAGGACTGGTCGTCGCTGGAAAAGGCTTTCGCCGATAAAGTCGCCATTATGGGCGTCATCACGGCGGTGGTGAAGGGCGGCGTGAGTGTGGATGTGGGCGTGCGCGCCTTCATGCCGGCTTCGCGCAGCGGCGCCAAGGACGCGGCTGAGATGGAAAAGCTGGTGGGCCAGGAAATTCGCTGCCGCATCATCAAGCTGGACGTGGCCGATGAGGATGTGGTGGTGGACCGCCGCGCCGTGCTCGAAGAAGAAGAGCGCTCCACCAAGGAACGCCGCTACAGCGAGATCAAGGAAGGCGAGACCATGCAGGGCAAGGTCCGCAGCCTCACCGATTTCGGAGCCTTCGTGGACATCGGCGGCGTCGACGCACTGCTCCACGTGGCCGATATTTCCTGGGGACGCATCAACAAACCGGCCGACGTGCTGACCGTGGATCAGCAGGTGGAAGTCAAGGTGCTCAAGGTGGATGCCGCCAAGCGGCGCATCTCCGTGGGCCTGAAACAGCTCCAGCCGCACCCCTGGGACCTGGCCGGCGAGAAATATAAGACCGGCGAGCGCGTGCAAGGCACGGTGACGCGCGTGGCCGATTTCGGAGCCTTCGTGGAGCTCGAAAAGGGCATCGAAGGTTTGATCCACCTCTCCGAGATGTCATGGTCCAGGAAGGTGCGCAAGCCCTCCGACGTAGTCAAGCCAGGCGACCAGGTGGAGGCGGTGATCCTGGGGGTCAATCCGGCCGACCGCCGCATCGCGCTGGGGTTGAAGCAAGCCCTGGGCGACCCGTGGGCCGACGCCGCGAAGAAATTTGCCGCCGGAACGGTGGTGGAAGCGCCGGTGACTTCCCTGACTAATTTCGGCGCCTTCGTGCAAGTCGCCGAAGGCATCGAGGGCATGATCCACATCGGCGACATCAGCGCCGAGAAGCGTCTCAATCACCCGCAGGAAGCCCTCAAGGTGGGCCAGCCGGTGAAGGCCGTAGTTCTCGAGATCGACAGCGAAAAGCGGCGTCTGCGCCTGGGCATGAAACAACTCGTGCCGACCGGCCTGGACGAATACATCGCCGAGCACAAAGAAGGCGACATGGTTACGGGCCGCGTGGTCGATGTTTCCACCGGCCGCGCGCGCGTCGAACTGGGCGAAGGCATTCAAGCCACATGCCGCGTCAGCGCAGCCGCGGCCGAGCCGGAAGAAAAACCGGCCGAGGCGAAAGTGGACCTCTCCTCGCTGACTTCCATGTTGCAATCCAAGTGGAAAGGCGGCCAGAGCGCCAGTCCCCGCAACGAACCGGCCCGCGCCAGCCAGATCCGCAGCTTTCGCATTGTGAAGCTGGACCCGTCCACCAAGAAGATTGAGCTCGAACTGGCGTAGAAATAATGTGGGGCAGGCGCCCTCGCCTGCGCCGGACCCCCTGGTCCGGCCCTCCGATCCCACGGAATCCGCCAGCCCCGAGATTGGCTTCATTCCTTCAAATGTCCACCAGCCTGCCAGTGTCGCCCCTGCCGATTGACTTCGTTCCTGCAACCCGGACGTTCCGGCGCGAGGCCGGGTCGGGCATCCACCGCGGCAACTGAAGGACAGGACCCCAGACCTGATTGCGGTCGTACCACATCGTGAATAAGAGTTTCAGGACTGCTTATCTCCGGATGGCATGTGACGTGCAAGGTAGGGTCCGACACACCAAGTGGAGGGTTCTGATGGCCAAAGGCGCAGTTGCTATTACCGTCGAGCGGTGTAAGGGTTGCGGATTCTGTGTGGAATTCTGCCCTACACACGTGCTCGCCCTTTCATCCGCATTCAATTCAAAGGGATACCACCCGCCCCACGTTGTGGCTGGGGAGAAGTGCAGCGGCTGCGATCTGTGCGGAATGTACTGTCCGGACTTCGCCATTTTTGGAGCAAAAAGACATGCAAGCTGACGCTAAGGGCGTCCTGACCGGCGTTCATTTTCTCGACGGTGACCATGCCTGCTGTGAGGGAACCCTTGCGGCAGGTGCGCGATTTGCCGCAGGTTACCCCATCACCCCCTCCACCGAGGTGGTCGAACGGTTCGCGCAGCGCATCCCGACGGTGGGCGGGGTGTTTATCCAGATGGAAGACGAACTGGCGGCCTCGATTGCCATCCAGGGGGCGGTTTGGGGTGGCGCCAAGGCGTTTACGGTGACTTCCGGCCCGGGATTTTCCCTGATGATGGAGCATATCGGCTACGCGGCCATGACGGAGACGCCGTGCGTGTTCGTGAACGTGCAACGCGGCGGACCGTCGACCGGGCTGCCAACGCTTCCGGCGCAGGCCGACATGATGCAGGCCAAGTGGGGATCGCACGGCGACTACGGGATTGTGGCGCTGTGCCCGAACTCTCCGCAGGAATGCTTTGACCTGACCATCACGGGCTTCAACATCGCGGAAGAATTCCGCGTGCCGGTGCTGATGATGCTGGATGAATGCGTCGGGCACATGACGGAGAAGGTGGTGATTCCGGAAGCCGAACAGTTGGAGATTACGCCGCGGCGCTACACTAAGCTGCCGCCCGAAGAGTTCCGGCTGTATGAGCCGCGCGAGGACATGGTCCCGGACATGGTGCGGGCAGGCGCGGGGTACCGCTTCCACGTGACCGGCCTGACGCACGACGAACGAGGCTATCCGAGCATGAACGTGGAGACCCAGGACCGCTCGGTGAGGCGGCTGGTCGATAAGCTGAAACCGTTTTCCAACGGCCGCGCGCTTTTCGAGACGGAAGACCTGGAGGACGCCCAAGTGGTGGTGGTCTCCTACGGGATCACCTCGCGGGTGGCGCAACGCGCGATCCAACTGGCGCGCGCCCAGGGGATCAAGGCCGGCAAGTTCCGCATCATTTCGGCGTGGCCGTTCCCGGACCAGGCTATTGACGCGTTGGCCGGGAGGGTGAAGGCCTTCGTGGTGCCGGAACTGAACCTGGGCCAGATGGTGCATGAAGTGGCGCGCGTGGCGGCGGGCCGGGCCAAAGTGATTCCGGTGACGCACGCCGGCGGAACTGTACACAACCCCGAAGTAATTCTGAA
The DNA here is from genome assembly GCA_003167255.1 of Bryobacterales bacterium. Classification (GTDB taxonomy): domain Bacteria; phylum Acidobacteriota; class Terriglobia; order Bryobacterales; family Bryobacteraceae; genus PALSA-129. The sequence goes on from PMTR01000006.1 coordinate 60,873, forward strand.
TGCCATCGTGGAGGCAGCCCGATGAACGAGGCGACTCTTGAAACTCCTTTCGAGATGCCGGCGGATGCACAAAACCCGGTAGAGCCGTTTCTGCGGATGGACCGGATGCCGCACATCTGGTGTCCGGGCTGCGGGATCGGCACGACCGTGAATTGTTTCACGCGGGCGCTGCTCGATTCGAAAGCGGATTTGGATAAAGTGGCGGTGGTTTCGGGCATCGGTTGTACGGGGCGGGTGGCGGGTTACGCCAATTTGGATTCTTTCCACACCACGCACGGGCGCGCCATCCCGTTCGCCACGGGGCTGAAGCTGGCGAACCCGGAGCTGCAGGTGGTGGTGTACTCGGGCGATGGGGATCTGTTCGCGATTGGCGGCAACCACTTCATCCACGCGGCGCGGCGCAATATGGACTTGAAGGTGATTTGCGTCAACAACCTCACTTACGCCATGACGGGGGGCCAGACTGGACCGGCGACGCCGAGCCACGTGATCAGCGCGACGTCTCCATACGGAGTTTTCGAGCCCTCCTTCAACCTGGTGCAGTTGGCCGAGGCGGCTGGCGCGGCCTACGTGGCGCGCTGGACCACCTACCACGTGAAGCAACTGGCGCGCTCGATGGAAGAGGTCATGAAGAAGAAGGGCTTCTGCTTCATCGAGGTGATTTCGCCCTGCCCGACACTCTACCAGCGGCGGAACAAGATGGGTGACGGCCTGGACACCATGAAGTTTTACAAACAGATGAGCAAGACACGCAACGGGGCGCCCACCAGCGAGTGCGCGCTGACCAAGGCGGGCGAGATTGTGGTCGGTAAATTCGTGGACCGCGACCGCCCGGGTTATTTCGAGATGATGAGCGCCCAGATGCACGAGACTCTGGGAGACCGTTATGCCTCGCCGGAGGTCATGTGCAGCGAATGTTAAGTGAAATTCGAATTGCGGGATTCGGCGGCCAGGGTGTGATTCTGGCAGCCGTGGTGATCGGCAAAGCCGAAGCCATCTTTCATGGCGGCTACGCCTGCATGACGCAGAGCTTCGGCCCGGAAGCGAGGGGCGGATCGTCGAGCGCGCAGGTGATTCTCTCGAGCGAGCCGATTCTCTATCCCTACGTCGCGCGGGCGGACGTTCTGGTGGTGATGTCGCAGGAAGCTTACCGGAAGTTCGGGCCGCAATTGAAGCCGGGCGGCATCCTGATTACCGAGCAGGATCTGGTGCACGTGGATGAGGCTCCTCGCGGCGTGCGGCTATATGGCGTGCCGGCGACGCGGTTGGCCGAAGAGTTGGGCCGCAAGATGGTGCTGAACATCGTGATGGTGGGATTCTTCGGCGCGGTGACCGGTCTGCTGGAAGCCGACGCATTGCGGCAGGCGGTGGCCGATTCGGTGCCGCCGGCGTTCCAGAAACTGAACCTGCAAGCGTTCGACAAGGGGTACGAGTACGGGTCGCAGTTGATGGTAAAGCTGACGGACGTGGAAGAAGCGGTGTCGCTCGAATCGGCGTAAGGCGCGAATGCCTACTACCTGACTTGTAGCGCCGGCGGTCTTCGCCGCCGGTGCTCGCTTCGAATGTGCGGCAAAACGCGGGTGGTAAAAGGGTCCCCTTTACTCTGCTTCGCCCAGGAAGTCGCGCAGTTCAGGCTGGCCCCCTTTGGGCCCGCCTGATCGCTGAATCCCGGCGTGAGAGTCGTGGCGCTGAGGTTTCGGGCTCCCGTCGGGAAGAGGATTAGAATGAGGTTATGGCAAGAGCTGCTGATAATGGCGCCCAGAAGAACGGCCACAAGACGAAACCCGCGGTGTCAAAGCTCGGCAAGGAACTCCGCCGCATCAGCGACCAGATTGCCGCATCGGGCGAGAAGCCGCTGACCCGACGCGAGCTGGAGCGGGAAGTAGCGAGTCGCCGGACGGGAAATTTCTGATCGTCACATGACCCGGACATTCTGCGACGCCGGCGTGTTAATCGCCGCCGCCCGATCCGTGGGACCGGATAGATTGCGCGCCTTGCAGCTTCTCGAAGAGCTGGACCGCGTGTTCCTGACCAGCCTGTTCATTCACCTGGAAGTCGTACCGAAGACAATCTTTTATAAGAAACGCCTGGAGCAGTCGTTCTACGATCGGTACTTCAACAACGCAGTCTGGTTCCGCCAACTGGACAAGATTGAGGCTGCGGCGCAAACGGAGGCCGCCAAAGCCGGTCTTTCGGCGATGGACGCTCTCCATGTGGCAGCGGCACACTTATCCCGTGCGGATGAGTTCGTCACGACCGAGAAGCCGGACAAGGCGATTCACCGGTCTTCGTTGGTCAAGGTCGTCTACCTGTTCCGTTAGGCGATAGTGCGGCGGCCACACTGCCCTGGTTCCAAGTCGCCGGACATAAAAGGCTGATTGGGATAAATACGTCCGTCCCCTTTTGCTCCCTTTTGCTCGATGTCCTATAATCGCAGTGACGATGAGCCGGCGAGGTGGTTGCGAGCGGTCGAATCAAGACCCTCTTTGGCTCCTGTTTGGACAGTTTACGGCACTCGCCGGAAGACGCAAGGTGGAATCATGCGATGGGTAAGTCTATTCAGAATTCTACTAATGGCGCCGTGCGCCGCTTGCCTCGCACAGCAAGTGAAAACTGAAGACAATCCGGCGGACGGGTCGAAGTCTGTTCAAATCGCGATCAAGGCTCGCGAACCGTATAAGCAAGCGGACGGAAGCCCGTTCACCCCAAGCTTGGAGATTCGCTGCGAAGAGACGCACGCGGGCAAACGGTCGGTAATCGTCATCCTCGCAACAGGGGGAGTTGAGACAGCCGTTTCCAATGAAATCGAATCCTTCGCCGACAACCGTACACGGTCGGGTCGTAAGCCGATTGACAATTCAGTAGTTAACTATGCAGATGAGCGTCCCTTTCATGAGCCTAGAATAAAGTTTGACGAAGGGAAATCGACATTGGCCTCCCGGCGCTTGAATGTTGAGAAGGACAGTTTGATTGTTCCTGGTAGTGTATTTCTAAAAGGCGCACTGACGGCCCAAACTGTCTCGATCTCATTTCCCGCGGTCGGCGAGTCAAATCAGGACGATGTTGTTAGCAAGTTCGATCTTAGTGGTTTCAAAGCTGAATTTGACAAGCACCCGGAGTGCAACATCAAGTAGGGCGGTCGTCCGGGGAAAATGGGGGAAATGGGGACGACAGCTACCAATTTCCCCTTTTGGAATTGGATCGCTGACCCGAGGTTGCCCCTTTCACCCCCCTCCCATGCCCACGCCGATGTCATCGTTGCGCCGGCCGTAAAGCAATGGCCTCAGGAACTGTTGAAACCTAAGCGTGCGAATGCGCGTTCTTTCGGCCTGTGGGCTTACGCCACGGATCGTCTTCGGCGATGCCGGACAGCACAACGGGCGCGCGGTCGGGGAATTCAGCGATAAGCGACAGGTTCCCGCCCATGGCCACGACGGTCTTCCGGAGCGTGGAGAGCAACAGGTCGCTGCGCTTTTCAAGCCGCGAAACACTGTCCTGGGTGATCCCGAGAGCTTTGGCCATCCGGACCTGCGTGAGCTTGCGCGCGTGCCGCAGCTCGCGCAGGGTCATCTCCTCCGCGATCAACTGAGCGGCGCGGGCCTCGACCTTCTTGCGTTGGGCGGGGCTCAGCTTCCTGATGATGTCATCCACGTTCGTGGGCATGGTCATTTCCTTATAATATGATATGCAGATAATATGATGTCAACTACATTATCCGGCGGATGAGGTCTTCCCCACAGGATCGTGCCTTCGAACTCCCCGCACCGCGCGTGAAAATGAGCGGCACGATTCCGTCGGCCGTCGTTTGACGCTCCATCCGGCTTATGCCAATATAGGCATGTGCCAACGTATGAAGAACCTGACGTGGCTTGCCGATTCCCGTTCCACCGTGAAGTCATTTCCGGCTGGCGTCCAAGACGACATCGGCTATGCGTTGTACGCCGCGCAGTTGGGCGAACTGAGTGTTAAGGCCAAGCCACTGCATGGCCTTGGCGGCCAGGTGATGGAGATTGCGGCCCATGACGCTAGCGGAACCTACCGCGCGGTCTATACGGTTTCTATCGGAGAATCGATTTACGTGATCCACGCCTTCCAGAAGAAGTCCAAGGCCGGGATCGCGACGCCGAAGCCGGAGATGGAACTCATCCGGCAGCGGCTCAAACAGTTGAGAAGTGAGGTGAAGAATGCCGAAAAGAGAAGCCCTTGAACAGGAGCCTAGTACGGGCAACGTATTCGCCGACCTCGGCCTGGCCGACGCGGGTGAACACCTCATCAAAGCTGGACTGGTAGTTCGGATCGCCCGGACCATCCGCCAGCGAAAGCTGACCCAAGCAGCCGCGGCACAGCTCATGGGCATCGATCAGCCCAAAATCTCAGCTATGCTGGCGGGCCGGTTCCGGGGATATTCGGTCGAGCGCCTCATGCGTTTCCTGGTCGCGCTCGGGCACGATGTAGAGATCGTCGTAAGACCTAGAAAGCGCGGTACCGCCGAGCTTCGCGTCGCGTAAAGGCCGCAGGGGCGCGCCCACCCGCTCGCGGCTCGGGTTACGTGGACTGATACACCCTGAGCGTGCGCGTCACCGCGCGGACGCCGGCTTTGCGGAATGTGTTGGTGAGCAGGGCGGATATCTCCCGCAGATGGCTCTGCGCCACGGCGGCTACCGAAGGGCCGGAACCGCTCAGGCATACGCCGAGCAGACCAGGGTGGCGGAGTTCGAGCAGCCGGTCAAGCGCGGGGACGATGGCGCATCGGCTGGGCTGGTGGAGCTGGTCGCGCAGTGCTTCCGATAAGACCGCGTAGTTGCGGGTGCGCAATCCCTCGAGCAGCAGCGCTACGCGTTGGATGTTGCTCACGGCCGCGGAGAGGGGCACTGTCTGGGGCAAGATGGCGCGGGAACGGCGGGTCTCCAGTTGCACTTCGGGCGTCGCCACAATAATTCGCAGGGACGGCGGCCAGGGACCAGGGAGGGCGATCACCGAGCCGTCGTCGCGCTGGCAGCAGACCACCAGCCCGCCCAGGAGCGCGGCCGCCACGTTTTCCGGATGGCCCTCAATGGCGCATCCGGCCGCCAGCAGTTTTTCGATGGGCTGCGGGCCGAACAGCTTCTCATACAGGCGGAAGCCGGCGGCTACGGCGGCGGCACTGCTGCCCAACCCGGAGCACAAGGGGATTTCGGTTTCGACTTCGACATCGACGGAAGGGAAACGGCGGCGCGCCGCGAGATGACGGAAGGCGCGCTCGATCAGGTTTTCGCCCTGCAATTCGATATTGCGAAAATGGAAGTGGAGAAGGCTGGCGCCGGGTTGGCGGCTCTTGCGGACGCGCAGGTGGAGGAACAGGCGGACGGCCAGGGCCAGAGTGTCGAGGCCCGGGCCGAGGTTGGCAATGGAAGCGGGCACGGAAATGCGGGCGCCGCGCGCGGGGAGGTCACGCGGCATGGGTCACCGGCTTTCGGCTGCGGGGCGTGGTGGGACAGACCATCGCTTTTTGTGGTCTGTCAGGTCTTGCAAACAGTGACAGGGTCGAAAAAGCGCCGGCCGAGTGGGGCGGCCAATTCTGGCCGCAGCCGGCTTTAGCCGGCTTCCCGTGCTGCCCAGCCCGCCCCGCGACATCCAGGCTCCCCCACTTCTTCACGAAATCTCGCGGGCCGAAGGCCCTCCGCAACAGACGACGAAAACCGATCGTCTGTCCCACTCGACAGGGCAAGCTAAAGCATGCCCCACTGGGGACAAGGTTAGCCATCGGTCCGCCCCACCGCGTTCAGAATAGAATCGGTATCTTTGAGGGCGTGTCCGGTGAGGAAGGCGACGACCCGCGATTCGGGGTCCATGCGGCCATCGGCGATTAAGTGGCGGATGCCGGCGAGGGTCGTGGCGGAGGCCGGCTCGCTGCCGATTCCGTCGCGGCCGAGCACTTGTTTGGCGGCCATGATGTCGGCGTCGTCGACGTCCATGACGATGCCGCCGGTGAAGCGGAGCGCGCGGAGGGCTTTCTTCCAACTTCTCGGATTTCCGATGCGGATGGCGGTCGCCATGGTCTGGGGGTCAGTGACAATTTGCAACTCGCTGCCGCCGGATTCGACGGTGCGCACCAGCGCATTCGATCCGCGGGCCTGCACGATGACCAGGCGCGGAATGGGGTTCATGAGACCGATGGCGGCGAGTTCTTCGATGGCTTTGCCGAAAGCGGCGCTGTTGCCGAGGTTGCCGCCGGGCAGGACGATGTAATCCGGAGCGCGCCAATCGAGCTGGTCCATGAGATGGAAGATGGCGGTCTTCTGGCCCTCGATGCGGAAGGGGTTGATGGAGTTCAGGAAGTAGATGCCGGTATCGGATTCGGCCATCAGGACGCGCAGGGCGTCGTCGAAATTGCCGTCGACGTACTGGGTTTCGGCGCCGAAATCGAGGGCCTGGGCCAACTTCTGCATGGAGGCGCCGCCCTTGGGCAGGTAGACGCGCGCGCGCAGATTGGCGCGTGCGGCATAGGCGGCCATGGAGGCGGCGGTATTTCCGGTGGAGGCGCAGGCGACGATTTCCGCGCCCTGGCGGCGGGCCTCCGTGACGGCGACGGTCATGCCGAGGTCTTTGAAGGAGCCGGTGGGGTTCCAACCGAGATGCTTGAACCAGAGATGATGGGCGCCGGCGTAATCGGCGGTCTTCTGGCCGGCGAGAAGGGGGACATTGCCTTCGGCGAGGGTGACGACGGCGCCGGCCGGGCAATCGGGGAGGTACTCGCGAAAGCGCCAGACGCCGCTCGAATCGAGGGGCGCGTTGGAAGCGCGCCGTTCGCGCCAGGTTTTCTTCAACTGTTCGGGCGAAAGGGGGCCGGGGTTGGGAACGGCCTGCAACAGATTGCCGCAAGCGGGGCAACTATAGCCGCGATAATCGCGAGGGACTTCCGTGGCACAGCCCGCTTCGCTACAACGCAAGACTGAAGGAACCATTAGAAGCTCACAGTAGACAACCGGCGCGGCGCTTGTCAACGCGGCGCGGGGACGGCTTACTTTTTCCCCAGAGCCGGGTTGCCTTGTTCCACCAGATTCTTCAGGCGGTTGACCTGCTCGGTGAGGACGCCGTCCACGGGTGCGGCGAGCGTGTTCATCCCCGCGGGGAGATAGCCGGTAGCGGCGAAGGTTACCTCGAGCCTGGTGCCATCGGGCGTGGCTGTGAGGGCCATGGTCATGCTGCCGCTGGCGGCCAAGCGCTGCAAGGGGCCGAGGCCGCCGCGCAGGACCAGCGCCTTGTCGGGCTCGACGTACACGACGTCCATATGGCGGACGCCCCCGCCGTTGCGAAATTCTTCGCAGAAGCAGCCGGTCGGAATGGCCTCAAGTCTCAGGTTGTGGGAATTGCCGGAGAAGGTGTGAGCGGAATCCCACCAGTCGGCGACACGGAGCAGGTGCGTGTAGACGTCGTGGGGCGAGGCATGGATGGCGACGGCGATCTTGACCGTGAAGCCGCCGGCGGCGGAATCGAGGACGTCGGCGCGGGCCGGCCAAGCGGCGGCGGAAAGAGCCACCACCCATAGAAGCTGTTGCATTTTCATCGGAACGATCGGATCCCCTTTCCGGCAGTGTAGCAGACCGGGGGTGGGGCGGCCAATTCTGGCCGCAGCCGCCTTCAGGCGGCTGGCCCCGCTGCAACAGGCCAGGAGGCCTGTCCTACAACGTATCATTTGATATTAAACCCCCGATTCCGTAAACTTGAAGCGCCAGGGCTGCTCAGCCAGGATATCGCGCGGCAGCCGGACCCGTCTGTGTTTCCAGCCGGATAAGGAGAGCGTCCGTGTCGAGTTCGGAGAACCCCCGCCGGTGGGAAGCGGATGGAGATTTGTTTGCCGCGGCATTCGAGCACGCGCCTGTAATGATGGCGATCAGCGCGCCGGGCGAAGGCGTCTTTCTGGAAGTCAACCGGGAGTTCGAGAGGGTGTCGGGCTACAGCCGGGAAGAGGTGGTCGGCAAGAGCGCGGCGGAACTCGGTCTGATTGCGCCGGAGGAGCGGGAGCGCCTGGCGAAAGTTCTGGGCGCAGGCGGGCCGGCACTGGGGATCGAGATGTTGTTCCGTGCGAAGAGCGGGGCGTCCCGGAGGTGCTTGTGCAGCATGGTGCCGGTGCGCATCGGCGGAGTTGCCCGGACGTTGGCGTTGGGAATCGACGTTACCGGACACGCCCGCTATGAAGCGGAGCGAGGGCTGACGATTGAGCTGCTCGGTCTGCTGAATGCCCCCAGCGCGATGCGGGAAATGATGGAGGGCGCCACCAGGCTGCTGCAAAAGTTCACGGGATGCGCCGCGGTGGCCATACGGGTACGGGAGGGCAGCGATTTTCCGTTTTACACCACCTGGGGACTGTCGAACGAATTCGTGCGGGAGGAGAACTGCCTCTGCGCGGGCGCCGATTCGGAGCTGGAGTGCCTTTGCGGAGCGGTTCTGACGGGAGAATTCAAGCCTGGGCTGAAGGTTGTGACGGCGTACGGCAGCTTCTGGACGAACAGCCTCAGCGATCTGGTGAGCGGCCCGTCGGCCGGCAGTCTGCCTACAAGCTTGCGCGGCCGGTGCCTGAGCGAAGGATATGAAGCGGTGGCCCTGATCCCGCTGCGCTTCGCTGGCCGCACGCTGGGGCTGATGCAGTTCGACTATGTGGAGCGCGGGAGCATCACGCCGGAAGGCGTGGCGTTCCTGGAGCAGACCGCCGACAGCATCGCCACCGCCATCGAACAGCGCCAAACCCAGGCGGCCTGGCGGGCCAGCGAATTGCGATACCGGTTGATCTCCGAGAACACCGCCGACGTGATCTGGCTGGCGGACGCGCCCACGCTGAAATTCACGTATTTCAGTCCCTCGGTGGAGCGGCAGTGTGGATACTCGCCCGAAGAAGTGATGGCGCTGCCGGTCGGGGCATTGCTGACGCCGGAATCCTATCGCGTGGTGGAAGGGAGCTTTAGGGAGCGGCTGGCAAAGTTCGAAGCGGGGAGCGAAGCTGATCGGATTCAAACCTACGAGGTGGATCAGCGGCGGCGGGACGGCTCCCTCATGCGCGTGGAAATGGTGATCACGCTACTGGCGGGGGAAGACGGACGCGTGCGCGAGCTTCTGGGAGTTTCGCGCGACGTTACGGAACGTTACCAGCACACCGAAGCGTTGCGCGAGAAAGAGTATTGGCTGAGCGAATCGCAACGGGCCTCGCGCATCGGCAGCTACGCCACGGACTTCACCACCGGTGTATGGACCAGCTCGGCGACGCTGGACGAGATCTTCGGCATCGGACCGGAATACATCCGAAGCGTGGACGGCTGGGCGGGCCTGGTGTATCCCGAGGATCGCCGGGAAATGCTGGAGTATCTCCAGCGCGAGGTGGTGGAACGGCAGCGGCCGTTCGACCGGGAGTACCGCATCGTGCGTCCGTCCGACGGCCAGATCCGCTGGGTGCATGGGCGCGGCGCGCTGGTTCACAACGCCACAGGTGAGCTGCTGACGATGACGGGGACGATTCAGGACATCACGGAACGAAAGCGGCTGGAGGAGCAGTTGTTGCAGGCGCAGAAGATGGAATCGGTGGGGCGGCTCGCCGGGGGAGTGGCCCACGACTTCAACAATCTGCTGACGGTCATCAACGGCTATTGCGATCTGATGCTGGAGGGGATGGAGACGTCGGATCCGCTGAAAGAGCAACTGGATGAGGTCCGCGGCGCGGGGCAGCGCGCGGCCGACGTGACACAGCAATTGCTGGCGTTCAGCCGGCGGCAGGTGATGCGGCCACAGGTCCTGGACCTGAACGGCTTCTTGCTCGAGACCGAGCGGCTGTTGCAGCGGCTGATTGGGGAAGATGTCCGCTTGGTCACGGTGCTGGACGGGGCGTTGGGCAAGGTGAAGGCGGATCCGGGACAGATCAACCAGGTGATTCTGAACCTGGCGGTGAATGCGAGAGACGCCATGCCCGGAGGCGGGCGCCTGACCATCGAGACGGCCAATGTGGATATCGACGCGGAGGGTGCCGCGGCGCAAGTGGGGTCGCGCGCCGGGCGCTATGTGCGGCTGTCGGTGAGCGATACGGGCGCGGGGATGGATGCGGAGACCAGGCGGCACCTGTTCGAGCCGTTCTTTACCACCAAGCCGGCGGGGCAAGGCACGGGCCTGGGGCTTTCGAGCGTATACGGAATCGTGCAGCAGAGCGATGGTTGGATTTCGGTGTACAGCGAGCCGGGTCAGGGCACGCAGTTTCACGTTTACTTGCCGCGGCTGGAAGACCATGGAGAAGCGGCCGCCGCGCCGAGGGAGAATCCCGCGCCGGCGTTCGGCACCGAGACCATTCTGGTAACGGAGGACCAGGACAACGTCCGCAAGCTGGTGTCGCGGATGCTGCGTGGTTTCGGCTACCACCTTCTGGAAGCGGCCAACGGAGAGGAAGCGCTGGCGGTGGCGGCGGCGCATGCCGGACCGATCCACCTCTTGATCACCGATGTGGTGATGCCGGCAATGTCGGGCCGCGAGCTAGGCGCCGAGTTGAAGCGGCGGAGACCGGAGATCCGGGTGCTATACATGTCCGGATATACCGGCAACGCGATTGCGCGGCGCGGCCTTCTGGAAGAGGGCGTGGCCTTCATACAGAAACCGTTCACGGCGGAATCGCTGGCGGGCAAAGTGCGCGACACGCTGGGACGCGCACCGGCGGCCGGGACGATTCTGGTGGTGGACGACGAGGCGGCCATCCGCGGCCTTTTTCACAAGATACTGGCGCGGGCGGGATACCGGGTGATGGAAGCTGCCGATGGGGCGCAGGCTCTGGCCGCGGTGAAGAAAGGCGGGGTGGACCTGGTGATCACCGATCTGGTTATGCCGGAGAAAGAGGGCATTGAGACCATTGTGGCGATCCGCAAGAATCATCCGCAGGTGAAGATCGCGGCCGTCTCGGGTGCGTTTGGCGGCAAGTATCTGGAGATTGCGTCGCAGCTGGGAGCCGACGCAGCGCTCGCCAAGCCGGTGTCGGAGGAGACGCTGTTAGGTACGGTGCGGCGCCTGTTGGGTGGGAGCTAGCGGACCCGGTACAATGGGGATGCCGCCCAAGAATGGAGCGGCTGGGGGCCCTTAGCTCAGCGGTTAGAGCAGCGGACTCATAATCCGTTGGTCGAAGGTTCAAATCCTTCAGGGCCCACCAACAGACTATAGGACCAACCTCCATCATTTCAGCAATTTGCGTGCGCACTTCGAGCTAAGCGGTTCCGAGGACCAGTGGATCCCAGAGCCGCTGCCGATGATCTCGAAGGTTGCGCGCATGCTTTAGCTTGCCCTGCTAAAATAGGCCTTTTCATGCTCGATCAATCCATCCAGGAACTGGAGTCCCGTTCCCTCGCGCGCATCGCCTCCGCCACCACGCTCGAAGAACTGGAAGCCGTGCGTGTCGATTCGCTCGGCCGCAAAGGGCCGCTCGCCCAGGCCGGCAAGGAGATGGGCAAACTCCCGCCCGAAGATCGCGCCCGCATCGGCAAGCTCCTCAATAGCGCCCGCCAGAATCTCGAACAGGCCCTCGAAGCGAAGAAGCGCGGCCTCGATTCCGGCTCGCTCAACGCCCGCCTCGAAGCCGAGTGGCTCGACGTCACCCTCCCTGCGCCCGGCCCGCGCCGCGGCCATCTCCACCCCATCACCCGCATCCAGCGCGAACTCGAGGATCTCTTCGCCTCCCTCGGCTTCGCCGTCCTCGACGGCCCCGAAGTCGAGACCGAATACTACAACTTCGACGCTCTCAACATCCCCGCCGATCACCCCGCCCGCGACATGCAGGATACTTTCTGGCTGGATGGCGGCAACCTCCTCCGCACCCACACCTCGCCCGTCCAGGTGCGCGGCATGGAGCGTCTCGGCCCGCCCCTGCGGATGATCGCCCCCGGCCGCGTCTTCCGCAACGAAAGCGTCGACGCCTCCCACGAGCACACCTTCTACCAGCTCGAAGGCATGATGATCGACCGCGATGTCTCCGTCGCCCACCTGCTCTACTTCATGAAGACGCTGCTGGCCGCCATCTTCCACCGCGACGTGACGGTCCGTCTGCGTCCCGGCTATTTTCCCTTCGTCGAGCCCGGCTTCGAGCTCGACATCCAGTGCCTCATCTGCGGCGGCTCCGGCTGTCCGGTCTGCAAGCAGAGCGGCTGGGTGGAACTCCTCCCCTGCGGCCTCGTCAACCCGAATGTCCTCCGCATGAGCGGCATCGACCCCGGCGAATGGAACGGCTTCGCCTTCGGCCTGGGCCTCACGCGCCTGGTCATGATGCGCTACGCCATCGACGACATCCGCTACTTACAAGGTGGAGATCTGCGGTTCCTGGAGCAGTTTTGAAATTCTCTTACAACTGGATTCGCGAATTCGTCCCCACCCTTCACGAGGCCCCCGGTCCGCTGGAACGGCTCATCACCATGAAGACCGCCGAGTGCGAGGGCGTCGAACCCGTGGGCGAGTTGCTCAGCGGCGCCTGCGTGGCGCGCGTGGAATCGGTCGAGCCCATCGCCAATAGCCACAACGCCCGGGCCGTCGTCGATGCCGGCCTGCACGGCTTCAAAACCGTGGTCTGCGGTGCACCTAACTGCCGCCCCGGCATGCTCACCGCCTGGGCCCCCATCGGCAAGAAGGTCATCAACGGCGTCGAAAGCGATGGCATGCTTGCCAGCCCCGCCGAGCTTGGCATCAACAAGGACCACTCCGGCATCATCGAACTTAAGGCCGGCGCGCCCGGCGATCCCCTGCCGCGCTGCGCCCCCGATGCCGTCATCGAAATCGACAACAAGTCGATCACCCACCGTCCCGACCTGTGGGGCCACTTCGGCGTGGCGCGCGAAGTCGCCGCCATCCTCGGCCTCAAGCTGCGCGATGCCGTCGATCTCAGCCTCATCCCGTCCGCCCCGCCCGCCATCGGCATTCAAATCGAGGACTTCAGCCTCTGCCCGCGATACAGCGCGCTGGTCTTCGAGAACGTTTCCATCGGGCCGTCGCCTTACTGGCTGCAGGCCCGTCTGACCGCCATCGGCCTCAACCCCATTAACAACATCGTCGATATGACCAACTTCGTGATGGCCGAGCTTGCGCAGCCCATGCACGCTTTCGACGCGGACCTTCTCAATGGCGGCACCATCTTCATCCGCCCCGCGCGCTTCGGCGAAGCGTTCCGCGCGCTCAACGACCAAAACTATACGCTGGACGCTTCCAACCTGGTGATCGCCGATGCCGCCGGCCCCATCGCGCTCGGCGGCGTCATCGGCGGCGCGCACAGCGCCATCGGCGCGAAGACCACCCGCGTGGTGCTCGAAAGCGCCAACTTCCAGGCTTCCTCCATCCGCAAGACGTCCGCCGCCATCAAGCTCCGCACCGACGCCTCCATCCGCTTCGAAAAGGCCCAGGACCCCGCCAACACCGTGCGCGGCCTGGCGCGGGCGGTGGAACTGCTGCGCGAAATCTCGCCTGGCATCCGCATCGTGGGCGGCCTCGCCGACCAGAAGAAGGAGATGCCGGCCCCGCCGCCCATCGCGCTGCGGCATGACTGGCTCGAGCGGAAACTGGGCCGCTCCATCTCGCCCGGCGAAGTGCGCCGCATCCTGGAAAGCCTCGAATTCCGCTTCGACGAGCCTCAGGCGCGCGTCTATTCGGTGTCGGTGCCTTCCTGGCGCTCCACCAAAGACGTCTCCATTCCGGACGATCTGGTGGAAGAAGTCGGCCGCATGGTGGGCTACGACTCCATCACGCCCGTCGCGCCGCTGGTGCCCGCTGCGGTGCCCCCGGCGAATCCCACCCGAAAGTTCCAGCATGAGGTGCGCGCGGTCTTCGTCGATCAGGGCTTCACCGAGGTCTACAACTACTCCTTCCTCAGCGAAGAATCCGTGCGCGCGTTCGGCTTCGACCCGGCTGCGCACCTGCGCGTCTCGAACCCGATTGCATCCGACCAGGCGCTGATGCGCGCGTCGCTGCTGCCCGGCATCTGGAAGAACGTCACCGAGAACGCCAAGCACCGCGAAGCCTTCCGCCTGTTTGAAATCGGTTTGGAGATCCACAAGACCGCTTCCGGCCTGCCAGACGAAATCTCCCACTTGGTGGCGGCGCTTTATGAGCGGCACGGTGATGGCGCCGCGGGCCTGTACGAACTCAAACGCGCGGCCGAGTGCCTGATGCCCGGCGCGGAAGCCCGGCCCGCCGCGGCACGCCCGTTCGAGCACCCGGCTCGCTCCGGCGAACTCGTATGGCGCGGCCAGGCCGCCGGCCGCATTTTTGAGTTTCACCCCTCGCTGGTGGAATCCGGCCGCGCCGCGATTCTCGATCTCGACCTCCGGCAGGTGGAATCGCTCTCCGCGCTGCGGACGAAATACGCGCCCATCCGCCGCTATCCCTCGAGCGCTTTCGATCTTTCCGTCGTCTGCCCGCTGCGCGAGCACGCCGGCAACCTGCAGACCGCCATTGCCTCCCTTTCGGGGCCACTGCTTGAGTCCATCCAATTTGTGCGCCAATACTCCGGCCCCCCGCTCGATGAAGGCCAGAAGAGCGTCTCATTCCGCGTCACCCTTGGCTCCCCGGAGCGCACCCTTTCCAGCGAAGAAGCGGGCGACATTCGCACCCGCATCATCGAGGGAATGCGGAGCTTGGGCTACGAACTACGTCTGTGACCTCCGGCGACACCGGTTTCCTGCCTCGCCCCCGCGCTTACGAGCGGCGGCGCTTCAGCCAGGCGAGCCACAGGCCCGCGCCAAGGAACAACGCGCCCGTGCCCGGTTCCGGAACTGTTCCCGGACCTTCGGACAGAGTGCCCTCAACCACGAACCGTGTGCCGGAGATTCCCCCGTTTGCCCAGTATGATCCGGGATCCGATACTCCCGCGCCGACAAAGTACGACACGCCAGGCAGGTCGCTGTCCGAGCCTGGCGCGAGGGCGTTCCCGGTCGCTCCGAAGCGGCCGCCGCCGAAAATAAGTGCGTAGTATCCGGGCCCCAGCGTGACCGGCAGCGCCACCCGAATGTCGGCGCTGGAACTCGGAACCGTGAACGTGGCGCTGGCGAGCGGCGTAAAACTGCCCGGAGTGCTGGGGAACGCCGCCGGCCCGCCGATGGCGGCAATCGCAGCGAAGATGGTCCCATTTGGCGCCGGGCCGACCGAGACAAAGTCGCCCCCGACGGCCGTTACATTGTAGGTGTCCAGAAGCTGGAAACGGACCGCCAGATCCGAGCCGCCGGCGATATCCCATCCATTGCCCCAGCTCAGTCCGGTCGGCCCCAGAGTTGCCGATTGGAAAATGATCCCCGCATGCGCTGGCACGCATGCTAAGAGACCTAACGCCATTGTCCAACGCAGGAGTTTACTTCTTATATGGGAATGCTTCATCAGATGAGTCCTTTCCCCATCGATTCTCACGTGCCCTGCGCCAAAGCGAGAGCGACATAGTGCGACAGAAGTGCGACTCTGGCGGTTTCTTCGATTCAGAACCGCCAGAACCGCGACAACTCGGGGCTGTTGCCATCGGGCGCGGCAGGGAAGGCGACCACCTTTCCCAAGAGGGCGATCTCGGCGGCGCTCAAGGGGTGGTCCAGCAAGTGCTGACGGTAGTAACGCTCATGCACGGCCGCAAAGTTGTCGGAGAGGCGAAATTCCACAACATTAAGGTTGAGATCAAGATAGTAGATGATCGCGCTGGACTCGGGTGCGGTAGTTTCCAGCAGGATGCGGTCGTGCGGATCAACCGCCATGCTCGCTATCCGGGGCAGCCAGCCGGCTGCACGCCCGGTGTCGGGCAGGGGGAACAAGCGGTAGGCCAATTCGCCGCCTCCCGTCGCGGGCGGAAACGGGTCGCCGGCCGGCACAGGGTGGCGCGGAGCGGCGGAAAATGGCAGTTTCAACACCGCCAGCGCGACGTGGCCCAGACCCTCACCGGGATTGTTGATGGCGCCAAGCAGAACCTCGTCTTGCCCGTCGTAGTCCAGGTCGTGCAGGATGCACTCATAGATCGCTCCCGGGTGCCAGTACTCCTCCAGCAGCCGGCCGGTTCGTGGATCGAGCAGGGCAACCTGCGAGGGATACCAGATGAAATGGTTGGCCACCGTGAGCAGGCGCGGCGCGCCGTGCACCCGGACGGCGCGCAATAGGTTGCCGCGGTAAGTGGGCGCGAAGGTGCGGTTGCCGAAGGTTTTCGAAACGCCGTATCGGTATTGCCAGCGTAGGCTGCCTCGATGGTCGAAGCACATAACCGATCCGCCCTTTTCCGCCACATCGGCGGGGACGTAGTTGAGGACCACCTCCGCACGCCCATCGCCGTCGATGTCGGCGATCAACACCTTGTCTTGCGTCTCCACCTCAAATCTCGGGTCGAACGGCGGCAGATGCTTCTCCCAGCAGAGGCGATGGTGAGCATCCTCGATCAACAGGTGCCCGCCGGCAAACCGCCAGCTATGCGGGACGCGTGCCGGCCAAATACCAGTTTGCCAGCAGACGATAGCGGCCACTGCGGCGGCGGCCAAAGCGCCCGCGGTAACACGGAGCCATGTCCAGCGGCGAACCGGCGGGGTGGCGTCGCCGGCGTCGCCCAACGCCATGGCGCCCTGCTCCAACCACTTCTGGAGCTCATCGGTATAGGCGAAGACGCGCGCCTTCCGGCCGCCGCCCTGGCGATGGACCGGTAGACCCGCCTGTTTTTCCCACCGCTCGACCGAGCGGACCGTTACGCCCAGGCACTCCGCAATCTCCTTCCAAGTGCGAAGGAGTCTGCGCTTGGGGACTTCCTTGAGTACTGCCAAACGCGCCCCTTAATGGCCAATACCGGCCAAAAAGACTTTTCTATCGCTTTATACCATATGGCGGGATGCCGTACCGGGATCGGAAATCAGGCTGCATCGTTCCGCTCACGGACGCCGCCCAATCGAGTCCCGCGTGCACTGCCAACCTCGCCGCGATTTTTGCCGCCCCTTCCGCCGGAAACGGCGCCGTCTTGCGCTTCTCCAGATCGGCAAATGCATTGATGCATTCGAGCGTGGCCGCCAGCTTCCCCCGAGTGTCGTCCACCAGAAACATCAGGTAATGGATCCGCTTGGACGAAGATCCCACGAATCGCACATATACCGTGACAAGGTCTCCCGGCATTACTTCGTTTAAGTAGTGAATGTGGTGTTCCAGGTCCATCGTGCCGGTGTGATGGGCGGCGTGGTATTCCGGCGTCAGTCCCATCCACTCGTGCAGCGTATCGCTCGCGTCGTCGAACAGCGCCAGGTACCAGCGCACGTTCATGTGCCCGTTGCTGTCGCGGTACCCTTCCGGAACCGCCGCCCGAAGGCACACCGGCTCCAGCGCGGTAATCTGCTCCAATGCGATATGCGGCGGCTTCAAAGCTTCGCGGACCTGCCCCCAAGCATACCAATCTTGCGCCGCCCGACGAGTCCGAGCGCCGCCAGCGCCGTGCCCGCCAGCACCAGCGTGGAAGCCTCCGGCGCCGGCTGCGGCCCGCCATCATTCGGGAATTCCGGGCCCTCCAGCATCTGCGCCGGACTGCCGTTGCTCAGGTTCACATTCACGTATACGAAGGCGTCGCCGGAGCTCATGCCCTGACTGAGAGCTTCATAATACTCGGCCCAGTACAACACCGCGGGGTCCGTGGGATTCGCCGCGCTCGCCTGTTGCACCGATCCCAACGAGAATCCGTCCCCGCCGTCCTCCCTAATGTCCCAGACCGCCAGTTGCAGTCCCGCGCCCTGTGCCGGTGACGCCGGTGCGTTCGGCGCCGCCATAATCCCCGGCAGCGCGTTGTCGATCAGCCACGACACCCGGTCCAGGCTCCCGCCTCCCACCTCGTCCGGCGTCACCACGCTCGTTCCGTACATCTGATTCAGGTAGATGTCGGTGAACAGTTGCACGCACAAGGTGTCGCGGTTGAACACTCCCGCCGAGTCGGTAAGCTGGATCAAGATCACTCCCGCGAAAAACGCAGGCACGTCTTGGCCGTTCTCCCCGATCCAGACGTTGTACTCCCCGGCACTTGTATCTACACCGGTTGCGACAAGCGTATCGGCCGCTGCAATCCCGCACAGCACTGTTGCGGCTGTAACCAGCATCGTGGCCCGCCGCGCTACTATGGATAAGTTCTTCACGGTTCGAGTATAAATTTTCCCAAAATGCCGCAAAAGTCATAGTCGGCCTAGAGGTACGGAATCCGGCCATTTTCCTGCATTTCCACAGTTAACACCGCCGGTTTATCGATCTCCATTAAAATCAGAAAGATAGCGGCCTGGTTCACTTTGGTAACCATTCCCCGGTACTTGCCATCCGGAACGTACACCCAGCGATGTTATCGGGTGTTTCCCTGAGCTTGGCTAACCCCGCGGACCCGCCCCCTGCTACAATCGCCCTTCCGTGAAGCATCCGCTGATGGGGCCCCTGGCTGCTATTGCCGCGGGGATCCTGGCTGCCCGCTTCGTACCCTTTCGCCAATCCGAATTGCTCGCCGCCGCCGCCGCCTTCTTTCTGCTCGGCCTGCTGGCGCTGGCTCGCAAGTCCCGTGCGCTCGCCGGCGTCTGCTGCCTGCTCGCCCTGTTCTCTTCCGGCACCCTCATCGCCCTTCTCCACCAGCCCGGCCCGCCTCCGGAAATCGACGCCGAAGCCCGCGAAATCGTCATCCTCGGTGGCTGCGTCGTCGAGCCCCCTGCCATTTCCGGCGAACGCGAACGCTTCCTCCTCGAACTCGAGCCCCACACTCGCGCCCAGGTCACGCTCTACACCAAGGATGGCGCTCCGCTACCCGCGCTCCGCTACGGCCAGAACATCGAGCTCGATGCCCGCATCCGCAAGCCCCGCAACTACGGCAACCCCGGCGCCTTCGACTACGCCGGATTCCTCGCCCGCCAGGACATCTTCTGGACCGCTTCCGGCGACGCCGCAACCCTACACGTTCTCCCCGGTCACTGCGGCTCCGCCATCCCCAAACTCGCCATGGATCTCCGCGCCGCTATCCTCCGCCGCACCGAGCGCCTCTACCACGGCAACGATTACCAGACCGGCATGATGCAGGCCCTCTTGATCGGTCAGAATTTCCAGCTCCAGAAAGTCTGGACCGAGCAATACCGCGACACCGGCACCTTCCACGTCCTGGTCATCTCCGGCACCCACGTGGCGATTCTCGCGGCCTTTTTCCTCTTTTTCCTGCGCGTCTGCTGCGTCTCCGAAAACCTCGCCATGCTGCTCACGGTGATGGCCGCGTGGCTCTATGCGCTGGTCACCGGCTGGGGCGCCCCCTGCGTGCGCTCCGCCGCCGGCCTGACCCTGTTCATGGTCTGCGGTTACTTCTACCGAAAGCGCCGGCCGCTCAACCTCCTGGCCGCGGTGGCGCTCGCCTTCCTGGTCTGCGATCCCGATCAGCTCTTCGACGCCAGCTTCCAGCTCACTTTCCTGGCCGTCGCCTTCCTGGGCGCTTTCGCTACGCCTCTGATCGAGGCCACCTCCGGTCCGCTTGCCCGCGGCCTCACGGACCTCCACGATACCGGCCGCGACTTGTACCTTGCGGCGCGCGTTGCCCAGTTCCGCATCGAAGTGCGGATGCTAGTGCAGATTCTGCGGGGCGTCACACGTCCCCCGAGCCCCTTGACCACGCTGGCGATCACTATTCCCGCCCGCCTGGCGCTCTTCTTCTATGAAGTGGCGGTGGTCTCTGCCGTGATTCAACTCGGCCTCGCGCTCCCCATGGTGGTCTACTTCCACCGCCTCGGCCTCTCCGGCCTCTCCGCCAACGCCTTCGCCGTCCCCATCATGGGACTCCTGGTCCCCGTCGGCTTCGTGGCCGTCGCCACCGGCTGGACCTGGGTTGCCTCGATCGGCGCCTCGCTGCTCTGGCTCTCCCGCGCGATCGTGGGCTGGCACGCCGCCATCGAGCCCAACTGGCGCATCCCCACCCCGCCGGTCTGGCTCGGCATCGCTTTTCCGGCCGCCCTGCTCGCCTTCGCTCTCGCGCGAGGGCGTAGGTCTCGCGCCGCTTCCGGCGCCGTGGCCGCAGCCCTTCTCGCGCTCCTGGTCTGGCACCCGTTTCCACCCGGGCTTCACCGCGGCCAGTTGGAAATGAGCGTCATCGATGTCGGTCAGGGCGATAGCATCCTGCTGGTTCTGCCCGATGGGAAACGCCTGCTCGTGGATGGCGGTGGCATCCCGACCTTCGGCCACCAGCCCCGCTCCCAACTCGATATCGGCGAAGATGTCGTCGCCCCTTACCTCTGGAATCGGGGCATCTCAACCCTCGACGCCGTGGCTCTCACCCACGCCCACGAAGACCACATCGGCGGTCTTCCCGCCCTGGTGTCCGATTTTCATCCGCGCCAGTTGTGGACCGGCGCCACTTCCTCAAATCCCGCCTGGACCGCTCTGCGCGATCGAGCCGCTCGCGACGCCGTCCAAATCGTCCCCTTCACCGCCCCCGCTCACTTCACTTTCGGCGGCGCCGAGTTCGACGTCCTCGCCCCCCTGCCCGATTACATCCCCGTCGACACCCCTCACAACAACGACTCCCTGGTCCTCCGCGTCCGCTACGGTGCCCGCTCTTTCCTGCTCACCGGCGACGTCGAGCGTCCTATCGAACGCCAGATGCTCGCGGCCAACGAAGTCCCTCTCACCGACGTCCTCAAGGTGGCGCACCACGGCAGCCGCACTTCCTCCACGGACGACTTCCTGGATGCCGCCCGCCCCGCTTTCGCGCTGATCTCCGCCGGACTCGACAATAGCTACGGCCACCCCAACCGCGACGTCCTCGACCGGCTGGCCGATCGTCACACCGCCGTCTTCCGCACCGATCGCCAGGGCCTCATCACCGTCTTGACCGACGGCCGCCGCCTGATAGTCGAACCCTTTCGCTGGTAGGCTCCTGGAGGTGGCGTTCCGCGGAAGCACGACATCACACGGCCGGAGAACCAGTGCTTTGACCGAGTGATTTGGCGCTAGTGGACCTCCGCTCCCTTACGGTCGCGGCTCGGGTTGACAGACGAAAGCGTCTGTCCCACTTTGGTGCGTTTTTGTGGGGCAGGCGCTTCCGCCTGCCAACCGATTTCTTCACGGCTTCTGAGCGATGGATTGCGCAAAGGGACCAAACCAGCCGGCGGGAGAGCTAGCGGGTGGCCAGGGCGGACTGCAGGAAGCGGGCGATGGATTCGGTGAGGGCACGGCGGTGCTCGGAACGGGCCATGGCCAGGGCTTGCGTGCGCACCAGCTTGCGATCCTGCACGCGGAACGTCTGGAAGAAGCGGGGGCGGCCCCGCAGGGCGCTTTCCGGCAGGATCGAGTAGCCGAATCCAGTCTCCACTAATTTCTTGATGGCCTCGGTATCGTCAGCCTCCATAATCACGCGCGGGGTGATGCCGATGTCGCGGAGAAAGTTCACAATGATGGTCCGCATATTGCTGCGCTTAGGGTAAAAGATGAAAGAAGCGGAGGCCAGTTCGGCGGGCTGAATGACGCCGACGTGCCAGCCGCTGACGCGCTGAGGCGAAGGTTTGAGCACGAGCAGTTCTTCTTCGAACAGGGGGACGAGGTCGAGGTTGGCTTGGGCGAAGGGCAGCGAGATGAGGGCGAGGTCGAAGCGGCGGTCGAGGAGACCGTCGACCATTTCCTCGGTGGGGGAGACGGTGATTTCGATGGGTGTTTGAGGGAATTTTTTGCGAAGCAGGCGGAGCGGAGGGCCGAGGCGGTGGATGAGAGTGGTGGCGCCAGTGGCGAGGTGAAAGGGACGGTTGTCGGTGAGGGGATCGTTGGCAAATTCCTGTTCGATGCGGCGGACCTGGGCGAGCACGGCGCGGGCGTGTTCGGCGAGGCGCATGGCGGCTGGGGTGGGGACGAGGCGTTTGCCGGAACGGACGAACAGCTCGGTGCGGAGGTCGGCGGCGAGGTTGTGCAACTGGAGGCTGACGGCGCCGGGCGAGAGGAACATTTTTTCGGCGGCGCGAGTGACGCTGGAGAATTCCATGACAGCGAGGAAGAGCTGAAGCTGGCGGAATTCCATGACGCCTCCGTAACATAGTCTCGCACAGCGGCGAGGGTGGGCCGGGGGGCGGGAGATAGAGCCAGTGTCGAGCACCGGGCCGCTCGGCAGCCATGACAGGCCAGGAGGCCCGTCCTACTCAGATCTGGTTGACGCCGGAGGCCAGGAAGCCGCCATCGACGGTGATGCACTGGCCGGTGATGAAGCTGGCGCAATCGGAGGCCAACAGGATGGCGGCGCCGATCAACTCGTCGGTGCGGCCGAAGCGGGCCATGGGCGTGCGGAGCTTGAGCTCGCGGCCGCGGTCGGTGCCATCGAGGAGCGCGGCGTTGATGTCGGTGCGGAAGACGCCGGGGGCGATGGCGTTGACGTTGACGCCGTCGCGGGCCCACTCGACGGCGAGGCTGCGGGTAAGCGCCAGGACCGCGGATTTCGACGCGGCGTAAGCGGTGACCTGGACCAGGGCGACGAATGAGTTGAGCGACGCGATATTGATGATGCGGCCGCGCCGATGTGCGGCGAGCGCCGGGTAGAAGGACTGGCAGGTGCGCAGCATGCCGGTCAGGTTAACGTCGAAGAGACGGTTCCACTCGGGCTCGGTAATTTCGTTGGTGGGCTTGCGGAAGATCTGGCCGGCGGCATTGAGCAGGACATCCACCTGGCCGAATTTGGCGAGGACGGCGTCGCGGAAAGCGTCGATGGATTCACGGGAGCCAACATCGCAGGCGTGGCGGAGGGTCTTTGCGCCGGCCTGTTCGACGGCGTCACAGACCTCCTCCACATTGGGCCGGCGGCGGCCGGTGGGAACAACGTTGGCGCCGGCCGCGGCGAGGCCGATGGCGAGTTCCCGCCCGATACCGGACGTGCCGCCGATGACGGCCACGACGCGGCCGGTGAGATCGAAGAAATTTTTCGCTGGCATGAGAATGGGCTTTCTAGCGTTGGATGCGTGCGCCGCCGCCTTTGGCAAAGGCGCGGACCTGTTCGAGAGTTGCCATGGTGGTGTCGCCGGGGAAGGTGGTGAGCAGCGCGCCGTGAGCCCAGCCGAGCTTGACGGCTTCCTCGGGGGATTCGCCGGCCAGCAGACCGTAGAAGAAACCGGAGGCGAAGCCATCGCCGCCGCCGACGCGATCGAAAACGTCGAGATCAGTGACGGGCGCGGTGTAGGTTTTGCCGCCGATCCAGGCGACGGCGCTCCAACTGTGGCGGTTGGTGGAGTGGACTTCGCGGAGGGTAGTGGCGACGACCTTGATTTGCGGATGCTTGGCGACGGCGTTATCGATCATGCCGAAGAAGGCGGAGGAATCAAGCTTGGACCTGGCGGCGACTTCGGGGCCGGCGATGCCGAGGCCCTTTTGCAGATCTTCTTCGTTGCCGACGAGTACGTCGACGTTCTTGACGATGCGGTCGAGGACCTGGACGGCGCGCGCGGCGCCGCCGGAAATGCTCCAGAGTTTTTCGCGGTAATTGAGGTCGAAGGAGACCACCGCGCCGGCGGCTTTGGCGGCCTGCATGGCTTCGATGACGACCTCGGCGGTGGTTTCCGAGAGAGCGGCGAAGATGCCGCCGGAGTGGAACCAGCGGACGCCGCCGGCAAAGATTTTGGACCAATCGAAATCGCCGGGCTTGAGACGGGCGGCGGCTTCATTGGAGCGATTATAGAAGACCACGGGGGCGCGCATGCCGTGGCCGCGGTCGCTATAAACGGCGGCCATGTTGGGGCCGGTGACGCCGTCGTGGGGAAAATGTTTATAAAAGGGCTGGACACCCACGGCGCGGACGCGCTCGGCGATCAGGTCGCCGATGGGGTAATCGACCATTGCGGAGGCGATGCCGGTGCGGAGGCGGAAGCAATCGGCCAGATTGGCGGCGACGTTGAATTCACCGCCGCTGACGTGAATATCGCAATGGGAGGCCTTGCGGAAGGGGATGATTCCTGGGTCCAGGCGGTGCACCAAGGCGCCGAGGGACACCAAGTCCAGAGCGCCAGTAGGAGAAATTTGGAGAGGGAGACTCACATTACAAGCTAGGACGGCGACTCAACGGGTGTCAAGTTGGAATGGCTGAAGAGATTGTTTAGCGGGGCTGAGGGATGAGGGGGCGCAAGAAGGGACTCAGCCGCCGATTAACGTCGATCAACACCGATAATCCAATTCATTTTCCAATCTGTGTTCATCGGCGTTGATCGGCGGCTAGATGCTTTGGCTTTTTTTCGCAGCCTCCTAGTCTAAAGCCTACAGTTTCGTGGCGACGGACTTGGCTTGCAGGAAAAGCAAGAGGTAGTCGGGGCCGCCGGCTTTGGAATCGGTGCCGGACATGTTGAAGCCACCGAAGGGATGCGCGCCAACCATCGCACCGGTGCACTTGCGGTTGAAATATAAGTTGCCGACGTGGAAGCGGTCCCTGGCTTCGCGCAGGTGCGCGGGGGTGTTCGAGAAGACGGCGCCGGTCAGGCCGTATTGCGAATCGTTGGCGAGCGAGAGGGCGTGTTCGAAATCTTTGGCTTTGGTGACGGCGAGAACCGGGCCGAAGATTTCCTCCTGGAAAATGCGGGCCTTGGAATCGATGTCGGCGATGATGGTGGGTTGGACGAAATAGCCGCCTTCGGGGGCGGGCTGATCGCCGGAGACGAGGCGGCCTTCCTGCTTGCCGGTCTCAATGTAGTTGAGGATGATCTTTTGGGCGCCGGCGCTGATGACGGGGCCCATGTAATTGGTTGGGTCGTCGGAAGGACCGACCTTGAGGGCTTTCGCTTTGGGGGCGAGTTTTTCGAGGAATTGATCGTAGATTTTGGCATCGACGATGGCGCGGGAGCAGGCGGAACACTTCTGGCCCTGGTAGCCGAAGGCGGAGAAGAGCACGGCGTCGACGGCCTTGTCGAGGTCGGCATCGGCATCCACGACGATGGCGTCTTTACCACCCATTTCGGCGATGACGCGCTTGATCCAGATCTGGCCGGGCTGGGCTTTGGCGGCCAGCTCATTGATGCGGAGGCCGACGTCGCGGGAGCCGGTGAAGGCGATGAAGCGGGTCTTGGGGTGCTGGACGATGACGTCACCGACGGCCGCGCCGCTGCCGGTGAGGAGCGTGAAGGAAGATTGGGGGAAGCCGGCTTCGAGAAGCACTTCGGCGAATTTGGCGGCGATGGTGGGAGTTTCGCTGGAGGGTTTGATGATAACGGTGTTGCCGGTGACGAGCGAGGCGACGGTCATGCCAACGAGGATGGCGAGCGGGAAATTCCATGGCGGAATGACGATGCCGACGCCGAGAGGGATGTAGATCATTTCGTCGTGCTCGCCGGGGAGCTGAACGACGGGTTGCGGCGAGGCGAGACGGTGCATGTCGCGCGCGTAGTACTCGCAGAAATCGATGGCTTCGGAGACGTCGGCGTCGGCTTCGGGCCAGGTCTTGCCGGCTTCGTAGACCAGCCAGGCGTCGAACTCAAACTTGCGGAGGCGCAGAATGCGGGCGGTCTCGAGGGCCATGCGGACGCGGTCGGCGGCGGGAGTGGCGGCCCATTGCGGGAAGGCGGCGAAGGCGGAATCGACGGCACGATTGGCGAGCGAGGTGGTCGAGCGGTGATGGACGCCGACGACTTCAGCCGGGTTGGACGGATTGACGGAAGTGAGCTTATCGCCGGTGGAAATGGACTCGTGGCCGATATGCAGGGGGTATTCGCGGCCGAATTCGGAGCGGACCTTTTGGAGGGCGATTTCCATGGCCTGCCGGTTGGCGGGCTGGGAGAAATCGGCGACGGGTTCGTTGCGGAATTGGGAAAGAGTTGCGGTTGCCATTCTCTTCTATAGTGGCGCAAGGATCGGGGAGAATGCAAAGCGTGAAGCCGCCTGGTAGCGCCGGCGGTCTTTACCGCCGGCAGTGGGACAGGCCTCCTGGCCTGTCTTCCGTCGGCTTTCAACCGGCTATGGCCGGCGGAACCGCCTGCCCCACTTTGGCTGGGCGGGGTAAAATGCGGATACTATGCGCAAAGTGAAATGGGGCGTTTTGGGAGCGGCGAAGATTGCGGTGACGCGCGTGATTCCGGCGATGCAACTGGGCGACTGCTGCGAGATGGTGGGCATCGCGTCGCGGGACCGGGAGAAGGCCGGGAAGGCGGCGCGCGGTTTGGGGATTCCAAAAGCGTACGGGTCGTACGAGGAGATGCTGGCGGACCCGGAGATCGAGGCGGTTTACAATCCGCTGCCGAACCATTTGCACGTGCCGTGGTCGGTGCGCGCAGCGGAGGCGGGCAAGCACGTGCTGTGCGAAAAACCGATCGGGATGAATGCGAAGGAGGCGCGCGAGTTGATGGCCGTGCGCGACCGCACGGGCGTGTTGATAGGTGAGGCATTCATGGTGGCATGCCATCCGCAGTGGGCGCGCATCATCGAGCTGGTGCGGAGTGGACGGATCGGCGAGCTGCGCAGCGCGGTGGGGACGTTCAGTTATTACAATGTGGACCCGGCGAACGTGCGCAACGTGCGGGAGTGGGGCGGCGGCGGTCTGATGGATATCGGCTGCTACCCGATCAAGACCTCGCGCATGGTGTTCGGCGAAGAGCCGGTGCGGGTTTTCGGCGCGATGACGCGGGACGCGCGGCTGGGCGGCGTGGATGTGCTGACATCGGCGATTCTGGAATACCCGTCGGGGCACTGTGTTTTCACGTGCAGCATGCAACTGCAACAGCAGCAGAGCATGCGATTTTACGGGACGAAGGGAAAGATCGAGCCGGAGATTCCCTTCAATGCGCCGCCGGGAGGAACTTCGCGCATCACGATCGACGATGGGCGCGATCTGACGGGCGGGGGAACGACGGTGGAAGAATTTGCGGCCTGCGATCAGTACACGCTGCAAGGCGACCGGTTTTCGCGCGCGGTGCGGGAAGGCGGAGTGGCGCCAGTGCCGCTGGAAGATTCGCTGCGGAATATGGCGGTGATCGACGCGGTGGCACGCTCGGCGGAGACGGGACGGTGGGAGAAGCCAGCGGAGTGGTTGTAGAAAGGAACCACCTATTCACTGGAGAGGCGCGGTCCAAAGGGCAATGTGGTCACGCACGAGAAGCAAATGAACTCGCTGGCGTGGTAGTTTCGGGGTTTCGTCGCCCCGAATTACCAATAATTACCAACGGTGCTTCACACCGACCTGCCAGCCCGGCACCGTTGGCCTCGGTTAGCCAGGTCCCAGCTATTGCCGCAATGAGCGAGAATAGGGAGTTCCTAAGGCATCCTACCCGCGTGCGCGAACGCGGGCCAGTCTTTCGGCCAGTACCGGCGAAAGACCTGCCTCTACCTCCGAGGTGATGCAACCGGCTTCGTCCAGATCCTTGAGGTGCGCTTCGTCGGTGGCGCGGAAACTCGTGAGCTTCATGCGGACCAGGTCCGGCAGCGGGATTAAGCGAAGTTCTCGGATTCGCCGATACGGTCCCAGTTCCGGGGCCGGCTCGGGATATTCGGACCGTACCTTTTCGCCGCTGAAAACGAGGTGGACGGCCCTTCGGGCTGACGGTTGATCAACCTGCACCAGCATGTCGACTCCGGCCACGTGGCGGTGGCGGAGGCCGAAGGGCTCGGCGGCTTTAGCGATCTTTTCCAGGTCGTCGCGGCGGACGGCGATGTCGATGTCTTTCGTGAGACGGCCGGCGTCGGGCTCCCTCTCCTCTACATATAGATAGGCCGCCAGGCCTCCGACGAGCCGGTATTCCAGGCCGGCGGAGGAGAAGATCCGCTCTACGAGCCCGGCCAGGTCGAACAGTTGTTCCACGCGCTCCTCGAAAAAGGAATTGATGAAGACTGCCATGGCTGACGGTTACATTATCGCATCGACACACCGGCGGCGGGACGTTTCCCGAGGCTGTCCAAGCGGCCTCCTGTCCCGATATGACCTTGAGGTCGATGTCTTCCGACATGCGCCGGATCAGACCGTGTGCGCGGCTTAATTAAGGGGGTGCCTCCGTCAAACACCAGCCGGTCCGGCAAATCTCAGAGCTCCCGAAAAATCAGTCACAACTATTTTACCCTGGAGAATCAACTACTTACGGAAGCTTGCTTGCTGCGCGCCTGCTAGCCTGGAATTGGAGGAGAACCAATGCCATCGTCACTCAGACGCATTCTGGCTTCGCGCGCCAACGGAGCCCGCTCTCAAGGTCCGTCCACGCCGCAAGGGAAGCATCGCTCTTCCCAAAACGCCATCCGCCACGGCCTGCTCGCCCGCTGCATCGTCCTGGATAAGGAATCCCGCGCATCCTTCGAAGATTTGTTGACCCAGCACCTCGACAGCCTCCAGCCCGCCGATGGCGTGGAATTCGGCATGGTCGAGGAAATGGTTGCCTCTTACTGGCGCATGCGCCGCGCTTGGGCCATCGAAACCCGCTTGCTCGAAGACGCCGCCAACGCCCAAGGCGAGTCCGACCCCGTCGGCTCCATCGCTGCCGCCTTCACCTCGCTCGCCGCCTCCCCCGCGCTCGCTCTCATACACCGTTACGAAACCCGCCTCCACCTCGTCTACCAGCGCTCGCTCCACAACCTCCTGCTCCTGCGCACCCTCGCCGTGCGAAACGAACCTAATCCCATTTCCGGACAATCGGACCCCGTAGCCCTTGATCCGGCCGATACCCTTACCGGCAATCCCGCCATCGCCGCCGACCCCGGCATTCCCCTTTGCCCTCATCATAGCGATTGTCGCGATCCCCGTCGGATTTCTGGTGGGGAACCGAGGCGCGATGACGGAGATCGGGGTGAGCATCGCAATTGCCCTCTCGTACCTGGGGATTTCCAACCTGTTCGAGAGGATTGGGGACTTCAGCCAGTTACCGCCGGCGATGGTGGCGTGGGCGCGGGACGTCCTCCCACCTGACACTGGCGGCACGGCGGCGCCCTGTGATTACTCCAGGATGTCATGGATGCGGGTGCGCTCTTCGGCGGATAGTTGCAGGTTTTGAAGAGCGGCGACGTTCTGCTCGATTTGTTCGACGCGGCTCGCGCCGATGAGGGCGCTCGTTACCACGGAATCGCGAAGAACCCAGGCGAGGGCCATCTGCGCGAGCGACTGGCCGCGCTCGCGGGCCATTTCCTGAAGGGTGCGGGCTTTCGCGATGTGGGCTTCGTCAACCTGGTTGGGCTTGAGAAAGCCGTGCGGCTTGGCGGCCCGGGAATCGGCGGGAATGCCATTCAGATAGCGGTCGGTGAGCAGGCCCTGGGCCAGGGGACAGAAAGCGATGCCGCCGATGCCTTCGGCGCGGAGGCGTTCCAGGAGGCCCATTTCGCTCCAGCGCTGGAACATGGAGTACTTGAACTGGTGGATGAGGCAAGGTGTGCCGAGGCGGCGGAGAACGGCGGCGGCAGCGGCGGTCTGCTCGGCGTTGTAATTGGAGATGCCGGCATAGAGGGCTTTGCCGGAACGCACGGCTTGGTCGAGCGCGCCCATGGTTTCCTCGATGGGGGTATCGGGATCGGGGCGGTGGGAATAGAAGATGTCGACGTATTCTAGGCCCATGCGGCGAAGGCTTTGATCGAGGCTGGAGACCAGATACTTGCGCGATCCCCAGTTGCCGTAAGGGCCGGGCCACATATCGTAGCCGGCCTTGGTGGAAATGATCAGCTCATCGCGGTAGGAAGCGAAATCCTCGCGGAAGAGGCGGCCGAAATTCTCTTCGGCGGAGCCGTAGG
The DNA here is from genome assembly GCA_003167255.1 of Bryobacterales bacterium. Taxonomy (GTDB): domain Bacteria; phylum Acidobacteriota; class Terriglobia; order Bryobacterales; family Bryobacteraceae; genus PALSA-129. The sequence goes on from PMTR01000006.1 coordinate 90,495, forward strand.
GCGGGCCGTAATTGTTGGCGAGGTCGAAGTGGGTGATGCCGAGCGAGAAGGCGCGGCGGAGCATGGCGCGGGAGTTCTCGAAGCTGTCGACGCCGCCGAAGTTGTGCCAGAGACCGAGGGAGACGGCAGGCAGGAGGAGACCGCTCGAACCGCAGCGGCGATAGGACATGGAGTCGTAGCGAGTGGGGGCGGCAGTGAACACGTCAGGCTCTCCGAACCTTATGGTACATGGTCGGGGAGAGCAAGAGCGCGACCAGGAGGTCGCGCGCGGACGAGGGCGTCCGCCCTCCTTTGTGAAGGAGAGGCTGGAGGCTAATCTTCGCGGCGGCGCCGGACGAGCCAGGGCTCGATGGCGCCGGGATTTTCGAGGATTTCGTGCTCGAGTTCCTGAAACTGGCTTTCGATGACCACGCGTTCGATGGATGCGCCGAGCGATTCATCGCGGGCTTCGATGCGTTTCTTCTCGATGAGGGCCAGGATCGCCTCAGAGAGTTCCAGCCGATCTTTCGCGGTGCTCATATCCTGTCCTCCTGTTGGATAAGACGCAGGAGATCGGCGAAAGTTTCGGAAAGGGTACCAGGCGGCCGGCTAAAGCCGGCTGCGGGCAAAATTGCCCGCCCCACTTGGGTGGATAATACGCGAGCCGCGGAAGCCGTAGAAGACTATGTAGAGATAGCAGACGGCGGGTAGGAGGAAGGCGGTGTGGATGCCGATGGAATCGGCCAGAACGCCTTGCAGGAGGGGTACCAGCGCGCCGCCGACAATCGCCATGATCAGGAGTCCGGAGGCTTTGCCGGTGAGGGGGCCCAGTTCGGCGATGCCCAGAGTGAAGATGGTGGGGAACATGACGGAGTTGAAGAGGCCGACCGCGATGATGCTCCACATGGCGACGAAGCCGGTGGAGGCCACGCTGGCGGACACCAGGAGGAAGGCGCAGGCAGCGGCGCCGCCGAGCACTTTGGCGGGCGTCACGGTGCGCATGACGGCGGAACCGATGAAGCGGCCGACCATGGCGCCGCCCCAATAGAAGGATACGTAGCCCGCGGCAACTTTCGGGGCGAGGCCGCCAATGAAGGGTTGCGAAAAATAATTCACCAGGAAGCTGCCGATGGAGACCTCCGCGCCGACGTAAACGAAGATGGCGATGGCTCCCAGGACCAGGTGGCGGTGCTTCCAGATGCTATCGCCGGCGGAAATACCGTGGCGCTCTTCGATATCGGGAAGCGCGGGCAAGTGGAAGCGCGAGATGGCGAAGGCCAGCGAGAACAGAAGGGCGGCGATCCCGAGGTACGGGAGTCGGACGGAAGAGGCGCCAACGGGAGCGCCAGCGCCGGAGAGGATGATGAGGCCGCCCAAGGCGGGAGCGATAGTGGTTCCCAGAGAATTGAAGGCCTGCGCCAGGTTGAGGCGGCTGGAGGCGCTTTCGGGGGCCCCAAGTTGGGCCACGTATGGATTGGCGGCGACTTGCAGGAGAGTAATGCCGGAGGCGAGAACCCAGAGAGCGCCCAGAAAGAGGCCATAGGACGGCACGATGGAGGCGGGATAAAACAAGAGCGCGCCGAGCCCCATGACGCCCAGGCCGGCCACCAGGGAGTGGCGGTATCCGATGCGCGCGAGGATGCGCGACGAAGGAATGGACATCAGGAAGTAGGCCGAGAAAAAGGTGAACTGAATGAGCATGGTCTCGGTGTAATTCAGTTCGAACAAGGCCTTGAGGTGAGGAACCAGGATGTCGTTCAGGACGGTGACGAATCCCCACATGAAAAAGACGGTAGTGACAACCGTGAGGGCGAAGCCGGTTTTGGGGGGCGGTGCGGTGGGTTGGCTCATGGTCGGAAGCGGGAGCGAAAGTTCAGTGTGATACAAACGGCGCGGCGGGTCAAGCCGGAGCGGGTGGCGTGTAGTATTCTCGTAGCGTGCCGGAAAGTGGAGCTTCTCCTTACCAGGGCCGGTTGGTCGGGCATTACCGTCTGCGGGAACGCATCGGCGAAGGCGGGATGGGAGAAGTCTACCTGGCCGAGCGCGAGGACGAATTCCGCAAGCGCGCGGCGGTGAAACTGATCCGGCCGGGGATGGCCAGCCCGGAAGTGGTGCGGCGCTTCGTGATTGAGCGGCAGACGCTGGCGGCGCTGAACCACCCGCACATCGTGCGGCTGGTGGATGGCGGCGCCACCGAAGAAGGGCTGCCGTACCTGGTGGTGGATTATGTGGAAGGCGTGCCGATTGACCGCTACGCGGACGAACATAAACTGAGCATCACGGAGAGGCTGCGGCTATACGTGGAGGTGTGCGAGGCGGTGCATCACGCGCACCAGAGCCTGATTGTGCATTGCGATTTGAAGCCGACCAACATTCTGGTGACGGCGGACGGTGCGCCCATGCTGCTGGACTTCGGGATCGCGAAGCTGCTGGACCCGACGTCGATGGGGATTTCGGCGCAGGCGGCAATGACGCGGCAGCGGGCGTTCACGCCGGACTACGCGAGCCCGGAACAACTGCGCGGCGAGCCGGTGGGGACGACCACCGACATCTACGCGCTGGGGGTGGTGCTGTACGAACTATTGACGGGGCACAGCCCGTACCGGACGCCGGCGGGATCGCTGGCGGATTGGATCCGGTCGGTATGCGAGACGGATGCGGAAGCGCCCAGCACGGCGATCCAGCGGGTGACGGAGACCTCGGCGGACGGCGACCGGCCGGCGGAGACGGTGACGCCGCAAACAGTGAGCGAGAGCCGCGAGGGAGATCCGCAAACACTGCGCAAGCGGCTGCGTGGGGACCTGGACGCGATCGTGCTGAAGGCGCTGCGCAAGGATCCGCGCGACCGGTACGGGTCGGTGGATCAACTGGCGGAGGACATCCGGCGGCACCTGACGGGGCGGCCGGTGCTGGCGCGCAAGAGCACGGCGGCGTATGTGGCGCGCAAGTTTTTCGCGCGGCACAAGCTGATGGTGGCGGCGGCAGCGGTGTTGCTGCTGACGCTCGGAGGCGGCCTGGTATCGACATTATGGGAAGCCCGGGTGGCGGCGCGGCGGTTCGAGGATGTGCGGCAGTTGGCGCACGCTTTCCTGTTCGAGGTCTATGATTCGATTGCGGACGTGCCGGGCACGACGTCGGCGCGAGCGTTGATCGCGGGAAAAGGCGCTGAGTATCTGGACCGGCTGGCGCGCAATTCAAAAGGCGACGTGGGGCTCGAACTGGAGCTGGCGCAGGGCTACGTGAAGATTGGGGACGTGCAGGGGAATCCATACGGGCCGAACCTGGGCAACCGGGCGAAAGCCCTGGAGAGCTATAACAAAGCCCTGGCGATTGCGCAAGCGGTAGTGGCGCACGATGCCAGGAATCAGAAGGCGCTCGAAGTGCTGGCGGCGAGCCATGAAGGGTTGGCGACGGTGCTGCCGTTGGAGGGCAAGGCGGCGGAGGGCCTGGAGCACGCGCGACAATCGGTGAAGCTGCGGCAGGAAGTGCTGGCGAGCCGTCCCCACAGCGCGGAATTGAAGCTGGAACTGGATCGCGCGTACGAAAACGAGGGCGACGTTTTGGGAGGGAACCGCAGCATCAGCCTGGGGCGGAGGGAGGAAGCGGCGGCGATCTACCAAAAGGCGCTGGAACTGGTTCCGGAACTGCCGGCGGGAGATGCCCTGGCCACGCGGGCGACCAGGGCGAAAGCCGTGCTGCTGACCAAGCTGGCGGATCTGGAGAGAGCCGGCAACGCGCCGGACGCGGTGCAGAAGTATGCGAGCGCTCTGGAGACGGCGGAGGCGCTGTATAAAAGCAATCCGAACAGCGCGAAGGACCGCGGGATCGTGACGGCGCTACTGAACAAGCTGGCCTACACGGAAGGGACTATGGGCAACCCGGCGGCGTCACTGCAACATTTTCAAAGGGCGGTGGAGATCGACGAAGCGGCGCTGGCCGGGGATCCGAACGACGAAGGGGCGCGGAGCGGCGTGATTGTGACGCTGAAGAACCTGGGGGATCTTTACTATTACACATTGAGCAAGATGCCGGAAGCGCTGCGGTGCTACCGGAGGGCGGCGGAACTGCTGGAACTGCAGGTCAAGGCCGACCCGGGCAACGTGGCGTGGCGGGCGAATCTATCGGAGCTGCTGACGGACATCGCGAGCGGGCTGGTGGCGACGAACCACGTGGAGGAAGCGAAACCCTACGACGTGCGCGGCCTCGCACTGGCTAAAGAAGTGGCGGACCGGCCGGGCGCTACCGGTGAGCAGATGTACAACTACGCGTGGCTGGCGGTGACGGTGGACCCGGCGGATCTGCGGAACCCGGCGGGGGCGCTGCCATACGCCATCAAGGCAGTCGAACTAAGCAACAACAAAGATCCGCTGTGCCTGCACGTGCTTTCGCAGGCGTATTCGGAGTTGGGGGATTACCGTCGCGCGGTGGAGGTGGAGGAGAAGGCGCTCGAATTGTTCGCACCGTCGGAAGCGGGGAAGCCGGCCCCAAGGAATCGGGGGGTGGTGGAGAGTTCGTTGGAGAAGTATCGGAAGGAACTGGCGAAGCGGGGGCGGTAAATGGCGGGGAAGAGCCGGCTGAAGCCAGGCTGCGGCCAGGATTGGCCGCCCCACTAGTTGGCGGCGAGGCGGAAATCGGTGAGGCCGATTTCGTCGCCGCTGGGAATGTGGAAGCCGAATTTGCCGTGTATCAAAGAGCTGAGGACGGTCCAGTTGTCCAGGATCACCCACTGGCCACCTTGCTGGACGCTGTGGATGACGGCGTTGGGCATCACACTGATGGTGAAGCTCATGGGTTGCTTGCGGTCGAGCTTGTGGGGGATCTTTGCCTGCGACGCTTTGTCGCCGTTGACCACTTCGTAGCGAGTGAGGTTTTTGTCGTCGACCTGGAAGAACAGGTAGTTCTTGTTGTCGCGGAAAGCCATGACCCACTCGAGGCGCTTGCCTTTCAGGATGACGGCGGTGAAGCGGATGGTAGTCCCCTGGGTCAGGTTGGGCGCGGCGAGCACGTAATCGCCGCCTTCGTGGACGATCATGTTGTTCAGGCGGGTCCAGCCGCCGTCTTTCACCCAATCGTCGGGACCAAAAACCGGTGTGGAGGGGGGCGCTTTAGCGACGGTCTTGGGAGCCGTGTCAACCTTCTTATTAGAAGTAAACACGAGGCTGGCGGTCGAGATGGCATTGGCGGTGACGCGCACGGTGGCGGTGGCGTTCTGGTATTGAGGCGCGGTGCCGGTGATAGTGTAAGAACCCTCGGCCAAACTCAAGCTGGAACCGGAAACATCGCGATCCTGGGATTCGCCCTCTCGGCGGATGCGGAGGTGGGCATCGAGGCCGGCGGGGCTGATATCGACCTTGAGGGTGCCCAGCGTGCTTTCGAGCGCACCCAGCAGATCGACGGTCTTTCCGCTGGCGAGGGTCACGTCGGTTTGTAGCGGCTTGAAGCGATCCTGGCGGAGGGAGACGGCGTGGCGGCCGGGCTCGAGGGTAGAGAGGGAGAATTCGCCGTCGGAGCGGACCGTGCCGACGCGCGCGCCATCGATCCAGACTTCGGCGTTGGGAGGCGCGTGATGGACCGCGAGAGTGGCTTTGGCGGGCTGGAGGTTGAACGTGAGCTTGGCCTCCGCCCCTTTTTGGACATCGACGGTTTGATCGGGAGTGGGCGCGAAACCGTCTTTGCGGAGTTGCAGCGTGTATTTTTTGGGGACGAGGTAAACGATGAGGCGTCCGCGCTTGGTAGTGCGGCGGTACTTGTCGCCGTTGATGTAGAGCTCGGCTTCGTCTTCATTGGCGACGACATTGACCACGCCGAGATTGCGGGCGGTGCGGAGGGAAATATAGAGGGCGGCGGAGGGCTGGGCCTCGAAAACTATTTTGTCCTGCTCGCGGGCGGAGCCATCGAGTTGCAGTTCGTGGGTGCCGGGAGCGAGGTTCTGGAGGGGCAGACCGTCGGGCGGCAGATCGCCGGCAGGCTGGCCGTCGAGGGAGACCTTGAATCCGGTGGCGCTGCCGTAGAGTCGCGCGTCGGCGCCGAAGCCTGCGAGGACGAAGCCGCGGAGATTCGTGGTTTCGACCGGGGGAGAAATTTTGGGCATTGCGCCGGGCAAGATTTCGAGCTGCACGGAGGCGGTGGAATTGCCGCTTTGGACGGTGAGCGAATGCTTGCCGGGAGTGAGGTTGGCAATCTCGGCGCCACCATCCTGGATCTGGCCGGCGGGTGAGCCGTCGAGTTGGACGGTGCCATCGCTGAGGTCGGTGAAGACGGCGACGTGCGGCGGAAGCGGAACGAGGGTGAGGTTAACTTGGGGAGAAGCGTCCTTACCGACGGTGAAGCTGGTGGAAACATCCTGATAGCCGGACAAGCGGGCGGTTACCTGGTAAGTGCCGGGAGAGAGATCCATGCGGCAGGTGGAAGTGCCGCAGGTATCGCCGTTGAACTTGATTTCCGCGCCTTCGGGCGAGGAGCGCATCACCATCTGGAACTTGGCGGCGGCGGGCAGGGGTGCCGGCTTGCGGCGGTGGGCGACTAACACGACTGCGGCGATCAGGAGAAACATGCCTACGGCGGTGGCGGTGATAACGTAGAGTCTCTTTTCCCGGCCGGCGTTGTTGAACCAGAGTTTGAGTTTGTCGAGCGCGGTCGGGCCGGACGGCGGCGGAGGAGGAGGCGGCGTTGGTTCGACAATGGGCTCCGGCGGCGGAGCGGGAGTTTCGAGGACGTTGCCGGTGGGCGGAGAGGGCGGGGCGGGTGCGGAGGTCTTGGATTCCGCCACGGCCATGGGCAGCGGAACGGCGGTTGAGGTGGCGAGGGAGCCGGGCAGTACGGTGAGATCGCCTGCCGGTTCCGCGGGCGGTTTCCCGGCGGGTGGCGAGGCTTCGGGCGCGGGCGCGGCGGGATGGGTCTCGCGGGCTTCGCGGGGACGGACGGTCTGGCGCTGTTTTTCGACCTGGGCGCGCAGCAAAGTAGCCTGCAATTGCTGGAGACGCGGCTCGTTGGGATAAGTGTCGAGACCCTGGGCGACGACCGCGAGAGCGCCATCGATATCGCCATCGGTTTGCATGCGGCGGGCCTGGGCGAGGCACCAGGCGACGAACTCCTCGCGTTTGCGATCGGAAATGCGCGCGGCGAGGCTCTGGGCGGGCGCGTGCTTGGGCTCGAGCTGGAGGACCTCCTGCACGAAAGCGTCGGCGGAATCCCAATCGGAATCGACCAGGCGGCGGGCCTGGTCGAGGAGAGAGTTCACCAGCACGGTGCGGATGACGGTATTGCGGGAATCGAGGGAGGAAGCCTCACGCAAGGCGGCCAGGGCGTCATCGGGAGAGCCTTTCTCACTGGCCTCGCGAGCGCGTGCGAGGAGTTCGAGCGCCTGGGCGCCGCGCTCCTGGCTCTTACGGACGAGCTTTTCGAGTTCGAGCAACTCGGATTCGCCGGGGAATTCGGTGAGAGCGGCTTCCACGGTCTGCAGGGCGCGCTTGTAGTCGCCGTTTTCAAGGTACTGGTCGGACTGCTCCACCCAGCGGGCCTTGGCGGTCTCACGGGCCTGTTGATCGCGGCGCTTGATGAGGCGCTGGATTTCGAAGGGAAGGCCGGGTTGTTTATCGTGGATGGATTTGAGGATCTGCCACTGGTCGAGCGAATCGTTGAACTGGCCGTGCTCTTCGAAGAAGCGGGCCTTGGAGACGATGGAATTGACGAGGTCGCGTTTGTCGCGGACGAGGCGGACGGCGCGCTCCAGGTGGTTTTCGCCGGGATAGAGTTTGAGGGCTTCCTCGAGGATGCCCATGCGGCGATCGAGGTCGGGTTCCTCGTCGACTTTTCGATCGGTTTCGGCGATTACCTGGGAGAGCTTTTGGCGCTGGCGCTCTTCGACGTCGAACTTGAGGGCCTGGAAGAGGGCGTGATTGGGGTACTTGGCGAGGAACTGTTTGCAGGTGGCGGAGGCGGCTTCAAAGTTCCCGCCGGCGAGATTGCGCCTGGCTTCCTCGTAAGAGTTCTTGAGAGTGTTGTGCTCGGAGCTGACCTGGTTGTAGAAGTTCTGGTAGGTGCTGCTGCGGCCGGTATCGGATTCGGGGAGGTCGCG
>PMTR01000006.1:98609-163501 GCA_003167255.1 Bryobacterales bacterium
GCCTGGCGGAAGGCCTGGTTATCGAGGTGCTGGTGGGCCAGCGCGATCCATTCGGAGATTTTCTTTTCGCGGCGCTCCTTTTCGACCACGGCTTTGAGCGAGAGGGCGTCGGGATCGGTGGGATCGAGCTCAATGGCCTCCTGGATTTTGCGCAAGGCGAGAGAGTACTCGGTGGCCTCGAAGAAGCGGCGGGCGCTTTCGAGCATCTGGCGGATGCGGGTCTGGCGGACGGCCTGATCGACCTGGCCGCGGAGGCGGGCGATTTCCTGATCGAGGTGGCCTTCGGCTTCCAGTTCGGAGAGCACTTCGGAGGCGAAGGAGTAGTCGCCGGCTTCGAAACTTTTGGAAGCGCGTTCGAGACGGGGCTTGATCTTGGTGCTATCGAAACATTCGAGAGGCTCGTTGCGGAGGGCCTTCTGGAGCGAGTCGGCAAACTCGCGCATGTTGAAAAAGCGGTGCCAGGGCTGCTTCGCCATGGACTTGTGAACGACCTGGCTGATTAAGTAGCTGACGTCGTGGTTGAGGCCGGACACGGGCGGCGGGCTGTGATGGAGGATGGCTTCGACGACTTCGGCTTCGGAGGCGCCCTGAAAGGGACGGCGGCGCGTGAGGGCCTCATAAGTGACGACACCCAGGGCGAAGAGATCGGAGAGGGGGCTGGGCGGCTTCATCTGAAGCTGCTCGGGCGCCATGTAAAAGAGGGTTCCCTTGAGGGTGGTTTTGGAATGGCCGCTAGCCTGGCGGGCAATGCCGAAATCGATAATCTTGACGGAGTTGTCATCCATCACGAAGATGTTGGAGGGTTTGACATCGCGGTGGACGAGGCCTTGCTCGTGGGCGGCGTGGAGGCCGTGGGCGGCTTGCGCGATGATTTCGAGGACGCCGGTGACGCTAAGGCGGGGGCTGCCGTCCTTGATGAGGCGGTCGAGGGTGACGCCGGGCAGCAGGGGCATCACGAAAAAGGGTTTCTTGCTCCCTTCCTGGTCGAACTCGCCGATGTCATAAATATTGATGACATTGGGGTGGACCATGGTGGCGAGGATGGACCACTCCTTATAAAAGAGCTGGAGGGTTGCGGGATTGTCGATATCGAGGATGGTCTTGAGAGCGACTTCGCGCTTCATGAGGGTGTCGAGGGCGCGATAGACGACGCCCATGCCGCCGCGGCCGAGGATTTCGCGGAGCTCATAGCGCTCCTGCAGATTGGTTCGCTTTACCGCCACGATGACATGATCCTCCCGATGGCTTGAAACCCATTCTTTCGACGGCGAGATTTCTGGCTACCGGCCCTCCGCTCCCTTACGGTCGCGGCTCGGTGAGTTGCGTTCGGGCTACCGGCTTGGCTTCCCTGAGTCTGTGATATATTCTCAGGATAGCAATGCAGCCGCAATCCAGGCTCGGCGACCAATCTTTCGTGCCGGTGGATAACCACGGGAGGTGGGGCTGCCCGCACCAATGCATCGGTCCGGCGGAGACCGGATCCCCGAACGTGCTGGTGAACAACCTGCCGGCGCTGCGCGTCCTGGACATGGGAATCCACGCCCTTTGCTGCGATACGAACACGTGGATTGCGGTGAAGGGGAGCACGACGGTCTTCATCAACAACCTGCCGGCGCACCGGCTGGGCGACCTGGACATGCACTGCGGCGGCCCGGGTTACATGGTGCAAGGCAGCCCGAACGTTTGGACGGGCGGATAGAAGCGGCATCAGGCAACACCCTGCCCGCCGCCGTCCGGCCCACCGCCTGTTCCTGACGGATCTGGCTGGTCTTGGGCATATTGCTGTTCGTCGGCCTGGAGATTGCTGGAATCGGTGGGGTCCTGCGACATCGCTCCAGCGATCTGGCTGGCGGTGCCGGACATCGCTCCGGTGGAGCCCGCGCCCTGACCTTCGATGATCGAACCGAGATCGGGGGTCTGGCCGCTGAGCGCACCGATCTCTCCACTGAAGGTTCCGGGAGCTACAAAGGGATTCGAGGCCAGGGAGCTTTGAAGGCTGCTGATTTGCGATCCGGTAGCACCGCTGACAGCGCCAGTGACGCCGCTGACAGCACCGGTGACTGCACCGCTGACGGCGCCAGTGACGCCACTGACAGCGCCGGTGACGCCGCTGACAGCACCGCTGACAGCGCCACTGACAGCGCCGGTGACACCGCTGACGGCGCCACTAACGGCGCCGGTGACGCCGCTGACAGCGCCACTGACAGCGCCGGTGACGCCGCTGACGGCACCGCTGACAGCGCCGGTGACGCCGCCGACAGCGCCACTGACAGCGCCGGTGACGCCGCTGACAGCACCGCTGACAGCGCCAGTGACGCCGCTGACAGCACCGCTGACAGCGCCAGTGACGCCGCTGACGGCGCCGCTGACAGCGCCAGTGACGCCGCTGACGGCACCGCTGACGGCGCCGGTGACGCCGCTGACAGCGCCAGTGACACTGCTGGTGACGGAGCTGACCATGCTAGGCAGATTCGGCATGTTGGCAATCGTTGACATGTTGAAGCCGGCGGGTAAGCCGGGGATGTTCGGCAATTGGGGCATGGCGCCGAAAGCACCGGTGGGCAAACCGAGCCCGCAGTTGAGAAAAATGTTGGGGCCTTGAATGATGATGCCGAGAGCGCTGCAATCGATGAAGCTGCCGGTGCCGATGAAAGTGATATTGGGCGCCTCGAGCACGATGCGCAGGCCGGCCTTGATGTGAACTTCACCGCCGGCTTCGAGGAGGAAATTGCCAGCGGCTTTTTCGTTGACGTTTTTCTGCACGTTGATGGACATCTGGCCCTGGATGTCCTCATTGAAGTTTCCTTTTACGGTGTTGTGCTTGTCGGCTTGGACCATTTCGGTCTGGTTGCGTTTGACCTGGAGGGTGCGGTCGCGATCGACCACCTCGATGGTGTCGTTCTCGACGGTGACCTGCAGGTCTTTCTGGGCATGCATGACGTAGAGTTCGCTGCCTTTGGTGTCGACGAAGCGAAGCTCGTTGAAATCGGTGGCCTTGCCCTGTTTGGTGCTGCGTGTCTTGATGCCGCTCCAATCCTTGAACTTGGGGACTGGGGTATAGGGCGGGTGATTGACATGGTTGTAGACGCAGCCGGTGATGACGGGGCGGTCGGGATCGCCTTCGAGGAATTGCACGATGACTTCCTGGCCGACGCGGGGGATCCAGATGTGACCGAAGCCGGGGCCGGCGATGGGCTGCATGACGCGGATCCAGCAGGAGGAATTCTCGTCGGGAGGACGGCGATCCCAGTGGAAGTGAACTTTGACGCGGGCGTAATCGTCGGTGTAGATTTCTTCTCCCTTGGGCCCGACGACGGTGGCGGTTTGCATGCTGCCGATATTGGGAGTATCGGTCTTGCGGGTGGGGCGGTACTGAATGGATGAGGGGATACAGGAGAAGGAGTTGTCGTAGGTGGCTTCGTTGGCGTCGGTGCCGGCGGCGAGAGAGCCTTCGTGGCCATGGTGGGTCACTTTAGTGATGAGGTAATTGAGGTCGAGGTCGGAGCGGTCGTGCTGCACGAGATCGAAGCGGTAGCCGGGCATCATGGAGCGGCAGTTACCATCGCCGGTGACGGTGACGCGGTCGGCGGCGATTTCCTCCTTGCGCAGCTCGCCCCAATCAGGCGCGTCCGCGGGCCAATCGATGTCGGCGGGGTAGTCGAAGAACTCGAGGGGGCGGTGCGAACCCATGAACTGAGTGATGGGCCCTTTGAAGTAAAGCTGGCGCCCCGGGATCAGGAAATTGTAGTCCTTGTGGGCATATTGATTGGGCTTGATGACCTTCTGCATGTTGAGGCTGAAGATGGTATCTTCGGTGCGCGTCACGTTGCCGGTTTCATGCTCGTACTTCATGGTGGACTGGTAGGGAACGGGCAAGGCAGAAGATAAATGATCGGCGATGACCATGGTGTGCTTGCCCTGGTCGTGCCTGAACCAATAGTAGATGCCCTCGGCTTCCATGATGCGGGAGACGAAGACGAAGGCGTTCTCGGCATACTGGCAGCAGTTGATCCAGGGCTGGTGGCGATCGCCCAGCTTTTTGATTTCGTAATCGCGAAAGCCGAGAGTCTGAAAAACAGCTTCGACAACCTGGGGGACGGTTTTCTCCTGGTAGATGACATGGTTCTGGCACTGGGTGAGATACCAGAGCCAGGGCACCATGGTGGCGGAGTAATAAGCGTAGCGGCCGTCGTGGCGGGTGGGCTCGAAGGTGTTGATGTAGCCGTTGAAATAGCGGAAGCTGACGCCATCCTTCTGGCGGATGCCGACGGTGACGTTGCGGTCGATGATCGAATCCCAGTCGATGTTGAAATCTTCGGAGACCAGCTCCAGTTGGAAACTGAAGAGTTCCGAGATGTGCTCGGATCCGCCGAAGCTGTTGACGAGCAGCTTGTCGGGGCCTAGCGGGCTGTCAAAGCTGAACAGCCGTTGTATTTGTGCGAGGGCCATAGGGCGTCCATCAAGAGTATTCGAAAGCGCCGTTTTCTCCGATGCGGATATGAATGGCGGAGGGTTTGGCGCCCCCGGCAATGCCGCCGAGCAGGCGGCGGGCAAGATCGGGCAGCAGAGAGTTAGTCAGAATGTTATCGACGTTGCGCGCGCCGCTTTCGACTTCGGTGCAGCGCGAAGCCACTTCGTCGAGCAGGGCGGGGTCCCAGGAGAGTTTGATCTTGTGATTCTCCTCGAGGCGCCGCTGGATCTTGGCGAGTTTGAGAACGATGATCTGTTTGAGGGCCTCGTCGCGGATGGGGTAATAGGGAATGATGACGAGGCGGCCCAGGAAGGCGGGTTTGAAGATTTTGTTGAGCTCGGGCTTGAGGGCTTTGACCAGGCCGTCGGGAGTGGGGGCGGTTTCGGCATCGGCGGTCAGCTTCATGATGGTATCGGTGCCGGCGTTGCTGGTGAGGATGATGATGGTGTTCTTGAAATCGATTTCGCGGCCCTCGCCATCTTCCATGACGCCCTTGTCGAAGACCTGGTAGAACAGCTCGAGGACGTCGGGGTGAGCCTTTTCGACTTCGTCGAGGAGCACCACGGCATACGGACGGCGGCGGACGGCTTCGGTGAGAACGCCGCCCTCGCCATAGCCGACGTAGCCGGGAGGCGAGCCCTTCAGAGTGGAAACGGTATGGGATTCCTGGAACTCCGACATGTTGATGCTGATGAGGTTTTTTTCCCCGCCATAGAGCAGGTCGGAGAGAGCCAGAGCGGTTTCGGTCTTGCCGACACCGGAGGGGCCGGCGAGGAGGAAGACGCCGATGGGGCGGCCGGGGTCGTCGAGCGAAGCGCGGGCGGTGCGGATACGTTCGGAGATGCCGGCGAGGGCGTGTCCCTGGCCGATGACGCGGCGGCCGAGGTGGTGCTCGAGTTCGAGGACTGTCGAGACCTCGTCTTTGAGCATCTTGCCGAGCGGGATGCCGGTCCAGGCGGCGATGACTTCGCCGACGGTCTGCGAGTCCACGCAGACGCGCATCAGGGGCTGCTCGCCTTGCAGTTCATCGAGGGCAGCGTTGAGAGCAGCGACTTGGGCGCGGGCGGCGGCGGCATCGGCCTCATTGGGCAACTCTCCGGGAGGCAGCTCGCCTTCCAGCCTGGAGCGCAGTTCGCGGATCTGCGCGACCAGTTCGCGCTCCTTTTCGAAATGCTCGCGCAGAATGGCTAGCTGGGCTTCGACGGCAGCTTTATCGGCGGCAATTTTTTCGAGGCGCTCGGCGTGATCGGCGCCGGTCGAGGATTCGCGTTTGAGGATGCGCTCCTGCACGGCGAGATCGTCCTGGCGGCGGGTGGCATCTTCGATGGGCGGAGGCGTGGAGTTGTGTCCCAGGGCCAGGCGGGCGCAGGCGGTGTCGAGCACGCTGACGGCCTTGTCGGGAAGCTGGCGGCCCACCATGTAGCGGTGGGAGAGGCGGACGGCGGATTGGACGGCCTCATCGAGAATGCGGACGCCGTGGTGCTTTTCGAGCGCGGGAGCGATACCGCGCAGCATCACCATGCACTGCAACTCTTCGGGCTCTTCGACCTTGACCACCTGAAAGCGGCGGGCGAGAGCGGCGTCTTTTTCGAAATATTTCTTGTATTCGGACCAGGTGGTGGCGGCGAGGGTGCGGAGTTCGCCGCGGGCAAGCGCGGGCTTGAGGAGGTTGGCGGCATCGCCCTGGCCCTCCTGGCCGCCGGCGCCGATCATGGTATGGGCTTCGTCGATAAACAAGATGATGGGAGTGGGCGAAGACTTGACCTCCTCGATGAGGCCTTTGAGACGGTTTTCGAATTCGCCTTTGACGCCGGCGCCGGCCTGGAGGAGCGCCAGATCGAGCGTGCGGATGGCGACATTCTGCAAGGGAAGCGGAACGTCGCCGGCGGCGACACGAAGGGCAAAGCCTTCGATGACGGCGGTCTTGCCGACGCCGGCCTCACCGGTGAGGATGGGATTGTTCTGGCGGCGGCGCATGAGGATGTCGACGACCTGGCGGATTTCGCGGTCGCGGCCGAGCACGGGATCGATTTTACCGGCGCGGGCGTTGGCTGTGAGATCGATGGTGAACTGATCGAGCTTGCTCTTCTTGCCATCGGGACGCGGAGCGCCGCCGGCGGGCGCCGGGCCACCGCCGGGGGAGGCGACGGCAGTTTCCATATCCTCCGGCGATCCGGCGAGGATGGCTCCGAATTCGGTCTGCAAAGCCTGGGCGTCGATCTTCTGCAATTCCTTGCTGATCTCGCGGGTCATGCGGGCGAGCTCGGGGTCGGACACCAGGGCCAGGATAGTGGCGCCGGTGCGGATTTCCTCGTGGCCGAATTCGAGCGAGCCGACCTGCCAGGCCGCGGACAGCATTTTGACGATGGTGGGACTGAAGGCGGGAACGCGGGCGTTGCCGGACTTGAGGGCGTCGAGCGAGCGGGTGAGATCGGCGGAGAGGCGGGAATCGTCCACCCCGAAACGGCGGCGGATCTTTTCGAAGTCGCCGGGGCCGTCATCGAGAAGTTTCATCAGGTAGTGCTCGACCTCGACATCGTAGTGCGTGCGCGTGACGCAAAGGCCCGCGGCTGCTTCGAGCGCGTTGCGGGCGGATGGAGTCAATTTTTCGATCAGGGATTTCAGGTTGACGTTCATGTCGGTATCTCTCCGTTAGTTTCGACGGCCCGGCGGCTCCTCCCAGAGGCGCAGCACGGTTTCATCTGGGTCGCGGCCCAGGGGTTTGGAAAACATCCAGCAGATCCAGCCGAGTTGGACGGGCGGCACGCCCTCGGCGCCCAGCGAGAAGCGCGGGGCTTCCTCGCGTTCGAGGATCAGTTGCGCTTCCACGTCGAGGTCGTCGCCGCAGAAGAAGCGCGAAAGGGCTTTGAGGGGCTCATGAGCGCTGCCGCCGGGCAGAAAGTCCTTATACTGAGTGAGCGTCAAGGGGCCGAGGCGGATGCGCACGACGGATTGCTGATCCCAGACCTCGTCGCCGAGTACGACACCGACACCAAGTTGTTCGGAGCGCGAGTAGCCTTCGGAGAGGCAGGTGCGGAAGCTGGGATCGAGCGGGCGCCAGGAGCCGGCGAAGGGCTGAACCTCGGTGGGGATTTCGAAATAGTCCGAGAGCATCTGGCGGAAGGCCGAAGCGGAGCGCGGGTACTGGGCGAGCAGGCCCTCGTAGCCAATGAGAGCCTGATCGGGGACGGCCTGGTGGTCCTGCAAGCCGGGAGTGCCAAGGCCGATGAGGGCGAACATGTATCCTGTGAAGGCGTCGGCGCCGGCGCGCTCATAGGCAACCGGGAAGCGGTATTTTTCCCAGGCGCGGTAGAGCAGCGAAATCATGCGGTGGTTGAAGAGGTCGAGGAAGTCCTTGAGGGTAGGATCGTGGGCGTAGAGGCGCTCGATGAGCAACTCGGAGTAGCGGGTGGGGAGGACGCCGACGGGCCCGGTGAGGCCGAAGAAGCTGACGGTCATTTTGAGCGGGCCGCCGGGATTGTCCTGGAGGGACTGGATTTCAGTGGGCGGGAAGCTGAGGGACGGGCGCACGCCGATGCGCACGGCCTCGCGCGAGGGCTGGTCGAAGGATCCGATGGGATTCTCGACTTCGGCGAGCCGCTGCAGCAGGCGGACGGCCTGAAAGAACGAGAAATCCCCCGGATGCGCGCGGAGCCTTTCAGGCAGCGCTTCGAGGTTCAGAGAAGAATCCGGTTCCCGGCTCTGGGGGCCCATTCCTTGAGCAACTCCTTTCTCTGATGAGTTTTCACGGCCAACTGGCTAAAGCTGTTCATGGAGACGTACAGCGCCAGGAAATGCTCGATGACGCTGGAAAACAGGTAGACGCCGCCGCCCACGAAGCGGTCTTCGTCGAGTTCGAGCTCGACGCGCATGCCGCGCACGAAGGAAACGCCGTGCTCGCCCACGACGCGCGCGAAACGGCGTTCGCTGCGCACGCCGACGATGCCTTCGACCTGCTGCTCGAGTTGCGGGGAGGAACCTTGATAGAGGCGCAGAATTTCCTGGAGCGCCTCGCGGCCGCCTTCGACGAGCGAAAGATAGTTGAGCGAGAGGTGGGAGATGAGCCGCCAGAGGGCGTCGCGGCCGACGGCCGGGCGGAGGGTGGGAGTGGGTTTGCGGAGAGCCACGATGCGCTCAATGGCGGAGCCGCCTTCGAGATCGAAATCGCCATTCTCCTCGCCGAACGGGAGGCGCGAGGGCAGCTCGCCGTTGGAACAGGTGCAGCGCATGGTGAGCGTGTCGAGATCGAATGAGATGGGGCGGCCGGTGAGATCGACCAGGGAAAGGGAGACTTCGGTGGAGCCGCCGCCATCGGGGCCGGACTGGCGGCGGACGGCGTTCCAGAAGGTGGGCTCCTTCTGGCGCGAGCCATGGCGGAACGAGAAGAAGGGTTCGAACTTGACGGTCTCGCCGGTTTTTTCGTAAGTGCAGAGGACTTCGTCGACGGAGAAGACTTCGAGCGTGCGGCCGCGGCGGAGATCGGGCGCGACGGGATACTCGTAGCGGGTCTGCTCCATCTGGATGGGTTCGGCGGTATGGGGGAAGAGGTTGATGACGGGCGCGCAGCCCAGCCGCATGGTGCGCGAGCCGACGCCGGTTTCGAGGATCTCGTGGCGGTCGGCGCGCTCAAACGGCGAGATCAGGAAGATGATCTCGACGCTGTCCTGAAAATTGGCGGCGCGCAGGGCGTCCATGCCGCGCAGATCGAGGAAGAAGAATTTTTCGGGGAAGGCGAAGTATTCCTGCAGCAGGCGGTAGGCGGCGAGAGAGCGGTTGGTGTAAGGGATGAGGCCTTCCTCGTCGGCGAAGCCGACGGGGCGCAGGGCGTCGGGAAAGAGCTCGATGGGGCGCTGGCGGAACTTGGGCCGGGGATCGCGAAGCAGTATCGACCGGCAGTTGTTGCAGAGCAACTCGTAGAGCGAATGAATGAGCGGCGGTTCGCCATTGAGATAGAAGCGAAGCGTATCGAGGGGCAGGGCGGCGAAATGCACGCCGGACCAGCAATCGATGCGAACGCGGAGCGCGGCGGCGGCGCCGGGGGCTTTGATGGGAGGGTCGAGGCGATCGAGCGAGGTCCACTGCGCATCGACCACGCTCATGGGCCAGACGGTGGTCTGGTAGCAGGTGCGGAAAGTGCAGGGCAGTCCATCGACGGGGCGCGAGAAAAGAGTGGCATTGCGAGGGACATCGAAGGACGTGGTGAGCTTGCCCTCGCGCAGGTGGAATTCGGCGATGGACATGGACGGAATGGGGCGGGTGTAGTGCGGGTAGACGACGTTGAGGAGGGCCTGGGTGATTTCGGGGAAGTCGTCGTCGAGGCGGAGGTGGATGCGGGCGGCCAGCAGGGCGACCGCTTCGATGAGGCGCTCGACGTGCGGGTCTTCGCAGCGGTTGGGCTCCAACTGGAGGCGGGAGGCGACCTTGGGATACCGGGCGGCGAACTCTCCGCCCAACTGGCGGAGGAAGGTCAGCTCGCGTTCGTAGTAACTCAGCAGCTCATCGCGCACGAGTGTCGTCCCCAATCTCATATTGTCCGCTGATCAGCTCCAGAGTGCTATCGAAGAAGACGCGAGCGGGCGCCGGTTCGGTGCGGAGCAGGGCTTCAATCTGGAAGCGCAGCATGTGAGAGTCGGCGGCCTTGGGCTTCATGGAGACGGTAACATTCAGCAGGCGAGGTTCGAAGATGGCGATGGCGGCTTCGACGATGTGCGCCAGGCGATAGCGCTCTTCGGCGGAATTGAGGGCCACGCCGGTGATATCGGGCAGGCCGAAGAAGTAAACCGAGCGGAGGAGTTCCTTGGAAGAGGTGGGCGGCTCGATGGGCGTACGGCGGGAGTTGAGCAGCCATTCGAGGTCGCGGCGCACGCCATCCTTGAGTTCCTTGAAAGATTGGGCGCGGGCGCCTTCGGCCTCGTTGCGGTTGTTGGGCTCGCGATCGATGAGGCGATCGATCAAGGAAGGCTGGATGGTGCGGAGAGTAAGCTTCTTGGCCACGGCTACTTCAACCCCAGTGCGCGCGAAGGATCGAGCCGGCAAATGCGCGCGTAGAGTTTGCGTTTCTCGTCGGCTTCGTCGAGACAGCGGTAGAGCAAGGCGAGCGGCTGCGCGATCAGGTCGGTGTTCTCCCAATCCTCCAATTGGCGTTGCTGGATTTCTTCGGCGATTTCCTGCAGAATGGGGCGGCCGATTTCGTTGTTCCCGGTGGCCAGGCAGACCTGGGCCAGTTGTACGCGGCGGAGGAAGCGGCCGCGGCCGGAGCGTTCGTGAGCCACCTCGCGGGAGAGGATGCCGAGGGCATCTTCGACGTGGCCGGTGCGGGCCGCTTCCATGGCGAGATCGTAGGGCTCGGGCGGGGCGGGCTCGCCGGCTTCGTAATTGGCGGCGGGCGGCGGCGGGGACCAACGTTCCTGCACGGGCTCGGGCGCCGCGACCACGGCCGGCGGACCGGGCAGCACGTTTTGATCCTTGAGCCACTGCATGGTCTCGGGATTGGCGGTGGGGGTGTCGTCGGCCAGGGTCCACTGGACGAGTTGCGGGAAATCGGCGAGCAGCGCCCTGAGACCAGACAGGATGGCTTGGGCGATGGGGTCATTGCCGGTGAAGGAGAGACCGTAGCACACGTAGCGTTGCACGTCGAGCCATGCGCGGCCGCACGGGCGCGCGGCGGCGTCTTCGGCGGTTTCGAGCACCTGGTCCCAGGATCCGTCGGTGGCGAGGCGTTTGAGCGAGACGCGAACGTCGGTGGGAGGAGCGACCATGACGGCGGGATCGGGCATGCCGCCGGTTGCGCGCAGCTCACCCCAGCGCAGCGCACGGGCAATCAGGTAGGGCGCGGCGTTGGCGGGATTCTGCTTGCGCAAAAAGCGGACGGCGGCCAGGATGCGATCGGCGGCATCCTCGGGGCTGGAGGGTTCGGCGCCGCCGCTGGAGCGGCGGGGAGCCTGGGCGGTGGCGGGCCCGGAATCCCGCGGCGCTAAGACATCGGACGCGGCTTCGGCTTCCTCGGCGGGCGCGGCTTCGGCCTCTTCGTCGGGAGCGTCGGAGATGCCTTTCTTCTTGATCAGAATGCGCGCGGTCTGATGGACTTCTTCGAGGGTGACGCGCAGGGGGCGAAATTCGGGCGAGGCGTCGCCGAACTTTTCGTTACAGAATTCTTCGAGGGTTGCGACAAATTCCAGCAGGGAGCCGAGTTCGTCATAGACCTGCTTGCAGAAAGTGGCGGGAGTGGCTTCGAAACCGCGATCAAAATCCTCGGGTGTGAGCTTGCCGTCGGCGATGGCTTCGTCGCGAACCGCCTGGCGCGCCGGGTCGCTGCGGGCGTCCTCTTCGTTGGCAATGGTGAGGGACTCTTTGTACTGATACCAATTGTGCCCGGCTTTGGTAAGAGGCACCAGGCGGATGGCGCTATCGAGTTGCGACCCTACCCAGCGGAGCGGGGTGGCGCGGAGCTCGAGGTCGCCATCGTCGTCCATTTGGGGATAGACGGAATCCCAGTACGTGTCGAGGAGGCGATAGATCAACTGCAGGCCCTGACGGAGGCCGGCGAAACCTTCCAGTTTGAGCAGCGCTTCGGTCATCCAGCCGGCGATCTGCAAATCTTTGCCGCGCTTGCCTAGTGCGTCTTTACAGAGCTTCAGGACGAGCGGATAATCGGCGGCTTTGACATCGTGCAGCCAGACGCCCTGGCTGATATCGGCCTCTTCGCGGCGAGCTTCCTTGATCTGGTCGGCGATGGGGTGGTAGCGGAGATCGGGACCGGAGGGTAGGCCGCCGGGAATCGGCTGCAGCAGAGCTTCGATGTCGATGGGCATGGCGGATCAGGTGGCCGCGGGTTGTGCGATTTCCAGCTTCCGCACGTCCAGCAACGGCACTTCCTCACCATCCACGAGGAGCATTTTTTGCCCGTAGGGAATCTCGCCGCCGTCCGGGGTGGATTCCCACACGGTCATGCGGCCGAGGCGCACGGCGTCATCGGCATGCCTGAAGGAAAACGGAGACAAGGCAGGGAGCAGGACACGTCCCAGGTCGGAGCCCTGCGAGGCGGGTCCGGCCCGAATGGTGGCGGGTATCCACAACAGATCGCGGAGGCGCTTGGGCGGTTGGATTTCCAGCAGGGCGATGTGGGCCAGCGGAAGCCACATATAGTTTTCGCCGGCGAAGATTTCGAGACGCGCGCCGACGCGGGGGTCGGCGTCCTCAATGGACTGCGCCGGGTTGCCGTTCAGGTTCCCCCCGGGGGGCGGGGGAGCGGGCGGTTGTTCGCCGCCCGCGGGTTTCTCAAACATCTCATGGCGCGTGCGCTCGGCGTTGAGCGCGGCGCGGTAGAGAAGAGCGCCGAGCCGCTTGTCTTTGTCGGCGCCGGCGAGTATGTCCAACTGTTTGTCGGCGCGCTCCCAGTTACCGGCGAAACACAGTAACTCGAAGAGAAAGGTGCGGCGGTATGCGTCGTCGGGGTGGTTGCGCAACTCGGCGCCCAGCGCCTCGATGGCGTCGTTCAGCTTACCGGCATCGAAAAGTTCCCGTGCAGTGGCCACACACTCGACCTAGCTCGGGTTACCCATCGCGCTCCCCGGGGCGGTGTGTATAAGGTTCGCCGAAACATCCCAACCCTGCGTTTGAGCCGCCACCAAGTTGCCCTTGGCGTCCACTGTCCGGTAGACCTCGGTGATGGCGGTGAAAGCCAGGGACCACGACTCCATAGGCAGCCCACCGGGGCCCGGCGAACCCGATGTGTGGTAGGACGTCACGATGACATTTTCCAGGATATACTTCTCCGCCTCGAAGAGACCGCCGGCAGGACCGAGGGGGTTGGCCCCGGGACGGCTCACGCGAATGGTCACCATGGTGATCGGCTCGCCCGCACAAAGCTTGGACCACAGAAGAGGAGTGCTCTTGTCCATCACCTTACTGATTTGCATGGGTCCGAAAATGGCGCCGCTCGCAACCAGGCCGCTGCCGGCTTCCATCGACGTCTTCTGGGAAACGTCATAGCCCATCGAGTTGTCGTCGATTTTCT
This sequence comes from Bryobacterales bacterium, assembly GCA_003167255.1. Taxonomy (GTDB): domain Bacteria; phylum Acidobacteriota; class Terriglobia; order Bryobacterales; family Bryobacteraceae; genus PALSA-129. Next base: position 112,097 of record PMTR01000006.1, read on the forward strand.
GGTTCCAGTTGGGAACCGGGCTTATGCTCTCGCCAGCAATACTAACAACATCCAAATACATCGACATAAGTTAGTCTCCTTTTCCGGTTCTAAGTAATCTGGTTCGATTTGGCGTCGTAGCTCTTAGTCATGGCAGGTCCGAGGATGCCATTGACCACCTGCTTGTACATCATCTGGACCTTCTCAAAAACGAGCTCGATATGCTCCATCTTTTGGCCGTCGTCTCCCGACAGACTACGGTGGGACACCACCACCTTGCTGAAGGTCAACTGCAGATAAACTCCGGTGCCGGTGACGCCGCCGCCGGACGTCAGGCCGCTGCGCTCGGCTTCGAAGACAATCGGGGTCGTCTGGCCGATGTATTGGCCGCTGGCCGCCAGGCTGAAAAGGAAAGGGCCATTATGAACGATCGAGAACCCGAACCGGCCGGTGGCCGATGTCTTGGAGGGCCGTCCACCCTTGACGTTAGGATCGGCCGTCTGGTTCATACTGAAATCCCAATTGTCCAGCTCGAGCCAGTCAAGGTGGTTGGCCTTGGGGCTACCTCCGTGGACGCCGGCGCTGATCATATTCAAGAAAAAATACTTTTGGTCGCCTGCCATTGTTGAATATCCTCCATGCGCCGGCAGCAGCCGGCGGTTAACGTAATATCAGCCAACTCGCGAAAAAACGGGCCGGCTATCGAACGGACTTCGGCAGCTCTGCCACCAGGCGGAGAGATACCGAGAGTTCCTCCAATTGAAAGTGAGGCCGCAAGAACGCGACGGCCTTGAACACGCCGGGCTTGGCCTTGTTCTCGATTACTTCGATACGCGCCTCGCGCAAGGGGTACTGAGCTTTGACTTCGTGGGAAGCGGTGTCGTCCTCCGTCACATAATTGACGATCCAATTATTGAGGAAGGTTTCACATTCCTTGCGGGAAGTGAAGCTGCCGATCTTATCCCGCATCATAGCCTTGAGATAGTGGGCGAAACGCGAGACGGCCAGCATGTAAGGCAACTGGGCGGAGAGGCGGGCGTTGGCGTTGGCCTGCTCTTTGTCGTAGAGCTTGGGTTTCTGGCAGGTTTGCACGCTGAAGAACGCGGCGTAATCGGTGCCCTTGCAATGCACCAGGGGCGCAAAGCCCAGGTCGGACAGCTCCTTCTCCCGGCGGTCGGTGATGATGGTCTCGGTGGGGCACTTGAGAGCCACGTCGCCGTGCTCGGTGGTGAAAGTGTGGGTGGGCAGGCTGTCCACCAGGCCGCCGCCTTCCACGCCGCGGATGGCGGCGCACCAGCCGTAACGCGCGAAAGCGTTGGTGATGCGGGCGCCGAGTGCATAGGATGCATTGCCCCAGAGATACTTGGAGTGGTCTTCGCCGGTGACGCCTTCTTCATAGTGGAAGCCGTCGACGGGCTTGGTGTCCTTGCCATAGGGGACGCGCATGAGCACGTGCGGCAGGGTGAGGCAAACGTAGCGCGAGTCCTCGGAGAGGCGGAAGCCTTTCCAGCGCGCGTACTCGGTGGTGTCGAAAACCTTGGCGAGATCGCGGGGCGCGTCGAGTTGGGTATAACTCTCGAGGTTGAGCAATTCGGGCGAGGCCGCCGCCATAAAGGGGGCATGCGCGGCCGCAGCCACCTGCGACATACGTTCCAGGAACTCGATATCCTCGGGGCCGCGGCCGAACTCGAAATCTCCCAGCAGGCAAGCGAAAGGTTCGCCGCCGAATACGCCGAATTCCTGTTCGTAAACCTTCTTGAACATCTGGCTCTGGTCGAACTCGGGGACGCGCTGGAGGTCGCGGAGGATTTCCTTCTTGGTGCTATTGAAAATCTTGATCTTGAGGTTGACGCCGGTCTCGCTGTTTTCGAGCAGGTAGCGGATGCCGCGCCAGGTGGCTTCCATCTGCTGGAATCTGGGGTGGTGGAGGATTTCGTTGAGCTGTAGCGACAACAGATGGTCGATTTGCGCGATGCGCTGGTTGATCATCGCCTCGAGGTCGGGCGAGACGGTCATCTGGCCGTCGAGCACCTGGCTGACGAACTCGGAAACCAGGGTGCGGCCCCACTCGCGGGCGGCGTCATCGCGGCCGACGCGGCCTTCCAGGACGATCTGGTCCAGAAGGCTCGGGCCCGTGGTTACCTGTGCGGCCGCCGCGGCGGCCTGTTTCTCAGATGCTTCACGCTTTGCCATGGGGCTCTCCGTCCTTGGGTTTCTTTGCCGCCATCTCGGCGCGCACCTGCTCGAGCTTGGAGGTGTTGTTGATGACGTCCTGCAGCAGGCGCTCCAGCTTCTCGTTGCCTTGAAGGGTTCCNNCGGGCCACCTGCTCGGGCTCGAAGTCTTCAATGCTCTTGAACGTCAGATCCACGCCGAGATTGCCGGCGTTGGTCTCGTCGCTAAGTTTGTTTTCCACCGAGAAGGCCACTCTCGGCTTCATGCTGTCGAGGACCGAATCGAAATTGTCCGGCGTGATCTCGACGAAGCGCCGGTCTTTGAGCTTGGGCAAGGGTTCGGCCGACTGACCGCTCAAATCGGCCAGTACTCCCATTACAAACGGGATTTCTTTGAGTTCGATCGCATCGCCGATCTCCACGTTGTAGGTAACGTGGACTCGCGGCGAGCGGACTCTCTCCAATTTCGCGTGAACGCTCTCGCGTGCCATGAACGCCTCCAGGTTCGTTCATTATCTTGCTTGTGGAACAAGGTGTCAAGCCAGATGGGGATAGAACACAAATAATAAAAATATCGTCGAAATTTGAGGCACTTTCACGAAATTTGACGCCATTCTTAAGATAGCCTCCTTTTCGGCTACACAGCCCGCGGGTAAGTGCAATTGCGCTTCGGCGGAGCCAAAACGCCGCGATCCTTGAATGTGCGCTGCCGGAGGCGTAGAATTTTGGCTGCCGCACCAGCGCGGGCCGGAGTAGTGCGAGGGAATCGTGGAATCGACCATCGGCAATTTTCATTTTGAAATCAAACACGCCACGTTTTCGGCTTTCGGGATCATCACCGACCGGGGCGAATGGAAAATGCTGAGCTGTTCACCCGACAGCGGCTGGCCGCAACAGCCGACCAGGCGCCAGGGAACATGGGCGCGAACCGGCCAGGTGGCCCGCTGCTATGCCTTGGGAACGGGGAGCGACGCTGCCAGCTCGAACAACCAGACGAGTATCGAGGTCTTCCGCCTTACCGACCTGGACTTTTCCGCCCGATCTCTTCTCGACACCCAGCAGGGGTTCTGGATCAAGCAGTTCTTTATCGGAGATCAATGGGCCGACGAAAAGCACATCCAAAAGGGCATCATCCCTACCCCCGACGGGCCAAAGAAGCTGGGGATGCCGACGCACGGAACGTGGAACGCGGTGATCAGCGGGCCGTTAATTCGAGCGGTGGAAATCGAGCTGCGTGAATGCCACGAAGAGATGAAGCGGCTGGCGATCCAGATCGGCCTGGATATCGCGTCGATGGTGGACCCGACAGGCCTGTGCTCGGTTCCCGCGGCGGCGTATGCCATGAACCGCGGCGACTATCTGGGCTGCTGCGTCAACCTGTTGGGGGTGATTCCGCTCTTCGGCAAACTGGCGCCGGCCGCGAAGTTAGCAGAGGTGAGCCCCCGGCTGGCGTTTCTGGCCACAAAAATCACCTTTTACGAAAAGTGGCTGGAGATCTCCACGGATGCCACGCGGCGGGCGCGGCAAGTGGTGGCAGGGGCGCTGAAAGTGGATATCCAGGGCACCACCAAGGCGAGCATGCTCCCGAGGGTGGTCAAGGCCGCCTCGGAAGCCGGCGCGGGGCTGAAAAACCAAGGCTGGATTCTGAAGATCTTCAACCCGGACAACGTAGGCATCCTGCCGGAGGAACTCGCGGTGCTGCGGAGCCTGGCCAAAGACGGATACTATTTCGTGATCCGCAGTTGCAATCCCACGCGCGTCAAGTGGCTGCGGCAGGCCGCCCAGAACGGCTGGGGAATGATCGGCAAGCCGGTGTGGCTGAAGATCAAATCGCTCAAGAACGTGAAGTTCGAAGGGCTGGTGGGTTTCGCCAAGAAGGATGTGGAGTTTTGGCAGACCATCGAACGCCTGGAGGTGGTGAAGGAAGTGCCGTCATCGGTCAGGCTGGACTGGCTGGCTGCGAAGGGAATGTCGGCCAAAGACGTGAAGGTTTACAAGCTGACAAAAGACTTCAATGTTCCGCACGTGGAAGACGCGCATATGATGTTGACGCACTATTTCGTGGACACCGGCGATGCGTTCATCATTGTGGACCGGTTCGGCAAGCCGTACGTTCCGGACCTGGACGTAGTGACAATTCAGCGTGCGATGGGCGGCGGGCGGTTCGGCCCCCCTGGATACAAGATAGGCCCTGCGAATCCGGTGACGAAATTCCGCGGCGCGGACAATGCCGAGATGAGCAGCTTCTGGAACCAGCGTTTCAGGTCCATCCGGTACCCGCCGGGCTACGAGCCGTTCGGATGGCACGGAGGCTGGGGAGGGTCGGCGCAATTCATCAAGGCCGTGGAGAAAGACGAAAATGGCAAAATCTTGTTTGACGCCTCGATGGATGTCCGGTCTTTGGGCTGGAATCCGGAGAAACCGGGGGAAGACCTGATTGTCGCCATACACGGTGTGGAAGGCCTGGGCGACGATGTGGGCTACGTCAAAGGCTGGGACAAGCTGGGAGCCTTCCAACGGGCCAACAGCGGAATGGGCGAGTATCGTTTCGAAATCGGGAAAAAGTAACGCGAAAGTGAGAAAGGCAACATGAATAGAGACACGTCCTCGGTCCATATCGACGTTGGTTTGGGAAGGCAGAGCGAGCCGGCCCGGGAGCGCTCTGCCGACGATCCGTTCCGGATTCTGCTGGTGGGGGATTTCGGCGGCCGCGCCAACCGGCGGGCACCGCGCGGCAACCGGGAGCCGGTGGAGATCACTCCCGACAACTTCGAAGAAGTGATGGCGCAAATGGGAACGGGCCTCGAACTGACGGCCGGCGAGCGACCGGTGGCTCTGCGGTTCCGCGAGCTGGACGATTTTCACCCGGACCATCTCTATGCCAGCCTGCCGCTGTTTCAAACCTTGCGCCAGACGCGGGCGGACCTGGCGAATCCCGCGACCTTTCGCGCGATGGCGGCGCGACTGCGCCCCGATCCGCCTGCGCCGGCGGCGCGCGGCGGTGGCAGCCTGCTGGACCAGATCGCCGAGCAGACAGCCGAGGCGCACGAGCCGGCGCTCGAATCCGATGAGTCCTGGGATCGCGTGATCCGGCGAATCGTAACGCCGCACCTGACGCCCAAGGCCGATGCGCGCCAGGACGAGCTGGTGGGGCAGGTGGATCGAGCGACCGGCGCGGTGCTGCGGGCGATACTGGGCCACCCGGACTTCCAGGCCCTGGAGGCGGCCTGGCGCTCGATCTTCTTCCTGCTGCAGCGGCTGGAAACCGGAGTCGAACTGAAGCTGTATCTGATCGACCTGACGCGCGAAGAACTGATGGAGGCGGCGCGCGCCGGGCGTCCGGTGGCGCGGGATGGCTGGTCGGTGGCGGCATGCCTCGATACCTTTTCGCCGGGCGAGCGGGATTGCGGAGCGCTGGCTGGTCTGGCGGGAATCGCGCGGCAAGCCGGCGGTCCGCTGCTGGGAGCGATGGATCCACGCCTGGTAGGCTGCGAATCGATCGAGGCAACGCCCGATCCGGACGATTGGAAGAAGCCGCTGGACAAGGCCGATGCGGAGGCGTGGCGGCAGCTCCGGCATCATCCGGACGCGCGCTGGCTAGGGCTCGCGATGCCGCGCTTCCTGCTGCGCCTGCCATACGGGCGGAAGACATCGCCCATGGAGGCTTTCGATTTCGAGGAGATGCCGCAAGCGCCGGCGCACGAAGCGTACCTGTGGGGCAGCCCGGCGGTGGCCTGCGCCTGCTTGATCGGCCAGGCGTTCAACCGGCGGAGCTGGCAAATGCATCCCGGCCTCGTGAGCGAAGTGGACGGGCTGCCGGTGCACACGTACCGGCGGGGGAGCGAATCGCTGATGACGCCGCCGGCCGAGATTTGGTTGACGGACCGCGCGGCGGAGCGCATCGCGGACGAAGGCGTAATGCCGCTGGCTTCGTCGAAGAACGGCGACTCGGCGCTGCTGATGGGGTTTCAATCGGTGGCCGACCCGCCGGCGCCGCTGGCGGGACCGTGGGAATAAAGGTGCACGACATAAGAGCGGAACGGCTGGCGTGCGTGTGGGGTCAGGCTTTCAGCCTNNAAAGCCGGCGGCAGGCTGAAAGCCCGACCCCACGGGAACAAGGAATCATTGCCCTTTTCCCGCGCTCTCTGCTAACTTTGTTTCAACATGCGCATCCTGCAGCCAGTGATATGGGCTAAGGGGACGTTTCTCAGCCCCCAACATCTGCAGGTGCAGGACCGCTTCGTCGAAAGCGTGCTGCAGTTCCGCATGGAAGCGCTGCAGTTCCGCCCGTGGGGTTTCAGCAAGCTGCAAATCAACCAGGAAGCGCTGGCCACCGGAGCCTTTGCGGTGCATGCGGCCCAGGGCCTGTTCCCGGATGGCCTGCCGTTCGACATTCCCGGGTCCGACCCGGCGCCGCCGGTGAAACCGTTGTCGGCCTATTACGAGCCGGACCAGACTTCGCTCGACATCTTTCTGGCCATTCCCGACTACCGCGTGAGCGGCGTCAATGTGTCGATGCGTGATCGGGGGATGGACACGCGCTACCTGGCGGAAGTGGCATCGTTCCGCGATGAGAACTCGGGCGCATCGGAGAAGCCGGTGCAATACGCGCGCAAGAATTTCCGGCTGCTGGTGGAAGGCGAGCCGAAGGGCGGCTGCGTGACGATGCCGGTGGCGCGGGTTCTGCGGACGGGCGACAGCTTTCAACTGGACGGGAAATTTGCGCCGCCGCTGCTGGATTTTTCAGCCAACGATTTGATTCTTTCGATCGCGCGGCGGCTGATCGAAATCCTGTCGGCGAAATCGAGCGCGCTGGCGGGAATGCGGCGGCAGAAAAACCAGAGCCTGGCCGAGTTCACCACGGCCGACATCGCGAACTTCTGGCTGCTGTATACGATGAACCTGCACTTTCCGCACCTGCGGCACCTGTTTGAAACCAAGCACGGGCATCCGGAGGAACTGTTCCGGCTGATGCTCTCGCTGGCCTCGACGTTGACCACATTCTCGCTGCGGCTGCAGCCGCGGGATTTGCCGGTGTACGATCACGAGCGGCTGGGGGCCTGCTTCGAAGATCTGGACGAGAAGCTGCGGGATCTGCTGGAGACGGTGATACCGAGCAACTACGTGTCATTGCCGCTGAAGCTGATCCGGCCGTCGATTTATGCGGCGTCGATCTTCGAAGACCGGTTTCTGGAGAACACGCGGCTGTACCTGGCGATCCAAGCCGACATGGACGAGGGGGAACTCATCCAAAAGGCGCCGCAGTTGATCAAGATCTGCTCGGCCAGCCACATCGAGCACCTGATCCGCCAGGCGCTGCCGGGCGTGCAACTGACGCACGTGATGTCGCCACCCACCACCATTCCGATCAAGCTGAACCACCAGTACTTCAGCTTGAACCAGGCGGGCGTGGCTTGGGAAGCCATCGGGCGGGCGCGAAACATCGCGGCTTATGTGCCGGGCGATTTCCAGAATCCGCAGGCCGAGGTGATTGTGCTGCTGCCACAGGAAGGCTCGGGGCTTCCGTAGGGCCGATGCTGGCCGGTTAACGGGGCACCGTCGTCCGGTTTGGGAGCACTTGTCCGGTAAACGTACATCCGGGCACAAGCGCCGGAGAACGCGAAGTGACATAATTATGGCATGAGCGTCCGAACCACGATCGATATTCCAGACGATCTTCATGCCGCGCTCCGGCAGCGTGCGGCGGCAGAGCGCACCTCGATTCGTTCGCTGATTACCGGCGCCATCGAGAGCAAATTTCGGCCGCGGCCATCCCGGTACGTGACGGGACCACTGGTGGGAAAGAAAGGCAAGCCCGCCGCTGGCAGTCCCGACAGGGAGAATCCGTACGACGTCTTATTTGCCTGATCTGAACGTGTGGCTTGCCTTGAGCTGGGCCAACCACATGCACTCCGATGCCGCGTGGACCTGGTTTTCCCGGCAGGAGGACAACCGTTTCTTTTTTTGCCGGTTTACGCAACTCGGGCTGTTGCGACTGCTGGCCACGTCCGCGGTAATGGGCAAGGATGTGCGGACTATCGGCGAAGCCTGGAAGGTGTACGACCGGTGGCTTGAGGATTCGCGAGTCGGAACCCAGCAGGAGGCGTTTGAACTGGACGTGGCCTTCCGTGCGGCAACCCGTTCGGTTTCCCGCCTGTCGTCGCCGAAAGTGCTTGGCGATTGCTATCTGCTTGCGGTCAGCCAGGTCACAGATGCTACCCTCGTGACGTTTGACCGGGGTCTGGCATCCGCATGCCACAAAGCCCGCCACCGCGTAGCGCTGCTGGAACCTCGCGCATTGGCCGGAGGTTGAAAGCGGACGCTGGCACGCACACCCTCCCGTCTCAAAAAAAGGGTAAGTTCTGCGATTGCGCGCGCTGAGCAGCGCGTGCCTCATATCCACAGCCTTCCCCCGCGCCTCGCGACGAAACCTAGTGAGAACCGCGGCCTAGAACGATCAGCAGGACGATCGCCAGGATCAACACGGCTGCGACCACCGAGATGACGATGATGAGATTTTTGCGGGATTTTTTTGGCGGCTGCATTTCCGGGTTGGGCGGTTTGGGCGCGGCCGGCTGCTGGGCGGCCTGATCCTGCTCACCCAGCTTGGCCGGAGGACCGAACATGCGCGTGTACTCACCGGGTCCGGCGTCGGCCGGTTTGGATGCCGCCAGCGCCTCGGCGGCATACTTGGCCAGATCCTGAGTGGGCCCGAAGATACCAGACGCGGAAGCCATGCGGGTAGTGGTGTTGAGCGCGGGATGCGGCGCATTGGGTGGGGGCGCGGCGGTCTCGGCCGCACCGGAGGAAGTGGGGCCGAACATGCGGGTGAATTCGCCGGCCTGCTGGAACGGCCTGCTGTCCGGCGGAGCCGATTGAGCGGCGCTGGCATGTTCCTTTTCGATATCGATGGATTCACCGGAAAGCCGCGAACCGAACAAGCGCTCGAACTGGCTGGTTTCCGGGGAGGCGTCACTGGCCGAAGACGCGGGCCACGGGGAATCCGGCGCGGCCGGCGGGAATGAGGCGCTCGGCCGGCGGGCTACGGGCGGCGGCGCGGCCGGCGGTGGAGGCGGCTTGAGAGGCTCGCCAAAGCCCAGCGGCGCCTCGAACAGCTTGGTAAATTCGCCGCCCTGGCTTTGCGCCGCCGCGGATGGGACGAACGGTTGCGGGGAGGGCGGCCCCTCAAAGAGTTTGGTGAACTCGCTGGCCGGGGCGGCGCTGATGGAAGGAGCGGGAGTTTTTGGCGGCGCGGGGTCGAAGATGCGGGTGAACTCGCCGCGCTGCTCTCCGAGCAGGCTGGCCGGAGCGGCCGTTGTCGTAGCGCGTGGCGGCAGGGGCCTTTGTTTCTCTGGCGGCCCCGAGTCGAACATCCGAGTGAAATCTCCGGCCTGATCCGCAAGCAGGCCCGGCGGCGCGACGGCTGGCGGCGGCGATGGAATCGGAGACGGGGGCGGCGCGGCCGGCGGCAGGGGTTTTTGTTTCTCTGGCGGCCCCGAATCGAACATCCGAGTGAAATCTCCGGCCTGGTCCGCAAGCAGGCCCGGCGGCGCGGCGACTGGCGGCGGCGATGGAATCGGAGACGGAGGCGGCGGCGCGGGGGTCTCAGAGACCAGCGGTGGCACGGGTGTAGTTTCCACCGGCGTGGCTTGCGACGGCGAAAGCAGCAGGGGCGACGTCTCCGCCATCTTCGGGTCGGATGTGTCGAGGTTTAAGGCGACCCACTCCCGCAGGCCCGAGAACGGTTCGATGGGCAGCGTAACGGCGTAGGTAGAGCCGGCGAACTCTCCGATCTCAAGCAAGGGCGCCACCGGTTTTCCGGGAACGCTCCCCAACTTGGACTTCAAGATCGCGAGCAACCGCTGGCCGCTGGGATTGAAAAGATGGAGGTATACCAAGCGGCCAGTCGAGTTCTCGATGGCGCGGAACGTCTTGGCTTCCCCATCCGCGATCAACCGTTGCAATTCGTATTTCTTGTAGAAACTCATAGCGGCGGCGAATCGGAAACCGCTGTATTATGATGATGACACCTTGCGCGCGGATGTCAACGGCCCATGGATGCCGGAGGAAGAATATAAGGATGAAGAGTCTCTCCAGGGTGGTCTGGTCGGAGGGGATGTACCTGGGACCCCACCATTTCCAGGCGCAAAACCGCTACTTCGAAGATTCCATCGAGTTTTCCACGGCGAGTCTCTGGTTCCGTCCATACGGTTTCAACGGTTATGAACTGAATGGCGAGGCGCTAGGGAACGGAACGCTTTCGCTGGTGCACGCGCGCGGTCTGTTCCCCGATGGTTTGAGCTTTCACATGCCGGAATTCGACGAGCTGCCGGCGCCCCGCCACATCACCGACATTTTTCCGCCGATGCAGGACAGCCTGGATGTTTTTCTGGCCGTGCCCGCGCGGCGGCCGGACGGCTCCAACTGCGCGCTTACCGAAGAAGACGCGCGGGAGGGGGTGCGGTATCGCGCCGAAGAGAAGCCCCTGCCGGACGAAAACACCGGCCGCGACGTGAAGATGATTCAACTGGGACGCAAGAATATTCGCTTCCTGGTGGGCGCGGAAAGCGCCGAAGGCATGGTGACGCTGCAGATTGCGCGCGTGCGGCGGCAAGGCACCGGGCAGTTCGTTTTCGACGAGCGTTTCGTCCCGCCGCTGCTGCAAGTGAGCGCATCGCCGCCCCTGATGACGATGTTGCGGCGGCTCATCGAACTGCTGGAAGAAAAGTGCCGGACGGTGGTGCGCCCCAAGGACCTGGGAAGCACGACGGTGTCGGGCTTCTCGGCCGAGGGAATCGCCAACGCCTGGTTCCTGCACTGCGTAAATTCGAGCCTGGCGCCGTTGCGCCACCTGTGCGTTTCGAAGCGCGCGCACCCGGAAGAGCTGTTCGTGGAATTATCGCGGCTGGCCGGCGCGCTGTGTACGTTCAGCTTCGATTCCCACCCGAGCGCGCTGCCGGTCTACGATCACGCGCGGCTGGCCGAGTGCTTCGATGCGCTCGACCGGCATATCCGAACGCACCTGGAATTGATTGTGCCGAGCAATTGCGTCCAGATCTCTTTGGCCGCGGCGGCGCGATACTTCTACGAAGGGCGGATCGTGGACGAGCGGACGCTGAACCGTTCGCGCTGGATTTTCGGCATCCGCTGCGGGATCGGGGAGGCCGACCTGATTGAGCGCACGCCGCGGCTGGTGAAAATCTGCTCGCGGGAGTTCGTTCCGAAACTGGTGGAACGCGCCTTATACGGGCTGAAGCTGTCGCACATCCCGGTGCCGCCGCCGTCGCTATCGCCCAAAATCGAGTTTCAGTATTTTGCGATTGACAAGTCCGGCCCTTGCTGGGAGCATTTGGTCAAAACCCGCGAGATCGGCCTTTACGTGCCCGGCGAATTACCCGATCCGGAGATTGAGTTGTCGGTGATACTAGAGTCGTAAAGGATTTCTTCTGTGCCGAACCTGGAAGATGCCGCCGCTCCGCCCGTGACCGTTTGGCCCGACAATCTCGCCCTTTTTTTCCAGGAGCTGTACACGGCCATTGTGCGCGTGCGGTCGCACCGCCAGGAAGTCAACAACGCGGATGTCTTCCGCAACCAGGTAATCCAGGCCATCAAGACCGCGGACCAGAACGCCAAGACCAGAGGTTACACCGACGAAGACGTGAAGTTGGGAGTGTTCGCCCTGGTGGCGTTTCTGGACGAATCCATTCTGAATCTGCGGAAGCCGGTCTTTAACGACTGGGTGCGCAAGCCGCTGCAGGAAGAACTATTCGGCCGCCACGTGGCGGGCGAAATGTTTTTCGAGAACCTGCAGGAAATACTGGGCCGGCGCGATTCTCCGGAGGTGGCCGATCTGCTGGAGGTCTACTACCTTTGCCTTCTGCTCGGCTATCTGGGGCGCTATAGCATCAGTTCCAAGGGCGACTTACGCGGGTTGATGGGCCAGACCGAAGACAAGATCAAGCGCATCCGCAAATCCGGCGTGGACCTTTCGCCTAACTGGGCCTTGCCGGCCGAAACAGCCGGGCCGCTGCGCTCGGACCCGTGGATGCGCCGCCTCTTCATCGTGGCTGGAGTGTGCGCCGGAATCGCGCTGCTGCTGTACCCGGTGTACCACTTCTCTTTGAGCTCGGGCGTGTCGTCTCTGAGCCAACTCTCCAGCGGGGGGCGTCCGTAACCCCACCATGGGATTCTCCGGGTTCTACTTACTCTCGGCCGTCTTCATGGTGGTGTTCATAGCAGTCTCATGGATTGTTACGGGACTTCTGCACCTGTCGGGCACAGCCGAGATGATCGTGCGAGTGCTCTTCATGGGGCTGGCCTTCTCGCTGTTTGGCCTGGTCTACTGGTGGCGCCAGAAACGGCAGCGCCAAAAAGAGTCGGCCACACAGCAAGGGCAGGTGGAGGCAGCCGCCGAAGAACGCGAGATCGAATCGTTCGTGCGCGATGCCGAAGTACGGCTGGCGGCTTCCATGGTGGGCAAGGAAGCCAAGTTGAGCAGCATGCCGGTGTATTTTCTGATCGGCGAAACCGGCGCCGCCAAGACCAGCCTGTTCGTACACTCGGGCGTGGAGCCGGAGCTGCTGGCGGGCCAGGTCTATCAGGATAACAACCTGGTTCCTACGCGCCCGGTCAACATCTGGCTGGCGCAGAAGGCGGTATTCGTGGAAGCGGGCGGCCGGCTGCTGGGGGAACCGGGACGCTGGATGCGGCTGGTGAAGCGCCTGCAACCGCGGCGGCGGCGGCTGTTTTTCCGCCCGCAGCCGCCGCGCGGCGTGATCGTTTGCGTGGACAGCGAGAGCTTCCTGAAGCCTGGCGCGGACGAAGCGTTGGCATCCACGGCGCGCAATTTGCAGGCGCGGCTCGGCGAGATTTCGCACGCGCTGGGCATCCGGCTGCCGATTTACGTGTTGTTCAGCAAACTCGACCGGTTGGGTTTTTTCACCGATTTCGTCGGCAATCTGAACGAAGAGGAAGTTCACCAGACGCTCGGCGTGACACTGCCGATTCGCAATGCCAGGGAGAGCGGCGGAGTCTACGCCGAAGAAGAGTCGCGCCGCCTGACGGCGGCTTTCGACGGCCTCTTCCACGCGCTGTGCGACAAGCGTCTGCCGTTTCTCGGGCGCGAGAACGACGCATCGAAGCTGCCCGCGGTCTACGAGTTTCCCCGCGAGTATCGCAAGCTCCGCAACTCCACGGTGCGGTTTCTGGTAGACCTGGGGCGTCCCAGCCAGTTGCGCGTGAATCCATTTTTGCGAGGCTTCTATTTTTCCGGCGTCCGGCCGGTAGTCGTGAAGGAATCGGTGCCGGCCGCGCGCGTCGCATCATTCCCCGGCGCCAAATCGAAACGCGGCGCCACCGGGTTCTTCGAGGGAATGCTGAGCGATGAAGGGCCAGTCTCTTCCCCGACGTCTTCCGTGCGCACGCGGCGCACGCCGCAGTGGTTGTTCTTAGGCCACTTATTCAGCGACGTGATCCTCCGGGACCGCGCCGCCATGGGCGCCAGCGCGCAGAGCGTGCGGGCGGAGATGATGCGGCGCATCCTGGCCGCGGCCGCGGCCGGGCTGTTCGTCATCTGGTCGATCGGGATGACGGTCTCTTACTTCCGGAACCGCGCGCTCGAATCGCGGGTGGAAGAAGCCGCGCGCGGCATCGCCCAATCCGAATCCGGCGGCGCCGCGCAGGACCTGCCCTCCACCGATTCCCTGACGCGGCTGGACACCCTGCGCCAAAGCGTGGAGCTCCTCTCCTTGTACGACCAGCAAGGCGCGCCCTGGAGCCTCCGGTGGGGGCTATATGTCGGCAGCGATCTCTACCCCGCCGCGCGGCGTCTCTATTTCAGCCGCTTCAACCAGTTACTCTTCGGCTCCACGCAGAACTCTCTCCTGGAGTGGCTCCGCAAACTGCCCGCCAAACCCGGCCCGAACGACGAGTATAAGCCCACTTACGACACACTCAAGGCCTATCTCATCACCACCTCGAACCACGAAAAGAGCACGCAGGCGTTTCTTCCGCCGCTGCTTTACGAGCGCTGGGCAGCCGGACGCCAGATCGATCCCGACCGCGCCTCCCTGGCCCGCAAGCAGTTCGATTTCTATGCGGATGAGTTGCTGATCGCCAATCCGTTTTCCTCGAATAACGAAGGCGAGACGGTCGAGTCGGCGCGATCTTACCTGGCGCAGTTCAACGCCCTCGAGAGCATCTATCAGTTCATTGTGGCGGAGGCCACGCGGCAGAAGCCTGCGGTAAACTTCAACCGCCAGTTCAAGGGCTCGGCCGCATACGTGATCAACAATCACGACGTGCCCGGCGCCTTCACCATCGACGGCTGGAAGTTTGTCGACAATGCCATCTCGAACGTCAAGCAGTTCTTCGGCGGCGAAGCCTGGGTGTTGGGCCAACACGCCTTCGCTAATATCGATCCCGTGGTCCTCGGCCCTCAGTTACGCAGCCGGTATCATAAGGACTATATCGCCAACTGGCGCGCCTACCTGGCAGCTTCCGAGGTAGCTCCCTACCGCAGCATCGCCGATGCGGCGCTCAAACTGAGTCAGTTGTCGAGTAACCAATCTTACTTACTGGGAGCGCTCTGCCTGGCTTCCACAAATACCGCAGTGCCCGACGAGGAGACCAAGGCTCCGTACCAGCCGGTGCAATACGTGATGCCGTCACCCTGCACGGAGCTCTACATCCAGGACCACAACAGCGCTTACACCAGCGCGCTGGTGAGCCTCCAGTCGTCCATGGACCGTGTGGCCAAGAGCGGCACGGACGTGAAGGATGACCTGGTATCCCAGACCATGGCGGATGCCGCGTCCGCCTACAAAGTGACCCGGCAGATCGCTCAGAACTTCCACATCGACCGCGAAGGCAACGTTCACGGAATGGTGCAGAAGTTCATGGAAGACCCCATCCGCCAGGCCGAGGCAATCCTCGGCCGGTTGGGCCCGGCGCAGCTCAACACAGAGGGCCGGCGCTTCTGCGGGGAATTCGCCGACCTCACCAAGAAGTATCCTTTCGACACCAACGCCAAGGTGGACGCGACGCTCGACGACATCAACGGCATCTTCCGTCCGGGTGAAGGCAAGCTCGCAACCTTCTTCGACAGCACGTTGAAGAACTATGTCGAACGGCGCGGCAGCGAGTATTTCCGCCGCGCGGACAGCCGCGTGCAAGTTACAGACGCTTTCCTGCGGTTCCTGAACCGCGCCACGGCGCTGGGCGAAGCGCTGTATAAGAACGGCGCCAAGGACCCGGGCCTCACTTACAACATGAAAGCCCTGCCGGCTGAAGGATTGAAGAGCGTGACGCTCAGCCTGGACGGGCAGGTTCTGACTTCGAAAGGCGCGGGCGGCGAATCGAAAGACTTCACTTGGCCCGGGAGTTCCGTCCGCGGCGCCAAACTCGCCGGCAACCTGGGCGGCGGCGACTTTAGTTTCATCACCTACGACGGCCTGTGGGCGGCCTTCCGCTTCTTCGGCGACGCCGACCGGTTCCAGGCCAGCGGCTCCGGCTACACTCTGCAATGGGTGCCACGGCAGGGCCAGGCGGGCCAACCCATGCGGCTCGACAGCGGCAAGGCGCTCACGCTGCCCTTCCTGCTCGACCTGAAAGGAGCCCCGCCCATTTTCCAAAAGGGCTATCTCTCCGGCTTCCAGTGCGTATCGGAAGTGGCCCGCTAGCCTTCCGCTAGCCTCGACTCTACCGCCGGTGTTTTGCTAGCGCTTGACCATCGCCACTCTTTGAGACACGCTGCAAGGCCGCTTCTTACTGGGTTTCGCTCAAACTCCGGGCGCCGGATACCATCCTGCCCCACCCCTTCGACCCAGGCTACTTGTCTTTGCTGAGCTTCTTGAAGTACTCGGCTGTGGCGCCGCTGTAGCCGGGCGGGACCTTTTCGGTGCCGGGGCTGCGGACGGAGCCGCCGGTTTCCTCGACCTTGCGGCGCAGTTCCATTTCCACCTGCTCGGCGGCAGGGAGGACGGCGGCCTGGATGCGTTGCGCCAGCATCGGGTCGTTGGCGTACATGTAGGGGTCGAGCTGGCGGAGTTGCTGAATGAGCTGGCCGATGTCGTGAGCGGTGGCCGGGTCATTGCGATACTGCTGCTGGAGCTGCTGCAGGCTCTGCATGGTGTTGCGGTATTGGGTCTGGTAATCGGGGACCTGGAGGTCGCCGAGGCGGGCTTGCGGATTGACGACACCGGGGCCGCCATAGTTGCCGCCGTAGTTGGCGCCACCGTTATACGCTCCGCCATTGCCGCCACCGCCACCGTTGGGTCCAAGGTTGCCGCCGCGTTGGCCGCCAGCACCTTGCTGAGTGCCACCTTGTTGACCCTGGCCTTGGCCCTGACCCTGGCCTTGACCCTGCTGGCTCTGTCCTTGACCCTGTCCTTTCTGCCCTTGGCCCTGGCCCTGTTGAGCTTGACCCTGACCTTGAGCCTGCTGGCCCGGTTGGCCTTGCTGACCCTGGCCGCGGCCTCCGGCTTGCTGCTGCAACATCTGGCGCAGGCCTTCCAGATTGGCTAAGCCCTGCTGGGTGGCCCGATCCTGCTGGGCGTTTTTGGGATCGTTGCCGCCCGCGCCCAAAGCCTGCTGGACCTGTTTCAACTGGTCGCGGACTTCGTTGAGGCCCTGGGTGAAATTGGATTCCGACATGACGGCGTACTCGCCCAGACCGCGCCGGATGTAATCGGCGTTGCGCTGCATGTCGCGCTCCATCTCAGACTGCTGGATGCCGCTGAGGGCTTCGCGCATTTTGACGGAGGCGGCGCGTTCGGTGGCCTGAAGGTCGCGGGCGGCGGTTTGCATGCCGGAGCTGAGCTTCTTGAGGTCGGTTACTTCAGCGTCCTTCTGGGCAGCCAGTTGGGCGGCTTGTTCGCGGGTGAGATCCTTGCCTTGCGGGCCGAAGGCACGACGCATCTGGCCTTCAAAATCCTGCTGTTTATTGGCAAGCGAGTCGGCCTGGCGGGCGAGATCTTCGATCTGATTCTTGGATTGACCGGCGCGAATGCCGGAGAGCGATTGGGTGGCCTGATTGAGGCGATCGGCCGCGCGGCGGGCGTCGGCCTGGGCTTGTGGCGTGCCGGCCTGCTGGGAGGACGCGGCGTGGCTCATATCCTGGAGAGCCTGCTGCAGATTGGCGAGGGTGTCCTGGAGGCGTTGCTGATCGGCGCCGCGGAGGGCTCCCATCTGTCCCTGCTGATTCATCTGGCCGCGCTGCTGTTGTCCTTGCTGGCTGGACTGCTGACCGCCCTGTTGGGCGCTCTGCTGCCCTGACTGCCCCGACTGGCCCGATTGCCCCGACTGGCCCGACTGCCCGGACTGACCCTGCTGCCCTTGCTGCTGGCCCTGCTGTTGCTGGCTCTGCTGCGGCGAACCGTTGCGGCTCAGGCCGGTGGCCTGCTGCAACTGCTGGCGAAGCTGTTCGGCTTCGCGGCGCAGCATTTCCTGCTCCCATCGCTGTTGGGTAGTCTGCTGCTGGCCCTGGTGTTGTTGTTCGGCGAGCTCCTGCTGGCGCTTGGCGAGTTGCTTGAGTTTCTCGAGGGCGTCGTCGATCTCTTTCTGCTGCTGATCGGCGCTCTGGCTCTGGCTCTGGCGCGCGCCTTCGTATTGGTTCTTTTCGGTATCGAGTTCGAGGTCGAAGAGGCCCTGCAAGTCGCGGGCGGCGCCGTTGCCGCCGCCACCGCCTCCTCCACCACCGCCGCCACCGCGCTGGCCGAAGGCGACCTGGATATCGCGGAAGGTGGCTTCGGCGCGGAGCAGATAGCGGAGGGCTTCCTGTTCCGGCGCGACGGCGTCCTGCCACTTGGCGCCCTTGAGTTTATCGGAGGCCGGGCCCATAGCCGTGCCGGCCTTTTCCATATCGTCGACGAAGCTCTTGAAAGATTCGCCGGCGTCTTCAAGCTGGCGGCTCTTCATGCGATTGGCGAGCGAGGCGGCCTGATCGCGCAGCTTGGACTGTACGGAAGCCAGGAAGGCGGCGTTTTCGGCGTCGGTGCCGCGTGCGCCGCGGCCCTTCAACTGGTTCCAGGTGGCCGTGATGATTTCCTTCTGGCGCTGGGAGATCTGGTTCTGCTGGTCGTCGCCGCCCCCGCCTCCGCCCCCGCCCCCGCCGCCGTCATCCTGCGACTGGGTGTAGTTGCGCTCAAAGGGTTGGGCTTCGATGAAAAACATGTCGGTGGTGGTGGTCTTGCGGGCGTCTTTGGCGGTGGCGTAGAGGCTGACGATGTCGCCGGGCTCGACCTTGAAATCCTCGAGCGAAAGGACGGTGGAGCTGGAAGAAGCCTTGGCGTTCACACTCGGAAGCAGGGCTACCGTTTTTTCAGGAGCGCCGTTGACGGAGTAATGGAGCTCGACGGACTTGAGCGCGAAATCGTCCTTGGCGTCGATCGCCACGGTGACTTCCTCGATAGGGCTGGCTTTGAAATCGTGGCCGGGCCGCGTAATGCGCACCTCGGGCGGCTGATCTTTCTGGGCCTCGATGAAATAGTCTTCGCTGAGGCGGACGTCTTCCCCACCTTCGACGGCTGCGACGTGGTAGAGACCGTCCTTTTCAATCGGCACGATGGCGGCCAGCGTGCCATTGTCGCTCTTGCGGAGCGAGATCTTGGTGCCGTCTTCGAGGAGGATGGCGCCATTGGCGAGGGGCCGATCGGTCTGGATGGAGACTTCGGCCGTGGTGCCTTCGACGGCGCGGAGATCGCCGCCGGGATCTTCCACCTGATCCTTCATTTCCGCCCAGGCGGGGAAGTGGTAAGTGACTTTGATGTTCTTGACGTTGGGTAAGTCGACCACATTGAGCTTGTAAGTGGGAGACTTCACGCCGCCAGCCTCGACGTAATACTCCAGTGTTTCGGGGACGCCGGCGATCAGGAACTGGTAAGACGAGCCGCCCGGGGCGGTTCGCATTTCGGCCTGCTCCCACTGGGAGGCGCTCGAGTACTTGGCAAAGAAGCGGACCTTGGGAGCGGTGAAACCGCCGAGGGTGGCTGAGATCAACTGGTCGGCGCGCTTGCGCACGGTGCGGTTGCCGGGATCGAC
Organism: Bryobacterales bacterium; assembly: GCA_003167255.1. Taxonomy (GTDB): domain Bacteria; phylum Acidobacteriota; class Terriglobia; order Bryobacterales; family Bryobacteraceae; genus PALSA-129. The sequence goes on from PMTR01000006.1 coordinate 131,285, forward strand.
CTGGATGGAATAAAAGGGCTTCAGAGTGCCCTTAGGCAGGCCGCCCCAGAGGAGCGAAGTGCCGTAGCCGAGGAAGCCGGGACCGGAGATGCCGAGCCAGATGAGCGAGGCGATGACGAAGATGGCGGCGGAAGAAAAGCTGAAGATCCAGGAGCTGCGGGTGACATCGCGCGGCGCGGCCTGGCTGGCGACGGCGAGAGTGTCGTCGGCGAGCAATTCCAGGAATGGATCGGAGGGGTTCTGCTCGACGCGTTCGGTGAAGGTGAGCAGGCGCTCTTCGAATTGGGGATAGCGGGCTTCGGCGGCGCGGGCGGCGCGGCGGCGGTTGAGGCGGATGACGGGAACGATGAGCGCGCCGGCCAGGGCCAGCGCGAGGCCAATGAAGAGCAGGACGCGCGCACCCAGGACGCTGCCGTTCGAGAAGGAGAAGTAGTTGGCCATCAACACGGCCAGAACGGTGAGCGCCAGCGCGGCGAGAGCCGTGACGGCGGCTCCGCGGGTGAATGCCAGCAAGCGCATGCGCCGCTCAACGGCGCGTAAATAATCAGACAGCCGATCCAAAGATTTCATGCGGCCTCTTTATCGACAGACAGATGTTGATTCCCCAGCAGCGACTCGGCCACCGTTAATGCCAGCACCAACAGCATGACGTACCACCAGAGGGAAAGGGGCTTTTGTTCCCCAGCGACGGCCCCCCCAGCTTCGACAGTGCCGTTGGCTGTATTCTGCCACAAAGCGAGGGTCTCCGGCGGAGCGGGTGTGAGATCGGACTCGCGGCGGTCCGCGTTCACAGCCACCAACTCATTGCGGCCATTGGGCCGGCGGATATCGTAGAAGCCGGCCATCGTGAACTGGATGTTCTGCGCTTTGGTGGCTTCGTCCAGGGAAAGGGCGCGTTCGCCTTTGGGGTCGACCACGTCGACGGCGGCGCCCTTTTCGCGGGACTCGCGGAGTTCCGCGAAGGAATCGACCAGGACGCTGGGGGGCCCGGAATCGATGCGGGCGAGGTAACGGGCGGTCTGATCGACAAACGGGACGAAGGATGCGTGCAGCGGAAAATCGTTGCTGATGTTATCGAGGGTGGAAGCGAACACCAGGACGTGTCCTTCGCCGATTTGCCGATCGAGCAGCAGGGGACTCTGATCGGTAAGGCGGGCGACGATGCGCGCGCCGCCGGGGGCGACCTTGATGGCCTGGTAGAACTTGACGTCGTCCCAGCGGTCGTCCTTGAGGATGGAGGAATGGGAGGTGTCGAGCCAGGCGGCGGACTGAAACATTTCGCCTTCGCGGCCGGAGTAGTGGGAGCCTTCGATGGTTTCGCCGGAGACCGGGACTTTGCCACGGGCCACGGTGCGGTGGCCGAGGGCCACGAAGACGGAGCCGCCGCCGCGGACGTAATCGCGCAACTGGTTTTCGAAAGAGGCTGGAATGGCGCCGACGTCGGAGAGCACCACGAAGGCGTAACGCGAAGGATTGAGGTTGGTGGACTGGTCGGATGTGGCGGGATCGATCTCGAAAGCGGCTTGGCCGGCGGCTTCGAGGGCGGTTTTGAAGTAGAGCATGCCGCCATTGGTGTCGGACTCATGGACGAAGAGGACGTGGCGGGGGTCGGCGCGCTCGATGGAGAAATAGAAGTCGTCGTCGGCGGGGAGCGAGTCGGCGGAATCGATTTTGACCTCGCCCTTGTTGCGGCCATAGGGGACTTCGAGCGAATTGAACTCGACAGTGGCGCGGCCGCCCTCGGGGACCTCGACGGTTTTGGTTTCGACGGTGCGCCCGTTCAAAATGAGTGAGACGTTGCGAATGTCTTTGCGGGTGGCGAAGCCGGCGACGGTCGCGAGCACGCGGTTCTTGCGGTTGTCGAAGACGCGGCGCGGGGCCACCACGTTGTCGACCGTGAAATTGGGGGTATCGGGTTTGCCGATGCGATGGGGTTCCAGGCGCACGTTGGCGTTGAGGCGGAGGTCGTTGAAATTGGAAGGCATGCCGGACTGCTGCATGTCGGAGAAGAGATGCACCGTGAGCGGCAGGTGGAGCGATAGGGAAATGGAACGGGCGGTGCGGGCCAGTTCGGCGAAGGAGGTGCGCTCATCGGAGGGTTCGACGGCGTCGATGGCGGCGTTGAGGGAGGAGCGGTCGTCGGTGACTTCGCTCATCACCTGGACGCGGGCGCCGAAGGCCAGCACCTGGGCGCGTTCGCCGGGGTGGAGGCCGCCGACCAGGGATCGGGCGTCCTGTTTGGCCTGTTCGAGGCGGCCGGTGGAGCGCATGCTGAGGGAATGGTCGATGGCGAGGACGGTGATTTCGTTGGAGCGTGAACGGGGCGGGATGGCTTGCCGCACGAAGGGGTGGGCGAAGGCCAGAACCAGCAGCAGGACCAGCGCGGTGCGCAGGGCGAATAAGACAAGATAGCGCAGGCGTTTGTGCTTGATGGAGCTTTGAGTGCGCTTCTCAAAGAACATCAGGGAGCTGAAAGGCAGCGGCGTGGTTTTGTGTTTGCGGAGGAGGTGCAGCCAGACCGGGAGGCCGACGGCGGCGGCGCCGGCCAGGAACCATGGGGTGAGGAAACCCATCTAGAGTCCTATCCCCTGCTTGATTGGTAGCGCCGGCGGTCTCTGCCGCCGGTTCGCGTGTCCTGAAGAATGGCGATGGTCAAGCGCGCACAAGACACCGGCGGCAAGACCGCCGGCGCTACCAGTCGGTCTTTTTGGCGCTTGAAAATGTAGAAGCTCCCGCATACTAGAGTCTCCCTTTGCGCACGGAGAGATATTCGCGCAAGCCTTCATCGAGGGGGCGTTCGGTGTTCATCAGGAAGTAATCGAGACCGGCGCCGCGCGCGGCGGAGCTGAGGGCTTCGATATGGGAATCGATCTTGCGGCGATACTCGTTGCGCGCGTACTCGGGGGAGACTTCGAGGGAAGTGTGGGAGTCTTCCATGTCTACCAGCATGACGGGCTCGCGGAACTTGGGTTTAATCTCCTGGGGATCGAGGATGTGGAAAAGGATGACCTCATTGCCGCGGTAGCGGAGGGGCTCGACGGTCTTGATGATGGTGGCGGGATCCTCATAGAAATCGGAGAGCACTACGACGATGCCGCGGCGGTGGAGAAAGGTCTGGAAATGAACGAAGGGTTTGGCGAAATCGGTATGCGTGCCGGGCTCGACCTTCTCGATGGCGTGGAGCAGGCGGAAGAGCTGTCCCTGGCGGGTGGAGGGAGCGATGTAGTTGGAGACGTCCTCGTCGAAGACGATGAGGCCGGCGGCGTCGCGCTGCACGTTGGCCATATAACAGAGGGAAGCGGCGACAAAGCGGGCGTAATCCAGCTTGTGAACGGCGTGCGAGCCGTAGGCCATGGAAGCTGAGGTGTCGAGCAGGATGAGCAACTGGGAGTTGGTTTCGCCGCGGTACCTCTTGAGGAAGCACTTGCCGGTGCGGGCGAAGACATTCCAATCGACGTGGCGCAAGTCGTCGCCCTGGGAGTAGGCGCGGTACTCGGCGAACTCCTGGGAGAAGCCGAAGTCGGGCGAGCGGTGGAGACCCGCGACGAAGCCATCCACGACGGTCTTGGCGACCAGGTCGAGGCTCGAGATGGAGGCGAGAGTCGCGGGATCGAGGAAGCGCTGGAGCATGAGCGGGGCCCCTTATTGACTGGGCGCGGCTTTCCATTCGAGGATGCGCTTGAGGATGTCGTCCTGTTTCAGGCGGTCCGATTCGGCATGGAAATTGAGCAGGATGCGGTGGCGCAGCACGGGAATGTAGAGCGACCGAATGTCTTCGTAGGTGACGTGATAGCGGCCCTTCATCAAAGCTTTGGCCTTGGCGGCCAATACCAGGAATTGGGCGGCGCGGACGCTGGCGCCATAGTTCACATACTTCTTGACGAAGTCGGGGGCGTTTTCGTCACTACTGCGGGAAACGCGCACCAGCTCGACGGCGTGACGGGCGACACTCTCGCCGATCGGGACCATGCGGACGAGCTGCTGGAAATCGAGGATTTCCTGGGCTTCGGTGACGGGGTCGGCCTGCGGGATGGAGGTGACGGTGGTGAGATCGACCACTTTCAACTCTTCGTCGGCGTCGAGGTAATCGAGGACGGTATTGAAGAGGAAGCGGTCGAGCTGGGCCTCGGGGAGCGGGTAAGTGCCTTCGAGCTCGATGGGGTTCTGGGTGGCCAGGACGAAGAACGGCGCGGGCAGGAGGTAGTTGTTGCCGCGGACGGTACAGGCGCGCTCCTGCATGGCTTCGAGCAGGGCGCTCTGGGTCTTGGGAGGAGTGCGGTTGATTTCGTCGGCCAGGAGGATGTTGGCGAAGATGGGGCCGGGAACGAAGGTCCAGGTACGGCGGCCGTTGGCGGGATCCTCTTCGATGATGTCGGTGCCGGTGATGTCGCTGGGCATCAGGTCGGGCGTGAACTGGATGCGTTTGAAGATGAGGCCGAGGGTCTGGGCGATGGTACGCACGAGGAGGGTTTTGGCCGTGCCGGGGAGGCCCGTGATGAGGCAGTGGCCGCCCACGAACAGGGCGATCATGACCTGTTCCAGGACCTCCTGCTGGCCGACGATGACGCGGCGCACCTGAGTGACCATTTCGCCTTGCACCTGGCGGAAGCGGGCGATGCGGCTTCTGAGGACTTCGGGTTCCAACTGCGGCACGGTGGATGACATTTATACCTATTCTCTTTTCTTGAGAGGTGCGGCGGTAGTTTCATTTTCACCGCCGCTCAGTTCGAGTAGTAATTTTTGCGCAGCGCGGAAACCGGGCGCCGCTTCGAGGGAAGAGAGCAATTCGTCTATGGCCAGATCGTCCTGGCGATTGAGGTGGTAGGCGCGGGCCAGGTCGTAGTGGGCCTGGGCGGGGTCGGCGGGGTTGTGGCCGACGATGGCCTGGAACTCGCGGATAGCGCCGGGGGCGTTCTTGAGATCGAGCCACAGGCCGCCGAGCTTGATGTGGGTGGCGTCGTCCATGGGGTAGATGTAATTGGTGCGGTCGAGGACCGCGGCGGCTTCCTGGCGATTGCCGGCCGCGGTGAGCTGCGTCGCGAGCTGATTGAGGGTATCGGGATTGCGGCCGCCGATCTTCATGTAGCGTTCGAGCTCGGCGATGGCGTCGGTCTTATCGCTCTTGGCGAGGTAAGCGTTGGCGAGAAACTCATAGACGTTCCCGTCTTCGACGAAATCGGGGTAGTAATCGCGCGCGGCGGAGCCCAGCTTGATGACGGTGTCGTAGTCCTTGGCTTTGTCGGCGGCGGCGATCTGCTTGAGGCTGGCGCGCCACTGGTCGAAGTGCTCGATGGTGTTCTTGTTTTCGCCCTCGATGAGAGTGCGGAGCTGGTTGTCGAAATCGGCGGGCTCGATTTTCAGTTCCTTGCGGATGACGGTAGCGGTGTCGGTCTGCGAAGCGAAATCGTGGAGCATGGCGAGGATGGTATCCCAGCCCCACTTTTCGGTGATGTAATCGCAGATGCGTCCGGCCTGGTAATAGCTGACAATGACCTGCACGTTGTTGACGGGATGAACGAAGCCGCGGTCGAGATCGGCGACGGGCAGCAACTGGCGCTCCTTGATGGCCATGAGGATTTCGGGCGTGATGCGGTCGCCCCATTCGGGGTTGGCGGCGGTTTCCTCATGGACCGCGATGCCCTCGGTGAACCAGCGGGGCACCAGCGAATTGGTGATGGTGAGCGTGAAGACGTGGCTCATTTCGTGCCAGAGCGTAGAGTCCCAGTGGAAGGCGCCGGGCTTTCGGCCGGAAGGGCTATCCAGGGCGATGGTGGAGCCGTAGGTGCGCGAAGTGAAAGTGACGCCCAGGGCGCCCAGGCCCGGCATGCCGAGGGTGCGGACGGCGAAATCCTCGTGGACGGGATAGGCCTCCACCTGCACGGGGCGATCGAGTTTGATCTTGTATTTCTTCTCGTAAGTAGCGATGACGCGGTCGATTTCAGCCTGGAAATACGGACGCAGGAGCCCGGCTTCTTTCTTATCGAGTTTGAGGGCGGTGAGGTTGGTTTTGGTGGTAACGAAGTTGACGTACTTGTCGAGCAGCATCAGCGTGTTCTTGGTGGCGCTGTCCTGCAGCTTGTGGAGGAAGCAATCGGCGAGCTGCTGCATGGCCTCATCGTTCTGGCCGAAGCGCATGAGGTTGATGCCAAGCTCAGAGCGGGCGCGCCAGAGTTCGGGATCGAGATCGACGGCTTTGCGGTAATACTGAATGGCCTCGTCATAGCGCCGGTTGATCATGAAGAAGTGGGCGGCGGTGGAATAGCCTAGAGCGGCGTGAGGATCCCAGGAAGTTTCTTTTTTGCCGGACAGCCAGTCGATGGAGGCGAGGATGGCTTTGCCGACGATGGAAGTGGGGTCGATGGCGAGAGCTTTGCGGGCTTCGGCGGTGGCTTTGGAATCGTTGTTGTCTTCGAGCGCGAGGCGGGCGAGGAGCTCCTGGGCTTCGAGAAGCTTGGGATCGGCTTCGATGGCCTGGCGTGCCAGTTTTTCGGCGCCGCCATCATATTGATCGGCGGCCAGAAGAGCGAGGCCGAGCAGTGCGCCGGGGTTGCTCTTGTCAACCTTGAGGACTTCCTTGAATTGGGTGGAGGCGTCATCCAGGTCGTCGCGGTCGCCGTGGTCCATGAACATGCGGCCCCAGAGGACTTTGTACTCGAGGTTGTCGGGGTGCTGGGCGACCAGGGCTTGAAAGACGGCGTAGGCGGCTTTGAAATCGCGCTTGTGCCAGAGATCCTCCGCCTGTTCGAGAGTTTGGGCGGAGACCGCCAGGTGGACGACAAGCGCGAGCAGGCCCAGCCGCGCGACGAGTTTCACTTGTCGATCTCCTCCTGGGTTTTGGCGAGTTCGAGGAGCAGGCGGGTGAGCTGCTTCTTGTAGTCCTCGGCGTTCATGCTGGCCTTTTCGTACTTCAACTGGTCGATGGCCTGTTCGAGCTCTTCCTTCTTTTCGAGGAGGGCTTTCTTGGCGGGGTCCTTGCTGGCGGCGGCGTTGGCGCCGAGGCGCACGACGGTGAAGGAAGCGGCCAGCCGGCCTTCGGCGGCGTTGCTGTCGGCAGCGGCGTCGGGAGCGGCGGCGGCGGCCACGCCGGTACCCTTACCGGTGTCTTCGAAGACGCTGTGCTCGGTGGCGAGACGTTTCTGGGTATCGAAAAACTCTTTGGTTTTACGTTGGGCGTAGCGGAAGGCTTCCAGGGCGGAGACGGATTCGTTCTTATCGACGTCGGCGGAAGGGTCGCGCAGGGCTTCGGCCCAATAGCGGGCGAAGATGGTGGCGTTCTTCTCGGTTCCAGCCTTGGTGGCGGCGATGACGATGCGGTTGGGCTTGCGCAGGAACTCGATGGAGCCGCCGGAGCTACTGGTGGTGACCACCACCAACTGGCGCGCGGAAGGGACGCGATCGAGCAGGGTCGAGATCTCGGCGCCGGTGATGTCGGGACCGGGAAGGTTGAACTTGTAATCGACGCCGTCGAAGGTGCCGTGGCCGATCAGAACCACGACCAGGTTATCGGTGGCTTTGACGGCGGAGGCGAGCGAGGCGAAGTGGGTGCGGATCTGCTCGCGCGTGGGAGCGATGAGGGTGACGATGTCAGGATCGGGCGTGCCGGCTTTTTTTAGGCTGGAATCGATATCCTGGGCCCACATTTTGAAGCGCTGATCGTAATCGGCTTCGCCGCCCAGGCCGGAGATGGTGACGTAGAACGTAGCCGCCGGGGCCGCCACCGCGGCCAGCAACAGCACCGCGAGGACGCGCATTAGTGGGGCAGGCGCTTCCGCCTGCCAACCTTGTTGACGGCAAATCATACCACCCCCCAGCGCCGGCGCAGCAGCCATTCGCAGGCGCGGATAGCCAGGACGAGGAGAAAAAGCGCGGGCATATCCCAGAGGTCGCGGGTTTCACGCGTGGTGATGCCCGCCTCGGAGTACGAGATTTCGTTCGCTAGCTTGGACGTTTCGGAGGGCTTATAGTACCGGCCGCCGGTTTCCTCGGAAAGCTTTTCGAGCAGCTCGCGGTTCTGCGAGGTATGGAAATTTTCGGCTACGCCGTCCTCGCGGCGGAAGGTCAGCATATCGTGGCCGAGCTCTTCCTGCTCGCGCCCGGCGATGATCTCGGCAACGTAGGAGCCGGGCTTCTCGGCGGTCCACTCGCCGCCGTAGACGCCCTCTTCGAGCGGTTGCGGGGTGAGTTCGAGGGTGGCCGTTGTGCCGTCGGGGCTGATGAAACGGGCCTGCACTTTGGCGTTGGAGACGGGCTTGTATTCCTTATCGCGGACTTCGACGCGCAGCGGGACGCGGGTATCGTCGGAGAGAACCTGTTTGGGCGTGGTGGAGACCACCTGGCCGGGAGTTTCGTTCACCAGGTAGCGGAACATCTGCTGCCAGAAGGTGGCGTGGGTTTTGCTGGTATGGTCTTCCCACATTTTCCAGCGCCAGCTTCCCTGGGTGGCGAACAGGGCGGTGCGGCCGCGGCCGTAGTTTTCGGTGACCAGGAGCGGCTGTTTGGGTTTGCCGGAGGGCAAGGAGTAGAGCAGGGTGCTGGCGCCGGGTTTGGGTTCGCCGACCTCCTGATAATCGGCAACCTGCGGAATGGCTTTCCAGCGGGCGGCGTTTTTGGCCGGGTTGTCATCCAGGCGGCAGATGGTGCTCTGTGCGCCTTGCGGAGAGAGTTCGACGCTGGTGAAGACGCGGTGGAAGGTGCCGCGGTTGGCGGGCAGGCGCGTGGGGACCAGATCGGCGAGGGGCGAGCTGGGATAGCCGCCATCGGAAAGCGTGGCGCGTCCTGCGAGCAGGAGCAGGCCGCCGCCGCGGCGGTCGACGAAATCGCGGATCAACTGCTGCTGGGTGGGCGTGAAATAGTTGGCTTCCACGCTGCCGATGATGAGTCCCTGAAAGGGGAAAAGCTCTTCGGGTTTGGCCGGGAACTCTTCGAGTTCATGCTCATTCATCCCGGCCGGGAACTGGTGCAGGATGTTGTTCTGGGTGGTGCGCACCATGCTGGCGAGCTCGATGTCGTCGAAATCGTCGAAGGCGCGGCGGATAAACTTATACTCCCAGCGCGGCTCGCCTTCAAAATAAAGGATGCGCGGCTTCTTGCCCTGGACGTCCACCAGGCGGGTGACGGCGTTGTTGAGCCGGTTCTCTTCGCCGGAAAGGGGCTGCGCGGAGATCTCAAGCGACTTGGGTCCGGCGTCGCCGATGTTGAAGGCGATGGTTTCGGTCTGCGGCTGGCCGTCGGATTTGAGGGTGATGTCCTGGGAGGCGAGCACCTTGCCGTTATCTTTGACGATGAGGCGGGTCTTGCTGCCGCTGAGGCCGTAGCTCTGGAGGGTGACGTAGGCGGCGAGGCGCGATTTGGGGAGCGCGCGGGCGGGCACCACGGCGTCGGTGATTTCGAGGTCGCGATCGGGGTGCTCCTTGCCGAAGCCGATGGTGTGGACGGGAATGCTCTGGCGGCGGATGGCGGCGATGGTGGCGAGGTCGATGCCGCCGGAGTTATCGGCGCCGTCGGAAAGCAACACGATGGCGCCCAAAGGCAGGGAAGAGGATTCGGCCAGGACGCGCTCGAGGGTATCTCCGATGCGGGAAGCGGGCGCGGACGGGGTAAGGTGGTCGGTATTGGGGATGCGCTCGGGTTCCTTGCCGAACTGGTAGAGGCGGACCTGGAAGCGGCCGGCCAGGGACTGCAGGAGGCCGTCGTTGAGGGCGGCTTTGGCGGCGGCTTCGCGGGTGCCGGAGGCATCGTTAATGGACATGGAGCGGGAATCGTCCACCAGCACGGCGACGACATTTTGCTGGGTGCGGAGGGTGGCGACGCTGAGCGCGGGATGCCAGAGCAGGAAGAGGATGAGCGAAACCATGCAGGTTTCGAGCAACCAGATGGCGATGGGACGCAAGCCGCTGAGCATGCCGTGATTGCGCCGGACGTGCCAGAACAGCAGCGCGGCTGCGGCGAGGATGGCGATGAACAGCAGCCAGAGCGGCCAGGGGGTCAGGAAGACGAACTTGCCCTTGTGAAAGATGCTGATCGGGTATTTGAAGAGAATTTCAAACATTGAGGCAACGATCCGGGATGTGGGCAATAAGAGAATAGACGTGAAGGTAGGGGCGGGGAGTTACAAACAAACCCGGGATAGTGGGGAGTTCCAGGTGCGGGCGCATTCCGAGAAGCCCTCGTATCTCGACAGGATACCACGTAGGGTGAGGAGTGGCCGGTGGAACGGAAGGGGCCGGGTGCGCGACACATAAGTGAGCTCTGCAAATGCCGGCCAATTGAGAGANNTTCCTTCTCGTCCACTTCTATGTGGTGCACCCGAAGGGGCCCAGGAGAGTGAAGGAGCGGGCGGCGGTCACTGCCGTTCCTAAAGGCGGCCCGGAGAACCGGCGGCAAATAGAATGGCAACGATCGTCAATCCTACCCCTGGTAGTTTGTGATAAAGTGTACCTGATTGTCGGACATCCGAAGTTGCTCTAGGGGGTCACAAGAATGCGCATACCAGATTTGTGCCGTCGCTCGTTGACGGCATTGATGATTGCTGCCGTTGGCTTGGGCACTGCAAGCATGGCATGGGGACAGGGACGCGGGGGCGGGCAGCCCACCGGTCCGTCGCCCAACGTTTCTACCGATCCCTTGTTAAAGGGTTTCGAGTTCCGCTCCATCGGGCCGGCCACCATGATGGGCCGCGTGGACGACATCGAGGGATCCGAACAGGATCCTATGACCATTTACGTCGGGTTCGCCACCGGCGGCTTGTGGAAGTCGACGGATGGCGGGAACTACTGGCACTCGCTGTTCGACAACATGCCAAACGAATCGATCGGCTCGATCGCCATAGCGCCGTCGAACAAGGACATCGTTTACGTGGGCATGGGCGAGGGCAACAACCGGCAGAGCTCGTCGATCGGCGATGGCGTTTGGGGCACGACGGATGGCGGCGCGCACTGGACGCATCTGGGCCTCGAAGAAACGCAGTCCATCCAGCGCCTGGTGGTGGACCCCACCAATCCCAACATCGTTTACGTCGCGGCGGGGGGACACCTGTTCGGCCCGAATCCGGATCGCGGCCTGTATAAGACCGTAGACGGCGGCAAGACCTGGAAGAAGGCCAAGTTCATCGACAACGACACAGGATTCACCGATGTAGCGATCGATCCTTCCAATCCCAGGACTGTGTACGCGGCCTCGTATTCGCACCGGCGCACTTGGTGGGGCTACAACGGCGGCAGCGCCAACAGCGGCCTGTGGAAGTCCACCGACGGCGGAGACACCTGGACCAAGCTGGAAGGCCCCGGTTGGCCCAAACCCAAAGACGGCATCTACGGGCGCATCGCGATTTCGATTTTCCGGGCGAAGCCTTCGACGATTTATGCCCAGATCGAAGCCGGCGCTGGCGCCGGTACCGGCGGCGGCACGGCGGCTGATGGCGGTCCCGCGCGTGGTGGTGGCGGCGGCCGCGGCGCTGGTGCAACCGCGCCTCCGCCCGCCGGAATGACGGCTGACCAGATCATTTCCGGGTTTGCCGCCGGCACAGTCACCCCCGAGCAGCTCCGCGGGGCGGTCACAGCCGGCACGGTAACCGGTGCGCAGCTCACTGCGGCGGTTACGGCCGGCACCGTGACAGCAGCGCAGTTGCTTGCCGCGGCCGGCGGCGGTGGCTTCGGCGGTGGCGGTGGTGGCGGCGGCGGTGGTGGTAACGGCTGCACCGCTGGCACCGATCCCGCCTGGACCGGCGGCAGAGGCGGTGGCGGCGGCGGCGGCGGTGCTGCTGGTGGCCGCGGCGCTACTCCTGCGGCGCCCGATCCCAACGGCAATGGCGTATATCGCTCAGACGATGGCGGAAAGACCTGGACCCAGATGAGCGGCTGCAACGACCGCCCCATGTACTTCAGCCAGATTCGCGTGGACCCCGTCAACGACCAGAAGATTTTCACCGGCGGCAACCCGGGCCGGGTGTCGGTTGACGGCGGCAAAACCTGGTACGGCATGACCGGTTCCCACACCGATTACCACGCCATCTGGATTAATCCCAAAGACGACCGCCAGGTCTGGATCGGCCACGACGGCGGATTCGACAGCAGCAACGATGGCGCCAAGCCCGGCAGTTGGGATTATCACAACAATATCGCGGTGGGACAGTTCTACCAGGTCTCGGCGGATATGCGGCGTCCCTATTGGGTGTGCGGCGGGCTGCAGGACAATAACGCCTGGTGCGGCCCCAGCGCGCTACGTTCCAACACCGGGCCTGCGAACACCGACTGGTACACGGTTGCCGGCGGCGACGGCTTCTACACGCGGCAGGATCCCACCGACTGGGCCATCGTTTATGGCGAGTCGCAGGATGGCAATATGTCGCGGCATGACCTTCGCAACGGCACGCAAAAGAGCATCCGGCCCAACGCCGGGGGACGCGGGGTACAACCAGCCGGCGAATCGCAGGCCACTGGCGCTGCCGCCGGCGCGGGCGGAGCAGCCCCGGCCACGGCCCAGCCCGATGTGGCAGGTGGCGGCGGTGGACGCGGCGGCGGCACTCCCAACGTTCTCAATGCGCCTCCCAACGTCGACGCACTCCGTTTCTACTGGAACGCACCCATGGAGATCTCGCCGCACAATCCGGCGAAGATCTACATGGCCGCGCAGTATTTCTTCAAGTCCAACAACCGCGGCGATACCTGGTGGATGAATCCGACCGATCTCAGCAAGAACGTAAACCGCTGGGCGCCGGAACAGGCCATCATGGGCGTTTCGGGCGAGAAGCCCATGGCGTCCAAGCACGATGGCTATGCGGCCAGCTCGCTGGCTACGCAGATTCGCGAGTCACCGTCGCGCCCGGGCGTCATCTGGATCGGCACCGACGATGGCAATCTGCAGGTGAGCCAGAATGACGGCGAAACCTTCACCAACGTTTACGGCAACATTCAGGGCGCGCCCGCGGCGCCGCAGGGCTGGGTGCAGATTTCGCGCATCGAGCCGTCTAATTTCGACCCTGGCTCGTGCTACGTGGCGCTGGACAATCATCGTAACGACGATTGGAAGCCGTACCTGTTCAAAACCACGGATTACGGCAAGACATGGACCAACGTCACCGGCAACCTTCCGGCAAAGGGCAACATCAATGCTCTGCGCGAGGACTACGACAACCCCAACCTGCTCTTCGCGGGCACGGAATTCGGGTTGTACGTCACCCTGGAAGGCGGCAAGGAATGGCGCAAGTTCATGAACAACCTTCCCAGCGTCCGGGTGGACGATATCCTGATTCACCCGCGCGATCGGGACCTGATTGTGGCCACGCACGGGCGTTCCTTCTGGATCGCCGACGATATCACGCCGCTGGAGCAATACAAAGCCAACCCCGGCGCGGATGTAGTGCTGTTCGAGCCGCGGCCAGCCATTCAGTGGAAGAACGATCTATCGGCAACCCGCTCGGTGGCCAGCCGCGATTTCCGCGGGCAGAATCCGTCGGGATATGCGGGCATCCACGTTTGGGCCAAGTCCGACCTGGGCGCGGCCAAGCTGGACTTCCTGACGGGCACTACGGTGGTCAGCACCATGAATGTTGACCTCAAGGCCGGCATGAACCGCTTCGCGTGGAACATGCAGCGCTCGGCGCCAGCCGACGCCACTACGGGCGCTGGCGGCGGTGGCCGAGGCGGCCGTGGAGGCCGAGGCGGGCGCGGCGCACAGGGCGCGCAGGGCGCTACCACTCCTGCCGGTGCGCAGGGCGCTGCGGCCGGTGAGCCGGCCACCCCAACCCCAGTCAACGCCCAGCAGGTGATTCTCCAGGCCGCCGGCGGCGCGGGCGGTTTTGGCGGCGGCGGTGGTGGTGGCGGCGGCCGTGGCGGACGCGGCGGCGGCGAGCCCTTCGTCACAGGCGGCGGACGCGGCGGCGGTGGTGGTGGCGGCGGCGCTGCTGGCGGCGGGGCAGTCGAGCCCGGCGTCTATATGGTGAAACTCACCGTCGGCGACAAGACGTACACATCCTCGGTCAATGTGCTAGAGGATATCTGGATGCGCCCCCAGTAGACCCGGCTGCATCGTGTGAAGTCCCGCCCGGAGCGCTGCGGCGCTCCGGGCCAGACGCGCTTTCCGGGACTTTTGATAGTCTTCGAGGGCGCGGATGACGTTCTGCACCGCCTCGCGCCGTTCATAGAGGCGATCCAGGGCGTGGTTGCGGATCAGATCCATCGACAGTAGGCGCCTTCTCTCCCCGGTGAAAGCGCGGGGGAGGGTTATGGTTGTGGGCGTCATCGCTGTTTTCTCCTGGCTCAGATCTGTTCTATTTGTCTTCCACGCGGCACCGTCTCAGGCGCGGCAGCGGAGGCAGCCAGCGCGTCAGGCCCAGCGCCACGAGGCCCAGTCCAATGAGGACCATCGGTGCGGGCTCCGGCACGGCCGACGGCGGCGGATCCACCAGGAAGGCCTGCTCCAGCCCGCTCCCGCCACCCGAATAGCGCGCGTCCACGATCAGGCCGAAGTTGGCGGTGTCGACCGTCTGCCCCGCAGCCTGCGCCGCTAGAGCCGTTCCGCTGTAAGCCGAGGGATCGAATTGCCCCCAGACTTCATGTTGCAGGGAAACCGAGGTTGCCTCATTGCCTCCCGCCAACTCGAGAAAGGCCAGGACATCGGCCTGCAGCAGAGAAGAATAGAACGATGGCGAAATGTCCGGAAAGTAGGTTGCCAGCACCGCGTTGATGGAGGGATCGGAGAGCGGAACGTAAAGCGCTTCCCAGGTGGTGTCGGGGCTGGCGTCGTGCAAGGCGTCGACGCATAGGCCTGTGTAATCGTTGCCGTCGAAGGTGAGTGTGACGTAGCCGGTGTAGTAGGAGCCGTCATTCCACCCTTGTCCATTGCCCAAGCCGGTCAACGTGACAGGGCCTTGAATGTTGCCCGCGTGGGCGGCCAGAGCGGCAATCGTCAAAGTAAGAATCGCGATTAGTTTGCGCATTGTTTTCTCTATTCCATGGTGCGGCAAACAGTCGGAAAAACACAGGTACGGCTGTACTTGTTTTAGTAATGGACCGTTTGTCCCAGGCCCGGCGATCTAACTTAGACTTTTCGATGTAAGGCATTTATCTTAGTGGGTCACTTCGCTAACGTATCCAAAACCGCTTGCTAACGCGCGCGGCTCCGATGCGAGCCGCGACCGTGAGGGAGCGGTCTTCGCGGAATACGAGAGGGTATTAATGAAACGGTGGACTTAGATTCTTTGCCGGCCATTCCTAAACGAGACTATTTCAACATTACCCAGGTCCGCCATGTGAAGACTCCGCCGCCGTTGCGCTTCTGACTTCTGACTTCTGACTCCTGACTTCCAAATCCCGCAGGGATTTCAAGGGCGAAGCCCTTGGCTAGTTACTGCCCGGGCTTCAGCCGCAGCCGCAGAAACACGTTGAAGCCGCGCGGACGGCTCCCGTAATAGGGTTGGATGGCCGCGGGCAGGCTGTACAGGCTGACGTTGGCGCCGATTCCCGTTTCGACGCCGCGTACCAGATGCGCGAAATCGTGCGTCGCCCCGATGGTGTAAGCGCCGATCCGGAAAGTCGAACCGGCCGTGCGGTCCAAGCGCGCTTCCAGATCGGGCGTGTCGCTGAACAGCTCGTCTTTATCCACCAGTTCCAAGCGCCCCGTCAGAAAGTTCCCGCCGTGAATCGGAAGCAGCGATTCCACCAGGTAGGAGTTCAGATTGCGATGCGTGAACGTGCTGTGGTCGCGGCCCCAGATCAGACTCGACGACCAGCTCTCTCCGTTGAGCATCGGGCGGGTGTAATGGAGCGACGCCGTGGAGCGCACCACGTCGCCGGGCGCCTGGCGTTCGGGATGCGCCACTCGGCCGGCCGACACCTGCGCCATCCAGTTCCCGGAAGGAAATACCGACAGCCGCGCGCTCCAGGAATCGATGGCCCCCTGCTCGATGGTCCAACGATTCTCGCCCGGTTCCGCGCCGTGAAATCCGCTGGCCTCCACGCGCAGCCACTTGTGTTTCAGCGCCAGCGTCACCACGTCGTCGGCGATGTGCGTGGAATCCTGCCAGTGGTGGCTGAGCGTGGCCTGCGGGATTTCGAACGCGGAGGCACGATGCGGAAAGGCCACCGGCCCCAGTGCCGGGTCGCCCACGGCCGCTACGTAAGCTTCCACAATGGTGTCGTCGCCAAGCGGCCTTGCGTAGTGGAAGCCGAGCCCCATGATGAAATTGTGCGGGTGCTGGCCATCTACGATCGGGCGCCCGAAAGCCGTTTCCCCGGTCTGGAAAAGCTCCGGGTAGAAGCGCTCGGTGATGGTGGCCGGGTCGAGGCTCAGCATCACCTGCATCATGAAACTTCCGCCGCCCGCGCTGTGTTCGGCCGCCGCCATGAACCAGTTTGCCGAATAGAGTTTATCCCCGGCGCGCGGTCCGCTTTGTTGCGTGTCCACCAGGAACGCCTGCCCCATCAGCATCAGATTCCAGCTTCCGAGCTGCGGCATGAACATGGGCCCCGGCCACGACGCGGGATTCATGCTGGTGCCGGATGCCAGATTCATCAAGTACATTGCGCCTTGATTCATTCCCTGCGCCGCGCACGCTGCGGGCAACAGGAGGAATGCAAAAACCCGGAACCCAGTCTGGTGCACCTTGCCTCGATTATCTCACGGGCGGAAGCCCACGCCGTTCACGACGATCCCCAGTTCCCTGACATCCGGGGGCGCCGTGAAGGTGCGGTCGACTTCAATCTCCACTAGAACTTCGCCAGCGGCCGGCAGCACCGGCGGCGATTCCAACGTATAGTCGCCCGCCGCGGCGTAGACTTGCGAGGCCACTTCCTTGCCGTCGATGCGCAACGTCACGCGGCGCGCGGGCGATTGCGCCAGAATCCGGAAACTCACCGACAGCGCCGCCGCGGTCCCAGGACTCTTCAGCTCGACCGTGGCCAGACGCGACATCCAGCGGAAGGAATGATCTTCCAGATCGTAGATGCCGCTCACAATCTGCGTGGCGGCTTCAGGCGCCGCCATGGGCAGATACGACAGCGCGGGGTGGCGCTTCACCACTTCGACCGCGCGCAGGCGGTCGATCGCGCCGGTCGAAATGCCGAAGGGCCAAAGCCGGTCGAACGAAGCGCTGGAATAACCCGAGCGCGTTTCCAGACCGATGATGCGTAACGGGATGGCGGAGCGGATCTCCGCCGGCGGCACCACCGGGGCGACCGGCGCGCTCACTTTCACGGCGTGGCTGAGCTCGCTTGAAACAATGATGTCGCCGGCGCGCAACCGCTCGGATTGGCGCAACGGCAGCGCGCCCTGTTGTTCCAGATAGTGACGCAGACCCCATTCGTCGTCGACCCACACGCGGTGGTTCTCAATCGACGGCGCGAGCCAGGCGGCGTAGGCGCGCACCGCGCCCCAATGCTGGTAGTTCATGGCGGCCAGGCCGAGGCTTAGCGTCATCTGGATCGCGAAGCCCGCGGCCACCCAGCGCCGGGGCAATCGCGAGGCCAGCAGCGCCACCGGCGCAGCGATCGGCAACAGGTAGCGCGCCGATCCGGCGAATAAAACCACCACCGCGCCGCCGAAGAAGAGCACGATCCACGCGAGCAGGAAAATGGTCTCCGGTTCGCGCCTGCGCCGCCAGGCCAACACGATCGCGCCGGCCGCCAGGGCGGGGAAGACGATGAACCACGAATGGATGAACAGCGCCAGGGCATTCGAGGTTTTCGCTTCGAGCGCCTGGAAACCGTAGCTGCGGAAGTAACCGGCCAGCACCGCGGCCGGCATGGCGCCGGTGGTGGCCCGTTCGTAGATTTGCCACGCGGCGATGGCCGCCGGCGCCGTGCAGATAGTGAGCCAGTGCGCCACGCTCCGGCGGTGAAAGAGCCAGACGTACACCGCCAGAATGGGGACGAGGAAGACGGCTTGATAGGCCGTCAGGGCTGCCAGCGTCATGGCCAGCGCCGCGGCCAGCAAATTGCCTGCGCAGAACAGCGCGATCGCGGCCATCCAGAATGCCAGGAAGGGCAGGTCGGTTTCGAGCGAGTTGCCATTCACCACAAACGCCGGAACGGCCAGGAATAGCAGCGCGGCCCACAATGGTTGCGGCGAAAAGCGGCGCGCCAGCCGCCACATGGCCCACGCCGCCATCAGCGAAAACAGAATGTACGCCGTGTGGAACGGCACTTCCTTCACATCGCCGAAAATCGCCAGCAGCCCTGCCAGAATCCACGCATCCATCGGCGGGTGCGAAAGGCCGCGTTGATCCACCGGCTGGCCGCGGAATACGTACGTGGAGTTGTCGGGATGCAGCGGATCGACGAGCGCGTGCGACGCCTCGGCGAGATACACCGGGTCGTCGCCCTGGATCGCCTGATTGAGAAACGGAACGCGCAACAGCAGAACCACAGCCAGCGTCAGCAGCAGCCCGCCGCGGCCTGTCAGAAATGGCTCTTTCGAATTTGTTGAATGTCCCATTATCTGTGGGGCAGCCAATCCTGGCTGCCGCCGGCTTTCAGCCGGCGTCTGGCACGCGCGGGGATTCTCACGGCCGCCTGAAAGAGGGTGCTGAAAAACTCCGGGAAAAGCACTTTGAGCCGCCGATCAACGCCGATGAACGCTGATAAAACGATTCTTTTCAATCCGTGTTTATCCGTGTTCATCGGCGGCTTGTACTGATTTGCCTTTTTTTCAGCATCCTCTGAAAAACGGCTGCCGGCAAGATTGCCCGCCCCACAACAGTAATGCTACGCCGGCTTCCATCGCAATACCGGCTTGCGCGCGGCGGTCACTTCATCCACGCGGCTGGTGCGTGTGCCGTGGGGCGCCGTTTTGACCAGTTGCGGGTCGGTTTCAATCTCCTGGGCGATCGAGATCATGGCTTCGATGAACTGGTCGATCTCGTGCTTGCCTTCCGTCTCGGTCGGCTCGATCATCAGCGCCCCGTGCACAATCAGCGGAAAGCTCACCGTGTAAGGATGAAAACCGTAGTCGATCAGCCGCTTGGCGATGTCCCCGGTGTGCACGCCCAGCTTGGCCTGGCGGTGGTCGCTGAAGACCACTTCGTGCATGTTGGCCTGGGAGTAAGGCAGATCGTAATACGCTTCCAGCCGCTTGCGGATGTAGACCGCGTTGAGCACCGCGTCCACCGTGGCATTGCGCAGTCCCGGGCCGCCGTGCGCCAGGATGTACGCCAGCGCGCGCACCAGCACGCCGAAGTTCCCGTAGTAAGCCTTCACACGGCCGATGGATCGTTTGCGGTTGTAATCCCAGGCCCATTTCTTGCCGGTTCGTTTGAGCCGCGGCGCCGGCAAAAACGGCTCCAGCACCTTCTTGACGGCCACCGGCCCCGCGCCCGGACCACCGCCGCCGTGGGGTGTGGAGAAGGTCTTGTGCAGGTTGAGGTGCATCACGTCCACCCCGAAATCGCCCGGCCGCGCGATCCCCACCAGCGCGTTCATGTTGGCGCCGTCCATGTACAGCATGGCGCCTTTCTTGTGCAGAATCTCGGCCGCCTGGATGATGTTCTCTTCGAAGACCCCCAGCGTATTGGGATTGGTCACCATCAGCGCCGCGACGTCCTTATCCACAATCTGCGCGAGCGCGCTCACATCCAGCACGCCCGTCGCGCTCGACGGGATATTCTGCACGGCGTATCCGGCAATCGCCGCCGTAGCCGGATTGGTGCCGTGTGCCGAATCGGGAATCAGAATTTTCTTCCGTGGGTTGCCGCGCTTTTCGAGCAGCGCGCGGATCAGCAGAATGCCGGTCAGTTCGCCGTGCGCTCCGGCGGCCGGCTGCAGCGTCACCGCGTCCATGCCGGTGATTTCGGCCAGCGCCGCTTCAAGCTGCGCCATCACCGCCATGGAGCCCTGCGCCAGTGCCGCCGGCTGATACGGATGTGCCCAGGCCAGGGCTTCCGTGCGGGCCACCACTTCGTTGATCCGCGGGTTGTACTTCATGGTGCAGGAGCCCAGCGGATACATGCCGTAATCGATGGCGTAGTTCCAGGTGGAAAGTCTCGTGAAGTGGCGGATGGCCTCCACTTCGCTGATCTCGGGGAAGCCTTCGATTTCGGCACGCACGTTGGCGGCGCCCAGGGCCTCGGCGGCATCGACCGCCGGAACGTCGAGCTCCGGAAGCTGATAGGCCTTCTTGCCGGGCGAACTCCGTTCGAACACCAGCAGTTCGTTTTGCGAAAGGTGCGGCCTGACTTTGTTGATCATGCGGTCACCTCCGTGGGCGTCGCGGCGCGCAAGATCGTGTCCGCTACCACGTCCATGTCCGCCCGCCGCGTCATCTCCGTGGCGCACAGCAGAACGCTGTCCGCAAGCTCAGGGTAGAATCGGCCCAACGGCAGACCGCCGATGATCTTCTTCTTCAGCAACTGTTTGTTCAAGTCTTCTACCGCCCCCACCTTCACCACGAATTCGTTGAAGAACGGGCCGCTGAAGCGCGGCTTCACTTTGCCCGCCAGATAGTGCGCCTTGGCCAGGTTTTGCTCCGCCAGTTCGCGCAGACCCTGCTTGCCATAGACCGTCATGAACACGGTGGCCATCAGGGCGATGAGCGCCTGGTTGGTGCAGATGTTGGAGGTGGCTTTTTCCCGCCGGATGTGTTGCTCGCGCGTCGCCAGGGTCAGGCAGAACGCCCGGTTGCCGCGCGAATCCACGCTCTGTCCCACCAGCCGGCCGGGCATCTGGCGGATGTACTTCTCCCGCGTCGCGATGATGCCGGCGTAAGGTCCGCCATAGCTCGGGGAAATCGCGAAGCTCTGCAGTTCGCCCGCCACGATATCGGCTTCCGCGGGCGGCTCCAGAATTCCCAACGATACCGCCTCGGTGAAGACCACCACCAGCAGCGCACCGCGGCCATGAGCGATTCGCGCGGCTTCCTTCACCTGGTCGGCGATGCCGAAGAAGTTGGGCGTCTGCACAATCACGGCCGCCGTGAAGTCGTCCATCTTGCGTTCCAGATCTTCCAGATCGAGCGTGCCCGTTTCCGGATCGTACCCGAACTCCTCCACCGGCATGCCCTGGTTCTTCGCGTAGGTGAGCAGCACTTCGCGGTATTCCGGATGCACACTCCGCGCCACCAGCACGCGGCCCTTGCCCGTGGCCCGCACCGCCATCATGGCGGCTTCCGGCACGGCGGTCGAACCGTCATACATCGACGCGTTGGCCACGTCCATGCCTGTGAGCTGGCAGATCATCGTCTGGAATTCGAAGATGGTGGTCAGCGTTCCCTGGGCGATCTCGGCCTGGTAGGGCGTATACGACGTGAGGAATTCCCCGCGCGAGACCACCGTATCCACCAGCACCGGCCGGTAGTGATTGTAGACGCCCGCGCCCAGGAAACACGCGAACCCGTTGCCGTTTTCCGCCGCGCGATCCCGGAAATATTGGACGATCTCGTATTCGGAAATACCCGGCGCGAGATTGAGCGGCCGCCCCAGCCTCGCCGCCTCCGGCAGGTGCGCGAACAGCTCTTCGGGTTGCGACACGCCGCACGCGCCCAGCATCTCGCGGCGCTCGAAATCGGATTTCGGTAGGTAGCGCAACTACTTTTCGGCTCCTATGTATGCTTCGTACTCGGCGGCGCTCATTAGGCCCGCCAGTTCCGCCGGCGCGCTCAGCTTGATTTTCACCAGCCACGCCGCGCCATGCGGATCGCTATTGAGGATTTCCGGTTTTTCCGCCAGCGTCTGGTTGATTTCCGTGACCTCGCCCGAAACCGGCGAGTAAACGTCGGACACAGCCTTCACGGACTCCACCGAGCCGAGCGATTTCCCCTGCTCGATGTGCGTCCCGGCTTTCGGCAGGTCGACGTACACAATGTCGCCGAGTTCCTGCTGGGCGTGATCCGTGATGCCGATCGTGCCCGCGTCCCCAACGGCCGCCACCCACTCATGTTCTTTGGTGTATCGGAAATTTTCTGGATACATTTTTATCTCGCTCGCTTGTAAAAGGGAGTTTCCACCGTCACCGCATCCACCGGCTGGTTGCGGATCATGATCTGAATGGATTTGCCGATCTGCGCCTGCTCCGTGGGAAGGTAGCACAGACCGATGTTCTTATTGAGGGAGGGCGCTGGCGAGCCGCTGGTCACCCAACCGGCCGGCGCGCCATCGAGGAAGACTTCGTAGCCGTCGCGGCCAATGCCGCGGCCGCGCATTTCAAAACCGGCCAACTTGCGTTTGAGGCCGCTTTCCTTTTGTTTGAGCAGGGCGGCGCGGCCCACGAAGTCGCCCTTGTCCAGTTTCACAATCCAGCCGAGGTCGGCTTCGAGAGGCGAAATGGACGCGTCGATCTCATGGCCGTAGAGCGCCATCTTCGCCTCCAGGCGCAGCGTATTCCGCGCTCCCAGGCCGCACGGCTTGATGCCGAACTCTTCGCCTGCGCGCAGCACTTCATTCCACAGGCGGACGGCTTCCGAAGGCGGCACGTAGATTTCGAAACCGTCTTCTCCGGTGTAGCCGGTGTGCGCGATGCGCGCCGCGGTGCCACATACTTCGCCGTCCGTGAACCAGTAATACTTGACCGAGCCCAGATCCACCGGCGTCAGCTTCTGCAGCGTGGCCTGCGCCTTGGGACCCTGGATGGCAAGCTGCGAATACCGATCGCTGGTGAACTCCACCTGGGCGTCGAAGCGGTTCTGCGCGCGGATGTGCTCGAAGTCTTTTCCCTGGTTGGAAGCGTTCACGCACAGAAAGAAATGGTCGTCCGCCACCTTGTGCACCAGAATGTCGTCCACGAAGCCGCCGTGGTCGTAAAGCAGGCCGGAGTAATGCGCCTGGCCCTGTTTCAGTTTGTGGACGCTGTTGGTGGTGACGAAATCGGTCAGGCCGGCCGCCTGTGGGCCGCGGATTTCGATCTCGCCCATGTGGCTGACGTCGAACAGGCCCACGCTGCGGCGCACGGCCAGGTGCTCATCGATGATGCCCGAATATTGCACGGGCATGTCCCAGCCGCCGAAGTCCACCATTTTGGCGCGCAGGGCGCAATGGACGGGGTGCAGCGGCGTAGCGCGAAGCGGCTGGTCTGCTGGCATGAAAATTCAGGCTAACAGCACCTAAATCGGAGTGTCAAACGGCCGGCGCCGGAGTATCTTAGAGAATGAGCGCGTAAAAGTCGATGGGGAAGCGGATTATGGTGGCCGTGGTGGGAGCCGGAATCGGGTCGCTGGTGGGGCTGGCGGTCTCGTTTCTCGGCGCCGGAAATTGGGCGCTGATTGTGGGAGCCGTGCTGGGGGCCGTCCTCCCGCTCCTCGTACTGGGTCAGCCATCGATATAGGCGCTTGCAAACGGCGTAACATGCGAGTACAGTTCCGTAGGAGGTTTCATGCCATTTTGTGCGAGTTGCGGTACTCCCGTAGAGGGAAAGTTTTGTCCGAAATGTGGTGCGGCTATGGGTGCGGCCGCTCAAACGGCGGCCGGCGCGCCGCCTCCCGGCGCTCAGCCGGCCGTCTCCGCTCCGATGGCTGACAACGTGGCATCGGCGCTGTGCTATGTGCTGGGCTTAATCACCGGCATCGTGTTCCTGGTGATGGAGCCTTACAGCAAGAATCGCACTGTGCGGTTCCACGCCTTCCAATCGATTTTTATGAACGTGGCGATCATTGCCGTGGATATCGTGCTCGCCATTGTCTTCAATATTATCTTGCGGATCTTCTGGACCGTCGGCCCCGGCAGCCTCGGAGCCTTCGGCCTGTTTGGCACGCTGATGTCGCTGGTATGGTTGGTGTTCTGGCTGGGCTCTCTCGGACTCTGGCTTTACCTCATCATTTCGGCTCACCAGGGCAAAACCGTCGTGTTGCCAATCATCGGGCCGCTGGCTCAAAAACAGGCTGCGGCCTGAATCTCGGGCAACAATCACGGGGTCTCGCGCGTCTCATGAATGTGAGCCGAACCCTGCTCCTGATGGCCTTCGTGTGTGCCGCTTCGGCACAGGCGCCGCATATCGGCAACATCGATTTCTACGGCCTCCACAGGGTCACGCCGCAGAAAATCCTGCAGACCGGGCGCGTGGAACCGGGCGGCGCGCTTCCGCCCTCCAAGGGTGAACTCGAAGACCAGCTCGCAACCATCCCCGGGGTGGTGGCCGTGCGCGTGGAAGCGGTCTGCTGCGACGGCAATGCCACAGACCTGTTCATCGGCATCGAAGAACAGGGTACCGCGCATGCCGCCTTCCGCTCCCCGCCATCGGGAAACACCTCCCTGCCGCAGGACCTGCTGGACCTCTACCAGGAATTCCTCGGAGCCGTGCAACGGGCGGCCGTCAAAGGTACGGCGGATGAAGACATGACCGCCGGCCACGCCATCATGGCCGACCCGGCCGCGAATGCCATCCAGGAGAAGTTCATCGATTTTGCGGCCGGCCACCTGGATTTGCTCCGCGACGAATTGCGGACCGGGTCGGTGCCCGATGAGCGGGCCGTGGCGGCCATGGTGATCGGCTACGCGCCCCGCAAGCTTGACGTCGTCAATGACCTGCAATTCGCCATCGACGATCCCGATGAAGCCGTCCGCTCGAACGCCATGAAGTCGCTCACCGCCGTCGCCGTGCTCGCGCATCAACAGCCCGGCTTCGGAATCAAGATCGCGCCTACCTGGTTCGTCGAGATGCTGAACTCCGTGGTGCTGAGCGATCGCGTGGAAGCCACCAAGGCGCTGCTCACTCTCACTGACGGAGGCAACCCCACGGCGCTCGACCTGGTGCGCGAGCGCGCCCTTGGCTCCCTGGTCGAAATGGCTCGCTGGAAAACCATGCGCTACGCCCTTCCCCCTTTCCTGCTGCTCGGACGCGTGGCCGGAATCAGCGACGCCCAGACGCACCAGGACTGGGAAAAGGGAGACCGCGAAGCGGTGATCCAAAAAGCCGTGAGCGCGGCCAGGAACCGCAAGCGCTAACTTATGTCTCTCACCAGACGCCAGGCGATGGCAGCGATGGCCGCCGGCGCGGCCCGCCTTGCGGCCCAATCGCGCGGCCCCGGCGCCATGCGTCCGCGCGTCACTCCGGCGGTCTGCCTTTACTCGCGCGTGCTGATCGAGATCGGCCAGGTAGATTTGCCCATGGTGATCGGCGGCCTGGGGTTTGACGGCGTCGATCTGTCCGTCGAGCCCGGCGGCCACGTGCCGCCGGAAAAAGCCGGCAATTACCTGATGCCCGCTCTCGAAGGCTTCACTGGCCGGGGCATCGACGTGCCCATGATCTCGACTGCGCTCACTTCGCTCGAAGACAAGGACGCGGAAAACGTGCTCGGCCTTGCCGCCTATATCAAGGTGCCCTTCTTCCGGCCGGGCCATTGGAAGTTCACGGGCTCGCCGGCCATTGAGATGCAGCTTGGCTTGGTGCAGCGGCAAATTGCCGGCCTGGCGCAGTTGGCCCGCGCCACCAACATGGTGATGGGCATCCACAATTTTGCGGATGGCGCCGAAGGCGCCGCCGTCGCCGACATCGCCCGCGTCATCCGGCCCATCGACCCCCACCTGGTGGGCTACTGTTTCGACGCCGGCTATGCCACCGCGCAGGGTGGGCCGAACGGCTTCGCAGCGGCTCTCGAATTGGCGCTGCCGCGTTTGAAGATGGTCGCAGTTCGCGATTTCAAGTGGGACCGCGAAACCGGTGGCGTGCCCAAAATGCTGCCGTGTCCGCTCGGCGAAGGCATCGTCGACTGGCCCAAATTCTTCGCAGCCCTGGCCAAGGCGCGCTTCGCGGGACCGGTGTCGTTGCACATCGATTACCAGCCGAAGTCCAAGACCGCTGCCATCAGGAAAGATCTGGCCTTCCTCCGCCAGCAGATCGACGCCGCCTACACCATCGGCAAGTAGCGTAGGACAGACCATCGGTTTTTGTGGTCTGTCTTTCCTCGCTTCGAACTGACCCGCTTTTCTCATTAGGTTTCGGCGCAAGGCGCGAACCCAAGTGGGGCCGGCGCTTCCGCCTGCCAACCCCGATCACAGTGTGCACGCGCACGACCCAGTGGGACAGGCCTCCTGGCCTGTCATTCCGGCCTTGTCGCGCGCCACGGCAGAAAGCTGGTGAGAAATGCTGGCTACCTCAGCTCGCCGTGGATGCTTCAACAAGTGCGTAGCTGGTGCTCCGCCCTCCCTCCGGATTGCGGGCCAAAACTCCGCGCTCGACGAGTGGCAGAATGTCGCGGAGGGCTGTGTCCTGCGAGCACTTCGCGAGCTTGGCGTATTTCGAAGTTGTGAGCTTACCCTCGAAGCCATCGAGGAGACGGTTTAGTACCAGGCGCTGCCGGTCATTGATCGCGATGCCGGCTATAACACTCCAGAAGCGGGCCTTCGCGAGGACAGCGCCGAGAGTGGTTTGTGCACCGTCGATGGCTCGCCCCAGACAGCCGAGGAACCATTCCATCCAGGGCGTGATGTCCAATGTACCCTTCTGCGTTTCCTCAAGAATGTCGTAATAGGCGGCGCGCTCTTGCCGGATCTGCGACGACATGCTGTAGAAGCGTTGCGGACTCTTTTCGGAGCGCGCCAGAGCCATGTCGGCAATCGCGCGCGCTATGCGGCCGTTGCCGTCATCGAACGGATGGATGGTCACGAACCAGAGATGCGCCAGCCCAGCTTTCAGGACCGGATCAGTGCCGGCGTTTGCGTTGAACCAGTCCAGGAAAGACTGCATTTCGACATCAATCCGTTTCGCCGGTGGCGCCTGGAAATGAGCCCGCTCTTTGCCGATCGGACCGGAGACAACCTCCATCGGGCCGGTGCTGTCGTCACGCCAGGCCCCCGCCCTGATCTTGGTCATGCCGCTGCGCCCCGTGGGAAACAGAGAGGCATGCCACGAAAAGAGCCTTTCGGCGGTGAGCGGCTGGTCATACTGGCGCGTAGCGTCGAGCATCATTTCAACAATGCCCTCGACATTGCGGTCTGCGGGTTTGAGTGCGCCGATATCCATGCCGAGACGGCGCGCAATCGAGGACCGGACCTGTTCAGCATCCAACTTCTCGCCCTCGATCTCGCTGCTCCTGAGCACGTCGGAGGTCAGGGTTTGGAGCACGGCCTCCTGGCGGAGGTTGAAGCCGAGGGCTTCCATGTGGCCGACCAGCCTGCCCTGCCGGTGACGGACAGCGGCCAGAGGTTCGGCGAGCTGCTCTCGGCTCCAGCTAAATCGGGGCCAGTCCTTAAGCTCATAGATATACATTCTCCGCACCTTCTGCGGAGATTATAGCTTGAAATCGTTGCAGCAAGCAAATAATCGCCGCACAAAATGCGGAGAATAGGTCGTGCAATCGCCGCAAAGGCCAATGCTGTCGTGGCAGGGATCCGGTTTGGTGCCACTTCTCCAGAAAGCCCACTTCACGACCGGTTATCGGAAAACTGGACTTTACTGCCATGATTGACCGTGCCAGCATGGAGGTGGCGGACATCGCGGGTGATAGTTCTTCGGCCTACCAATCTGCACTGGATCGACGGGATTAATGATCCTGCGGATCTCTGCGCCCATTCCCCGGTCGAGTTTCGCATCGGCGGTGCGACTCTGATCAAACCAAGTGATGGCGACTGGACCGTCAGCGCCGCTGCTCTGTACCTGCTGAGGACCCTATCCCAGCCGCACACGAAGCAGCAGCCCATAACGGACTACCTGTTCCCGTGCTGCGGCAACGGCATCTTTGAGGTTGAAGGTCGGGATGATGTTCGGATTGTCGGTTGTAACTCGGGAATCGATTTCGAAGTCGTGCGAACTGATGACGAGGTAGCCTTGACCGCAGAAGATGGGACCTAGCACAGGATCGCGCTGGCCGACTGGAAGAAGGCCGTGTGTGGGTTCTCCGATTCGGTTCGAGCATTCTATGCAGCGTCCTCGCCGAAGGAGCCTGAAGACGAGTGGGAGCAGAGGAGCTTTCGCAAGTTTCTGTCGGAATGGTCGCGCCGCAGATCGCTCGCCGAAACATATTGAGACGAGGTTTACATCGCTCCATCCAGCATCGGACGTGTTGCTCAGCATCAGGGCAGCAGTTCGATGTCTACCCAGGGCCCGACTCCTCTCGCCTCAATGATAAGAGCCTCAAAACGTTTGACCATTTCCCGAGCAGCGTCGCTCATTTGGCCCGTACCAGTAATCTGAATGTTGAAGGGAGGATTCCGCTGGTTGATGTCGCCTCCCGTAAGCGAGTCCCATAGAGCGTCCAAGTTGCGTCCATGCCATTCTGGCGCGCCAACCGCAGCCAAGTACGCATCGTAGAAATCGCTGGACTTCTCCCATCTGCTGGCGTTAAGAGCAATCGTCTCCACAACTTGAATGTACTATTGCATCGACGCGATTGGAAACAGGTTTGTCGGAAAGTGGCCAGCCGGCAGACAACGCTGGCGCCACCCGACGGCTTAAGTGAACCGCATTGCCGCAAGGGCCACTTCTATTTGGCCGCGCTCTCTGCTTTTCGTCCTGCGACAATCTGAGCGCAGACCCGGCTGCTTCCGGCGGTGCGGCTTCCGCCGACACGGCCTACAGCATCGGCAAGTAGCCCTCGGGCCCGGCCGGTGTTGGCTCGGGCGCCGCTTCCGCCGGCGCTGGCTCTACAGGCACATGCCCCGCCGCCTCCGCCGCGCGTGCCGGTTCCACCACCGGCGCGTTCAGCCTCACTTCGCATTCGCAGCAATCGCTGCAGCGCCGGCACTTTTCACAGAGGTGATTGTCGCATGCGTCCTTGGTGCATCGCGCGCAAATGCGCGTGGATTCTTCTCCACAAATGCTGCATTGAAAAGGCATGAGGCGGCTATTTCTTTCTCGGGACCGGCGCGGTGAGGATCCCCCGGCAGCGCTGCGCTTCCTGATCCATCACCGTATATTCTTTCTCCCGCTCGGCCGCCAGGTTGACCAGGTATTGCTGCAAGCGGTCTCGATTGGCGTCGTTTTCGGCGGCGAGCGCAACTAACGCTTCCGCATCGGCTGGGCTTTGGTACTTTCGCAGCGCTTCCTCCACCGAGCCGAGCATGCTTTCCAACCCGTGCAGGCGGAAGAAAAGCTCCAGGCCGGCCGAAAGTTTTTCCGGATTCTGCGCCAGGGCCTTGGCGCCGTCGGCCAGCGCGCGGGCCTGTTCTTTGCTGCCCCTCAGTTGCCTCGCGTAGGCGTCCGGCGCGCCTTGGGCGACCCAGCCGTTCGAATCGGCGTGGTCCAGCAGCGGCAGCAACCGCGCTGCCTGGGCGCTCATTTCATTCAGAACCACGGCGATATCCCAATCGGTTTCCAGGCCCGCCGGCTGTTGCGAACGGGGAGCCTGCTGTGCGGGAGCGTACAGCGCGGAGGCGCAGGCGACCAGGATGAAACCTCTCACGGCGCGATGCATAACGCTCTTTCAAAATACCACGAGAGATTTCGCGAGCCCGCTTATTCGCCGCCGGGGGGAGCCCCGCCGGGGCCGGTGCCCTTCTTCTTGCCGGTATCGCCGTTCGCCCCGCCCGTCGTGGTGCCGCCGCCGGTGCCCACCGGACCGCCGCCACCACTCGAGCCAGGACGGCTCCAGATCGCGTCGTTCGCGGCTTGCTTGGCCCACTTATAGAGCGCTTGCATGCCCTGAGAGTTGCCCGGCATCTTGGCCAAAGGCTGATTCGCAAAGATGCGAACTGCCTCGCCGGCCTTCAGATACTTGTCGTCGCCCGCCTGCAATTGGTGCTTCACGCTGACCAGGCCTTCTTCCACCGCCACCAGCGTGGTGCCTTCGTCGTCTTCCACCGTGACGTCGAACACCGTGCCGCGGACTGAGATCACCGCCGTCGGCGTCGACACCTTCCTGGGGTTGGGGCCGTTGTGGTGATCGATCATCACGCGAATCTTGCCCAGCCAGAGCTGCAGGAATTCCATCGCGTTGAAATTCTCGCGGAAGGTCACACGCGAATTCTGGAAGACCTCGAACGTGCTGCCGTCGTTGATCCGGAACTGGGCGTAGCCGTCCGGCCCGGTCACAACGATTTCCTTGGTGCGAACCGCATCGTTGACCGAAAGCGCCAGCTCCCCGCCCCGCAGCACCGACACGCGGCCGGAGATGTAGATGGCGCGCGCGATATCGTCGGATTGGGCTCGAACCGGCGTCAGGGACACCCCCAAGGCGACTGCCGTCAGCAGGGTGCAAATGGTCCGCGAGAGCGTAAAGGGCCTGTACATAACTCTGTTACCTGGACCATGGCCCTGACGCCATTTGTCCAGTGGCTATGACATCACAAGTCTAGCACCAAACATGCAATGCAACTAGGGGACCGGAATGCAACGCTGCCTGCAAATCACGTTAATTCAGCAGTTTGTTGGGATCCGCCGGGCTGGAATTAAGGTATAATAAACACGCCTGTGTGTCACAAGGGTACAACCCGCACGCTCGCCCGGCTGGCCGCCTTGGCCCTGGTCGCAGCCGTCGCGGTTTCCGCCCAGACCACCGAGTGGCGTCGAGTCGGCAACTCCTCGGCGGACGCCCAACTGGCTTCGCCCGTCACCGGGCCGGTGATCCAGGTCTGGTATTCCGACGACGGCTCCCTGCTCTACGCGCTCACCAAATCCGGCAAACTCTTCCAAACCCTGAATTTTGAATCCTGGGACCCCGCTGCCGGCGACCCCAAACCGCCCGCTACCTTCAATCGCGCTCCGGTCCGCACTCCCGATCCTTCCGCCACCTTCGTTGCCTTGCGCTCCGATTCCGCGGAGATGTGGGGCTTGGGCAGCCAGTTGTTCCGCTCGCTCGATAACGGCACGAGTTGGGAGCCGTTGACCGCTTACCGTACGCAATCCGTGGTCGGTTCGGGGATGCATAGCGTGGCCGTCTCGCCCAGAGACCCGGACCAGATCGTGGTGGCCAACGATAGCGGCGTGTGGCGATCGATGGACGGCGGACTCACCTGGGCCGGGCTGAATCAATATTTGCCGAACCTCCCGGTGGAGCGCATTCTGGCGACGCCCAGCGGGGCGCAGGGCGTGCGCATCCAGGCCGGCAACCTGGGAGTTTTGGAACTGCCCCCAGGCGCGTCGGTGTGGCAGCCGGCGCCCGCGCTGGCCGCGCAGGCGACCGAGGAAAGCCAGACCCGCGGCAAGTACACCGCCATCGTGCACGCCGAGGTGACCACTTTCAGCGCGTTCACCCGAGGCGCCACCCAGGTGGTCTACGCCGGAACCAGCGACGGCCAGATCTTCAAGTCGGTGGACGGCGGCGAGACGTTTCCCACCCATTCGCCGGCCCTGAAGGGCCAAACCGTCGAGCGCATCTTCGTCGACCCGTTGCTGCCCGGAATGGCCCTGGCGGCGCTGAGCGGTGACGGGCCGCGCGTGCTGCGCAGCGTTTCCGAAGGCGTCGCGTGGGATGACATCAGTTCCGATCTTCCCAAGACCGCGGCGCACTCCATCACCGCCGATCGCTCCTCGGGCGCGGTCTATGTGGCCACCGACGCCGGAGTTTATTACACGCACGCCGGCCTCACTGCCGCCACCACCGCCGAGAGTTGGACCAGCGTTTCTTCGGCGCTCTATGCCGCCCGCGTCCTGGACGTGCGGCTCGACCCGCGCCGGGTTCAGTTGTACGCCGCGCTCGAAGGCTATGGAGTCTTTGCCGCGCCCGCGCCGCACCGCGGCCGCATCTTGCGGCTGCTGAACGCAGCCGATAACTCGGCTCGTCCCGCCGCGCCCGGCTCTCTGCTCAGCGTGGTGGGCCAGCGCGTCGATGAAGTCACTGCCGGCGGCCTCAATTACCCGGTTTGGAACACCGCCGGGACCGACTCGCAGATCCAGGTGCCGTTTGAAGCCGTGGGCCCCACTGTAGCCCTGGCACTGCACACCGCCGCCGGAACCACCGTGGACCGTGATTTGCGCGTGCAGCCCGTTTCTCCGGCCATCTTGGTGAACCGTGACGGCCTCCCCGCGCTCTTCGACGCCGATAGCGGCATGTCCGTCGGCGCCGGCAATGCCGCCCACTCCGGCCAGCGCATTCAGATTATGGCCACCGGCCTCGGCAAAGTGCGCCCCGATTGGGTAACCGGGCGGCCCGCGCCCGCCGGGAATCCGCCCGCCGTGGTCGCCGATGTCCGCACGTATCTCGACAGCAATCCGGTCTCGACCAACGCCGCCACCCTGGCGCCCGGTTACGTCGGCTTCTATCTGGTGGAAGTCCAGCTACCCGTGGTGTCCAATTACGGCGCCATGGAACTGCACCTTTCCGTTGACGGCCAGGAAAGTAATCGCGTGCAAATTGTGATCGTGCCGTAACTAGTGCCCCCTGGCTTTTCCTGGTTGCGCGCCCTCCGTATTACACCTCTTCAAATTC